>CALGLN010000024.1 GCA_937930835.1 uncultured Desulfomonile sp.
CTATGCCTTACGATCCAAGCGATCCATTGAAAGATAGAATTACTGATATAGGTCCGCGTTATTACGCGGATTTCTTTCCGCCCGTTATCAAGAATAATAAAGGCAAATGGCTCTATCACGACATCCTAGAGCCAGGGGTCTTGATGCACAAATCAGAGACAGGTGACGAAGTTTATACCATTCGTGTTGGCGGATGCCGCCTCATGAGCGTCGAACACATCAAAGAGATATGCGATATCGCTGATAAGCACTGCGATGGTTACCTGAGATTCACCACAAGAAATAACATTGAGTTTATGGTGGATTCGAAGGAAAAAGTAAAGCCTCTGGTAGATGACCTTAAGAGTCGTAAATTCGAGGCTGGTTCCAACAAGTTCCCGGTCGGCGGGACTGGCGCAGGTGTCACCAACATCGTTCATACCCAGGGATGGGCTCACTGTCACACACCCGCCATCGACGCTTCAGGTGTTGTCAAGGCAGTTATGGACGGAATTTATGATGAATTTGGCAGCATGAGACTTCCTGCTCCTGTCAGAGTTTCTTTGGCTTGCTGCCTGAACATGTGCGGCGCGGTTCACTGCTCGGATATCGCTATTCTAGGTATTCACAGAAAACCACCTATGATTGACAGCGAGTGGATCGACAAACTCTGCGAATTGCCATTGGCAATCGCTGCATGCCCCACGGGAGCCATTAAACCTGCAAAGACCGCAACCGGCCTAAAATCCCTGGAAGTCAACGCTGAGCGCTGTATGTTCTGTGGTAACTGCTACACAATGTGCGCTGCCATGCCTCTGGCTGATGACCTTGGAAGTGGCGTAGCGATACTTGTCGGCGGAAAACTGTCCAACAGAATCAGCAAACCGAAATTCTCGAAGGTCGTTATTCCGTTTATTCCCAATGAGCCCCCAAGATGGGAAACTACGGTTAAGGCAGTCAAAAACATTCTTGATGTTTACGCTGCTGATGCCCGCAAGTACGAAAGACTCGGCGAATGGGCAGAGAGAATCGGTTGGGAAAGATTCTTTGAGAAAACCAATATTCCTTTCACCCATCACTTGATCGATGACTATCGTTTTGCTTACACCACCTGGCGACAGTCAACTCAGTTCAAATTCTAATTATTTTTCGGTGGAAAGGAGCTTTCCATGACCGAAGACGAAGCAAGACAACTGATCCTCGATACTTTAAAGGGAAAATCTAAAAGTAAGTCCAAGTTTTATTTAAAAGACTTTTATGCCATTTGTCCTGACATGAAGAACCGCGAAGTCAAGAACCTGGTTAACAAAATGGTTATGGAAGGACACTTGGAGTATTGGTCGAGTGGAAGCACTACTTTGATCGGTCTCAAGGGAATGGGCAAACAACATTCTGAAGAAGATTAAAGACCCTTTTTAGTTTCTAGATTTCAGATTTCGTGCGGCGAGGAAGCAATTGAAAGATTCTTCCTCGCTTTTTGTTTTTTCCCTATTGCTCAACAGGATTTTCAGTATTTTTTGAACATGAAAGATCTCCATTCTCCTTGCGAACGTGCATCAATGAGTAAGAAGCCTTCCCCAGTGAAAACGGCTTCCACTTCCTTTGCCATGGTTTCGTAGATACCTGAAAGCAGGAGTAGGTTTCTAGTATTCTCCGAAAGGTTTTTGGCAATCCTTATCAACAGGGGAGCCACCAGGTTGGCTACGACGAGGTCAAATTTTCCCCGAATGCTTTCAATACCACCCACACATAGGGCTATGACATCCTGATCCTCCGTGTCAGTAATAACCCTATTGGTCAAACAATTCCGTTTGGCGATGTTTACCGCCACAGGGTCAATATCTATGGCCACAGCATTGCTGGCGCCCAATAGTAGTGACGCTATGGCCAGGACTCCAACCCCGCATCCCACATCCAGGACAGACAGGGAATTATAGTGATTCTTTAGATCTTTTAGAGACATCTCCAGCAGTTCAAGAGCCATGATGGTTGTGGGGTGATCTCCGAGACCAAAAGCCGGGCCTGGGTCAATTACAATGGGGATTCGGTCGTTTACCATTTTGTTTGTCTCCCAGAATGGGATCAATCGGCAACTGGCCCCTACATCGACTGACTCAAAGCCCCCTGTCCACCATTTTGATTGGCTGTATTTACCTGCGTAAAATCTCTTGGATCGAAAGTTTTTCATCGGTTAATTGTAGAGGTATCACCCACAGGCAATTTCATATTGTTCCTGATGCAGGTTGGGGTCGGGATTGGGTTGAATAACAACATTGTGGGTGTGCTGTATTTGAACTATTTTATCGTTCTCCTGTTCAAACAATATCTTTAGCACCTCCGGATGGGCAGTTACCCTCATCGTGCCAACACAGTCATACGAAATATTTTTAACTATCGCTCGGAGAATCTCATAACAAACCGTCGTCTTAGATTTTAGAAACCCTTTACCTTCACAGTAGGGGCATTGAACGCAAAGAGTCCTTGTAAGACTCTCTCTGGTTCTTTTTCTGGTCATCTGAACCAGACCCAATTCAGAAATCTTCAGAATATTGGTTTTTTGCTTGTCCTTTTTTAATGCATCCTGAAGCGCATTCGAAACCTTCTCACGGTCGGCTTGTCGATCCATATCGATAAAGTCGACAATAATTATACCGCCGATATTCCTTAGACGAAGTTGATAGGCTATTTCCTTGGCTGCTTCCAGATTGGTTTTTAGAATGGTCTCTTGAAGATTTCGTTTCCCTACGTACCTTCCCGTATTAACATCTATGGCTACGAGAGCCTCTGTAAAATCTATGTTGATATACCCGCCGGACTTCAACCAGACTTTTCGGCCTAGAGCCTTATTGAGCTCCATTTCGATTCCGTAATAATCAAAAATTGGCTCGGCGCCTTCATAAAGTTCAACGCACGGTTTTAATGAAGGCATGAATGTGTCCATAAATTCTATAATGCGCTGGGCTTGCTCACGTGAATCAATTACGAGCTTGGTTACATTCTCTGTAAACAAATCTCGAACACCCCTCAGACAAAGATCCAGATCCTCATAGATCAAATACGGAGCTGGCGATCGCTTTTCTTTCTCCAATATCCTATCCCATGTCCCCTGCAAAAAAGTCAGGTCGGCTTTGAGTTTATCAACATCTTCATGCTCACTGACAGTCCGGACAATGATACCGCAGGATGGTGGTTTTATTTCGCTTATAATGTCCTTCAAACGCTGTCTTTCGGCTTCGTTCTCTATCCTTCTGGAGATTCCGATATGATCAACGGTGGGCATGAATACCAGATATCGTCCCGGTATGGAAACATGAGAAGTAATTCTAGCGCCTTTGGTGCCTAAGGGTTCCTTGGATATCTGTACGAGAATGTCTTCCCCTTCCTCGATTAAATCTTCAATTGGGGCAAAGAAAGGAATGTGCTCGTCAATTCCCTCTGACATTCCCATGTTTTCATCCTGATTTTCTTCCTCAGATTCGTCGCCATTGATCATATTGAAATCATGGACATGGTGATAGACATCTCCTACGTACAAAAAGGCCGCTCTGGGTAAACCGATATCCACAAATGCTGCTTGCATTCCCGGTAAGACTTTAATGACCTGTCCTTTGTAAATGTTACCGACTATGCCCCTTTCACCCTTACGCTCCAGATGAATCTCAGCTACCTGACCATCCTCGAGTAAGGCTAGCCGAGTCTCTCTATCGGTTACATTCATTACAATTTCAGAGGTCATTCGACATTTCCTTATTAACGGTTGTCAATCTCTTGCCAATGAAACCGCTTTTTTAACTATTTCAATTTCATGCGATCGGCTGGAATCTAAATCAAAAATAGCGCCCAGTGCTTCAAAAGGATTTAGTGATCCTGTTTCATCGCTTCTTATTGTAAAAAAGAGTGATTTGGGAGTGGTGAAAATTTCCTTAATCCATTCTTTAACATCGCGGACCCTCTTTTTTCCCTTTCGTTCCGAGGTCACATATACATGGTCCGAATTGATAAATTGGCGAATTTTATCATTAGCTATTCCGGCTCCACCTAAATCCACCAGCTTAATTTCATAAGTTATGTCAAGAATTTTAGCAGAAACCGTTTTCTCATTCAATGTGGTTTCATAAAGATCTAACGGAACAAGTCCAGAAGGAAGAGAATGCCTTAACGATTCCAGTATTTCCTCTAGCCCTAATGTACAATTTAAAGTTCTAAATTCCATCATTTCACATTCGCTCTGAATCCCAAAGCTGGCAGGCGGAGAGAATCTTATTTTTGGATGGGGGTGAAACCCTTTTGAATATTCAAGCTTGATATTGAGTCTTCTAAAGGCCCTGTGAAAAGCCCTAGCGATGTCAAGGTGTCCTACAAATTTCATCAATTTTCTTTTTGCGAACTTGAGAAGAAAGCCTCTATGCTTGCGGTTGTTTTTTTCCGTACTACTTTCAGAATCCTGTGTTTCATGGTCATCGTTTTCCTTGACGAAGACTGGACGAATTTCCTTGAAATCACAGACTCCGCATGAACCGCATTTCCCTTGACGGCAGTCCTCTGTGCTCGTCGCTGAAAGAGCTTTTTCCCATTCCTTAACAAGGTAGTCCTTGGAAACTCTGGAATCCACAAAATCCCAGGGGAGTTCTTCCTGGGTATCTCGTTTCCTCAGGTATAGATCCGGATCTACTCCAAGCTCCTCAAATGCCGCCATCCATACATCGAACTTTAGCTGGTCTCCCCAACCGTCAAATCTTGCTCCTAATTCGAAAGCTTTTATGATAACCGCCCCTAGCTTACCATCTCCTCGGGCGAAAACTCCCTCAAGGTAGGAGGCTTTCGGATCGTGGCATTTAATCAATGATCCATTTCTTTTAAGAGCTTTCCTAATATAGTTTTGTCTTCGCCTCGTCTCGTCAATAGATATTTGCTGGGCCCACTGAAAAGGGGTATGGGCCTTAGGCACAAAAGTGGATAAGGAAGCCCTTAGAGCCCCTCCCTTTG
Organism: uncultured Desulfomonile sp.; assembly: GCA_937930835.1. GTDB lineage: Bacteria > Desulfobacterota > Desulfomonilia > Desulfomonilales > Desulfomonilaceae > CAITZA01. Next base: position 4,966 of record CALGLN010000024.1, read on the forward strand.
ACCATTTTGTAGCTTTGCCAATTAGAGAAACTATTCCATCCAGGTCCTCATCAGTTTCAGTAGGCAAACCAATCATGAAGTATAGCTTGAGTCCCTTCCATCCCAAAGAAAACGCGGAATTAACAGCATACTTAAGGTCATCCTCGGTGTTTCCTTTGTTGATTACACTTCTCAAACGATCCGTTCCTGCCTCGGGAGCCAGTGTAAAGCCCGTCTTTCTAACTTTTTGTATTTCTTGCGCTAGCTCCGAATCGAATGTGTCGGTACGTAAAGATGGAAGTGAAATTGCTACTCTCGATCCTGCAAATTGATGCGTCAATGATTTTACCAACGTTGAGATCTTGGAATAATCTCCCGTAGACAGTGACAAAAGGGAGATTTCATCCCAGCCGGTATTATTCAGAGAATCGTTAGCGATTTTCATTATCGTTGACAACTCTCTTTCACGAACCGGTCTATAAATCATTCCGGCCTGACAAAAACGACATCCACGAGTACAACCCCGCGCCAACTCAATACCTATACGGTCATGCGCGATGGAGCAAATCGGGGTTATAGGGTCAATTGGAAAAGGGGCGGTCTCTAAACTTATCACCAATCGCTTGGTAATCTTGTCGGTAGGCTCACGCAGTGAAGGAACAAAAACTCCTGGTATCTCTTTCCATTTTTCTAACAATTCAGATCTGTCTAAACCGGAGTTTTTCCATTCTATTTGAGACTGGATCATTTCGAGAAGAACCTGCTCTCCATCGCCGATAACTATTGCGTCAAAAAATCGCGATATGGGTCCCGGGTTAAAACAAACCGGTCCTCCAGCAATTACAAACGCGTCATTCTCCGTTCTGTTTTCAGATACTAAGGGAATGCCACCCAGATCGAGCATTTGCAGAACATTGGTAGCGCACAGTTCATATTGGAGAGAAAAACCTATTAGATCCAATTCATTGAGAGGAGTCTTGGTTTCAAGGGTAGTCAAAGGAATTCTTGAGTCCCTAAGAACTTTTTCCATGTCTACCCAAGGAGCATAGACTCTTTCCGCATAAACTTCACTTGATGAATTGGCAACCGAATAGAGGATTTTCAGTCCCGAATGTGACATCCCAATCTCATAGACATCTGGGAAGGCCAATGCCATGTGTAATTTAACCGATGAAAGGTCCTTATATACCGAGTTGAGTTCTGAGCCAATGTATCGGGCTGGCTTTTCAACAAGTTTTAAAAGATTATGATTGATTTTAGAGTCAATCGGTATATTCTTATGATCACCGCATATGTCAAAAAATTTAGACATTAAGGTTCTTTGGTACTCCTAAATTCGCTCAACAATTGTTGGGATTTCATAATAGCATAAGGGATATGTCTCGAAATAAGACCATAGCTATATCATTAGGCGGTATTGTGACCGTTGCCTCATTCTGTTTTGGATTATGGCTAATGATCTTCGGAAACATGTTCCCAAATTCTGATTTAATTTTCCTTGTGTCAATGGCGATATCACCATTGGCAGTGGTTTCAGTCATTCTGGGATTTTTAGTTTGGTGGCTTTGTTTGTTCCTTCTGACTCTGGTCTGGAATGAAACCTCGGTCAATTCCAAGAAGGAAGAGAATGAATAATTGTTCTTCCAAAGACTAGAATTCGAACAAAATTTTGTAAAACCGATTTCCAGCGACAAGATCCTGATGACTCCTTTATGAAATTGGAGGCTAATTTGACAGACTATAACAAACATCCACTTTACAAGATAATGCATCCCAAAAGCATTGCGTTCTGGGGCGCATCCAACAACTCAATGGTGATGGGCAGTGTGCAGCTATCCCATGTATTAGCCATGAAATTCCCTGGCCCTGTGTATCCGATCCATCCGAAGCATAAAATAATACAAGGTTTGCCCGCTTATTCCAAGGTCTCAGAGGTTCCAGGCCATGTAGACCTGGCCGTCCTTGTCCTCCCCACCAACGTGGTCCCGGAAGTGCTCGAAGATTGTGGGAAATCCGGCATAGATAGAGCGATCATTGTCTCTGCTGGTTTTGGCGAACAGGAAGGATCTCATGGGAAAGAGCTCCAAAAACAGATAGTTGATATAGCAAATAAATACGGCATTAAATTTGTAGGTCCAAACTGCATCGGAGTCATTAATCCGTATCACAAGCTCAACACAACATTCTTCCCTTATGATGCTAAACCTGGATTTATTGGAATGGCTTCTCAAAGTGGGAGCTTCATAACTCAGATGTTCGTTCACCTTGAAAAATTCGGACTCGGTTACAGTGAGGGATTTAGCTTAGGCAACGAAGCCATGACAGACCTCACTGACTGCATAGAATACTTAGCGGAATCTCCTGAAACTAGAGTCATTGCGCTTTATATCGAAGGAATAAGACGTGGACGGGAATTTGTAAGAGTGGCAACAGAGGTATCCCGTAAAAAACCAATAGTCGCATTTTACATCGGAGGGTCTGAGTCCGGGCGTCGGGCCGGTATGTCTCACACCGGAGCCATGGCCGGTTCAGATTCTTTGTATGACGGAATATTTAAACAATCAGGAATAATACGCGCCCGCTCGATAGAAGAGCTTTTTGACTTCTCCTACGTATTGGGCAGCCAACCCCTAGCTAGAGGCAACAGAACAGCTATATTAACTCACTCAGGAGGTCCTGGAGCTGCCGCGGCGGATGCCGCTGAACGAGCAGGTCTTATACTTTCGCCATTTAGCAAGGACACTTTGGAAAAATTACAGGCTCTTGTGCCAGGAACGGCAAGTGTAAAAAACCCAGTTGATCTGACATTCGCAAAAAATTATAGCGATTATCTCGGAACCATTCCGGAAATCCTGCTTTCAGACAATAACGTCGATTCGCTCTTCATATATTGCCTCATGCCTCATCAAAGAGTCATTCAGGCGGTTGTAGGCGCGGGAGTTGAAAAAGATCAGGCAGCTACATTTGCCAATCAGTACATTCAAAGTCAGAGCGCCGTAGCTAGCCAATTTTCAACCAAGTTTGGAAAACCCGTGGTAGGCGGCAGCTACTGCGATAGGTCTGAATTTTTCATCAGGGAACTCCAGGATCAAGGCCTACCGGTATTGGCTAGCCCTGAGAGGGCTGTCACAGCTCTGGGGGCTCTGGTAAGGTATTCGCAATGGCGTAAAGATCATTGAATTGTCTAATTTCTGGGGAGCCCAGCTTCAATTGGAAAACCTTTCATGTGCCATAGCAGCAGGGTTCCCCGTTGAACAAGTTTATGATTAATCCTCTCGGACTGGCCAAAAGACACTATTGTGGCGAGTCCGAGTAACAACGTGTTAAGGGTCAGGTTTAGAGTTAAGGCTACCTTGAGGATTAATTCACTTGGTCGACCATACATCTTTCGGAAAAATAGATATCTCGACCTGTAATATTCGATTCTTGGAGCCGCGTTGTATTGTTTTGCGGTGGCGCCCTGGAGATGAATAGCCCTGGCCTGAGGAACGTGGCATACCAGCCACCCAGACTTTCTCAGTCTGCAAGCCAAGTCTGTCTCCTCGAAGAAAAAGAAATATTCATCATCAAAACCGTTCAGCGCCTCCCAAGCAGCTCTTCTGATTAGAAGCACAGCGCCTATCAGTGTCTCTACCTCTGAAGCAGTTGATATAATTGTTTTTTTACCGGGATACTGACTCGGAAATAAGAATTTTAAAACCCCTCGACCAACTACTTCGGATAATAGGGTCGGCGTAATCTCATATGATGTCTGCCTACTGCCATCAGGATTGACTAATTGAGGCCCGAGCATTCCCACTCGCTGATCAGCTTCCATGTGCGTCAAAAGCTCCGAAATACAGTCTCTGTAGAGCATTGCGTCAGTATTAACCAAAAGTATTTGGTCTCCGGTGGAGTTCTGGTACCCTAGGTTGTTAGCTTTCGCAAAACCCAGATTTCGGTTGGCCTCGATGACTATTGTTTGGGGAAAATTAGTCCTGACCGCTGCTACGGAATCATCGTTTGAACCGTTGTCGACAACAATAACTTCAATTCTTCTGTCTAGATCAGACTCGTAAATGTGTCGAAGGCAATCTAGTAAGAGTTTAGAGGTGTTTCTGTTAACAATGATAACAGATAGTGTTTTTGAAGAAGGAGAGATCATTCATATTATTCTATAAAAACATGGCCTTGGGATGTCATCCTCCGATGCTATTCATTCCATCGGTCATAGCGCAAAGACGAGCCGCCCTGCCTATGGGTTTCGAATTTACCGCTGCTCTGATTATATTCGCAATTTCTCCGTCGTCAGCTCCAGATCTAAGAATCGATCTCAGATCAATTTCCTTTGAACTCAAAAGGCAAGGCCTCAATGCCCCTTTCGCAGTTAATCTGAGCCTATTGCAATCTCCGCAAAAATGTCCAGTTACAGGATCAATGACGCCTATCCTTCCTTTGGCTCTAGTAAGACGGAACATGCTTGCAGGGCCATCGAGGGGTCCACGATTCTCAGGGATCAAGTCTCCAACGTTTTCCCGAATTATATCAAGGACTTTTAACGCACTAAATGGGTCAGGCGAACTCTCAGGAGTATTCTCCCCTCCAAATGGCATCCTTTCTATAAATCGTACATCTATTCGTTCATCAATGGTCATTCGAGCAAATTCTGGAACATCGAGTTCATTAATGCCTCTTAACAGGACAACATTTAGCTTCACAGGATGAAAACCTATACTTAGAGCTTTATCGATGCCTTTCATTACCCTCTCGAGCATGTCACTACCAGTTATGGAAGCAAACGTCTCACGTCTCAATGAATCCAAACTAATGTTGATTCTCTTCAGACCTGCCCTTTTTAGATCTTGAGCCATGAGTTCTAAAAGGGCGCCATTGGTAGTAAGCCCTACATCCTCAATTGAGTTAATGGAAGTAAGTCTTTTAATGAAATCAACTACGCCTCGTCTTACAGTTGGCTCTCCTCCTGTAACGCGAATCTTACGAACACCCATTTCAGCCGCTACATTTATTATTTGCAGGATTTCCTCATATCTCAAGATATCTTCGTGAGAGATAAGTTTAACTCCTTCTGGAGGACGACAGTAAACGCACCTGAAATTGCATAGATCGGTAATGGATACACGTAGGTAATCGATAGTTCTGTTGTATGAGTCAACGAGATTATTTGTCATGATTGCTGTAGGATGAACGTTTGAAGCCCTTTCTAATGGATCCTGATGTTCTTTGTCGAGTTTGCCTGCAAGAACTAGTGTTGTGAGACAAGTCAATCACAACTTTGCAATAAGGTCAACGATTGCGGACGGGGTCTTCCCAAATAGTCTAATCAGGGGGACTTTTCCTTGGGCTCCCTTATCATAAATGGCATCTGGAACTCTGCCAAGCTCCTCCATGACATCTTGAACACCCCAAGCCAAGGTGCTCCCTTCCTCCTGCTGCAAATCAGGTGGTGTCCTCTGTCTGTCAAATTCCGCGACAGAATAGCCTAGGGCCTGTATTCTTTTAACGAGTGTGTCGGAGTAAATAATTGTCATGGCGGCTCTTCTCTCGGGGTCGTACTCCATGGCGGCTAACACGAGATAATGTATCTGTCTCGAAGCCCCAAATCTGGGTGATCTGAGTATGGCTATAGTGTTGACCAATTGAATTATTCTTCCTGGAAACGAGGCCACATCATGCACAGACTCCGCAAACGGTATCGCATAAGCCAGGTTTGACTGAACTTCTGGAATTAGATGACCTATGTTAAGACGCTTGAGCCTTTCAATCGCACGATCAAGCTCCTCAATGACGTTCGTTCTCTCTATTTCTCTCGTAATAGATGCAAAGTGATTGAGAGGACCGATTCCACGTCCTATCCCGAGCGAAAATCTGAGAGCCCGATAAAGATATCTCCTAGCTTTGTCTATACATTCCATGAGCGGTAGCCCGCGTGCCAGAAAAGTCGCAATTGCAGCGGAGAGTGTGCAACCTGTGCCATGCGTGTGTCTGGTTCGAACTCGTTGTGTTTCAAACTCATAGTCCTGCTTGCCATCATCGAGTACATCTATAGGAGCATTGGGAAGATGACCACCCTTGATCAGGACATACCTAGGACCCATTTTCTGGATTTTTTTTGCTGCTTTCTTCATGTCAGAGACGCTAGTTATGGAACGGCCAACAAAAGCCTCCGCCTCAGGAATGTTCGGAGTCAGCAAGTAACAAATCGGAAATAGATCTTTTATCATTGCCTTACGAGCGTCTTCATCAAGTAGAACAGCTCCGCTTTTGGATACCATGACAGGATCTACTATCAATTTGTCAATTTGGTATTCCTTTAGCTTGTTAGCTACCGTGGTGGCTATATCCGCGTTGCCAAGCATACCTGTCTTGACACAGTCTGCGCCAATGTCGCCTAACACTGCGTCAATTTGCTGGGAAATAAAATCACAATCCATCATCCGTACGCTTTGGACTCCAAGAGTGTTTTGGGCCGTTAACGCAGTAATGACACTCATGGCGTAGCCGCCTAGAGAGAGGATGGTCTTTATGTCAGCCTGAATCCCAGCTCCTCCACTGGAATCAGAACCCGCTATTGTCAAAACTTTATCCATAGATGTACCCAGACCAATATGGCGTTCAGCGTAAAATGGTTTTAAAAGCTGAATTATAATCTAATTCTAATGATTTTGCTACGGTTTAGAATGTCTATCTTATATTTTCAAATGCGGCCGATTTTGATATAAGAGGTGCCTCGACTTTTTGAATATGGGGCTCATGATGACACGCAACCTCATCAATGACACGTAACGGCCACATTCTCTTGGGCAAGATAGTAGGATATCAGATCAGTAAAAGCCATGGCCACTAGCTGTGAGGAGATTTGAGATTGAACGAGAATTTGATCAAGAAAGTTAGACCGGCGTCCATTCTGGTAGCGGGAGATGTTATGGTAGACGAATACGTCTTGGGAGATGTTGAAAGAATCTCTCCGGAGTCGCCGGTTCCGGTGCTCGTCGCGCGTGAGCGACTTCGTCGCTTAGGAGGAGCAGGGAATGTAGTCCGTAATCTCGTATCAATGGGGGCAACAGTGGCTCTTTTCGCCACGATTGGCTCCGACAATGCCGGCCAATGGTTCAAGAAACATTGTTATGAAATTGGAGTCGACACTTTCTGGCTCAAAACAGATGCATTCAGACCTACCACCATCAAGACTAGAGTTGTTGCTAGAAATCAACAGATTGTGCGAATTGATGAGGAGAATACAGGTAGGATATCCAATGAAATCGAAAAAAAAGTTATAGAGGAACTCAAATCCGTAATCCCCCAAGTGAAGGCCGTCATCGTATCGGACTATGGGAAAGGATTTCTGACACCAAACATTTTGGAAGCGCTCTTGGCTCAGGCCAAATTAGAAAGCATCCCGGTTCTCGTAGATCCGAAAGGGATGGATTTCTCAAAATATAAGGGGGCGACTTATATCACTCCCAATGTAAGAGAAGCTTCTCTAGCTTCTGGTACAGACATAGTTGACAACAATTCAATGGAACTTGCAGGCACTATTTTGCTCAAACAAACTCATGCTGATGGAATAGTTGTGACTCGAGGCAGGGATGGCAGTAGTATTATTACTGAATCAGGTGTGGAACATTTCTCTGTCAAGCCGGTGGAAATTGTCGATGTTACCGGCGCTGGTGATACAGTTATCTCTACGTTGGCTCTGGCAGTCGCTTCCGGACTTAAAATTCAGGAAGCCATTCAGTTGGCTAACCTGGCGGCTTCACTTGTGGTAGCTAGGTTCGGAGCCGCAACTGTAACTATAGAAGAGATGGTTGATTCCTTGAAGTCCGACCATCAGAAACGCAAGATAATTCAGGCATCTGAAATCGATCAAGCGCTAAGACATCATCGGATTCAAGGACATATCATCGTCTTTACAAATGGTTGCTATGACCTTTTTCATGCTGGACACCTTGAACTACTAAGAAAGGCTTCTTCTTTCGGAGATGTCCTCGTAGTGGGAGTCAATTCAGATAAATCCGTTAAACGTATCAAGGGGAAACAAAGACCCATAGTTCCTGAATCGGAGCGGTTGGACATTCTAAGCGCTTTGAACTTTGTCAGTTATGTGGTCTCTTTTGATGAAGACACACCATTGAATCTCATTAAGGAAGTAAAACCGGACGTTCTTGTAAAAGGAGCCGACTGGAAAGGAAAGCCGGTTGTTGGAGAAGATTTCGTTCTTGATCGCGGTGGACGAGTTGAATTTGTGAAGCTGTTACCTGGTGTTTCAACTACAGAGTTGATCAGCAAGATAAAAAATGCTTAACGTTTTGCTTAGCCACGAAATTCGACCATCAGCAATGGGTTAGAACAAATCGTCTGACTTCCCCTAAAGCCTCAACATATGGATTTCCGGTCTTTAACAGTCGCAAATCAGAAATTGACAGACTTGTAGGCAACCTATTGAGAAGGCTCGGACTAATCCGATACCGTGGTTCAGCAAATCAATGATCAAAATATTGCGCTGAAACCTAACCTGTCCTTGATTTAGGCCGTTTCAAAATTATGAGCCCTACTGCCGCATGTTCGGGGGAAATCCCTTATAAGTTTAGAGCGGTTGTTCCGTTTATTTAACGTCTGTCCCTTCTCTGACGAGTGTTTTCCCTGTTCTGTTGATTCTGAGCTGGAGGGCGACGCGGACGAGGAGGTCTTTTAATATCCTCTAGTGCTACTCCAAGTTGTCCGCCCGGGATCGAAATCGTGGTAATGTCCTGATCATGCATTACGCTCAAAGTAATTTTTTCAATCCCCTGAAATTCATCGACAAGTTTTTTGAATGCAGCTACTCGAAAACCTGTTTCCCCGCCGTATTCAATTATAACATCTCCCGGAACGAGTCCGGCTCGGTCCGCCAAACTACCTTTCTTGACTTCGACTACCTTGACCCCCGGAGAGGTCTCTAGCTCCTGAAGCCTTGCAAGAATCACTGCAGCGCTAGAGGTATCACCATTTCTTCGAAATTCAGATAAAGCCTGTGTATAAAGTTCCTTGCTTTTATAAACCCGATTTCTCTCAGCATATATTCCAGCCAAAGTAGCTTTGACTCGGGCTGTCCACTTGGGGTCTTCGCGCTTTTCATATATTTTCAGGGCCTTCTCAAGGTCTTCTATTGCATTGTCCCATTGCTGTTGTTGAGCGGCAAACATGGCTTGTCTGAACAGTCTAACGCCATCTTCATCCGATGGAGGGAACTGAGAAGCCTTTTCACGCGCCGCCTCCTTTTTCTTGTCAAGGTAAGATTTGGAATCAGCGCTCTTGACATCTATTTCATTGTCCGCAGGTTCCAGAACTACACGGAACCCGAGATTCCAGAAGCTCATGGTGTCACCCGAAAAACCTCGGAAGCCGCATCGGCAATCAGCTGGGCTAGAAAACCAGTTTCCTCCCTTATTTACACGAGAGGTTCCCACTGAAGGACCTTGAGGATCCTCTACCGGAGAACTGTCATAATAGTTGCGGTCATAATAGTCTTGAACCCATTCCATAGCATTTCCACCCATGTCATAAAGACCAAAACCATTCGGGGGATAACTTCCTACTGGAGATACATATTCAAAACCGTCATTCACGGTAGTCATACTTTCGGGGAGTTTTGCATTTCCATCGCCGAAATTGTCGTCAGAATCACCTGGAAGATGATTACCCCAAGGATATCTCACCCATGCTGATCCTCCCCGACAGGCCATTTCCCATTCAGCCTCCGTGGGCAAACGATAGGTTCGCTTTTCCTTTTTGCTTAACCACTTACAGAAGGCTTGCGCGTCGTTCCACGAAACAAACACTACGGGTTGATCATCAGCAATCTTCCAAGTGACCGAGTCCCATTTCATTCCTTTAGTTGGAACCCATCGATCTTCCGCCTTGCTGAATATCATTCCTCCATCACCCTTCTCCGCATCCGTCTTGTATTTTGTTTCCTCAATAAACTGCCTAAACTGGCCCACCGTAACTTCTGTGGCTCCCATGTACAAGGGCCTGGTGATCCGAACAGGATGTAATGGCATCTCGTCCTGGAACCATTGCTTATGACCATCTCTCCATATCTTCTTGAATGTGAGGCGGAGCCAATCCATTTCCTGTTTGAGGCTTCCCATCATGTAATCAGTAGCAGGGAGACGTACAAGTTTCATCCCAATGGAATTTGTATAAATCGTTTTGGTTTTTGGATTTGAAAAAATGTCGTTTAGACCTCGGAGTGAATTAAGCCATTCCGAACAATCTCTAGTATCCTGAGCAAAGGAACTACATTCTCGCAAAGCTTGCATGATAATTTCAGATGCACGGACGGTATCTCCTGCCAACGTCAACTCTCCAGCCTTTTTGATACGATCGGCAATCGGTTCGCTTCGAACTTCATTTAACGGAGTATTAGTCGCTTGATTAATCGCTGAAACGCTTGAGTCATCAGAGGCGTGAATTTTGATCGGATTGACAAGAACAACTAGAATCGTGGCTACTAACAAAATTTTTATTTGCATTATATCAACCTAAATTGGACATTAGTTAGTGTGCTACTTAAGATTATTCTGATGTGATAAAATAACCTATGACTATTGTACCTCAAATTATAATAATAAATCTATTTATGTTCCTCGAAGGCCACTAAAATCCGATCAACAAAAATATCTTGACAAAGAATCTATTTAGGCTAATTGTAGCAAATGTGAGAGGCTAGTCAAGTAGCCGACTTTCGCCTAGTGCGGGTCTCTGCATGGCTAGAAGAGAAAAAGATTGACAACACACTTAATTTCTGATAGCGATGTGTAAACGTTTTATTGTTTTTTGAAATCAGGGTATAACTGTTTTCATTTAGAGAACAGCTCAATCGTATTCTCATTATATTAGGAGGTAACTATTTAAATGAGAAGATTTGCAGTGACGCTCATGGTTGTCGGTATGGTTGCGTTGTTGGCTTCATCCGGATTTGCATTCTATGCTTGGGCTCCATATTCAAGTTGGGGCGCGGCATCATCCAGCAGCAGCAGCGGAAACTATAACGCCAGTTCTTCAAGCAGCGGCTATTGGCCAGCAGCAAGTTCTTCAAGCTCAGGAACAGTAGCATATTCATGCGCTCCTGCTTCCAGCAGCAGCAGTGGCTACTATTGGCCAGCCAGCTCTTCATCAAGCTCAGGAACCGTTACATATAATTGTGTTCCTGCTTCCAGCAGCAGCAGTGGCTACTCTTGGCCAGCCAGCTCTTCATCGAGCGGCTACTATCCTGCAAGCAGCTCATCAAGCGGCTGGTTCTAATAACGTAAGCGATTGTTTTAATCGCTGCCTCTTTCGAAATGAACAGACAGGAGCGATCGACCGTGAGGTTTGGTCGCTCTTTCTGTTTAGACCATCGGATCTTTTGAAAAGCCATGAATATGAACTGCGTAAAATATTCTGCTATTGGAATGGTTTATTCACTTTTTCTACTTTTTGTCATTTCCTGCCAATCGCAGTCCGCTGATACTTCGCAAAGTACCCAGGGAGCTAGAATTGCGGGCACTTGGATCATGACCTCACGGATCATAGATGGAGAAGAAGTTCCTGTGAAGGAGCGAGTCATGAAGCTCGTCCTAAACTCAGACGGCGCCTTTATAGCCAACTATCGGGGTGAAATAAACCAGGAGTGGATCCTCGCAGGCCAGGGAGCTTTTTCTTATGACCCTCCCACACTAAACCTTTATTGGGATACTGGACGCGTCATCAACTTGCTTGTCGATGAATCTCAACCAGACAGGTTAGTTTTGCATCATGGGAAAAATATAGCGCCATTAAAGGATCAAGAGCCGGATGAAGTATTTGTAAGATTCAAGGGTGAGAAAGGACCAACACGCTAGCCTGAATTTGAGCCTCCTGCCCCAGCCATCTGTTCAGTCGTTCTATCCTTGCATCTTCTTGAACATTTCTTTTTTCCTCAGAATCCACGTTCCGTTTGATTTGAATCATCTGGTTTGACGCTAGCAGAAAATAATGCGGCAAAAGGCCGCCCAGCATCTCGCGTTGAGCTCCTCTGCCGCCAATCTCTTTTTTTCCGTATTTAATTGGAAAATTACTTTTTATTCTTCTTTCGCCAGATTTATTAATCCTCCGGCCAGAAGGATTTTTCTTTCCCTATCTGTTGCTTGAAGAAGAAGTGGAATTTTTTTGCCTGTTGACAAAATCTCGGCCACTAATTCTATCGCTCCATTTTCGATCTGTCTTCTGACCGATTCTATAGAGATTGAGTCCCCTTGGGCTATAGAATCATAATCTTCAGAATTTTTAAAAGTTAAGGGGATTATACCAAAATTTATAAGGTTAGCCTTGTGTATTCTAGCAAAACTTTTTGCAAGTTTTGCCCTGACTCCTAGAAATCGAGGGGCAATGGCAGCATGTTCTCGAGACGAACCTTGCCCATAATTTTCGGACGCGACAACAAAGGCCACTGCGATGCTGCGAGACCTTTGAGGAAACTCTGGATCGATTTGATTGAATACATATTCGCTTATAGCTTCTATGTTGCTCCTGAGCGGAAGAACCTTGCTACCAGCTGGCATAATATGGTCTGTGGTTATGTTATCTCCCACTTTTAACGCCACAATTCCGGAAAGATTTTCTTCGAGTGGGCCAAATTTTGGGAAAGGTTTAATGTTTGGTCCCATAATAATTTCGACACTTGATGAATCCTCAGGAGGTATTACGAGATTCTCATCATTAATCAAGTACTTCTGCGGGTTAGAAACTTTGGGATAATCTCCGAGCTTTCGAGGATCAGTTATCTTTCCAAATATTGCTGACGCCACAGCGGTTTCAGGTGAGCACAGATAAATGTTGTCTGGAAAAGTTCCGCTACGTCCTGGGAAATTTCTTGGGAATGTCCTCAGAGAGACTGCGCCAGTCCCTGGAGCCTGCCCCATTCCAATGCAACCTAGGCAACCAGACTGATGAATCCTTGCGCCGGCCATTATTAGATTCATTACCCCTCCGGCCGCGGCAAGGTTCAAAAGAGCTTGACTACTACCGGGGTTGATCTCAAGGCTCACATCAGGATGACAATGTCTTTGCTCAAGAGCTTTTGCCGTAATCATTAGGTCCCTGAAAGAAGAGTTCGCGGACGAACCTACTATCACCTGATTGACAACCAGTCCTTCGATTTCTGAGACCTTTTTTACATTGTCAGGAGAGCTAGGCAGGGCGATGAGTGGCTCAATCTCGCTCAAATCCACTTCTATCACTTCCGAATAATGCGCATCATCATCCGCCTTGATTTCAGTCCATGCATCAGACCGACTCTGGCTTTCCAGGAATTCTTTAGTCCTGACGTCTGAGGGAAATATGCTTGTAGTCGCCCCAAGTTCCGCGCCCATATTTCCAATAACCGAACGGTCCGTTGCAGACAGGGTTTCAACGCCTGGGCCAAAATATTCAAATATCTTGCCCACCCCTCCCTTGACGCTGAGCCTTCGCAACATCTCAAGGATGAGATCTTTTGCCGAAACCCAAGGTTGTAATGCCCCTGTAAGCCTTACCCCCACGATTCTGGGCATGTTCAGATAGAAAGGTCGACCGGCCATTGCCATTGCAACATCCAATCCACCAGCTCCTATTGCCAACATGGTTAGTCCACCATTGGTAGGAGTATGGCTGTCAGATCCCAGCAGAGTCTTACCAGGAACACTGAATCTTTCCAGATGCACCTGATGAGATATCCCATTACCCGGCCTGCTGAAAATCACTCCGTATTTGGCCGCTACACTGCGCAAGAAACGGTGGTCATCAGCATTCTTGAAATCAGTCTGTAATAGATTGTGGTCAACGTAACTTACCGACACTTCAGTCTTTACACGTGATAACCCCATCGCCATGAATTCTAGAAAAACCATTGTTCCGGTAGCATCTTGAGTCAAAGTGTGATCTATTTTTATGGCAATTTCACTACCAGGTTTTGTTTCTCCTTTAACAAGATGAGACTCAATAAGTTTTTCGGCCACTGTTTTGCCCATAAATCACCTCTAACTCTTTTCTCGTAATTGTCTTTTTCGTTTCATTCTAGCTAAGGAGAGATCGCCAGTTTTCAACTGTTTTCTTGATCATTGGTCCAGCTCCACTTTTAACAACCCTGTTATGACATGGCAGCAGACAGTCTATATCAAGTGTTGCTATGAGTTCCAGGCTTCTCCTGAGTTGAGACGGGTCAGCTGAAAACAGATCATATCGTCCGATAGCGCCATCGGCATAGATGGTATCACCAGAGATGAAAAATCGATGTTCTTCATTCAGTAATCCAATACTACCAATAGAATGACCCGGAATATGTATGACCTTGACTCTCACACCACCTAGGTCCAGTATGTCGCCATCAATTAGTTTGCGGTGAGGTTTGAGATCAAAATATCTTTCTGGAATGGTAATCTGTGACCGAATCATGGATTCAAACATTTTGTTTCCCCATATAACGCGGTCATCCCCCCTTTCCAAATAGCGACCCTCTTCTTCATGAACCCATACCTGGATCCCAGGGATGGCTTCCATTATTTCAGGCAAGCAACCTATATGATCCAAGTGCGTGTGCGTTAGAATGATTCTCTTTATATGTTCAGGCCTTATTCCTATACTTTCTATTTCGCCTATCTTGTAAGAACCCATTTCCATAAGCCCACAGTCGACTAGCGAGTAGTCCTTGCGTTCAGGAAGACCAATCAAGTAAACATGTGAATCGGGCAGGAACTTGTCCTTTCCTGCAATCCAATATACTCCCTCAATAACTTTTTCTATCACCAGATCACCTCAAATGTCGGCCTAACATTTTTATTTTTGTTGTCCGTACGGGCCAAATAACCATTCAACATCGCTTTTAGGAATCAGATTATTTCTGATTTGTTCAGTATACTGTTTCAACACTACCCATTCGCCCCATCCGTGAGCAACTACTTCAGGGCTTTTGGGATCCGATAGAGACAGGATTTCACCTCTGGCGCTAAAAAATCTCGGCGATGATGAAGCTCCACGGATGCCTGCTGGACGACCTATAAACAAGAGTTTTTCGGTCGATTGCACCGGACGTCTAATCAAGAAATCAAGCTTTACCGACAAACCACCTCTCCGTGTCTCCATAAATCCTCCCCACGCTGTGTTCTCGTCAAATATCGCTATGAGCACAAACGGATGAAGTTCATTTTCGCCTATCAAGAAGAACTTTGCCCTATCGAGGTCCTCATCGTTCTGACCCCACACCACTGTAACCATCTTGTCTTGTCCGACCTCGTGGTATCTAAATTGCCGTTTCAAGCCTACCACGGCCCTGTGATGGCCACACACCAAACAGTTCTTGTAATAAGGCAAGGGCCTGAATTCGTTCGATGGCATGGAAGAAGGGGATTCGCAAAAATCATCGTCCAATGGCTTAAAAGTAGCAGTGAGATATGGCTTCCTGTCTCCTAGTTTGGTTATCTTAATAGCCCTTGATTGTTGGTCAAAACCTGAAGCTCCCTCAACTTCAAGTATGGCTTTGTCTCCAATAGAAATACCTGTGCCTGCAAATCGGAACGAGACCTTTACAGGATATTGAGCCCCCGGTAGATTTCTCCACAAATCGAGACATAGCCCCATGGCTACACCACCATGGGGTATGCCTATAAAACCTTCGTGATGATTCTCAAAGACAATTTCAGAACCCCATGAACCGGCGCCCACCTCCACTCCTTTTATCATTACAAATGGGTCACGACCTGTCATGAATGAATTCTGATTCTTGAACAATTCTTTCATAATTCAACATCCGGAACTTTGGTTAAATCAATTAGGTCAATAATTGTATATCACAAAAAATCTGTGAGAGCTTTTCGAGTCCTACCTGTCTATATAAAGGGATACGGCTTCCCCTCCGCCTAAGCATAGTGAAGCCATGCCTGTCTTCGCATTTCTTGATTTCATGGCATAAATTAGCGTCGTGAGAACCCTGGCGCCACTAGCCCCTATGGGATGTCCGAGAGATACAGCCCCTCCATTAACATTACACTTGTCATTATCCAGCCCTAACTCCCTAATAACACCTACCGTAGAACCGGCAAAAGCCTCATTAATTTCCATCAAATCGATAGAATGGTAATCAACTCCTTCTTTTTTGGCCACCTTCGGAATTGATATCATTGGAGCCATGAGTACATATTTCATGTCTATTCCGGCGCTTCCTTGAGAGCCAACCCGCGCAAGGATTTCTAATCCTTTCGATTTTGCTATTTCTTCTGACATCACGACCAATGCTGACGCCCCATCGGAAATAATGGAGGCGTTACCCGCAGTGGCAAATCCATTCTTCTGGAAAGCGGGCTTCATCTTCGACAGCGCCTCCAGGGATGTTTCTCGCGCGCACTCGTCAGTGTCAAAAATCTTCGGGTCGCCTTTCCTTTGTGGTATTGCCACTGGAAGGATTTCTTCCTTGAAACGTCCCTCATTTATAGACTGAATCGATCGGGCATAACTCAGGGCGGCGTAATTGTCCTGATCTTCACGAGAAATATTCCATTTCTCGCTAATCAGATCATTGCTGATACCCATGTGGAAATCGTTGACAATGTCCCAGAGGCCATCATGAACCATGTGATCCTTGATGACACCGTTGTTCATTCGGTACCCGAAGCGAGCCTTGTCCAGAAAATATGGCGCCATGCTCATATTTTCCATTCCCCCGGCCACTACAATGTCAGCGTCTCCAAGCTGTATTGCCTGAGCTCCAAGCATTACAGCCTTGAGGCCCGAACCACAAACCTTGTTGATAGTGAAACATTGGGTTTCAAAAGGCAACCCGGCCTTGAGCGACGCCTGCCTGGCGGGATTTTGCCCATAACCACAAGGTAAGACCTGGCCCATGATAACTTCATCAACCTCGGTCTTTTCAATGCCGGCGCGTCGAATGGCCTCCTCTATCACCAGGCCACCAAGCTGAGTTGCGCCTATGTTACCCAAAGACCCGTTAAAAGATCCCAAAGGCGTACGGTTTGCGCTAACTATTACTGCTTCACGCTTCTTTCCCATCCTGATTCCTTTCTGATGGACCGTATTAGCTCAAGGGGCATGTGCCTTTTGAGCGTCTGCGAGCTTTAGTTACTTTAGCAATTTGAACGTCGCCATTCTTGAGAGATCAAATATATTTCTCTATCAATATTTCAGCTATTTGAACCGCATTTAAGGCTGCGCCTTTCAAGATGTTGTCAGACACAACCCACATGTTTAAACCGTTTTCTACTGAGGTATCCTCTCGTACCCGCCCCACCATTGTGAATTCCTCTCCCGCCGCCAAGGCAGTCAAAGGATATTGGTTTTTGGACGGGTCATCCCAGAGTTTTATACCAGGCGCTTTTGCTAAAATGTCTTTGGCCTGCTCAGCGCTGAGCTTGGTTTCCGTTTCGATGTTAACTGATTCGGAATGACCAAAAAATGTTGGGACTCTTATGGTTGTGGCCGAAACTTTTATGGCTGGATCGAGTATCTTTCCTGTCTCCCAGACCATTTTCATTTCTTCCTTTGTATATCCATTGTCCAGAAAAACATCGATGTGAGGCAAACATTCGTAAGCGATCCTATGAGGATAAACGTTTGTTTTCATGGTTTTGAAATTACGTAACGAATCCCATAGGTTGTCTAGTCCGTCATCTTTTGTCCACTGTATCGCTTGAGCTATTTCCCTCGATTGATTTAGCATCTCTTCAATTGCGTCTTTGCCCGTTCCCGACACTGACTGATATGTTGACACAACGATGCGCTTGATTCTTGCGGCGTCATGTATAGGCTTGAGCGCTACAAGCATTTGAATTGTCGAACAGTTTGGATTAGCGATAATGTTCTTGTTTGTATACTGGGCTATTGCTTGCGGATTGACTTCCGGAACCACCAGTGGAACATTAGGATCCATGCGGAAGTGCGCTGTATTATCTATAACGATACAGCCAGTTTGGGCAGCACAAGGAGCGAATTTTGCGCTGATTGAACCTCCGGCAGAGAACAAACCAATATCTACACCCTCGAATGAGGATTCTGTCAGTTCCTGAACAGGATGATCCTTGCCCTTGAACTTCAACTTTCTTCCACTGGACCTCCCCGACGCCAACAGAACTATTTCAGCAACCGGAAATGATCTTAGTTCAAGAACTTTTATCATCATGTTGCCAACGGCTCCCGTAGCCCCAACAACCGCTACTTTATACCCATCTTTTTTCATGACCTGACAAATCTCCTCTTCATTTAGAATCCCTTATTGAGCCACCATTGCGCCCAAAAGGATAAATCACCTTCACCCAACAATGCCGTGGGTTCGAACTCTAACCACCAGGAATTTTGCTACCTGATCTATTTGTCTGCTGCTGGATGAGCTCCTGAGCCAACCTTTCTGGCAGATTCTCCAGATTGCTTGCCATCCTTTTCTACGGGAACTCTCTGTAAAGAATAATCTCCACTCGTGTTGTCCTTCTTGAACATCCATATGTTACCCGTATCTGTGTCTATCATGAACGTGTGCCCCTTTATGTTCGGGCTAACAAAAATCTGATGCCTACCTGAGCCTGATACAGCAATTCCGGATTCCGCCGATTTCAATGACGGTTGAGGTAATTCTTTACCTAGTGGCCATTGGGCTTGACACTCACTGATCAGTATTCCTAACAGTGCTAGGAGCCAAAACATCTTTATAGTCTTTTCCATCATGAGCGCCTCTAAGGTATAGTAAAGGATACTTATATCAATATAACTGTCTTGCGTCAAAGAGCAATTAAATCGAACCTTGCTCAAATAGCTGTGAGGGGGAAACTTACTTGACCTTATCAATATTTTTATGGTATTAAAGGTTAGATATATTCTATCACTTGAACAATTTAAATTGGACTTTTGAGTTCAGAAACAAAGTAATTATCCGTAGCAGAAGCTATGGTCGATTCATTATAACTTGGGGCATCATGAAGTTTTTAAAAACACTAAGTATAATCTTTATATTAGCCATAACACATTGTTATATCTCCGATAACGTTTGCGCGGAACCGACCGCTAAGGAGATACTTCAAAAAGTTGCCGAGCAAGGGTTCAAGGACAGTTTTCGAGCCGTGTTGACGATCAAGACCACCAAAGGGAAAAAGTCTTTATCGGATCAAACCGTGTGGGTAATTGGTAAGCTAAAAGATCGCCATGCTGATTTCTTTTTTGATTTTACGGAGCCTGAAGAATCCAAGGGATTAAGGTTCCTGTTGCAAGTTAGGGATAACCAAGAGCCGAAGGCATTCATGTATTTGCCCTCCACTGGAAAAACATTACCTCTAGCGACAGAAGACCCATCAACGGACATTGGTGGCACAGGCATTAACATGGATGACATAATGGGTTTTGTTCCCAAAGTGGGCGAGACAGAAAAGATATTGGGGAATGAAACTGTAGATGGTCAAGAATGCTGGGTTGTTCAGATTACACGACCTGACCAAAGATCAAGAACCCTGTGGATCAGAAAAAAAGATTATACCATGATCAGGTCACAAGAAGCTGATTCTGCAGGAAAAGTTAAACGCGATTTTCGTGTGGTAGAATTTTTTAGGACAGTTGAAGGTAAGGATTATCCCCGAGAAGAACATATAGTCGTTCCGGATAAAAACGTTAAGATCATTGTGCGACAGGAAAACGCCGTGTTCGGCATAGACATACCCGTAGAACTGCTAGATCCAGCTCGTTTCGGTCAACACAAATGGAAGGACTAGGTAACCCATTTTAAACCTTAAGTATTTTAAAAGGTTAGGTTTGAATTCAATTTGATCATTAAGTGCTTAAAAACATTTTATGTTTTGCTTTTCCTTGTGTCAGTGAGTGGATGCGCCAGCCCTCTGAACAAACTCCAGAGCAGCATGGATCAGATGACCTACTACATGGGAATGATGGCGTCCACCATGCCTCAGTTGTCCCACAATACGGGGAGATTGGCCAATTCTACTGAAAGACTTGAAGGACGAGCAAATCGCATGGCATCTGACTTTCAGCAAAAAGGGGCATCGGCAGAAAAAGCCATTCAAAATTACACGCAAACATTTATAGATAATGACCGAGCTATTTCCAAAAACCTTCAGGGTATCCTACAGGAAATTTCGGAGTTAAAAAAAGGACAACTGCAGGCGCCACGAACCGATAGTCCGGACCAGGCAAGGATCAATGCTTCTATTAATGAACGAATAAGTAGACTGGAAGCCCAGATTGCGGCCATAAACGCTAAACTTAAATGACAGGCAAGCCCTTATTCTAGCTCTAGAAATTCTCCTCTAGTGGATCTCAATAAAAACCTCTTTTCCTCGCTCTTTCAGGATTGCCGCTATTGCTTGAACACTTCGGCTCTTAAATCCCATTTCCTGAGGAAGGTTCGGATTCAAATGCGCAGGATTGATCGCCTGCCCAAGGAAAATATTTATGCTGTCTGCGAAAAGGAATTCCCGGGCTAATAAACTTGCTCCATCTCTCATGCCTGTCAAGGCGTCGACTTCTTCAACTTTTTCCAGTATTTCCAGGGTCGCGTTTACAGTATGAACTCCTTCGGTCACCAGATCGACGCCCTCAAGCTTGCCCGTAGGAGGGATTTTGTTGGTCATGGTGGACAAATCAACTATTACATCCTTGTCTAGAAACTTTGCTAGAATACCGGCAGTTGTTCCTCCACTGACTATCTTGCGCCCTGGAAGGTTCAGAAACCTTTCGACAACCGCTGTATCATCATCCCGCTTAACAGGAGGACCTATCATGAAAGAAGCAAATCGCTTGGGCCGTATTTTCAGAACCCCGACGGTCGTATCATCTCCTGGTTTGCCTTCATAGAGCTGCTTGGCCTGATCAACGAGTATCTGAGCTACCTTCTGAGCTGAAACATCTTCATAAACCTGTGTCTCCAGAAATTTGGCTATTTTTTCCCAATCCCATCCTAGATTCAGCAGGCCGCCTATCCCGGCATGAATTTCTCCGTCACTCACCGTAACAAGCCAATCCCCGGCCTCCGCATGAACATGGGCTTCTCTAATTTTTCTTGATCCTATTAGCCTGTCACGATACTTGAGCTCACTTATGTATCCCCTTTTGAGGAAGAATGTTGGTGGGTTGTCAAACTCCGCCAAATATACTCTTCCATCTTCTTTAACTTTCAACAAAGTGAAAGTGCTGTACGCGATCTTTCTGACCTTACACTCCGGTAACGTATCAGTTAGGGTTTCAACAACTTCCTCAAGAGGTAGACCTCTTTCCATCAACCGAGTGGCTATTCGTGTTGTGAGAGTAGCTAAAATATTAGCTTTTACACCGCTGCCCAAACCGTCGGATAAAACCATTAGTTTTCCGCCATCCATTGTGGCAACCGAGAGCGAATCACCGCATAGAATCTCGCCGTGCTTACAAATGTTGGCGCCTCCTGACTCTATGAACAATGGCTGGCTCATCTAGGTGTTCCCCCTTCTCCGGCCAACTTTATCAATTCGTAAAGGGCAGCTTTTGTCTCAGCGGTAGTTTCTCCTAAAAGCCCCGCTATTTCTTGGGCCACTCTCATCTGCTGATGGATGACCTGATGAGCCTTATTAATTGTTTCCGTTTTGAACACATCGGCTTGTTGGTCCTTCATGACTGTTTCTGTGACATCCAGAAGCATGAGGACCCTCAAATCTTCCTCGGGTAATTTGAAATTGTAAAGTTTGGCTGTTCTTCCAACCTCAGGAAGCTCAAGCCACTTGGAACCTCCAGACTCCTGCGCTCCCTCAAGTGGATCTATGCCGAACAATTCCTTGAATGTCTTCCCCTGAACCTCGGCCTGATTTTCGCGTCGTGAAAGTTCCAGAAATGAATTGTTACTGTACACTACGCGATGGGCGCTATCGGCCAAGGATATAGCCACAGGCAGTCTTTGGAATATCGTTTCAGCCCTCTGAGAAGCGTGCTCCTTTCGAGTTTTAGCTAGCATCTGGCGAGCTTGCAAAGCGGTGTAGACCATGAGCAGTATCTGGTGAGGCCCGAACGGTTTGGGCAGATAATCATATGCGCCGGCTTTGACTGTTTCCACTGCCTCCTCGGTGTTTTTAAATGAGGCCGTAAGTATGACCAATATCTCTGGCTGACGAATTTTTATTTCTTTTAGAAGCTGCGTCCCGCCCATTGATGGCATGTCAATATCCGTTATTAAAACATCATAAAATTCCCGTTCCAATTCTCCTAAAGCTTCTTCCACTGAACTGGTTAGTTTGACCTCAAAGCCCTCTGATTCAAGTATCCTTTGACAAACTTCGAGAACATTTTCATCTATGTCGAGAACCATTATGCGACTAGTAGCGCCTGCAGTATCATCGTCATCCACAGGAAATGCGAGTAATGGGTCTGATATGTGCGCCATAATGTGAGCCATGCCATCGGCCATTTTTTCCAATGACGCAAGCTTCTTTACCCGTTCCACCTGCTCACGAGCCTGATCTAACTGACCCGTTTGTTCTGCGACCTTTGACGCTAGTTGTTTGCCCCACTCCTCCAGTTTGCCTCTGGATTCGGCCAAGTTCCGTATCATTAAATTGAACGTAGCAGCCAATTCTCCGACTTCATCCCGCGCTACAACCGGCACTTCATGCGTCAGATCACCCTCAGCGGCACGTTTTGCAGCCAGGAGCATCTGTTCCAAGGGCCTATTTATCCAGTTCACCAATACATACGAAATAGCCCCCATGAGAATTACTCCCAATAGGGCTATGACCAGGAATGCTCCTACCAATCTGTCAATGACCGAAATTATTGGGCGTTCCATCGTGGAAACTTGAACAGCTCCGATTATTTTACCGTCAACATCGTATATAGGCTCGGTAGCCGATATATAGTCCACATCTAAAAGGGTTTGATATGAGACTTCTCTCTGACCCTTTCTCAAAACAAGCTCCTCGAGGGATTTTTCAAGCTTGAAGCCAGTTACAGGCAGCCGGTCCTTGCCTTTCAGAGTCGAGCTAATAGCTTTAGAGCCTTCATAGATTGCTACAAATCCTACCTCCTGGCCTTCATGCGCCTGCCCCCTAAAAAGCCTCTTCGATATTCTATCGACAAGCATATTGTTATTGTTGATGAGTATTCCGCCGTAGATGGCCCCTATTACCTTGGATTCATGCATGATTGTGGATTCGTGAACAATTGGATACGCGGCTTCCAGTATCATTGCATTACTGAAACCAGCTTGAGCAAGCCTCTGATACAATGTTGGATTGTCTTCGGATATCGATTGGATGTCTATGACACGAAAACCGGCGGCGCTCTTGCCCTCCAGGGCGCTCTTTACAACGGAGTTGGTTAGACTCCCGCCCTGACAGTCAATCTGGAATGCTCGTGCCACTAACTGGCCTTTAGAATCGATTACTGTAAGAAAATCCAAATCATTTTCTATGTTCATCATCGCTAGTCTGTTACGAATAGCGTTTGAGTCATTGGCTGCGAGCAATTCCTTTATCTTTTCAGAGCCCCCTATAAGCCTCACTTTTAGCTCGAGGTTTTCTTGGTAACTACTGAGTATGAAGCCTGCTGTAGCCAAATCACCGGTCAAAGTGTTTCTAGCTTCTTCCATTATCGTGTGGCGAGCTAAACGCATCCCAAGTATAACCGTTACCAAGCCTACAAGCACTGCAACGCCAAGAAACCCCCCGAGAACTTTCTTTTTCAAAGAGAAATCCTGCGCCCAACTAGTAAAGTCAGACCAACTTCTCCACAGCGAATGACCCGCCTTATCTTGCTCCATGACGCGTATCCTTTGTCATTTACTTTTTTTGAATTATTTCTTCCTCAAAAATCCTGCGAGCATCATCTATTGAACTAGCGTGGAATAACACATCGTCTACAAGTAGATTCGCGCCATCTGTGCAGTGATCCATGCAGAAAGTCCCTTTTAACTCAACCTCTTTCTCAAGACCCGCCTGTTGGATCGCTTCCTTGAAATAATTAATAATCTCGTGTGAGCCCTTGAGATGGCACGCGCTCCCCACGCACACGGTTATAACTCGCATGAAAGCATTCTCCTTTCGTGGACAAACCGGGATATGTAAATACTGAAGATCTGGATTTATTTGAAGAAATCAACAGGCAACCCCCTCAAGAGAGATTAAGGGCGGTCCCAAAACTGAATCAGTCTGTTATCGTCTATAATATCTGTCGGTAGATCCGATGTCTTTTTTTATTTAGAAAGGTCAGAAACAGCCACTGAATTGATGACAATCAATTCGAGATTAGCTTAGACGGCACTTCAAAAGTAGTCAAGAACCAATTTGGCAAATATTGTTTCTTGAAAGTAAATGGTTTCGAAATCAGATGTTAGTTTAAAACTAATTAACATTTTGGGGAGCGAAAACGCGTCCTCTGAGTAGCTGATTTATAAGTGGGTCAAGATAATATTTTGAAATCCATTCGATAACAGGAACTACTACTGCGTCACCGAATCCATATAATGCCTGTGATTCCGGAACCTCAATCCTGTAATCCGCTGCCCCCATCAATCCTGCGCATTCCCTGGAAGTTAAAAGCCGAACCTGAAAAACACCCTTTCCACCTTTGAAAAGTATTTGTCGAGCGCTGCCGCCTCGCGGTGTTCTCAAGCAACCGGCCAACCCATCGGTGCGAAGTTCCGCCATTGTGACGCCGTTTCTGACCCTCCTAAAAACAGTTCCATATGTGAAATCTTTGCCATCGATCATTTTTCGAGCCTTTGACCGGTGGGTTGCGTTCATTTGCCCCAGGAGGTATTCTGCCCGAGCCCTACTCCACCAAACAGCGTTTGTCTCCTCAAGATCCTCAATAATATCGCTAAACCCAGATCCACATTTTTCTGTATTTGGCAGGCGCCGAATCAGCCATTTAATGTTTTTTTTCGCTGAAATAAATTCAGCTAGACGCTTTGGCCGCATGACGCTCGCAGTGACTTCAGTTCCCAACCATGATGGATCATCCAGAATGAGATCCTCTAACACTGCCACAATAAAAAGTCTTTTGCGGCTCTGTGGAACAAAATAAGATGCATCAATCTGAAAAGTGTCTACTAAGTATCCGAGATCATTAAGTCCAGTTAAAGCCAACTCAAAATCCCGACCATTCTTCGAGGTCAAAAAACCCGTGACATTTTCCACAAGCACTAATGGAGGCCGCCTTGATTCCATTTGGCCCAGGAGTTTCATAAAAGACCAGAAAGTTGATGACTTTTCACCATCAAGCCCTTTTCTGGAACCGGCTAAGGAAGTATCATTGCACGGGAAAGATGCAGTGGCCATTGTTACATCAGGTATGTCAACGGATTTTACTTGTTTAATGTCTCTGAGATCGAATTTCTCGGGTTCATGGCCAAAGTGTTGAAAATACATCTGACGCTTGTTTATGTCCACATCGTTGGCATAAACGATCCGCCAATCATTTGATTCCAATCCTAGTCTTACCAGACCTATGCCGGCGAAAAACTCTGCAACCGTTTTGTAAGGAATGACGGATTCAGCCGCTCCAAAACGACAATCAGGCTGACAGGCCTGTTGGACTATCCTCAGACATCTGTTGACATCGGAATTTATAGTGGATTCCCATAGTCGAAGGACTTTCCAACCTCGGTCCAACAGCTCTCTCGTAGCCCTTACGTCACGCCTCATATTGTTTCTGATCTTTTTCAACCAGTAACCCGTGTTACTGTTGTGTTTGAACTGATCCTCCAGACAAGTAAGCCCGCGTCTAATCCATTGGCCTCCATGCCAATAATCACCATCGATGAAAACTGCTATTTTTACCTTGGGGATTGTTAGATCCGGCTTTCCGGGTAAATCATCGTTCTTTAAACGGTAGGTTATTTCAGCCTGTCGTAAAGCTTTTCGAAAAAGTTTCTCAGGCCCGGTGTCGCGGCTATGAACCTGTCTCATCACTGAAGAAATATCTCGCAACTTCTTCATGCTACAAGACCACCGATGTTAAATAAATGACCAAATAGTGGCGGAATTATATGATGCTCCTTATATCATAGAGCCCTGAGGAATTCGGGTCTAAGCATACCCTGATCCTGAGCCTTTAACACGTGATCGATGGCTCTCAAAATTTCCTCCTTGTCTCGAGGTAATGTGGCCTTAACCGGCAAATAATTCGACGCGTGGTTAGAACGGAAAATA
Organism: uncultured Desulfomonile sp.; assembly: GCA_937930835.1. GTDB lineage: Bacteria > Desulfobacterota > Desulfomonilia > Desulfomonilales > Desulfomonilaceae > CAITZA01. The sequence goes on from CALGLN010000024.1 coordinate 31,101, forward strand.
CAATTTGTAAAATTGGATTCAGCTATCATTGTTCTAAGCTCCATGATCAGTTGAAATGGATCAGGCACTTGGAACTTTCCCTCGACATATTCTTCATATAGGGGAGTCCCCGGAACCGTAATTACGCTCAACGCCCCAACATAGTCAGGATCCATGTCGGAAAGTATTCTTGCTGTAGCCTTGGCGTGCCGTTGGCTATTCTCAACACCGCCAATACCCAGCAAGACCGTTACGGAACAAAGAATCCCGGCCTGCTTAACCCGATGAGCTGCTTCCACGAGCTGATCGTATGTCGCCCCTTTGCAAATCTTTACCAAGAGTTCCGGATCACCTGTTTCTACACCTAGATAGATGATCTTCAGATTGAGTTTCCGCAACTCTTTGAGTTCGTCAACCGACTTTCTAAGGATATCCTTGGCATTCCCATAAATACCTACCCTCTGAACTGACGGTAAGATCTCCTTAACTGACTTGAGGATTTCTACCAGGCGTTTCTGGGGAATGCACAATGCATCGCCATCTGCCAGAAATACCCGTTCAATACGCCCCATGTATGCGCAATCTTTTAAATCCGATCTTATATCTTCAAGAGATCTAATCTTGAACCGCTTGTCCTGGTAACTGCCACAAAAAGAACATTTGTTATGACTACACCCTAGTGTAGCCTGAATTATAAGGCTTTCCGCTTCACTTGGTGGCCTATAAACCGCTCCGATGTATCTCAATTTAATACTCCTGAAAGATTGTTAACATGACTACAATTAAAATTAATATTTCTGTCGCTTGGTTTCAATAACCCGCATAAACAAAAATGGCACAAAAACCGCGCCAAGAACCCCATTCTCAGAATACCTTACTGCAAAACAAAACCTTAATAACCCCTCTTTTTATCATCCCTCAGATTCGCGGCTTCGTAAGGACCGCAAATCTCTAGAGCGTGTTCGCCGTAATATTTGATGGTGAGATGGGACAACGCATTCTTTACTGTTCAAGATTCACTATTTTTTGAGACAAGTGTCCACAAAATTTGTTATTTTTTCGATCGCAGAATCTTTGGCCCTTTTACCCGCAAACTCATCATGTTTTTTGTCATCTTGAATAAAATGGGCAAAGACAACATGGTTGTTCCCTCTCTGGACCCATCCTACGAACCAGCCTATCTGCCGGTTTTCATCGCGTGATCCATCCGGTTTAAGCAAGTAACCACTCCCCGTCTTGCCAAAGAGTCTCCAGGAACAGTCGATGTTTGAAACAAACAGAATTCTTTTCGTCATTTCATGGGCCGTTGAACTTACCGGAAGCTTTCCATCAATTAGCTTTTTGATAAAAATCGTTTGTTCCTTGGGCGAAATTTTTAGCGAACTCGACAGCCAGGAATTTGTCAGTCCGTTTCCTTTTCCCTCATCACCAGAAACGTCGCCGTTGCCATAATCGAATTTTTTCACATAATCCTCGAATTTGGGCATACCAATTTGTTTGGTGATCCATTGCGAGTACCAAACACAACTATTTTTCATCCACAGCGAAGGGTCATGTGGCTGCTTCCAGGAATCCAGTAAAGCATAATAGCCTTCTTGATAGGGTACTTGCGGTTGAAGTTCATCTTTGAGGATTCCTTCGTTGTATCCCATTAGGCTTATAGCTATTTTGAAAGTGGAACAACATGATCGACGTGTATCACAGTCTCCTTCCTGAGTCAGAATCTCTTCATTTTGCGTGAGGATGAAGCAACCTGTATCTGCAAAGCACGCAGTTACAAGCAACGATCCCAGTATCAACGCATAACAAAATTGTTTCATGATAATCTCCGGCTTCAGATCGTTGAATTCTCCAAATTCATTTCTGCATCATGACTTGACGCACAAAATAAACCGGCGCAAACTTGTCCGCGTTTAATCCCAGTCAATGACCGGCTCGATGCAATCCATTGTGATTCCGCACTTTGGACAAGGCCCAGGAGTGTACCACGGAGTCACACTCCTTCCTTTACACTTTTTGCATTCGAGAACATAATCATAATCAGGTCTTATCCCTGAAACGTCAGGCAGCAAGGCTTTTTCAGGTTCATTTGAAATACACACGTCACGCAACTCCTTACAGGATGGACACAGGATCGTAACGGTCACTGATTTCCTTCCGCAGTCAATACCGCCTGAGACCTCGACTTCGTAACCACAGCCAGAGCATAGGAATTGAAAGATTGTCCCCATATTTCGTCTTCTCTCACATACAACTTGTCTTATTCGCTATTATTTTTAACAGGATTTTTCGGCGCATTTGACACATCATTCAAATTTTGAGACATCTAACTGAAGACTACTTGAAGAATTCTATTTGTACCTCATGTCCTCACGAACAAATTTGTCAAAGTCTTTTATGGCTTTCTCGTAATTTTCTCCGTCTATCCGAAAAAATAGATAATAGACATTTTGATCGCCAGGTACAACATAGAGAATTCGGTGCTGAGGTACTGTCGGCCCTATGGCAATCGGAATTCGTGACCCCGACGAAGAATCCTCAGTAAAACTTTTTGTCCAACCAGCAGGCAGGTCTTGTTCGTCGGATTTTTCTTTCTCGGTGAGGTGTCTTCTCTTCCTGATGTATTTTGTCCTGAAAACGACTTTATAAGAATTTTTCCCGTCAACCAAAGTGTACTCTTCGGTATCTCCAGGCCTTATGATTTCGCCACCGGGAAATAGGGCAGGATAATGGATTGCCAAATTTTCGATTGGCTTGGAAGTAGGTGTTTTTCGGATCTCTATGAACTGGCTGTCATCTGCGTCCCTCAATTTGGTTGTCACTTCGTCTTCGTAAATGACAGGCAGGGGAGGAGAAGAAAAATCTTTGACTTGACCTCTGCCCAAACAACCAGAAACAAGTAATGCCACCGCCAAAATCATTACCGAAAAAACACGGATCATTTTTGGGCGATGGCGTTTTGGCACGCCTGAATTGAGCGTCATTTCATAAGCTCTGTTTTGGACTTTAAGCTATTAATATCACTCCATCAAAATTTCCGCTACTACAAGAAACAGGTCAGAATCTCTGACGACTCCTACTAAAGCGCCTCCTTCGTATACTGGTATTATATTGATTTTATTGCGGTAAATCAATTTAAGAGCGTCCAGAACCGATTCGTCGGAACTGATAGAACCCTTAATTTTTAACATTATATGTTCTATTTTTGTTTCGGCGTTCTTCTTTACCCGCGCTCTGAAACTCAACCTGGCTTCGTCAAGTTCGGTTGAATCGGCTTGGGCATAGGCCATAGTCACTCCAAGTGATTCCAGTCTAGCGCCGATACCACCTGCAATTTCCGGAATCAATGTACCGAGTATACTGGAAAAATTCAGTATACCGACCAAAGCGCCTTTTGCGTCCACCACCAGGACGCTCCTGTGACCGGCTTCGGTGCATTTGCCGTATTCCGTCGAACAGTAAAGCTTCCGTAGTAGACGAACAGCTTCCGATAAAGTGTCGCCAGTTCTCGCAACGGCATAATTCGCAATCGGAATCATTATATCTTTTACTTTTGTATCTGATGGCATCTCGATCTCCTTTGATAAGGATTAAAGGTATTTTAACTTTCAGCGGTTCCCTTACACGTCCTAGTGACCACCAGAGCCCAGAATCCCACTGGCAGCCACGCTTAAAATGACCGCCTCAAGTAATGACAGGAATGCATAAACCTTGTCATCATTCCGCCAGAGAGTGGGTATGATTACCAGGAAACAGATAATCGTTATCCCCGCAAGTAATGCTATGCCGATAAAGTTCAGAAAGTCGCCATATCCGAGCAGGGAAACCCAGTTCCATCCTGGTGATACATTTGCCTTGTGCAGGTACTCCGCAACAGGCATTGACCAGTATTTGGGTATCTCGGAGACGGCGATATAAGGTTTGATTATCCCGGTCAGATATATTGCGTATGTAATCAGAAGTATGAGTAAACCAACCAGCATGCCTTTTTCCAGGAATTTGGCATATAATAACTGTTCAGGACCAGCTTCTAATGATTTGTGTGAACTGCCTGGCATGTCTGCCTCCTTGTTTCTATCTCAATTAATTCAAGCAATTATTGATCTTGTTTACCTTGCCTAGAACCCGAGACCTTTGCTCAGGGCCTTAAGACCTGCAAATCCCAACATACCGATAACGATCCAACGCACCATGCCCGGTTTGGCAACCTTGAGCAGCCTCACCCCAACAAATGAACCTGCCATAATCCCTATTAGCGAAGGGACCACCATCATCGGGATTACACACCCCTGGTTCAAATAGATCCACGCCGCGGATGTGTCAGTTATCGACAACAGGAACTTGCTTGTAGCCACACTGATTTTCAAAGGAGCGCCCATGAGTAAATTCAAGACAGGAACATTTGCCCATCCAGCTCCCAAACCAAACATTCCCGCCATAACTCCGATCACCACAAAAAGAACCAATCCCTGCCAGGTTCGATGAATCTTCCAGTCGATGATTTCGCCGGTGCTGGCTTCCTGATAAACGCCGTATATCCTGAGCACCGATGATATCGGATCTGCCTTTGGAACATCCGGTACCGCTGATTTCTTAGATGTCAGCATCAGCACACATATTCCTAAAATTGTTACCCCCAACGCAATTTGCACTACCTGCGTAGGAAGAGCCAGACCAACCATCGCTCCAACAATTGCGAAACTGCTGGCTATCAGAGCTACCGGAATAGCTAGCCTCAAACTGGCAAGGTTCATCTTGAGAAGCCCAGGTCCAGCTGCTAGAGCTCCAGCCAAAGCCACCAACAACCCCGCCCCTCTTACAAAATCAAGGTGAAATGGGAAAAACCCACTGATTATCGGCACAAATAGCACCCCTCCACCGACGCCCCCCAGAACAGCCGCAATTCCCATGATGAAAGTCACAACTAGAAGCACTAAGGGCCACACCCACCAAGCCACGGAGCCTGACACCTCTGCGCTAACGCCGGAAGTGTCACAAAATCCCTGACCTCCAATGATATGAACCGACAATAAGAGCGCCAAGCCAATTAAGCTCATTTTACCGGTCTTTGTCATGTTATACTCCTGTAATATAGTCAAGAATAACCATCGATCACTCTGGACACAGCATTCAACAATTAATTTTCTTTTGCCTGGTCTGTCAGATTCTGATCTTGGGCTTTCAAAATGAGCCCTCGAACAGTTTTAATTATTTGTTAAAAGCCATCCTGTGAATTTTCCAAATGTTAACCTTCTGTTTTTAATGATAAATATATACTGAGAATTACCAGCCCTTGGCCGTTACTATTCTGTCAACTTCCGCCTGTCTGATTCTATTTTCGTGGTCTTCCTTCCTTTTGTGAGCCTCATTGAGTTTTTGTTGAAGTCTTTCTATTTCGGTGGGTTTGAGCAGATAATCGTAGGCGCCAAGTTTCATCCCCGCGATTCCTGTCTCAACCGTGCCGTGGCCGGTAAGCATGATAACTTCCGTAAGTGGCTTGACAGATTTGATTTCTTTGAGAGTGGTGATGCCGTCTTTTCCCGGCATCATCACATCTAGCAAAACCACATCTACATCTTCAGCCGCAATGATTGAAACGGCATCAGAGCCATTTAGGGCTGTTCTAACCTGGAAACCACGAGCTTCTAAGCGTTCAGCGAGGAGCTCTACGAAATTTTCTTCGTCATCGACAATGAGAACTTTGATAGCCATTTCAACCTCCGGCCCTGATTAGCGTTTCTTGTCCTTGTCCATGATTTCCTGAGCGGCGCCAAATTCTCCAGCTTCGGCGAAGGTAGCTGCCACCATTGAATCCTGAAGTTTTTTCTCATAGGCCGATTTTAAGACTTTCATGAGTTTCTCAATCGGAACCGGTTTTCTGAGATACTCAAAGACACCGAGACGCCGCGCCTCAGCCTCGTCTTTTTCTGAGCCATGTCCTGTCAACATTACGACCTGAACACCGGGATAGGCTTCTCTGGCCCTCCTCAAGACTTCCATTCCGTCCATTCCGGGCATTTTCAGGTCGAGCAACATTACATCCGGAGCATCTTTGGCCAGAATATCGAGCGCCTCTTCGCCACTCAATGCAACGTTCGAATCCAGGTTGCGCATTTTCACGCGCTCATCCAATGTTCGAACGAATTCCTCTTCGTCATCAACCATAAGGACCTTGAATTCCTTCATAACAATCCTCCCAAAGACTTTAAGTTCCGCATTTCTATCCGTCTTTGCGCTTTCTTGAGACTTTAACAAGAAACTTGGTTTATTGGGCACGGACGCATTGAGATCTCTCACCTCAAGGAGTGCGCCTCGCGCTTACCGATTATCGTTACTCCTTAACTCAAGACGTAGTGTCCCGTTCTCAGGATTGATAAATGCCTTTGAATCTAAGCTTTCCACCGTAGATATAAGATCCTTCCATTGATCGGACAAAATAATCTGTTCAAACTCTTGAAGGACTTGGGTCTTGGAATCAACAGAAAATTCAAGAGTTATCAATTTGCTATCATTTACCTTAGAATTAACGAGAATCGTTTGACCAGGTTTGCAGTAATTCATCAGGACATCCATAGCCTGAAAAATTAGCATTCTAATTCTTATCGGATCAGACGAAATCAGGATAACTCCGGAATCCTTGTCTGATTTAAAAACGATCTCCTTGGCTTTTGCGAGTCTGGCGCTCAGCACGATCATCTGATCTAGAAGGTCAGGAACATTTTCAGATGCGACATCAGCGTCGGGGCTATGGGCGAACCTGTTCAGAAGAGTAGATATTGCGTCACCCCTAACAACCTGATCCTCAATATTGGAAATGATCTTGTGAAATCTGTCCTTGTATTTGAAGTTGTCACCTTCGACCATGTTAAGGAAATCTTCCATCAGTCCACCGGACTCCCTTATTATCGCCAGGACATTTTTTATCTCGTGAGTAACCGTAGCCGTTATCCGACCCATGAACAAAGTTTCTTTCACGTTAAGTCCCTCTATTTCATAGCGTGGTTATTTTTTGACCGCAGCTCGAATCTTGTCGATCAACTCCTCGATCTGAATGGGTTTCATCAAATAGTCATGCGCTCCAATTTTCATCCCGGCTATCCCCTCAGTTGTTGAGCCTATACCGGTCAGGAGAATAACCGGAATCCCCGGATGAATCTCCGCGATTTTTCCAAGAACCTGAAGGCCGCTCATTCCAGGCATCATGATGTCAAGCACAACGACATCAGGTTTATCCCCAACAATCAGCTTTAACGCCTCTTCACCATCAAAAGCGGTAATGGTTTCTATGCCCCTCATGCGGAGCCTCTCTGCGAGGGTTATGGCAAATTCCTGTTCATCGTCTACAAGCATTACCTTTAGGCTACCCATTATTGCTCCCCTGTGTCATGTCATGTTTTTTAGGTAAGTAAACGGTGAACCTCGTCCCCTTGCCAACTTTGCTTTGAACGTCAACATCACCACCGAGCTTCTTTACCAACCCATATGTGATCGATAGACCCAACCCAGTCCCCTTGCCCGCAGCTTTAGTCGTAAAAAATGGCTCGAAAACGTGCTTCAAGGTCTCTTCAGACATCCCATGACCGGTATCCTGAATAGTTACCCCTATGAAATTCTCGTCTCTTTCGAATGTGGCTAACGAAACGGTTCCACCATCGTCCATCGCCTGCAGGGCATTATTCAGAATATTGAGAAAAACCTGCTGCAACTGCCCCCTGTCGGATTCAATCTTCGGTAATTCCTTACCCAAATTCAGGTTTACCTTTATGTTTCTGTAGAGAGCCTCTTTCTCAAGGAATCCAAGTGTCTCACGTATTACATCGTTAACGTCCAGGACCTGTATCTCGACATCCATTCTTCGTGCAAAACCAAGCAAACGATGAGTTATCGTCCTGCATCTCTCAACCGAACCTATTATCGCTCCTACCGGAGCCATGAAACGTTCCTTCTCGGGAAAGTTCGGCGTAAATTCAATGAGATCCTTCATGAGGCCGGCCTTTTCGTTGATAACCGCCAATGGATTGTTGATCTCATGGGCCACGCCTGCCGCCAGTCGACCGATTGAAGATAGCTTGTGGTTGTGCTCCATTTCCCTCAAAGCTAGCGCCCGCTTGTCGTCAGACTCCTTCATGCGTTGAAACATGGTCTTGGTCAATCGCAAAACTACCGCTACTATAAGACCCACACTAAGAAGGAATACCAGCAGAAGATCACCTTTTAGTGAGTACCATGCCCTCATGACCTGCGCCTGAGGCTTTATGAGCATTAAAATGAAATCAGTGGTGGGGAAATATGCATAAGTAAGAATTATTTCTCGTCCGGAAGGATCAACCCTTTCCAGCACTGTCGGTTCGTAGCTTACCGAAGGAACGCATGGACATTGTTCAAGGGCTTGGCCATAGTATTTCGAATTTGTCTGAAGCACACCCTCCTTGTTGACCAAAAAGGCGTCACTTTCAGCGTCAAGCCCCATCGACGCAATAAGTTCATCGAGCTTCCCGGTGTTTATTGTCGCCCGGACAATCCACGACTTCCCCGTGGATGGCATCGTCTGAACAGCCAGAGCTATGTGAGGAAATCGCCGGTACCCCTTGAACACATCGCTTATGTAAGTACCGTTCACCCGAACGTGCTCAAACCAGCTCTGCTCGGAATAGTCCTTCCCCTGTAATTTGTAAGGTCCGGCATAACTAACCTGTATTCCATCCGAATCTATAAGGCCAAGATCAACAAATCCTTCAAATTCCCTCTTCAAAACTCGAAAGATCCTGTTAAGATTGGCTTCATCAGCCAACTCATCATAGGAATACGCCGAAGCAATAAAATTTACTGTAGCAAGCCGATTGGCGAGAAATAACTCAATAGAGTGTTTGGCCTTGTTAACCAACACCTTTTGGGGTGTCACGATCTCATCTTTTAATACAGAGCGGTATTCATAGTAATTGATGACCGTCATGAGAGATAAAGGAACAAGTGTGATCAGCAGCATCAGGATCGTCATATTCCTTCTCATTATCGTGTAACGAATAGGAGACGTTTCCTCACCGGGGACTTCAGCCAATCCCGAAAAGAGCTGACCTATGGACTGCCTCAGATTCATCGACGGCCTCATTTTTATTCCCACTCTAGCGATTGCTAATTAGCTGTTCAGTTTCTAAAAAGATTCGACAGCATTTTAGCACTGTGAGAACAAATACATCTCTAGCTAAAAAGAGTATAACCGACCTTGTTTCACTTTGAAACATTAAAATTGATGTGTTGGAACAAAAATGTTTTATTTTGGAACATTTTTTCCTGACCACGGCCTCAATACCCAGCGCCATTTTTTGCCTAAGGCCGTAAAACTATCATATATTCAAGCTCTTAACTTAAAAACTCATTCTTTAGACAGCGCGTTACATTGACAACACAGCGCGTTACAATTAATCTGTCGTGGTTTGAGTTGGCTTGAAACATCAAAGGAATCAACTTCAGGTGGCCAGAATAGTATTCGGTGTGATGGGCGATGCCATGGGGCATATTACGTTTTCCTCTATAGTGGCGTCGTTACTACCCGAGCATACATTTCTCTTTCTTGGGGGCGGAAAGGTCACACAAATAGCCAAGCTTGGTTATGACACTGTGGAGATACCCATGTTATCCACATATTACTCCAATAACCAGGTTGATCTTCAAAAAACTATCTCAAATGGCGCGAGAATTCTTTTCAGGAAGAAATCGGTGATTGACTATGTCGAGAGAGTGATCAGGGATTTTTCTCCAGATTTTGCGCTTTCAAACTATGAATATTTTACACCATTAGCCGCTGCTCGACTGGGAATTCCATGTGTAAGCGTTGACCATCAGCACATATTGACCGAATGTAAATGGCCTGTTGATCCTGGTGGACACATAGGAAAGTTGTTGCTCACTTTGCCTCTAAAGCTTATGTACAGCAACGCGGACAAGTATATCGTCACTTCTTTCTTTTCTTTGACTCCCAAGGATCCACGAAGAACGTCCGTCACCCCTTCTGTTTTGCGTCCTGTTGTCCGTCAATGCTCCAGTTCCAATGCCGATCATGTCCTTGTCTATCAGACTTCCCCATCGTTCCTCCCCTTGTTGGAAACTTTAAAAAAGTTACCCGGCCGTTTCAGGATATACGGCTTTGGGGCCAAACCATCGCAAAAAAATCTCGAATTCAAGGCCAACAGTGTGGAAGGGTTCCTGGAAGATCTGTCCAGTTGCCGGTACGCAATAGTAAATGGTGGACATAATGTTATTTCCGAATCCTTGTATTACGGCAAGCCTATCCTGTGCTTTCCCATACGTCTGGCGTACGAGCAGCATATTAACGCTTTCATGATCAAATACCTGGGTTATGGAGATTATTCAGCCCAAGTGAATCCTGATCTGAAAACTTTCGAAGATTTCGAAAGCAAGCTTGACCACTATCAGGCTCAGATCTCACGTGGCGATTTCTTCGGTAACGAGAAGATGGCGGAAAAACTCCGTTCAATGATTGTCTAGCATCAAGTCCAAGAACTTCGGTGAAAGAAATTGTGTGGAATAGCTGGATTTATAAACGCCCCCGGTAGCCATGAACAGCAGCGAGGCTGGCTCCAATCCATGACCGACACCTTGTATAAGCGAGGTCCGGACGGGAGTGGCTTGTGGATAAACGACGCCGTTGCCTTGGGACATAGGCGGTTGAGCATCATAGACCTGGAAACAGGTTCCCAGCCAATGTGTTCTTATGATGGATCAGCTACCATAGTATTCAACGGTGAAATCTACAATTTCCCGGAGATAAGAGCCGAACTTGCGAAAATTGGCGTCCCTTTCAAGACAAGATCGGATACTGAAGTTCTTCTTTGCTCATATTTGATATGGGGGCCTGAGTGTCTGGACAAATTTGAAGGAATGTTTGCCTTTGCTATCTGGGATTCCAGGACCAATAGCCTGTTTGCGGCAAGAGACAGGATGGGGAAGAAACCGTTCTACTATACCTTTCAAGATGGCGTATTCGCTTTTGCTTCCGAACTCACAGCTTTCAGGCGACTTCCTTTTCTGAGCCTCAGGATAGACAGGGAACAGATCGCCAGATTTTTGGCCTATGAGTATGTCCCAACGCCTTACACTATATTTAGGGACGTTTACAAGCTTAAGCCCGGGCATTCGCTTACTTTTTGCCCAGACAAGATTACTATCTCGCAGTTTTGGGACCTGCCTGTCCCACACGATACGGCGCCTTGTTCGGAAACAGAAGCATGCGAGCACACCGTAAAATTATTAAAGGACGCCGTGAGAAAGCGTCTCATTAGTGACGTTCCGTTAGGTGTGTTTCTTAGTGGAGGAATAGACTCATCCGCCGTGGTTGCCCTGATGGCTGAAGAAGTCGACCCCCGAACCATAAAAACCTTCAGCATTGGTTTCACCGAGGCTAGCTACGATGAATCGAAGTATGCAAGACTTGTGGCCAATCATTTTGGGACGGACCATCACGAACAGATACTGAGCGCCATGGAAGCCGGGGCTCTCCTGCCGTCAATCGTGTCCATGCAGGATGAGCCTATGTCTGACCCGTCTATCGTGCCCACTTATCTGCTTTCACAGATCACCAGGCGAGATGTCACGGTAGCGCTTGGAGGAGACGGTGGAGACGAGCTCTTCGCAGGATATGAATATTACTCCGCTTTCATCCTTTCAAATTATTATCTGAAACTACCCGAGTTTTTACGAAAGAAGATTGTCGAGCCCTTTTGCCGGCGCTTACCGATATCTTCGGGATATGTAAGTCCACGTCATGTCACCGAGAAATTCTTCTCAGGGGTTTATACTCCCGAATGGCTGCGAACGCAGATCTGGCTTGGAGCTATTTCTGATGACCTTCAGAGGGATATATGGAGCGACCCACCGGACATTATAGACAACCCGAATGATCTTTATTCAACAACCAACCGGACTTACAACAGTTTTGACTCGGGCATTCCTTTGAACAAGGTTTTTTACCTGTTGACAAAGCAATATTTGCTCGATTACATTCTTGTCAAAGTCGATCGATGTTCCATGATGAACTCTTTAGAGGTCAGGGCTCCTTTTCTGGACCGCAAGGTTGTCGAATTCGTTTTCGGGCTTCCTCCGGAAATGAAGATCAGGCGATTCAAACGAAAGTACCTCCTAAAAAGAGCGCTCCGCAAGAAACTTCCTGCAGAGATTCTCAACAGGAAAAAACGTGGCTTTCTTATTCCGTCGGCTTTGTGGTTGAAAGAGACGTTGAGTCCGCTTGTGCGGGAAATGTTCGACACTGACAGGTTGTACAGGCAAGGTCTTTTTAACCCTAAGGTTGTATCTGAGTTGGTAATGGAGCATGAACGTGGTATCGTAGATCATAGGAAAGAGTTGTGGACACTCCTCATCTTTCAGTTATGGCTCGAAAATAATCCATACAGTATAGTTTGAAAAAGACAAAATCTATCAATTTGACGAGCCTCAGCAGTTGATCTGTCTGGGGCTTATTAATTGAGTCTTTACTGATCAATTTAATCGAAGGTTGATAGATTCCCAGGAGTTCGCTAGCGTGACAAACCCAAAAGTGGCCTATATCCTGTTGTGGTTCCCGAAACCTTCTGAAACCTTCATATTCAGGGAGGTGATGAACCTGTGGAAGATGGGTTTAGATGTAAAAGTTTTTACCCTGTACGGAGAACTTACTCAGAAACTCTCTCCGGAGATGGCGGAGGCGTCAAAAAAAGTTACTCGCCTTGGCATCCCTTTCTTGAAAAGGCTTCCTCGGGACATTGCATACTGGTGGAAACGCAATCGAAGATTAACCGCTCACCTCTTCAAAACCATACCTGTAAGAAAATGGAAATCCATCGAATTTGGCGGAGAGAACATTTTTGGGTTCTTAGCCGGTTTTACATTGGCGCGAATGTTTGAAGAGCAGGGGATTGGCCATGCGCATGCTCCGTGGGCGATGGGTCCTGCGACAGCCGCCTGGGTGGCGTCCCGTCTGATCGGCATACCCTTCAGCTTCACCGGAAGAGCCGGTGACATATATCCGCCGGATGGAGCTTTAGCTGAAAAATTGACGGACGCCGAATTCGTTATCTCGGAAAACAGGACTAATGTTCCCTACATGGCGCAATTCGCCCCGCAAGCAAAGGACAAGATCTTTCCGGTTTACAACGGGGTGCCCCTTGAGAAACACTCCACGGCGCCAGTCGTAATGAAAAAACCCTACCAAATCCTCGCATTAGGACGATTTGCCAGGATAAAGGCGTTCGATGACCTGCTATACGCATGCAAAATCCTCAAGGACCGTCAGGTGGATTTTCATCTGACTCTTGCCGGGGATGGCCCACGCAGAATGCAACTGCTTTACCTGACAAAGAAGCTTGGCCTGACCGATATCATCTCCTACCCAGGCTTTGTGCCTTATAACCAGGTATCCGATCTGTTCATGAAGGCGGACCTGTTTGTAATGTCGAGCGCTGTGCATTCCACGGGAGACAGGGACGGACTGCCTACCGTCATCCTGGAGGCCCTCGCCCACAGAATACCCGTTGTGTCAACGGACGTTTGTGGCATTCCTGAGGTCATCAGGAATGGAGAAACAGGTTTTCTGGTGTCACAAAAGAACCCGCCCGAACTGGCCCAGGCAATGGAAGAAATGCTCAAGGACAGGGACAGGGCATTGCAGATGGCCGAGCGAGGACGTGAACTGGTCCTGAGGGAATTCGATCCGCAACGGACTCACAAGCAGGTATATGATCTGCTCATGCAAAGCCTTGAAAAACGAAGATAACTGTTCAATCCATGACGTACAGACTGAAAACCCCCCTAAAGACTGTTCTGTTACTTCAGGACCTGGAATTCGGCGGAACTCAACGCTATGCCACTCATTTACTCAAACATCTAAATCGTGAACTCTTCGATATAGAACTTTGGGTGCTCCGTGGTGGCGAGGACATGCTCCCCATCGCTGAAGAATGTGATGTCAGAGTCTCTTATTTTTGCCTGAGTTCGTGGGTAACCCCCCAGGCGCTCTACAGACTGTTCTGGAAACTCAGGGAAAAACGACCCGACATCATTTACACGCTTACCGCAGTGCCGAATATATGGGGACGACTTTTCTCATACATTGTCGGAGTGCCGGTGATAGTCTCTAGCTGGCGAGGCAGAAAGGAACAGCAATTCGAGTCGCTTTTGTGGCATGCCAGTAATCGCGTGGTGTGCAATGCCGAAGCATTGAAGGATTTTGTTACAAAACGCCATTCAGTTGCCCCGGAGAGGGTGGAAGTCGTTCCCAACGGTGTCGACACCGATTACTTCACCCCGGATGAATCGCTTCGCTCACCAAACCCCACCATCCTCTACCTCGGAAGAATGGTCAAAATCAAGGATCCCATGACCGCCCTAAAGGCATTCAACATCCTAAGTCAGAGGATTCCCGAAGCCCGAATGTTAATGATAGGAAACGGCTATCTCCAGTCTTATCTCAAAGCATATGCCGAAGAACATAATCTCACGGATAAGGTTACCATCAGGCTAGGAACAACCGACGTGCGACCATACCTCAGAAAAGCATGGATGCTCGCCCTGTCTTCAGTGTCCGAAGGATTGCCCAATGTTATCCTCGAAGCAATGTCATGCGGTTTACCTGTTGTGGCCACCGCTGTAGGTGGAAACCCAGAGGTGGTCACCAACGGAGTCACCGGCCTGCTCGCCCCGGCATCAGACCCACAAAAAATGGCTGAAGCCATGGAAAAAATAATCAGCGACAGCAACCTGAGGCATTCCATGGGACTAAAAGCAAGAGAAATGGCTATCCAAAATTATTCCATAGAAGCTATAACCAGCCTGACTGAAAAAGCACTCGTAAACGCCGCCTTTGACGCCATCCATCGAAAAGGCAGGATCGAAATAGCCACTGGCGCCCCCGTGACCAATAACTAAAACTCACAAGAAAAATAAAACCGTTCACTCCTGAATTTCCCTGGCGCCCCACAAACCAGATTCAGCCTCACTCTTGGATCATGTATAAATCATGTATACTTCATGTATGGATTATGTATACTTTGGTAGGCTCGCAAAACCCATACTGAAGCCGTATAATTGCGCTTTATGTATAAAATGTATAAAACTCGGCAATTAAGTTGTAACGTGTACAAAAAATTCTTTTCGCAAATTACAAGTTACATATTAATAGGCCGGTTTCATACATTTTATACATGAGCCTTTATTCATGAGCCTCGGAGGCCTGTTTTTGTATACATAAACT
>CALGLN010000025.1 GCA_937930835.1 uncultured Desulfomonile sp.
GCCAAGCCGCCACCGAATCCCAGTTCACTTCTGAACGTGCTTGAGAGTCCGTTTGGAGGCAGGATAGGTCCGATGAATTTTTGTATGGAATCCAGTGGCAGGATGGCCCCGAGACCGGAATCGGGGTATTGCGCGTGGGTGTAGCGTTCGCCGGGGCCGAAGACCGCGGCGAACATTAATGCGATTATGATTATGGGCTTATAAATGGGGATCTTTCCCATGAGGCCCTTCTAGCGCGCAGTGAGATATTTTACTAGAAGGGATTTAATCACAACTGGGCCTGTTTCGTCAAGCTAATTGACTATAATGCAGGCTTTAGATAAGGCCCTTGGAGGCCAGCATATTCTTGGGAGAAACCATATGTTTCTCGAACCATCGAGTGGCCTGCGAATCGTTTAGGGCCACACCGATTAGTTCGGTTAAATACAGAACGGGCATCTGATAATTTTTTCCTGACAGTTTTGACATATCGGCCTGACGGGTGTCGAGGTTAGCCTGGCACATGGGGCACAGTGTAACCATGGCGTCGGCGCCGACGGCGATTGCCATGTCAATGAGCTTCTTTGAGAGCTTGATTACCAGATCAGTTCTGGTGACTGCCAGCGATCCGCCGCAGCAATCGGTCTTGTATGGCCAATTCAATACTTCGGCTCCAAGGGCTTCAAGCACATCATCCATTTGCCTTGGATTTTCGGGATCTTCCGGAGCCACCACTTCTACGGGCCTGACGGCGAGGCAACCGTAATAGGTGACTACCTTGAGTCCATCAAGAGGTTTGGAACGGCGTTCCTTTATTCTCTTGAGGACATCCTGTTTGTGGAACATTTCGATACCGGAGATGATGTCGATTTCACCCTTGAAAGGGAACTGTCTTGAGAGATCGGCGTCTTCGAGTATTTTCATAGAAGCGGCCTTCATGCGCACATGACAACCGGCGCATGGGGCTACAACATCACGTCCGAGACGTTCAGCGGTTAAGAGATCTCGAGCGGGCAGGGCGGTTTCAAGGTATGCGTCGACCATGTGAGCGGATGACGCGCCGCAACAGGCCCAGTCGGGTAATTCCTTCAAAGTGACGCCCAACTTTTCCGAGACGCTGCGAAATGACTCATCGAGTTCCTCGGCGGAGCCTTTCAAGCTGCATCCGGGATAGTAAGTAAATTCCATTGCGCTTCCTCATCAACAGAAATGAAAAATGGCTGTCGCACAAGCGCAGCCTTTGATCATTCTTTTTTTGGAATTGATGGCCTGAATTATTTCAAACCGGATTTCTTGAACACCTGCTTTACTTCGCTTAAACTGCCGGTCTTTTGAGGAAGCAGGTGGAGTTTGCCCTTTTTGAACATTTGCATACCAAGTTCCATATCGTCGAAATATTTCTTGGTTCTTAATTTATACATACCGATAAGGAACAGCTCATAGACTCTACCGAAGGTCTTGATGGTGTCCATGAAGGTTTTGTGGAACACCGGCACGGGGGATCCCTTGGTATCGAGTTTATCTCTGAGTATTTGATGTCTGATTGGGTCGAGCAGGGCGGGCACATCAATGCCGTTGGGGCATCTGGCGCCGCATGTGTGGCATGTTAGGCACAACCAAACACTCTTTGAGGCTGCAATTCTGTCGACATCACCCAGGACGGCCAGTCTGACCATCTGATGAGGCATCAAGTCCATCTCTGAGGCTACGGGACATCCAGCGGAGCATTTGCCACATTGGTAGCACTGATTGATAATAGCGGCCAAGTCAGCCTGAGGCGCCGCTATTCTTCCTGTTGAGGTTGCATAACCTGTTTGAGGCATCTGTTTCTCCCTCTCGGAACCTGAAAGTCTGAGGCGTTTGCGCTCCTCTTCAATTTCGGTCCGACAATAGAGCGTATAACTCATTTATCCTGTCAAAACGTCATATAACTTTTTTGGGGACAGGAGCCAAGCATTTATGCTCCTGCCCTCTACACTTTTCCAGCGATACTGCTTATTTCGGCGCCCTTATGAAGCTTCACCGAACAAGGCGTCGATTTCTGAGCACACCTGATCGTCGCGGAAGTGTGACAGTTCGATTGCCTTACCGGGGCAAACTGAGGCGCAGATTCCGCATCCCTGGCACAATGCCGGGACGATCTCAGCCTTGTGATCCTCATTGATGAACGGAGCGCCGTAAGGGCATAGCCGCACACAGGTGAGGCAAACTGCGCATTTACTCGGATCCACCTTGGAAATAACGCCGGGGAATGTCATCTTCTCCTGGCTCAGCAGGATAGACGCCCTTTGCGCCGCTGCGGTAGCCTGAGCGATAGATTCATCAATCGGTTTCGGGTAATGCGAAAGACCCGCAAGGAATACACCTTCAGTAGTGAAGTCGACCGGTCTGAGTTTCATGTGGGCTTCTACGAAATAGCCATATGAATTGACGGTGACCTTGAACAACTGACCAATCTCACGGTTAGATTGAGCAGGATCGATAGCTGCCGCAAGCGTCAGTAGATCAGCGGGGATTGTGATATCCTGATCCAGGGTCATATCTCTGACCGTGACCATTACCTTATCCCCGGAGGCCTCAACTTTCGGCTTGGACTCAGGATCAAACCTGACAAATATCGTTCCGGCCTTCCTGGATTCAGCGTAGTACTTTTCCAGCAATCCATAGGTTCTAAGGTCTCTGTATAGCACATAGACCTTGGCTCCCGGGCTTAATTCCTTGAGTCTTTCGGCCAGACGCACCGAGCCTGCGCAACATATCTTGGAACAATATGGGCGTTCATCGCATCGAGAGCCGACACACTGTATGAAGACGGCGTTCTTGATGTTCTTGAGGCTTGGATCGCCCGCCATGATACGTTCTTCGAGTGAGTGCTGTGTTTCTACAGCTTTGTGTTCCCCGTAGAGGTATTCGGTGGGCTTCGATTCCATGGCGCCTGTGGCGATTATGGCTGCTCCAAAATCTATTTCAGCGGGTTGTGAGCCATTGGTCAATTTGGCGATTTTTCCCTTGAAATGTCCAACGTGACCGGTCAGGTCAAAGAATTTGGAGCCCATGTGAACTTCTATCTTGGGGTGGTTTTCAACTTTTGCCACCAAATCATCAACATAGGCCTTGATCGGCTCACCATGAATCGTCTTTTCAATGGATTGAGCGTTTCCGCCAAGCTTATCGGTCTTTTCCACGAGATATACCTGGAATCCCTGATCAGCCAGGTTAGCCGCGGAAACCATTCCGGAAACACCACCGCCGAGGACCAATGCCTGAGACACCACTTCCATCTTGGATTTCTGGAGCGGCATGAGATGCCTTGCTCGGGCTACGGCCATACGGGCCAGGTCCATGGCCTTAAGTGTGGCGTCTTCCTTATGCGTAGCGTGAACCCATGAACACTGGTCGCGGATGTTGGTCATCGTGAACAGGTAGGGGTTCAGGCCGGCCTTTTCCATTGTGAGCTGGAACATAGGTTCGTGTGTCCTGGGGCTGCAGGCGGACACGACGACACGGTTGAGATTATGTTCTTTAATAATATCAAGGAATTGTTCCTGAGTGTCCTGAGAGCACGTGAAAAGCTTTTCATCCGCGAAAACGACATTGGGAAGAGTTTTGACGTGTTCAACAACTTTGGGAACATTCACGACATTGGCTATGTTGATTCCGCATCTGCAGATAAATACTCCGATGCGAGGTTCTTCGCCTGATACATCACGCTGTGGCGGGAATTCCTGTTTGGTCGTAAGAGTATTCCTTGCGCTGGAGAGCAATTTTGAGGAAGCTCCTGCGGCCGCTGACGCTTCCATGACGGTTTGTGGAATATCTTTTGGACCCTGGAACATACCTGCGACGAACATACCGGGTCTGTTGGTCTGAACGGGATCGAACGAAGTGGTTGAGCAGAAAGAGGAATCGTTTAGTTCGATTCCGAGCTGTTTAGCCAAATCGATGGATTCCTGGGAAGTCTTGAGTCCAACGGCCAGGACCACCATATCGAAATTCTCGGTGACGAGTTTCTGGTTTTCATCGAGATAGGTGATGTTCAGATTGTTGGTTAGGGGATCTTCCACAACCCTTGAAACCATTGACCTGACAAAACGCACCAAGCCTGAATTCTTGGCTCTTTCATAATAAGCGTCGAAGTCTTTACCGTAAGCGCGTATATCCATGTAGAATATTGTTGGTTCAATATTTGGGTCATGCTCTTTGGCAATGATGGCTTCCTTAATAGAGGCCATACAGCATATCGAGCTGCAATGCGGCATTCCCTTCTGAGCGTCACGTGAACCGACACACTGAATCCAGGCGACCTTTTTAGGATGGTGATCATCGGAAGGTCTTTTGACCTCACCGGCGTTTGGTCCGGAGGCGCTCAGCATTCGTTCGAATTCCATATTCGTCAGAACATTCTTCGCTGTGCCGTATGAAAATTCTCCCCGGACTTTTGTCGGGTCGAGCATTTCATATCCGGTTGAAAGGATAACCGTTCCAACATCGAATTCGAGGATTGAGTCGTCCATGTTGTGATCGATAGCCTGAGCCGGGCAAGCTTTCACGCATTCCATACATTCGGAACACACCCCGCAATTCAGGCATCGATTGGCTTCTCTTACGGCTTCATCCTCAGGGAAGGCGAGTTCAACCTCATTGAAATTCTTGCGTTGTGATACGGGTATTTCAGGATTGACGGCCCTGGCTTCGGCTTTCATTTCCGGAATAGGCGGATATTGAGGATCGTCCGCGAATGACATCGGGCGTCCTTCGGCCAAGTCCATTCCGTTTATGTATCTGTTTATGGATTCGGCTGCTTCACGTCCTGCCGCGACGGCTTCTACGACCGTGGCCGGTCCCGTAGCGGCGTCACCACCGGCGAAGATTCCTTCGATACCTGTGGCATAAGTAACTCTATCGAAGCTTATGGTCTTTTTTGGGGTCTGGGTTATGTTGGGGGAGTCATCCCAGAATTTTGACTCGACAACCTGTCCGATTGCCGGGACGATTGTATCGACTGCGATTGTAAATTCCGAGCCTTCTACCGGGACAGGGCGACGTCTTCCCGACGCGTCCGGAGGACCCAATTCCATACGAATGGCCTTCAGTCCCGTTACTTTTCCCCCAGATTGTTCTACTTCCACGGGGGCGGCCAGGAACTGAATCTTGACGCCTTCTTCGAGGGCGGCGTGAACTTCTTCGTCATAAGCCGGCATTTCAGCTCGAGACCTACGGTATAGTATGGACACGTCAGCGCCGAGTCTTACCAGGACTCTGGCGGCGTCAATGGCGACGTTTCCACCACCGATGACCACTGCCTTCTTGATTGAGTCGAATTTCTTTCCCAGGGCTTCATCTCTGAGAAGGTCAACACCCTGTATTACGCCTTGAGCCTCTTCGCCGGGTATGGCGAGTCTGGCGCCTTCCTGACATCCGACTCCGAGGAATATGGCCTTGTAGCCGTCAGCCTTGAGGCCGTCTATGGTCACATCCTTACCCAGGGCAGTGTTGGTTTTGGCTTCAACGCCGAGGCTCAGGATATGGTTTATTTCTTTTTCGAGGAGTTCCCTGGGTAGTCTATAAGCGGGGATACCGACTCGCAGCCATCCGCCGAGGACCGGGGCCGCTTCGAAGATAGTTACCTTATAGCCGTTCAAGGCGAGGTAATAAGCTGCGGAAAGACCGGCAGGGCCTGATCCGATGACCGCGACCTTTTCATCGCGAGGCTGTATTTCCGGCAAGGTAAGCTCAGAGTAGTCTATCTGATCCGCCGCAAATCTTTTTAGCTTACATATAGAAATAGGAGCGTCTTTTTCTCCACGTCTACAGACTTTTTCACATGGATGCGGGCAAACCCGTCCCAAGACTCCGGGCAAAGGCAGATTCTTGTATATCAATTCGACGGCTTCTTTATATTTGCCTTTGCTGATCAGGGCGACATATCCCTGGACATTTATGTGGGCGGGGCAAGCCATAACGCAAGGGGCCCTATCCGCTTTTTCAATGACGAATGTCTGAGGAATGGTCTGAGGGAACAGCCTATAGGTGGCCGATCTATTGCTCAGATCCTGATCGAATTCATTCGGGACCTTAACGGGGCATGCGGTAGCGCAATCACCACAGGCCTTACAACGATCCTTCCTGATATATCGAGATTTCTGTCGGACCTTTACCTTGAAGTTACCTAATTCACCTTGAATATCAGCTACTTCACTATAGGATAGTAATTCAATGTTAGGATTTTGGCCGACAGTGACCAGTTTGGGCGAGAAGATACAGGTCGAGCAATCATTCGTGGGAAAAGTCTTATCCAATTGGGCCATACGCCCACCGATTCCTGTCTGATTCTCAACTAAATAGACCTTATAACCCGATTCCGCCAAGTCTAACGAGGCCTGAACCCCTGCAATTCCGCCTCCGACGACGAGGGCGGCGCCTACTACGTCCTTCGGTTGGGCCATTACGATCTCACTTTCCGAATTTGATATTGATTAAAAATATTCACTGAAGATTACTTCATATTTAGCAATATGACGCCACACTGTCAACATCTGATAAGGATGATTAATTATTGAATCTGTTGATAGCGTCTCTAATTCTTCTCCTTGTTCTAGAGAGGAATTCTGAGTTTACTTCAGGCAGAGCGGCGGGAAGCAGAGTGCAATTATGAAAAAGTGTTTCATGCTCAATGGGATAGGATGACTGCCTAACCGCTTCATCCCACATATAAGTGCCGGGTATGGGAGAATATTCCGCCAGTTTGGGATGAGCGCCGGCATTGAGAGTAAATTCGACATCCTGCTCTATTTGAGCGCATGTCTGCTTCGGAATTCCTACTAACAGGTAGGCGCCTATCTGCTCTTGGGTGAATCCCACTTCCCTCAGGAAACCGACCGCGCGCAAAAAGAAATCGCGGCTGGTTTTTCCTCCGGTCATTCTATTGAAGGTGTCGGATGAACTTTCCAGGCCGATGCGTATCGTCTTGAAACCGGCTCTTCTGAAACTCAAAGCCACCTTTTTGTCTATGGCTCGAGCGTGCAGCCCATTGGGACAGTGCCAATCAAGTTCAGGGCGGTCGGATTCGAATGGTTCCAGTATCTTCAGGGCATGCTCCTGCGGATTGACCAGGAAAGCGTCGTCATAGATGGCTATGTCTTTACAGCCGTATTTGTCCAGGTTGGTCTGCAGTTCATTTATGACATCATTGACCGGTCTTTGAACAAAGGACGGCGCTACGATTTTTGATGCGCAGTAATGGCATTTATAAGGGCATCCACGAGACGTTAGCAGAGGAATAAAGCTCACATGGGACATAAGATCCAATGCCGGGGTGAAGTTAAGTCCTGAATATTGTTGATCTGCGTGATTAACGGAGAGTAACTCTCCCAGAATTCTATTAATTGATTGTTCAGCGGGACCTACTATCAATTTATCGACGCCGGTGAGCTTCCTGGCGTTTTGCCCCATTATTGACGCGTAAATTCCACCGAGGAGGATAGGGACGGCGGGAAACACGTTGCGCAGTAGATCGATGGTCTCAATGAGTCCTGTTCGCCAGTATGTCATGAGGCTAGTGACCAGAATAGCGTCAGGCCTTTCAACTTTTGACAGGTCATTGGCGATTAATTCGTACGGGACTCCATAGCGGGCGTATGTCCTGGGAACATTTTTGAGACATTCCGGTTTTGGAATTTGTGTTCGGTGGAAACGTCCACGAGCTGCTGATCTCTGGTATTTGTCTGGCAATCCGGTGTGGCATGGATCGAGACAGTCGACGAGAGTCGTTTCCCAGCCGGTTCTCCGCAAATAATCCGCTAATACCAATAATCCTAGTGGCTTAGCCCATAAGTCATAAGCTGAAAAATCGTGGATCCACGGATTAACTAACAGCAGCTTGTTTCTTTTTATCGATTGTAACAAGGGATCACTTTGTTTCGTCAGTTCTAGGGGTTGCAAATTAACCGAATAAATAATTATATAGAAAAAATATGGCGCAACAAGCTATGAACTAAAAGATTTTAATGGACCGAATGGAGGTTCTAAATTGTTCAATATGAAAGATCTGCTTGCGCAGGCTCAGGGATTTCAATCCAAACTTGCCTCGATGCAGGAGGAACTTGCTGACAAGACGGTTATTGGCAGCGCTGGTGGGGACATGGTCCGAGTGGAAATAACGGGCACGATGGACATTGTGTCGGTAAAGATAGAAAACGAGATAATAAACGTGGACGAAAAGGATTTATTGGAATCGTTGATAGCGGCGGCGGTAAATGACGCTATAAACAAATCCAAGGAATTGGCCACACAGGAAATGTCCAAGTTAACAGGCGGGCTCAAGATTCCCGGTCTTTTCTAGGAAAAACAATTATCTCAAGAGGCCTACCCGGGACACTAGTCTAATTGTTTCAAGTAGTTAACACCAAGTAGAGGAAAAAGTGGTTACACCCCTTGCGTCTCTGATCAGGTCCCTGAAGAAATTTCCAGGGGTCGGCGAAAAGACTGCCACGAGATATGCGTTCCACATACTCAACGCTAAACGTGAAGAGATTGAGGAACTCGTGCGGGCGATAAATCTTGTCAAAGACAAGCTCAGGTTATGTTCGAAATGTTTCAATCCTACCGACACGGATCCGTGCGCTATTTGCCGGGATACAAGGCGTGATGACTCAAAGATATGCGTTGTGGAAACTCCCATTGATCTGGTAGCCATAGAGCGATCGGGAATCTACAGGGGGCTTTATCATATTTTGCACGGGACATTGTCTCCACTTGATGGTGTAGGCCCCAAAGACATAAGATTGATGGAGTTGCTTGAAAGGTCCAGGAAAGAGCAGCCCTCAGAAATCATTCTAGCTCTAAACCCTTCGATAGAGGGTGAGGCTACTGCTTCCTACATAGCGGCAAAACTTAAAGAATTAGGGGTTAAGGTTTCCAAAATCGCCTATGGAGTGCCAATAGGTGGAGTCCTTGAATATGTTGATCCACTGACTTTAGGCAGGGCTTTGGATAACCGAAAAGAATTTTGATGAATTTGACTCAAAATAATGTTGGTAAGACTATTTGGTTCACCGGTCTATCGGGATCAGGGAAGTCAACTTTATCCTCGAAGATAAAACAAATACTGGAAGAGCGAAATGTGAGCGTCGTTCTTTTGGATGGTGATGTTCTGAGGTCGGGTTTGAACCGTGACCTGGGTTTTTCTGCCGAAGATCGCGCAGAAAACATAAGAAGGGCCGGAGAGACGGCAAAGATCCTGTCGGAGGCGGGGCATACAGTTATCGCTGCCTTTATAACTCCATTGGAAACGCTGAGGATGGCTGTTCGAAACCTCTTCGATCCTGATCGTTACATTGAGATATATCTGGAGTGTTCTATCAATGTTTGTGAGGATCGCGACCCAAAGGGCCTTTACAGACGCGCCAGGCAGGGAGAGATCCCCAATTTTACGGGCATATCATCGCCGTTTGAAATTCCGCAATCACCGGATTTACTTATCAGGACCGATCATAGTTCCCCTGAGCAGGCCACCGGGATGATCCTGGACTTCCTGGAGAAGCGCTTTCCTGACATTCGAACTGATCAGGCGCCCCCATGTATTGGTATGTCAAAAAGTTCAAAGAGGAATAAGTTTGCGGTGATCGGGCTTGACGGAGTTCCGGCAAGTCTGATTTTTGAACGATTCAAGGACAGGCTGCCGACTTTCAGGCTATTGATGGAGCATGGATCCTGGGGGCCACTGAAATCGACCGAACCTCCTATAACAATCCCCGCATGGACATGCATGACCACGGGAAAGGACCCTGGTGAACTTGGCATTTACGGATTCAGAAACAGGCAATCGTATGATTACGAACAACTGTCCACGATGGATTCAACTGCGATAAGAGCAAAAAGGATATGGGATTATGTTGAAGAAGCCGGTGGATCTTCGATCTTGGTTGGAATTCCCCAAACCTTTCCGGCCAGGGCTCACAGGGGTATAACGATTTGCGGTTTTCCGGCGCCCAGAGAATCATCTGAGTTCACGTATCCGGGGGAGTTGGGCCAAGAACTTGATGACATTGCCGGGGGCCTCTACCTTGAAGACATCAGAGAGTTCAGGAACCGGCCACTGGGTGAATTGGCGGTTGAGCTTCGGGAAATGGTGGAAAGGCGATTCAAGATCGCCGGACGCCTGTTGATAACTAACCCGTGGGACTTCTTCATGATGGTTGAGATAGCGCCTGACCGGACCCATCATACTTTCTGGAGGTTTTTTGATCCGGAGCATCCCAGATATGCGCCGGGGTCTGAGTATGAGGATGTAATACCCAAGTTTTACGAATACCTCGACGCCAAGCTGAATTCGCTTTTGGCGTTGATGGATGATGACACCACGGTTGTCATCGTATCCGATCATGGAGCGATGCCATGCCATGGGGGTGTCTGTATAAATCAATGGTTAATAGACAACGGTTACCTTGTCTTGAAGGAGCCTGTGAAAGAAGTCGCAAGGCTTGAGCCTGAGATGATCGACTGGGACAAGACCACGGTCTGGAGCGAAGGGGGATACTATGCCCGGATATTTCTCAACGTCAAAGGCCGCGAGCCCAAAGGCGTCATCGAACCAACCGAATATGAAGCTTTCAGGGATGAATTGGCAGGCAGTCTACGAATAATTACTGAGCGCAGTGGAGAGTCAATCTACAATGATGTCCTTAAACCTGATGAAATATATGCTGAACAGCTAAATGTGGCTCCGGATTTGATGGTTTATTTTGACGGCCTTAAAAGAAGAGCTTTAAGCTCCATAGACTCCGGCAAAGTATTTGTGGATGGCTCAGCTTATTCCTTGGACGACTGTAATCATGATCCGCTGGGAATCTTTATCCTGACAAAACTTTCGGACCTAAGAACTGGCAAGAAAAGGGATGATCGAGTTAATGGCCTGACATGGAGGGACATATCTTCAATTACGCTGGATTCTTATGGAACAGGCAGTGACAGTTTTACTCTTGACGGAATGAAATTGGGTGATTCGTTTTACTATTCGGAGAAACTGGAAATAAACGCATCATACATCGTTGATAAGGGGCATGAGGTAATTGATGAAACACGCCCGGAGAAAGGTTTCTCGGCAGAGGAGCAGGAAATAATCAAGAAAAGGCTGGAAGAGCTCGGCTATATTTGACGCAGTGATGAGAATCGTCGCGTTTGATCATTAGGCAATTCAAGAGTCTTATGTATTTTCTGCGCCTCCTCGCAATGACAAAGGCCGCTATTAATATCCAGGAATCCTAAGACTATAGCTATTAATCACCAGTGAGTAAGAAAGACTTTGACGTACGACGGGTCTGGAGATTAATATCAGCCATTCCGTTTCCCACAAAATTCGGGCCGAAAACCGGGTTATCTGACGCCCTGGTTCGGTTTTCTCTCATCGTGCCATTCGCGCGATACTGGGTAATGTTGGCACATCCGGGGATTGGACCCCAGAGGCGCTGAGCCCGGCACGCCTGAAAACGCAGATCCTTATGGTCGATCTTCCTAGGAGTCAATGTCTATGAGATTTGTGAAACCCATCCTGATTGCCTTGGGTATAATCGTTGCGACTTCCTTATCTGGACAGTCAGCCTGGTCTTTTGAGGGGGGAAAGTCATGCTTGTCAGCGAATCATAATTGTGCTCCCCATGCGCTCAAGGAAGGTAGTTGCTCAGTGGGAGAGAAATCCGTAGGAGGGGGCATAATAGTCAATCCCTTTGTCCAGTTAGGTTATCAACGCAACGGGGTGAACCTGGACGTCCCCATTCAGGCGGACTTCGATCCACCTTCTCCTGTTCCGCACGTGTCTATCGGAAATATCAGCATAGCCTTGAAAGACTACAACTTTTGGATGGGGTCCGCCGGAGTGAATGTCGTTTTTTCACCGAAGGTGACAGCTTCTGTTTCGGCGACAGGGTTTCTTCCCAGAGAATTCGTTCAGACAGGGTCATTGCCTATTTCCGTAGGGCAGCTGAATTTTCTTCCACTGTTGTCTTTCACGGGATCTCACTTGGAATACTGGATGGTTCAGTGCGGAGCGTCTTACGGGATTGGAAAAGGATACGCGTTGCTGGGAGGATTCATCTGGGGCAAGAGTTCCATGATCTATTCCAATCCTCGAAACCATGATGTTCCGCTACAAAACCAGACGATAACTCAGGATTTTCTCCTCAAAAACTGGGTTCCCTTCGTGGGCCTGGAGGTTTCTGAACCGAATCTTTACCGGGCTGCCCTCATATACAGCCCACTCGTAACTTCCTCGGGGGCTCTGGTGAACAGACAGACGCTTCCTTTTCCTTCTGCGCTTACCTATAACCTGAACCAGCCAGGCAGCTTATTATCGTTAACTCTTGAGTACACGGTCCTGCCCAAGCCTCCATCAACCTTCAGCCTGTGGTTCAACGCCACAACTCAGTCCATAAAGGGCCCATCAGATGTGACGTTTGAGGCGCCCGGGGTTTCCATAGCTAGAACGGCAGACAAGCTGGTACTTCAGCAGTATTCCTTGGCGGGAGGAATAACCATGGGGCTGGTGTTCTGAGAGCGTCAAAACTCTCTGGTGAAACAACGCGACATTCCCTGGACAGTTTTCGAAAAAGAGGTTAGCAGCTATGAAAACAAGATTACCAGTATTGATATGTGCGATCGCATATCTCGTCCTGTCTATAAATATTGACAGGGCCACCGCCTGCATGTCGTTTAGTGTTACTGCTAAAGATCAGACCATCACGATTGGGCGGACGATGGAATTCGGTGTTGACAGCGGTTGGAAAATTGCTGTGACGCCACGGAATATCCCGTTCACGAGTCCGGCTCCAGGAGGCAAGGATGGCCTTGAATGGCAAAATAAGTACGGATACGTGTCGGTGGTGGGCTGGGGAATCGATACCATGGTTGTTGATGGACTGAACGAGAAAGGCCTTTGTTTCGGGGCTCTATGGTATGAGCTTGACGTGCAGTGGCAAGAGGTGAAGCCGGGCGAGGAAAAGCGCGCCTTGGCGCAAACCATGATGGGACCTTGGCTGTTGGGCAACTTTGCCACTGTGGACGAGGTGAAAAAAGCGATATCTGAGGTCAAACTGTTTGGTTATGTGGTTCCGGCTCTAGGTATGTCGCCGCCAGGCCACGCCATCATATATGATGCTCAAGGAAAATGTATAGTCTTGGAGGTTGATGAAGGCCGGGTCCACATTTATGATAACCCATTGGGGATCCTGACAAATGCTCCTAACTTTCCGTGGCATGTGGCCCATCTTCGCCAGTTCATCGGAATGTCAACAGAAAACCCCAAGACCCTCGAAATGGCCGGTATGAAATTCGTCCCAACGGGCCACGGAGCAGGTATGATAGGGATGCCGGGAGATTTTACACCTCCGAGCCGTTTCATTCGCTTGGGAATGACTGTCCACTTCGCTGATAAAGCGGAAAACGCCGACAAGAATCTGAACCTCTGTCAGCATATTGTTGATTCATTCGCCATCACGAAGGGCCTCGTGACGGGAAAGATGTCTGATGGAAAAATCCTGAAAGAAACTACACAATGGGCGTCGTTCAGAGATCTTGGCAACAAGGTTTTCTATTTCAAGACCTACGACAACCCGGACCTCCGCAAGATTGATCTCATGAAACTGGATTTTGCAGGTGGGAAGCTAAAGTTCATAGATATGGATGAAGGCTCTCAGACCATCAAGGATGTCACAGGCTCTGCCAAATAAGGGGTCATCGGTTCCCCACAAGGACAAATGGAGCGTCATCAGTCCATTGGGACACGGAAGCCTTTTAATTCTTGTAAAGGTTTAGTATGAGCTGTTTGGCGACGGCTCGGCGTCAGTTTCTAACTGAACCAAAACGCAGTTCTCTCGATTGGACATGTTTCTTGGAAGAGCCATGCGTAAACCAAATCATAGTTCGATCAAAAGGTTGCGTTTTTTTCGCGATCATTTTCGAGAACCGCTATATGTTTGACGACGTGATGAGTATGGCGGGCGTTGATTATGCGGTAATTCGAGAATCTTACGGATTTTCTGCGCATCTGAGGGACTGTGGCGCCAGGTGATCCTGTTCCATTCCGATCTGTAGAAGAACTATTGCGCAAACACTCAAAACGGCTCCGAGAATCTGGAGGGGTTCTAGCTTCTCGCCCAGGAATATCCATGCAATGACGCCTGCGGACACGGGTTCTAGTGTCGCTGTAATCATGGCTCTTGTCGATCTTATGTAATTTATACCCCAGAAAAACAAGCTGAACGCGCCGATTGTGCCCACGAGAATTATAAAGGACAGGGCGAAAATGTGATGAGTCATGTAACTGGCGTGGAGGTACTTGAATGGGGGGTGGACGACATGCCATGTGAAAGACGCGAAAAACAGCGCATAAAAGACCACTGTCCATGGGCTATATCTGCACATCAATTTTTCCCCGAGCAAACAATACACCGAGTAGCTCAGAGCAGCGATAAGGCCCCCAGTAATTCCTTCGACATTTAATCGCAGATTGTTCAGGTTGTAGCCGCCCAAAGCAAGGAAACATCCCGAAAAAGCCAGAACTATGGCCAGAAATTTGAGTAAAGTCATCCTCTCACCCCAAAATGAAACGGCGAAGATCGCAACGATGATTGGAGAGAGGTATTGCAGCAACAAGGCGGTCATTAACTGCAGTTTACTTATCGTATAGAAATAGGAGATCTGGACAAGCGCCATCACAAGCGCTCCATGAATAAACACCCATTTAAGGTCACTTCTGGAAATTTTCAGAAGAGGTCTGTGGAAGGCCAGGAGATACGCGCCGAAAACCAATGAAGCGAATGTAACCCGGATCTGAACGAGGTCGTATGGTGTCATCCCCTCGTTAAACAACGCTTTGCTAATAGCCCCGGAGGAAGCCCACATGATGGATGCGGCTATTACGGCGAGATAGCCCTTGATAGATGGATTGATCATATTGTCTGATTACAAAAAGAGCCCGAAAGAATAACCTCACCTCCGGGCTCGATTGCAGCGAAATTAACAGTAGGTAAAATTAAATAATTACTGTTTTTTCTTGTCTGCTTTGTCCTTTTTGTCTTTTTTAGGGCATTGCTCAGCTTTCGCTTTTTCTGCGTCACTCTTCTTTGTGAAGGGGCCCGCGATTGTTGTGGGAGTCTTGTCATTGGCCTGTATGACCTTGCAAACTCCATTCTTGTCCTTTGTCAAAAACCATTTCTTATCAGCCGCCACAGCACACACTGATGTCGCTGCAAAAATGGCCAGGACAAAGACGACGGTGAGAAATCTGAACACAGATTTTTTCATACTTTAGCCTCCTGGACTATCGTCATCATCAACATCGCCTCTCTAACATGTAACCTCATGTTCCGCAATAGAGAAAAAAGCATATCTGCCCAAAAAAATTAAGTGAACTTACTTAATTTCAAGCTTCCTTCGACACTGATGATCTTTAAAGACTAGGCGAAGGGGACCCATTATCGGTTTTCCCAAAAATGTTCATACAAGATCAAAGAGTTGTATTTGCTCCTTGATCAGCTATCTTAAATGGAATGAGGCTGCCGCCCGTTTCTGAAATGGATTTCTCGACTGCTACGCGGTGTTTTGGTCTAACCATGGTGATCATGCATCCGCCACCCCCTGCGCCGCAGATTTTGCTAGCCAGGGCGCCGGATTGACTAGCGGCCCGCATTATTGAGTCAATGGCCGGCGTTGAAACTCCTGGCGCCAATGATTTTCGCAGATTCCATTCGGCGTCCATCAAGTTTGCCATTTCATCCCAATCGCGTTTATCTATGGCTTTGGCCAGTTGAATGGCCACATCTCTTATTTGGATAAGCTTTGATTTAACGTCACCAACGCTTTCTATGACATTTCGGGTCACATCCCAGTTATTCATTCCCGAGAATCGGCCTTCTCCGGTATATGAGAGTATGATCATTTCTTCGAGCGCTCGACTCACGTCATGCTCATTTTTGCACGTTTTGCGACTAAATCCGGTATATCCGAATTCTATGAATGAAATACCACCATAAAAGGCTGCAATGTGATCCTGTTTTCCGGCTGGAACGCCTATGAGGCTCGTTTCAACGTCAGCCGCGTAATGGATAATCTGAGAGTGTGTCCATTTTTCGTTTCGCAGCTTTGCTAGAGCGCAAATGAGTGAAATCAGCAGTGCGCTGGATGCTCCCAATCCGGAACCGCGAGGGGCCTGGTTTTCAGTCAGTATTTCCAGTCCCGTGGTGGGGGGAAAGGCTTTCAGGGCTTTAATGACGAGACTCAACGGCCCTGTCGAGTCCCCTTTGAGGCTGAGGTCCAATACGGTGGAAGCATCCAGGTCCTGTGATTTTATCCTTATTTCCGGTTCATTAATGGTCTTGAGGACTGTTTTGCTCTGGACGGAAATGGCGGCATTAACGGTGAAGCCACCATCCATGAACAGATAGACGGGGTACAGATCCGTTGTTCCACCGGCCAGGTCGATTCTATTGGGAGCTATCACTTCTATAGACATTTTAATATCCGAGGTCCTCAGTAATGATGGCGACCTTAAGATCCGTCATCATGGGTTTACGATGTATTATACTGGTAATATTGCAGATTCTCTCCGGGCTATCGCAATCCATACATTGGCCTGTCTTCACGCACGGGGTCTTTCTGTTGAGGCTCATAGCCCTGATTGGGGCAGCGAACTGTTCAATCCGTGTGAGCGCCTCGTCTAGATCCGGGGCGAGCTTGTTCTTTCCGACGACCACGATGACTTTCTTAGGGCCGAACGTCATCGCGTTGATCCTGTTTCCACATCCTTCACGATTGACTATTTCTCCGGTCATCGTGACCGCATTGGCTGAGGTTATGAATAGATCACATGTCATCTGTTTTTTGCGGCACTCCAGTTCTTCGGGAGTTCCGGGTTTGAATTTCCAATGATCGAAAAGAGTTTTACCTGCTTCTTCAAGCATTGAAACTATTCCCAGATTTCTAACGGTGTGTGTTCCGGCTACACCCACGGTGTTTGCGTCCGCGGCATTTTCGTTTATGAATTTCAGCAGGGATTGTCTGTCCGTAAAAGCATGGGCGTCGAACCGGTGTTTCTGGAGTTCTTTAACTGTCGTTTCGATCACGATGTTCAGATGATCTTGTTGAAAATTGTCCACTTTAGCCTCCTTGAAGAAGATTATAGACTTTAGGCGCTTTTAAAGATTCGCCAAGCTTTTTTTACAGAATGCTAATTTGTTTTCGGTTTTACGCCTTTCTTGGGGTCCACCTCATGTCTCAACGGACACCATTCATGCGGGAGCGTGCCTGTCAGGAACGGCTCGAAAGACACTTTCGCGCATATGGAAGTAGCTCTGAGTCCTGATTCGGAGCAAATACGCCGAAAGAGGATTCCCACTGGAATATTAGATGTTGTGGTTCTCTCCAGGAGAGGCTCCATAACGTAATCCATTAGAGAAGATAGCTTCCCGGTGTCCTTGATGTCTCCGTTGAGACGGATGACCATTAACGCCTCGGAGTTGTAGATTATTCCCCACACTCCGTTGGTGTCTACAGAGATTATTTTGGATGGCGTTCTGTTCAGGTTGAGCCCGATACTATCGGGATCTTCAGGTTTTACCACTGTCTTGAGCATGTGGTTCATGAGGTAGATGGCCGCCGGATTAAGGGAAACCTTTCTGGCTGTTGTGGCGGCGGGGCCAAGCTTACCCGTGGGAGGATATATGAAAGATAGCTTGGTGTAGTCTCCCAGGTTGGCGGCTACTGAATAAATTTCAGCGACTTTGCCAATGTTGATGTCATTAAGCTTTATCGCTCCAGAGCCGGTCAGATTGGAATAAATGCCGGTTTCGTTGAAGACATCGGTAATGGTTTGCGGCCCAAGGGTCTCAATCATTCTTGATGTCAAAGACCCGCGGTCAATCCGGAAAGAATCCAGAATAGTGGCGCTTCCATGTTCGGCGTCTTTTGTAAAAAATTGCGAGTTCAAGGAATATTTGGGCGCGCTCTTCCTGTCAGGAGAAAAGGCCGGAACCAGGACAAAAGGAGAGAACAGGTCTAATGAAGCCTCAATTCTTTCATTTTTGTAGTCGGCCGGCGCAAAGAAAACAATGACATTCCCTGTTTCAGGAGATGTCACGATGACTTGTGGCGCCATGGAGGGATCAGTAAATTTTCTTAACGCCGTGTCCAGTCTGAGTTGTATGAGCGGATCAATGGTGGTTACTACGAACCTGTTTGTCTGGCTATTGGAAGCTACAATCATTTCCTCTGTAGAGGAAAGGGTTTCGACCAGATTTGGGACTTTGACAGGCACGGATCCCGGGCGCTGCATTACTATAGGCTTTGAAAGAGCTTCATCATATTCTTCACGCGTTATCTTTCCGATCTTGAGCAACAGTCCGAGTATTATATTTCTTCTGCCTATGGCGCGCTCGGGATGACGAAAGGGATTGATCACGTTGGGCGCTCTTATGGTTGCGGCCAGAAAGGCGCAATCAGACGCGTCAAGCTCGTCCAGGGATTTTCCTAATAATTCGCTGGCCGCCTCGTGAACGCCATTGATTGGGAAAGCTCCGAGCTGGCCGAAATAAACGCGGTTCAGATAGGATTCCAAAATGGTTTTTTTGCTGTAGATGGCATCGGCGGCTATAGAAAGGACGATTTCGTTCATCTTGCGCCAAATGGTTTTTTCGTTGCTCAGGAGTGTCATCTTGATGAGTTGCTGGGTGATTGTGCTTCCGCCCTGAACATATCGTCCGGCTTCAAGATTGGATTTGATGGCGAGCCAAAAAGAGGCCCAATCGATACCGTGGTGTGAAAAGAAGTTTGAATCCTCGGTTTGTATGATGGCTTCTACGAGTAAGGGAGGAATTTCATCGAGCGGCTTGAAGCGGCACAATGAGGCAGGATATCCTTTGGCCGGGATTATGTGAAGGATTTCAGGCTCAATGAATATTTCATTGACCTGCTGCTGGGATCTCATAAGACGGATTTCGGTAATTTTTCCGGTGTCAACGCTGATGTTTACCGGGCCTTGAATAATCATGAAACTGGGAAAAGGTGGTTTACGGAAATTCACGGCCACAGACAAGTCCGAGAGCCTCCATTCACCGAGGCCAACGTGTGATGACGAGGTCTGTTTATAGCCCAGACGTTTGAGCCTTTCGGCCAATTCCAGGTCATGAATGTCCGCGCCGACAGGAATTCTCGCAGGGGCAGAGTATATATATACGGGGTAACTTTGTAGCTTGAACTGAAAAGCCCAGATTACAATACCGGAGGCCAGCGCAGCTATTACAATGGCGCACAGAAACAGAGCTTTGAATGTAATCACCAAGAAAGTCTTGGTCTTGGCTATCTTGTTCCAGGGCATTTTCAGCTTCCACTAAAGCTCAATCGTTGAGTAAAGTAAATCAGCCATTAATGCCTTACATGAATCGGCTAAATTTTTGAAGCGCCTCCATACCTGAAATGATCAAAAAAGAGCATATAGTGAGACAAAAATTCTGTCACTTGTCCTGGTTTAGTAGATTGGTAAGTTTAGGCCGTGATCTGTAAAGGTTGATTAATTCTTGCTCATAAGGCTTGTTACCGCCTGTTCCAGACCGTCCAGCGTGAGTTCAAACATAGGGAATATCGAGGCTATGACACCGATGGTCCTGGTCATGGGCCATATTCGCCTTGGAGTGGGGTTTAGCCAGGCGCTGTGGCTAAAGATGTCCGCCAACATATGGAGGCGATCTATACTCGGTAAACCACTTCTCTCTTCTATGTGGATGGATCCATCGGTCGCCATAAGTTCGTATGGGGCCATACTGGCGTCGCCAACTATGATAAGCCGCGTATCCTTATCCCATGTGGAAAATTCTTCCACCCGCTGAGGCTTAAACCTCCGCGGAGGGTCTTCCCAGACATAATCATAGATGGTGTTGTGGAAATAGAAAAACTTGATGTCCTTAAATTGGGCGCGAGCATAATTGAACAAGGTTTGGACAAGTTGGATATAGGGGTCCATGGACCAACCGCCATTATCTACCATGAGGATGATTTTGAGGCGATCTCTGAGGCTCCTATCGAAAACTATTTCGATTTCTCCGGCGTTTCTTGTTGTGGCCCTGATGGTTTCATCCACGTTAACGTTGTCACGCGGTCCTTCCGGGACCATTCGCCTGAGCCGCTTCAGGGCTTCCCCCATTTGCGCCTGGGTAAGCGGGGCTTCGACGGAGTAATCTTTGTATCGTCGATCCATGGCTACCTTGACGGCGGATTTATTCCTTGATATTCCACCGACCCTCATTCCACCAGGATGATAACCCGAATGACCCACGGGTGAAAATCCGCCCGTTCCAATCCATTTCGATCCGCCGTGGTGAGCCTCAGTCTGTTCCTTCAGACGGTCCATGAAATACTTGAGCAACTCCTCGGGACTCAACGACTGAAGTTCTTTCTTTGACATGCCAAGCGCATTGGCCAGGGCTTCAGGGTTCTGCAGCCATTCATTGAGCAGTTCTCTGGCGGCTGCTTCAAGTTCCATTCCCTTGAAGTCCGGTAGCTCGGCTCCCCTGAAATAATGGGCAAAAACACGGTCATACAGGTCAAAAAAACGTTCACTCTTAACAAGAAGAGTTCTCGCGGCAATGTAGAAGTCGTCCAGGTTCGAGACGAGCCCTTCGGCCAAAGCCTTGTGGAGCCTCAAAAATGAAGTGGGCGAAACGGGAATGCCCGAGTCTCTAAGAATATAAAAGAAATCAACAAACATGATTTATTCCGTATGGCTCTTTATATTCGCAGGCGCTTGCTCTGTAATGTGGCCTGATGATAATCCGTGCTTTTCTTGAACAGAATACCCAGGAATGGAATCTTGCCCTGTATCAAATCCTTTGGCCTGAAATCCGGGTCGGCCCTGAGGGCTCTAACCCAGTTGATCAGTTCGCGGGTGGCCGGTCTTTTTTCTATGCCCTGAAATTCACGAATCTTGTAGAAAGTCCTGACGCAGATTTCCAGCAGTTCCTGATCCACGCTCGGGAAATGGACATTAAGTATTCTTCTCATCATGTCCTGATCGGGAAAAGCGATATGATGGAAATTGCATCTTCCCAAAAACGGATCGGACAAGTCCTTCTTGGCGTTTGAGGTGATTATTATCACCGGACGGGTCCTGGCTTTCATAGTTTTATCAATTTCTATAATGTCAAATTCCATCTGATCCAGCACGTCAAGCATATCATCCTGGAAATCGGTGTCAGCCTTATCAATTTCATCTATCAACAAGACGGTCTTGATCTCCGAGACGAAAGCCTGTCCGATTTTTCCCATCCTGATGTATTCCTCGATGTTGCTCACATCTCGAGTTGAGTCGCCGAAACGGCTGTCGTTGAGCCTTGTCAGGGTATCATATTGATACAGGGCCTCTACAAGCTTGAGGCTGGATTTCACGTTGAGCACCAGCAGAGGCATGGAAAGGGACTCAGCAATGGCGTGAGCCAACATTGTCTTACCTGTTCCAGGTTCCCCTTTTAATAACAGAGGCATTTCCAAGGCCATGGAGATGTTTACAATTTTGGCGAGCTCCTCGTCTAAAACATACTTGGAAGCCCCCGAAAAAAAAGTGGCATTTTCTCCTGACATAAACCGTGGCTCCTTTTGATATCTAGTATCCAGACGGGAAGTTAACTGCGACCACACTTCTCGCAAAATCCTTCCCGCATTGAACAGCATGATGAATTACAAACCGTCCTCTAATTAGTAACATTTAATTATTACCCCTGACTGATTAAAGAGTCAACCATAAGAATTACAGGAAACAAAATTCCACCATGATGAACATGGGGTGGCCATTCTCGGAGAAATGGCATTTGTCGAGCGTGTTTGATGAAGGCCAGTGATAAGTGGCCAGGTCTGTGGGGCGTAAAGATGTGTCGGACGATTCCGGGTAGGGTAGTTAAGGAGTCAAGAGCAGGGAGATATTGATTATGGGCCTTATTTTATCGGGAATAATTTGAAATTGGACCGGTCCATTTTTTATCTTGACAAGAAGATTCTGCGACAGATATGGTAGACGGCGAAACGCCGGGTCAATCTGAGAAAAGTCAATAGTATTAAAAGGCTAAAAAAAGGGTTGACAACAAGAGGTATTTTTGTAATAAAGTTAAAACACATCCAGAGCTATATTTTTTGGAGGCTATCCAAATCTGGTATTTAGGCTTCCTTTGGAAAGGATTTATGAAAGGAGGATGAGGGTATGGTTAAGAGAACTTTGGTCGTTCTCGGGATTTTGTCGCTGACATTGGTGGTTGCAAGCAGTTCATTTGCTTTTTGTGGTCCGGCGTCTTGCGCTGCTCCATGTGGACCGCTTTATGTTCCAGTCGATGTTCCTGATACGACCGCAAAGACAATAGTTTCTACATGGGAATGCAAAATAGTGGGTCCCTGTCCCGCTCCCACACCGCCTGCTTGTGGTCCTGCCGGCAAGGGTGGATTCAATCCTGGCATTCTGACCTCGTTGGCTACTGCAGTGGCTACACCTTTTGACTGGGTATTCGGCGGTTTTGATGGTGTATATGGCTGCATGCCTTCTGGTGGTTGCGGTGGCGGTCTTGGCGCAGGTCCTTGTGGCGGTGGTTTGGGTGGAGCCTTCTTGGCCGTTCCAGCCATGCTGTCAGGTGAGACCACAATTTTTGGTGGCCTCTGGTAATAATATTGTGAAGTCGTCTTAGAGTGTGCCGGCCAAAATCCGGCCACCTGAGACTTAGCATGATATTCACTCCAGCGCGCTAATTACGACGAAAAATTCGTCTTGACATTTGACACGATTTCAGGTAAATAAAACGCATTAAGTTGCGTTAAAAAAAGTTACACCTTGATGTCCGGTTATGACAAACTGGAACGTCTTTTATGAAAGGAGGATGAGGGTATGGTTAGAAAATCCGTTGTAGCTCTTGGAATCCTAGCGATGGTTACTCTTGGTTTTGGGATGTCCTGGGGTTACACCGTTAGTCAATGGCCGGTTCCCGGTATCCCTAACACAACCTTTGATGGTAGCTCACCTTGTTTAGTGGCTCCTGAGGATGTGACACTGAGGGGTCCTGTTGCTCCGGCTTGTGAGCCCCCGCTAGTTCCTGGCGTAATTCACGCTGCTCTTAGCATTCCGTTTAGAGCGGTAGGTTTGGTTGCTACTCCTATATTCACTGGTAAGCTCAACGCTGGTGAGCAGTGCTGCCCAGTTGATCTTGGCGACCCAGCTTATGTGACTGCAGCTGTTCCTTGCACACCTGTTAACGTTTTCAACGCCCCAGCAAGCGCGGGTTGCAGGTAATTCATAGCCTTGTAAAACAAAAAGGCCGGAAGAGTTCCTTCCGGCTTTTTTAGTTCTAGGCGCCCTAGCGGCGCGACCGTAAATCCCCAACAGACGTCCCTCGAACACCTCAAGCAATTTTGCCTAGCCCCGTAATTCTCGTAAACTGCTGGCCGATCCCTCTCTTACGCGCAGTCCAGCAGCCTGAGAGCCTGCCACGAGAAGACTATCGCCTCGAGCTCCATGAGGGTGAAGGACCGGCTACGGGTCCCGATTGAGGATGAGCCCTTTGAATGCTCAACTTGAGTTCAGCATTCTGAACATTAGGCGCACAGTATGGCCTTTTTTGAAACTATGACCCTATGGTGAGCGTGCGCTGAAGTTAGGGATTGCTGTGAAAGATGGGGTCCATAAAATACAGTCGTCTTCGAAAGCAAACACTGATTGAACCCATGATTTAGTCTGTAATTGACGAGTAATCGGGACTTTCGGGAATTGTTGATGTCGGATCGAGTCCGGCATGACTGTGGGCTACCTAACAGGCTTATTTGTGGCGCTGACGGCAATTTGGCCGTAAATGGGCCTATGGGTGATAAACCAAGTTGGTTTTGGTTTCATTCCGACAAGGCTTTCGATAAACGCAATAGAACACTACCCGAAAGGGGGGAAGCCGCAATAACTGTGAAGCCGCAGGAATCCCGCGGAGGTTCCGCAAATAAGTCTATAGGCTAGTGGCCTTATGTGAGTCAGGAAGAACATGAGCACTTGTATTAAAAGTGCGCATATTGATTTGACTAGTGGTTTTATCGTCGAGTTTACGCGTCGCAGTAGGGAGGTTAAAACACTCTTCGTTTCTCGTAGACATTTGACCGTAGAGTCACTCCGGCCCAAAATATGGCGGCGCTGATAAACATGGCGATTCCGCCGAGAATAAACATGAAGACCAATCCCTTGATTTCTCCAATCATACCCCAGGCCAGAACTGAAACATTTATTCCTACTCCGAAAGATCCGGTGAACAGCGCTACGACTACCCCGCGATTGGTTTCATCGGATTTATCGACCATCCTGGCCATCATAGCTGGATAGGAGATTCCCTGACATAGGCCGAACAAGGCGCCAAGCAATATGGTCTGGAACATGAGGGTTATTTGAGAAGTGGAAATCAGCAGGAAGCCAAAGGCCGCCAAACACGCAAGTATGAGTTTGTCCCGATCAAGCCGGTCGATAACGGCGCCACAGCAGAGGCGAACAAAGATCAGGCTAGCCCCGTAACAGGTGAAGAAAATGCCGGCCTGCAGATTAAGGCTCTTGGCCTGCAGAGGAAAGAAGGTGTTCATGGCGGCGAAACCGGAACCGAAGATGGCAGCGAGTGTCATCATTCCGAGGTGTCCGCCGTTAAAAGCTGTGGGGAAGAAACCAGGCAGTTTGGTTCTGCCTGATGTTTCCCGAGGACTGTCTTTGACAAAAAGGGCGAACACTGAACCAACAAGGCCGAATGCTATTAGCAGGTAGAAATAATAGTCAAATCCGAATTTGAGAAGGACTTGTTCTCCGAGAAATGGTCCTATTGCGACGGCTAGGGAGCCTGATATACCGAACAGGCCGATTCCCCGGCCACGATAGTTCTTGGGAAGTAGGTCGACCACGGCGGTGGCGCAACCGTTAAAACAAGCGGCAAAAGCCACCCCCTGAAGTAGCCGCACGAGTATCATTAGATGAGAATAGGAATCAAAAAGCAGAAAGCCTGCGTTGGATAAGCCGATTACAAGAATACCGGAGAGAATGAAGAATTTTCGTCCATGCTTATCAATCAGTGGAGCAATTAGCGGTAGTGAACCTAGGGATGTTACGCCTAAGGAGCCCATTAAAAGACCGACGTCAGCCGTGGCTCCGCCTGTTTCAACAACAAATACCGGTAGAAAACTCCAGGTTGATACAACGAGGAAAAGGCAGAAATTGGTAGCGCATACAAACAGGAAAGGGGCGCTAAAAAGAATTTCGGGCATCAATTAATCTCCCAGATCACATACCACCATGAAACTGACTGTAACTCATATCAAACACTATCAGTTTCAAACAGACATCAAATATAGCAGTGAGACACATTTGAACAACACATGTTCCTAAAACTACTCAAAATTGTAGGTTCGTCTAACTCTTAACGGCTATCCTTCCAGTGAAACCTTCGCGGGGTTTTCGTGGAGGTATCAGGAGTAGGCGAGGGAGGATAGTAAGGGGCGGAGCCGGGTGGAGACACTCCTCCTATGGGAGCCGATGGACTCGGAGCGGAATTACTCACGCCGGGTGATCGGTTATCTGTAATATCTTCTTCAATTATCCGTGGTCGTTTTGGGCTGGAATCCGTTTTTTCGGTCATTGTGGTAGAAGCGCATCCAAACAAAAATAGCAGCGATAACGAAATAGCAACCAAATGAACATAATTTTTTAACATCGCTGAAACACCTCTAACCTGTCACAATAATTGAGGTCAAACTCTGTAATGGACGCCAGTCACGGATTTCAAGGACGGATAATTGCAACGTGTTACGCTGCTCCTGGTTGTTTATTGTCCGTCCGAAAAAAGTTGTGTGACGTAAATCAGGCCATTTTTACAAGCCTTGGCGCCAAGCCCCGTGAAGCTAAATCTATCATCAAGTATATTTTTCCGGTGTGTTGGGCTTTTCATCCAACCATCCACTATTATCTGGGCTAGTTTCCTGTGATCCCTGATGTCCGAATGAAAGGCTATGTTCTCTGCGCCTGATGTGACACCTATTCCCGCCATACGCTCGTGAAATTTGCGTCGTCCTTTGGGGAACAAATCAGATTCGTGGGCTAACAAATTGGTTCCGCACATGTCAAGACTGTGTTCAAACGCAAGTTTATCCATTTTCTTACTTGGTTTTAGGGGGCGGAGGTTTTGTTTAGCTCGTTGGGCATTGGTTATTTCAAACAAAAACTTTTCCAGCGAATTCTGTGGCTTATCGACCGGGGCCGTTGTCAGTGTATCAGCTATGACACGCTGGCCGGATGAAAGGTCAAGGGCCAGTTTGTATGAATTGCCAACCTTATCCAGAATGTGTTGATAATGACCGGGGCCAGGTGTTACTTCCGCCTGAAACCCTTCTGCTACAGGGGCATGAACAAAAGAAAATGCCAGCCATATTAGCATGCTGACACAAGACGATAAGCGCCATAATGACATATTTTTAAAGAGCTTGAACATGATCTCTGGGAATAATTACTGGGTAAATTTAAGAGCCACTAAACTATAATCTAATATCTTCAATTGCTTAGCTCAAGAGTGTTCATCAATATATCTTTCCCAAGCATTATAGTCTACTTAATACTTTTAATGTGTTCAACAAATAAGTTACAAAAGATTGACTGGTCATCGATATTGGGTGAAAAATTAGATGATCAAAACTAGAGTCCAGAATGGTCAAATATTTAAAATCTAGTAAGAAACTCTACTGGTTATCAGCTGGTATGGTTTTGGTTGTATTGTCGAGTTTTTTGATGAGCTATGCTCAGGCGCGTCCAGCAAAATCGTCCAGAATCAGTTTGTTGATGGCCACGGGGGCCCCTGGCGGTGTTGACTATCAGGTAGGTCTTGGGCTTGCGTCGCTTTGGACCACAAAGCTCAAGAACTTGGGAATACGTGTGTCGG
Organism: uncultured Desulfomonile sp.; assembly: GCA_937930835.1. Taxonomy (GTDB): domain Bacteria; phylum Desulfobacterota; class Desulfomonilia; order Desulfomonilales; family Desulfomonilaceae; genus CAITZA01. Next base: position 26,937 of record CALGLN010000025.1, read on the forward strand.
CAGCTATTTCGGAGGGGGCCAGAGAGAATATAGAAGCCATAAGGATAGCAGACGCCGACCTGATCATGGCGGATGAATTCTTTTGTAAAAGCGCCTACTTCGGCTTAGGGATTTATAAGGATCGCCCGCTGGAGCAATTGAGATCCATTACGATACTCTGGCCGGAGCTTCTTCACTTGATAATTCGGTCGGAAAGGTTCAACAGTGGTTCGATTCACGACCTTGAAGGCCTGATGATTGGCAGCGGATTGCCGGACAGTTCTAGCCGATACATCACCGAGCAGTTATTGAAGGACACGTTGGGAGCGAAGAAGGATTACAAGATCAGGACAGTGACCAACATTGGGGCGTTAGAGGCGTGGAAAGCCGGGTCTATTCAGGCGTTAAGTCTGGCGGGCGGCTTGCCCATACCTTCGGTCAACTTCTTTGCTCAACAAAACCAGGGTTTGTTCCGGTTCATACCTTTATCCGAATCAGACATAGGAAATTTAAGAAAGGAATCCATGCCTGATGTGGTGGCGATGAAAATTCCGGCGGGAACGTATTTGGGTCAGGACGAGGACATTCCAACAGTTGGGCAAAATAACATACTTGGCGTGACGGTTGTTTTGGACACTCAGGTGATTTATGAGCTGACCAGAACGATTTTTGAGAATTTGGATTATTTAGCCAAAATACACCCTGCATGCGCGAACATATCGCTTGATAAGGCAGTGATGGGGTTGAAGGTCCCGCTTCATCCCGGGGCCATAAGATATTACAGGGAGAAGAAAATCCCTATTCCACAAGAGCTGTGCGTCGACTAGGCTTTGATGGGGTATTGTTCTAGCCTGTTGTTAGAGCGTTTGGTTTGTGGTAAAAAATAGTATTCCCAAAAGATATTAACCATCTCGAAAAACCGGTTTTGCGGGCATAAAATAGGAGGAAAACATGAAGGATGTCGTAATTGTCGACGCAGTGAGGACTCCGGTCGGCTCATTTGGGGGAGCTTTAGCGAGTGTTCCGGCGGTGAATCTTGGAACTCTGGTGGTGAAAGAACTCATCAAGAGGACCGGTCTTGATGTAAACAAGATTGATGAGTTGATTTTTGGTTGTGTTCTGCAGGGAGGTCAGGGACAGAACGTGGCCAGGCAAGTCCTCATAAACGCCGGAATCCCTCAGGAAATTCCTGCGATGACAATTAACAAGGTATGCGCTTCCGGTTTGAGATCGGTGTCTCTTGCGGCGCAATGTATCAGGGCTGATGACGCTAATGTTGTAGTCGCCGGTGGTTGCGAAAACATGTCAGCTGCTCCGTATGCGGTCAAGGCTGCCAGATGGGGCGCAAGGATGAACGACAACGTCATGGTTGACCTCATGATCCATGATGGCCTTTGGGAAATATTCAACAATTATCACATGGGCGTTACGGCCGAAAACGTTGCCTCTCAATATAACCTGTCCAGACAGGAGCAGGATGAATTCGGCTTGCGCAGCCAGATGAATGCCGTGGCGGCTATCGAACAGGGACGTTTCAAGGATGAAATCGTTCCGGTTGTCATTCCTCAGCGCAAAGGTGATCCCAAAGTATTTGACACTGATGAACATCCGAGGGCAAGCACCACGATAGAAGCTCTTACAAAACTCAAACCTGCCTTCAAGAAAGATGGGACAGTAACTGCAGGTAACGCCTCTGGTATTAATGACGGCGCCGCCGCTATTCTGGTCACTTCCGCAGAGGCTGCAGCGGCAATGAAGATGAAACCAATGGTCAGGATAGTGTCCTATGCTTCAGCGGGTGTGGATCCCAAGGTCATGGGCCTGGGTCCCATTCCTGCCACAAGAAAGGCTCTTGAAAAGGCCGGAATGAAAATTGAAGACATAGATCTGGTTGAGGCTAACGAAGCCTTCGCCGCACAGGCTCTGGCATGCGCCAAAGACCTCAAATTGGACATGAGCAAGGTCAACCTCAACGGTGGCGCTATAGCTCTTGGGCATCCTATCGGCGCCTCAGGAGCCCGCATTCTCACCACTTTGCTTCATGAAATGAAGAGGCGTCCTGAAGTCAAGACAGGCCTTGCCACTCTATGTGTTGGTGGCGGCATGGGCGCAGCCATTATAGTTGAGAAGGTCTGACAGTCTCGAAAAGCAACTTGGTTAAACTAGACCGTTTCCAAAGCGGTTGTGATATTGATTGTATTAATCAGGTCAGTTAAGGGGCGTGCGGGTTAGCTCTAAATTAGCGGCTATCCCGTCACGCCGATAACAGCGTATCATTGTAAACCGTAGGCATATCTCTGATCCCCTTTTTGCGTAAGTTTCATATTTACAGCAGTCAAAGCAAGTGGCCATCCCTTTAAGCTACAGTTATCGCAATCTGTTGACTCGAAAGTTCACAACAGTTCTTACCGCCGGAGGAATGTCCCTGGTTTCGTTTGTTTTCGCGGCAGTGTTGATGCTTGCAGCGGGGCTTGAACAGACACTTGTGGATACCGGTTCGGTGGAAAATGTGATTGTCTTGAGAGGAGCCGCGGAAACGGAGGTATCGAGTTCGATCGAGCGCAACGAGGCATCGATAATTGTCTCACAACCGGAGGTAGCTATGAATGCAATTGGAGACCCTGTAGCCTCAAAAGAGTCTCTCGTTCTGGTGACCCTACCAAGGAAGGTCAGTCAAGCTCCAATCAACGTGATAGTAAGAGGTGTCGGTAAGCATTCACGCGAGCTGAGGCCGCAGGTAACGATCATCGAAGGACGAGCGCCGAGGCCCGGTTCGCATGAGGTAATGGCAGGCAGGAACATCGCCGAAAGGGTCGAAAATACCCAGATAGGCGACAAGATTCGTTTCGCGCTTATTGATTGGAATGTAGTAGGGATCTTTGACGCGGGGAAAACGGCTTTCAGCTCCGAGTTATGGGCTGATGGCGATCAGCTGATGGCCGCATTCAGGAGAAACAGTTATTCTTCGGTTATCATGAAAGCTCCTGGTTCAGAAAGTTTCAACGCTTTGAAGAACAGGCTAGTGTCTGACCCTCGTTTGAGTGTTCAGGTAAAACGGGAAATCGATTTCTACCGTGACCAGTCCGAAATGATGTCCAAGTTCATACGCATTCTTGGGCTTGCAATGACCATTTTTTTCAGTGTGGGAGCGATCCTTGGGGCCATGGTCACCATGTATACGGCTGTGGCGAACAGAACACGTGAAATAGGCGCAATGCGAGCGCTTGGATTCACAAGGGCCAGCATACTGGTTGCGTTTCTTGCCGAATCGATCACCTTGGGTCTTATAGGTGGACTTGTGGGGCTACTGGCTAGTTCCGGCTTACAGTTCCTGACTATTTCAACAATGAATTGGGAGACATTCTCCGAGTTAGCCTTTGGATTTGCCCTAACACCGGCTATTGTTGGGGACACCATGCTGTTTGCCCTGGGTATGGGGCTCGCCGGTGGATTGTTACCCGCATGGAGAGCTTCAAAACTTAAGATTGTCGACGCCCTAAGGGAAACGTAACTAGCTGGGAAAGCTCCTGAAGTAGCCTTGCGGGACTGACGTAAGTATTGACAGGGTAAATTCGAGGAAGGTTAGCTCTTGATTCTGATTGAAGTGACAGGAACAGAGGCCGCAAACTCGAAGTCAACATTTGCGGCCTCAGCTCAAAACAGAGGTCATAGCTGATTAGCTATAATTCATGTCGAGATATGCTATAAATTGAATATCATTATATACAAATTGTGTCAAGTATTTTTTCGGTTCTATTAATCATTAACGCATTTACAGTCAGTCGACATTAAATCTTAAATCCGGTTGGTGGCATTCATATTATTGGTCTTCAAGACTAAGCCAACCATCTTCAGCTCTGGTTTCATTCCGAAATAAATATTGCGAAACGCTATATGTGAGAACGATGGGTCACATAAGAGGGCGATTAAAAACGGGTACTAATCACGACGGGGGAAAGTCGGAGGTCACATGGTATTGGGGGATTCTATTACTGTTTGACGCGTTGAGAGGCCAGTTTCTTTTTAGCCTGTGAGATTTTCCAGGTGATTATGGAGCGCCATTTTGGGTCTTTTACCAGTGGTAGCGCACGGTTATAAATTTCTAGCGCTTTTGCCGGTTCATTTTTCAATTCATATAGATGAGCGAGATATTCGAGCGCCAGATAGTAATCCGGTTTAAGTTTGAGGGCTGTTTCGTAGTCTTTTATAGCGTCGTCAATTCTATCGACCATTTGGAAAGAAGTGGCGCGCTGGATGTAAGCCGCAGCGTTTTCAGGATTAATTTCAATAGCTTTGTTAAAAAATTCAATGGAAGAATCCCATTGTCTTGACATTGACGCCACGCAGCCCTGGGTGAAATAATCCACGGCGTTTGAAGCTGACACGAAGCCTGTTATGAAGCAAAACACCATTACAAGAATGCGCCGAATTATTCTTGGGGTAACTTCCATTTTACCGCGCTCACAAGTGCTTTGAAATAGATAAGTTTTAAAATTCATTTAGATATCATAGCATAAAATGCCTGATGGGTAAATCCTTAATATATCAGGTTGAATATGAAATAAATATAATAATGGCCCGTATCTAAAGTGATTTAATTTATCTGCCTGTTTTTAGGTTGTCTTACGGTTTCGAGGTTTGGGCATCCAGAAAATTTTGATTGTTTTAAAAAAAAATTGATTCCTGTGGGAACCCGAAATGAAACAAAGCTAAAAGGTTGTTGTCAGCATGAGGAAAGTTGGAGCAAAGGGGTTGAGCCCGTTGCAGCGGGAGATTCTATAGTCGTGTTCTCTCGTGGGGCCTGCCATGATCCAACAGGACGACAGTTGAAGAGGAATTCAAAGATGGAAAAGAAAAGTGGTTTTGGACGAATTTTCGCAGTAACAGCAATTACTTTCGCGCTTGTAGCCGGTGTTGGATTTAGTTCGAGCGTGGCATATAGCGCCGATACGCTGAAGGACAAGGCGGCGGATGTAAAGGCTACACTGGCGGATAAGAAGGCCAAGGCTTCTGAAACCGATGTAGTCAAACCTGGGGAAAAGGCCGCGCAGGCGGTAAACCCCACAGAACTGCTGACCAAGGGCGCTCAGACATTTATCGAAGGCGCTCAGTTGGCAACGACAAACAAGGATAAGGCCGCAGGAGAGAAGATGATGCTGGAAGGCCATAAAATGATGGCTGAGACGGAAGCGGCGTGGTCCAAGACAAAGAAGGAGCTTTCACCTTCTCAAAAAACAATATCTGAAGGTCATGCCCAGATGATGAAGGGCTACACCTTGATCAAGGGCGAAAAGGAAGCTGATCAGGGCTCCAAGATGGTGACAGACGGTTACAAGAAGCTCACTGAGGGACTAAAGAGCTTACAGGCGCCGGTTAATGGCAAAGACAAGAAATAAGGGTGTTTGACGACGAATAAATAGATAAGCTAACGCCGCATGAGCTTTCCCTTCGGGGGGCCATGCGGCTCCACATATATCCTCCAGATCCCCGATTTACAATCCTCGCAAATTCAAACACCATCCAGAGCATTGACTTAAAATCCCTGATTGCATAACATATTGACTTTTGAATCAAACACTCAGAGCCAATAGGCGCTGGTTGGAGGTATGATGTCCCAAAAATACTGGGATGAAAAATTCGAAACGATGTCTGAAAATCAGATGAAGGATTTTCAGCTTCAGAGGCTAAAGTTTCAAGTGCAATATGTTTATGAGAGGAACCCTTTTTATACCAAGTCATTTGATCAACAGGGCGTGAAGCCAGACGAATTGCGCAAGTTATCGGACCTTGGGAAATTCCCTTTCACGGTAAAGAAGGATCTTACCAACACGTACCCTTATGGCATGAACTGCGTGGATCGCTCTGAGATAGTGAGGATACACGCGTCATCCGGCACAACGGGAAAGCCGGCTCTGGGTCTTTATACTGCGTCAGATCTTGACCAATGGACGGAATGTATGGCTCGCGCGCTGTGGGCTCAGGAAGTCAGGCCTGACAGTGTTTTCCAAAATGCCAACGGTATGGGGTTATTTACGGGAGGCATGGGCTTTTTTCAGGGGGCAATGCGTATAGGCTGTTCGATCATACCGTCGGGAACGGGTATGACTGAAAGGCAGATCACGTTGATGCGCGATCTTGGGGCGACGGCCATAACCTGCACGGCATCTTATATTCAGACAATTTTCGAGCGTGCTCAGCTAATGGGTGTTGATATGAGGGAGCTTCCTCTGAAGACTGGACATTTCGGCGCGGAACCGTGGACAGAGGAGATGCGGCGTGAGATCCAGGATCGGGGAGGCTTTCGCGCTTATGAGCATTACGGGCTAACGGAGATGATGGGTCCCGGCGTGGCCTTCAATTGTGAAAATTACAAGCTGCATATGAACGAAGACCATGTTTACCCCGAAATAATTGACCCTGAAACATTAAGGCCGATGCCTGAAGGCGAACGCGGGGAATTGGTTCTTACGTCGCTTCAGAGGCAGGCGATGCCGCTGATACGCTATAGGACGAGAGACATAGGGCGAATCAGCCGTCAGAAATGTGAATGCGGACGGACGCTAATCATTATGGATAAGGTTCTTGGACGGACCGACGACATGATGATAATCAGCGGTGTAAATGTCTTTCCATCACAGATCGAGTCGGTTTTGGTCAATTTTGAACAGATTGAGCCTATCTACCAGATAAGATTGCGTAAAAAGGGCTATTCGGATTCCATCATTGTTGAAACGGAACTAAAGCCGGGTGTTGAAGCGCCGCAGTTGGGATCAATTGAAGAGTTTTCTCGCCGGGTTTCCGAAAAGATCAGGCAGGTGGTTGGAATAAAAGTGCCTGTAGTTTTTGTTCCTACCGCTACCATACCGCGCAGCAGCGGAAAAGCCAAACGTGTGATTGACGAGCGCTCACCTAAATAAACAAGGGGCTCATGGTCTTCGGAGCCTCAATGCGGTTCAATGCATTGCCGGAAAGCGTGAAGTGGAAAGCTAGCCACTTCATGCCTTCCAGGCCAATCCTGCGCAAGCCTGATCGGCGCAATTCAAGACCGAATAGAGGTCCTTCAAGATTTAGGGGAAACGACTGGTGTGCTGGCTACTTTGCCCCGTAAGACTCCAGTAGCTTTATCATCTGTTTGTTTCCCATGGACATGGCCCATTTGAGCGCTGTCCATCCGTTGCGGTCGGTTGCGTTTATCTGAGCGCCTTTATCGAGAAGAAGGCGAGTCAATTCCATGTGAGATTCGGAAACCCCGATTATAAGGGCTGTGGCGCCATATTGATCTTTGGCTTCCAGATCCGCTCCGTGTTCTATAAGCGTTTCGGCTACCTGAACATAGCCTCGTCGGCTAGCTCGCATCAGCGGTGTCCAGCCATAGTCATCAACCGCGTTGAGATTAGCTTTATGGCTTACCAATAGTTTTACTACCGCAAGGTGGCCTCGCCGGCAGGCTTTCATCAAAGACGTAGCGCCGTACTGATCGGCGGCCTCAGTGTCCGCATTGTGTTTCAAAAGAAGTTCGACAAGCTCGGCATGGCCCATTGATGAGGCCCAAAGCAGAGGTGTCCAGCGTGAGGAGCTACAAACGTTGACATTAGCCCCTCGGGCTAACAATTCCTTAACCAGTTCTACTCGCCCCTCGGAAGCGGCAAGGATAAGCGGTGTATAACCGTATTCATCCGAGGCGTTAGGATCGGCTCCCTTATCTATCAGGGCCTTAACTTTTTCTAAATCCCCATCAGCGGTAGCTCGAAGCAATTTATCATCCATGTCGGTCTCTCTCCTTAATGAGCAATTCAAAATAAGTAAATACGAGACGTTTGGGTGTCTTTAAAACTCTGCGGACTGGGTTTATCGCCAAAAGGGTAAATACGATCTATTGCTTGTTTTCAGCTTCTTTCAGGGCTTTGATGACTTCTTCATGGCGCATGGATTCGGCCCACATCCTGGCCGTCCAGCTATTTCTGTCTCTTGCCATGATGTTTGCGCCTTTTTCGATCAGGAGTTTTACAACGTTTATATGTCCTTCCGCGGCGGCCATTATTAGGGCTGTGGCTCCATACTGGTCAGCCTCTTCAAGGTTTGCCCCGCTTTCGGCCAATTCCGTGACAACTTCCGAGTAGCCACGCCTGGAGGCTCTCATCAGGGCAGTCCAGCCAAATTCATCTTCAGCGTTCGGGTCTGCGTTGTTGTCTAGGAGCACACGCGCCACCTGGTGAAAACCTCGTCTTGACGCTTTCATGAGGGCCGTGGCGCCGTATTGATCGACAGCGTCAGGAGTTGCCCCGTTTTTCAATAAGACCTCGGCCGTTTCAGCGTGTCCCATAGAAGCCGCCCACATCAGCGGGGTCCATCCGAATGCGTCCCTGGTATTTACATCAGCTCCGGATTGAAGAAGCTCTTTAACCTCATCAACATTACCGGTAGTGGCAGCGCTTAACAGTCTATCATCCATGTTTAAGTTCTCCTTCGGATCGATCGATCCATGCCTTGAAGTAACGAGCCAGAACTAACGCCAGTTGGCAAAAATGATCTCAATTAGATGAAATTTAGGCGTCTCTAGCTTTTTATGCGTCTTTTTTAACTCCAAATCAGATGAAATCGTTATGTTTTTATACCATAGACGCCGTTTCTTTACACTAGCTAAATATTCGCAGGTGGATGCATACAGCTCGAGGAATCCCAAAAAGAAAAACAAAAAGGACGCTGAACCAAGGTCGAGCGTCCTAACATTATAATGATTTTTCGAATACCAGGTATTCGGATTTGAGATGTCTTTAAAGTGTTGTTGGCTTATCTCCAGCCACCACCACCGCCGCCGCCTTTGCCACGACCGCCGCCACCCTGTCGGTCACCGCGATCTCTGTCTGTTCTCGGGCGTGCTTCATTAACTTTTATGCTACGTCCCATGAAGTCCTTGGCGTCCAGCTCCTGGATCGCGCGTAAGCCGTCCTCTCGTTCAGGCATTTTTACGAAACCGAAACCTCGCGGTCGACCTGTAAACTTGTCGGATATGATTGTTGCTGACTCAACCTGTCCGTACGTTTCAAACAATTCCTTCAGTTGATCCTCGTTTGTGTCGAATGACAGGTTACCGACATAAATGTTAATAGCGGCCACTTTTTCTACTCCTTTAATGAAATAGCCCTCAATTGTTTTTCAAGAGCATATTGGACGGCAATACGGCCCGTTGTCCTGGACGGATATAATTTGCAGAGACAATGAATCGAGGCACGAGCGTCAATGACATCAAATCCTATCTTGCTTCACGCCCGTGTACCTGATCGGACGGGAGGGAATGACAAGTCAAATCTAACACGAAAATAAATCCAAGGGGCATAATTGTCAAGATAAATTAAATCCATACTGGTTTTAAATATCAATCGCTATGTACAGTTCACATCTCAGATTAGTTTCAGTGCGGCTCATTTTGGTTAGGTTAGCGGATTTTATGTGAGAGTGATCGTCTGCGAGATGTCTCTTGGAATGTTTTCATGGCAGATGATGTTAAAAAGGTCTCGGCAAAGATCAGTGCGCCACAGGTGTGGTATGATCATTAGCCGAGACCTCATTAGGACTGTCTGTTTCAATCTAATTGACTAGTTTAATGGCTAGCTTGTGGGGACAAGCTTCACATGAGTATCATAGAAGCTCACACTTCCTCCCACTGGGTCCAACATGCAGGTATTCTTTAGAGCCGGATCAATCCACATGGCCGCGTTGGCATGGATGCCGGTGGCTCTTTTCGAATCACCCCTGATCGTGACACCATCGACGGATATGTCGGTGGCTCCGGTTGCCCAATGACCGAACCCAAGGGCAAAACTTATAACACCTGGCCGCATTGTCTGGGTAAACTTGAGCAGGCCCACCATTGGTTTGGTTGCTCCTGCGCCCAGATCCCAGTCCCCTGAAGGATTTGTAGCGCTAACAACTTTCACTTTTTGTCCATCTGTCAGGTTGAACTTCTTGGCGTCCAGAGGATTGATCAGGACGTGATTTTCGGGCATCAGGGGATGGAGCCACTGGTTGGTTATGGTTCTGCTCTTTGTGTGGACAATTGACCTGTGAGTGATCAGGACCAGATCGTGGCCTTTTCTGAGTTCCGTGGGTTCTTTGCCGTGAAAGTCCATTATTGGGATGTACTGGGAGTGACCGGCGTTCCGTTTGCCGGTTCCAGAGTGAATGGTTCCGGCGGTTTTTTCCTGATACATGTTGAGAAGCTTGCCGTAGGGGTGGGCCAATCTGGAACCTTTGTAGGCCTTGTCATGATCCTCAAAGCGGCCGCCCCGGTTGAGAACATATACGACCTTTGGCCATACCTTTTCTCCTGCAATCTTCTTCCATCGGTCTGGATCGAAAACGGTCTTGGGCAAGGATCGCCTGGCCCCGATAAAAGCGTCCATTTCCTTTTCAACGGCATCCGGAACGCCATCAGACCCGTCAGGCTTTTCACCGAAACCCAGGTTAGCTACAGCTCTAATATAAAAATCATCGTAATGCTTGAGATCAAGTCCAGGCCCGAAGGCGTCTGCGCCAAAGCCTTTTAGATTCATCTTTTCGGCTATGCCAAGAAGCATGCTTTCAAAGGCGATTGGCATTTCGGTGTCGAAAACCTTGCAGTTTTCAGGGATTGGGGCCATAGCGGGCTGCCTCACTGGCTGAACCTTGCACGTCATACTGGGATGACTTCCCTGGAATTCCCAGCGTTCGAGAAAGGAGAGATCCGGAAAAATATAATCAGCGTACATTGAGGTGGTTCCGACAATTATGTCACTGCAGACAAACAAAGGCAGCTTTTCCAGATCGCATAAGATCTTGATATTGGTCTGGCCAGCGGGCAGTGAATAAGTCGGAGCGCCCATGTAAAGGAAAAGAGCCTTTACAGGATAAGGATAAGCGTCTCCGATTGATGGTATTATCTCCTCATAAATGTCGCTGCTCAGTGGATACCAGTTTCTTTTTGCCGGATAGCCATTGAATAGTGTGGTCTTTTCATAATCCACCCCATGTCTGATCGAACTTATTCCGAACGCCCCCATCTTACCGGGATTATTCCCCAATTCAAACAGCTTGCTCTTGGCGCCCATGACGTCATAAGTTGTAGCTTTTGCCATGCCACCTTTGGCGTCATAGTTTCCCAAAAGCATATTGATTGTCATCCAACCTAGAACATTATAAAAACCGTTGGTATGCTGAGCTGGTCCACGATGAATATCAACGGCTGCTCTTTTTCCATGACTGGTGAGTTCTTTTGCCACATCTATAATGTCAGATTCTTTGACGCCGGCAATTTCAGCCCATTCTTTGAGGGTCTTCTGTTTAGAACTTTCCAGCACTATCTGTAGCCCGCTCTTGACATGGGTTCCGTCGGGCAGCTTGGTATCCACAAATAAATCGCCCATAACGGGAGTCTTAGTATCGTTTGGATCAACGACTGTGGGAACTCCCTGAACCATGGCGACCATGAATTTTTCCTGATATTCCTTGCCATCCTTGGTTTTCCTGGTCTCAGGCTGAATCAAGCCAATGTCTGCCGCTCTAACCAGCTTACCTGGCTTGCCGTCCTTTACCTCAACAAGCCATGTGGCGTTCGTCCAACTCGTCTCTCCGGTAGCCGTCGCCGCAGCTTTGTTTGCGTTTGCAAGGAATTTTTCGTCATATCTCTTGTTGTCTATTATCCAGGCTATCATTGCAGACGCCAATGCAGCGTCGGTTCCAGGTTTGATCGGAAGCCATTTCCAGGCTTTTGCCGCGAGCTTGCTGAATCGTGGATCCGCTACAGCTATTTTTGTTTCACCATTCACGAGGTTCTTGGTCAAACGAACAGATCGGTTAGGCGGACCATAATTACCTTCGAAAAGATTAGCTCCAACGAAAAATACGAATTTGCTGTTTTCAGTGTCGGCCTGCCAATAAAACTTGGCGCCACCTGAAAATTTTCCATCAACGTACTGTTCACTAATGGCTTTGCATGTAAAATACAAAGACCCTTGGCACACGGTAGTATGACCATGAGCGTTGATTGTTCCCATGCTGTCGGCAAATCTCGTGTATAAGTTGGAACGCCCGCCTTTGAGCCTGCCCCACGCTACTACGATCTGATTATTTCGAGGTCCCAAGTCCGGATGATTGGGATCAATCATCTTGTCAAGTTCGGAGGCATGTTTAAGCTTGAATTCTTCTACGAGAGCTTTCTTTCTTTCCTTGTCTTTTTCTTCAAGGATTGCCTTGGCGTCGGTGGATAGGATCTTCATAAGTTTTGCGTCACGAACGGCGGCTATCTGATTGAGCCCTTCAACATTCCGGTTTTCTTCCCCTGGAATCGTTGCGAAAAGTTTTCCGCCCTCCACGATTTCTTTAATAGCCTGTTCGAAGGATATCGACTGCCATTTACTCTCGCCCCGCTTACCTGCCCTCTTAAGAACTTTACGGATTCTATATGGATCGTAAGCGCTTTGAAGCCCGGACTGGCCTTTTGGGCAAATTGAACCCTCAATGGCTGCGGCGTTCTCCAAAGGTGTCTTGAAGGGAAGCTGAGGTAGCATGGTCCACGGGTTATACGGGTTTCCATCTATTTTTACGATGACACCATCCTGCAACTTTGCCTTGATTCCACATCCGGTATTGCATTGCAGACATACCGTGTTGATTTGGTTGGAAGCATCCAACAGATCATATAATTTATCGGGCCTGCTACTGTTAATAATTGAGGATTGTTGTTTTTGGTTTGCGTCAGTGTCCGAGGCGCTTGCGACTGCCAAACCGGCTCCTAGCAAAGCTCCTCCGGCGAGAAAGCTTCTTCTGGACTTATCTATCGTGACTTTCTTTTTGGTCTTGGTCATAACTTCCTCTTTAACCATGGCTAACTCCTGACTCAATACTCTTGCTCAGCAATGAACCAATGTAAAAGATGGCCATCCCTACTGCGATCATGAGTAGGACGACGAGATATTCCATAGTGGTTATGTGATACGTAAATGAGAGTCGTGGATCCTGGAAGGCTTCCTGAATTCCGGGCAATTGAGGAATTACCTGTCCTGGGATCAGTATGCACATTCTAGCGGCGCCGAAGCCGATTACCGCCAGAAAGGAGGCAACAACCCAGAGTCCCCTATTTTTACTGGCCATCAACAATAAAGGTATGAACACGCCTATGATGAGGTGTACGCCCCAGAAAACAAGCCAGTAATCCCCGAAGAGCAGGAATTCAACCTGAGGAGAATGGGCGCCGGGGTTCCAGAACACGATTGAGAATTCGGCAAATTCGAACACCACATAGATGATCAGGCCCAAGATTGTGACGGTTCTCAATACTCTGAGCGCTGAATCAAGATTCCATGTTTGATTGGCAGAGGCATTTCTAGCAGCCCCAGCTGCTCTTACAAACAGCAGAGAAGCCCCTCCCAACGTTATGGCTGATACAAAAAATAGCATGGACAGCAGAGGGCTGTTCCAGAACTCATTTGTTCGCACGGCTTCGAAAAAAACTCCGCTTTGGCTGGGAAATAGAATTGAGAGAAAAATTCCCAATACCAGGAATGGTTTCAGCAGGGCGTTCTGTTTGCTGAAGCTCAGGATCCAAGATACGATGGCTACAACAACGAAAATGTTGTACATCCACGCGTTAAACGCCATCATGCTTGTAAAAGACGGATGAATGAGGATGTTCATCATCCTATCCATTCTTCCTAAATCCAGCCATACTCCGAGAAAGGCTGGAAAAAGGCCTGCCAGGCTCAGGATAATGGCAGTTCTAAGTTCCGATCGCTCCGAAAAACCTTGTATTCCAAAAAGATATCCCAGGCTTCCAAGAACAAATGATCCACCGGATATGCCCACCCCAACAAAATAGACCCCGATCCAGAGTCCCCAAGGAACATATGAGCCGTAGCCGGCCATGTTATGTCCGTGAATTAACCTTAGATAGATCCCGAACACGCCACCTGCGACTAGCAGAACCCAGAGAGGCCACAGGAGTTTGGTCCAGGTTGCGGTTATCTGGACAGGCTGCGCATGAACTGATTCTGAGTTAATAGACATGGACAACTCCCTTCCTTAAACTATGTAGTAGCAATTGGGCTTGTTGTCCCAATGCGGCAGTAGAGTCTGAACGTTATTCTTGGTTATCAGCTCTGTGACGAGACTGTCCGGATCACGTGAATCGCCGAAATAGGTGGCCCGGCCGATGCAGGTGGTAACACAGGCGGGAAGAATACCTTTTTCAAGGCGATGGAGGCAGAAATGGCATTTTCTTGCGTTTCCTACAGGCGATCCATGATTTTTCCGATCCCACGACTTTCCATACTCGTTGCTTGGCAAGCCTTCCCAGGGAGCTGGAGCGCCATAAATGGGAGCGCCTTTAACATCTCTGGCCCCCGTCGCCTCAGCAATCGTATAATCACGGCCAAAATCGCTCGTGCGTGCGGAATAGGGACAAGCGTTCAGGCAATAACGGCATCCGATACATTTGTCATAATCTACGACCACCACTCCGTCAGGCCTTTTCCATGTAGCTTTAACCGGGCAGACCGGCACACATGAAGGCTTTTCACACTGCATGCAAGGTCGGGGCAAGAAGTGAAGAGCCACGTTGGGGTATTCCCCGAGTTCCTTTTGTATTACCGGGCGATAAACAACTCCTGGAGGAAGCTTATTTTCAGCTATACAGCCGATGGTGCATGCCTGACAGCCGACGCATCTTCGCGTGTCAATAACCATTATCCACTTGCGCTTCTCCACCGGTTTGGCCATAGCCCGTTCAAGTTCGCGCTGCATCCTGACATGGTCATCTTCATTTGCCTGCGGTTTCAGGTTGGTTACGGCTGATAACTTTCTCACCGTGTTGTCACCGGTGGGATCGACGGCCTCAGAGCCACTTCTGTCCTTCACAATGGCCAATCCTGCAACAGCCGCTCCCGCTCCAACCAGTCCGCCGGCAGTGATGAATTCCCGCCGGTCCATGATCTCATTGACTTTCTTCATTCACTTCTCCTTGGGTTAGGGTGAAAACTCGATACGAATCAACACTCGATTCAAGAATTGGTCTGGCCAGATAGAGCCGATACGCTTTCAAAACTCCCAGTGCAGGCCACCAAACTGTTTATCCAGTAAGTAAGTTCTTCCTCAAACGGCGCTTTTACCAAAGCAGTGAAAATTCCGCTTTGAACAGCTTCCTTCAAATGCGGATGGTAATTTTGAACCGATAATCCAATCAATTTGGATTGAGACATGACCCTTTTCAAACGTCGTAGCGCTGGAAGGTCTGCCTTGACACTGTCCAGGTCCACTAATATGAGCGAAGGGTTTTCAGGCGACACGGAAACAATCGCTGTCTGAATATCTGAAACCGAAATGTTCAAAAAGCCCGCCTCAGAAATGATTTCTTCGAGCCGAACTCTCACATCGGGATCTAAAGAGATGACAACTATGTTCATGCCGGTCCTCACTCAAACTAGAGCCACTATTGTTCAAGTGTCGTGCCACGAGCCTAGAGGAAATAAATGATTGCTGAATAATTTGCGGCTGAATAAGAAGCGGGTTTGTAAATATCTATAATTAAATAAGAAAAAGTGGACAGATGTTCGGGGTTACGGGAATCCGCGTGAGAGACGCCTTTTTCAAAATGTCTGGCCGGCATGGTAAAGCAGGCTTTCGTGAGGTTCTGATGTGTACATTATTTGAACACATTGGGTTAGGTTCTAAAAAATACCTGTATAGTCGCATAATTATGGATGTACATAAAACGCGCGTTAATGTGCCGGTGTATCTTGTCTTGTGGTGTTAGATCTGTGTTGCAAGGAAACTTGATAGGGAATGCTATGTGATGAGGGGAAGTATTGAGTGAGGAGCTTATTGAATCAATGTTTTATCGAGGCCATATCTGCGCAATTTGGAATAAAGGGTGCTTCGGCCGATTCCGAGTTCTTGGGCTGTTTTTTTCTTATTCCCTCTGTTTCTCAACAAGGCCCTCTCGAGTAAGCTTCGTTCGTTCTCTGAAAGGTTAGGAATTGGTCGGTTGATAGAATGAAGGTCTTTAGATCTGACTGAAGAGGGCAAATCACCTGGTTCAAGCGAAGAGCCCTTGCAGCGAACCACAGCGTGTTCAATGGTATTTTCAAGTTCCCTGACGTTCCCTGGCCATGAGTAGTCAGTCAGTATTCTCATCGTCTCATGGGAAATGACGGAGATATTTTTTCCCTGAATGGAGCTGAAGCGTTTCATGAAATGCGCTGCCAGCAGCGGTATGTCATTACGACGTTCCCTGAGAGGCGGCAGTGTTATGGGAATGACATTAAGCCTGTAGAAGAGGTCTTCTCTGAAGTTTCCGTTTTGGACTTCCTGGAGCAGATTTTTGTTGGTTGCCGCAAGGATCCTGACATTTACGGATATGGACTTGTCGGCTCCAATTCTTTCAAAACGTTGAGTTTGCAGTACTCTGAGCAATTTCACCTGAGCTTGCGGAGTAATTTCGCCTATTTCGTCCAGAAATACTGTCCCACCGTCGGCCTGTTCAAATCTACCTGGCTTTTGACGGATTGCTCCTGTAAATGCGCCTTTTTCATGTCCGAACAATTCGCTTTCGAGGAGTGTTTCGGGATAGGCGGAACAGTTAATGACTACAAAGGGCTTTTCGTTTCGATAGCTCTTATCATGGATGGCTCTTGCGACGAGTTCCTTTCCTGAGCCACTTTCGCCCTGGATCAACACGGTCGCGTCGGTGGGGGCGATATCTTCGATAAGCCTGAAAAGCAACTGCATTTTAGAATCTTTCCCAATAATGCCGCTGAATTCAGAGCCTGCTTCCAATCTCTGCTGAAGGTTGATCAGTGTTTCTTCGTGATCTAGGGATCTTTTGATGACACCGCCGGCATGTTCCAGGATCAGGTTGATCATGCTCATTTCTTCGTGATCACATTTGCACGATGGCGAGCAGGCAATCACCAGCAGTCCGTAAGATTTGCCTACAGCCCTAATTGGTAGGAGAACCTGTCTATGAGCTTTTTCGAAAGAATCGGGAATCAGAGGACAATTGATGAACTGTTTCTCTCTGACCTGAAATGTGTGCAAGCGTTCGATAATATTAGCGAGTCCTGTTACATCCTTGGAATCCCTGGTTACGCTAAAACCGGCTTCAGTCATTGTGAACAGAAAATCCCTACCATCGTTCAGGAATAAAATTGCAAGCTCATCGTTATGAACAATGTCTTTAAGCCTTCTGATGAGGGTTCTAGATAGATCTTCGAGGCTCGGCGAAGCTCCCAGATCACGGACAATGTCGCAAAAAGATCTTGTTTGTAAATGAAGTCTCTCTAGTTCGTGCTTCTGGAACTCGAGGAGCTGAGTGTTATCCTTGAGCTTTTTGGCCATGCTATCAAATGAAGAAGCGAGAAGAGCAACTTCATCCTTGCCACTGACATTGACTTTTACGTCCCAATCACCGTCTTTCAGGGACTCAGCCGCCTTGGCTAATTCGCCCAAAGGAAGGGTGAGGCGACGGACAAATACTAAAGCTCCAACAAGGGCTGCGATGAGAATTCCAGCGGTCGTCAACATCATCTGCAAGCGCAGAGTGGAAACCTGCTGCTCAAGATGAGATTCGGAGAATCCTAATCGAAGGACACCGGCTTTGCCTCCAAAAATTGGCCAGGCAATATCGATAAACTTTTCACCCTTTGATGAGACTATTTTTTGGGCAGCGCCCTGATCAGCCGAAAGTGATTGATTGGCTTCAATGAGATTTTCGGGAAAACCCCCGCCGAACGTGTGAGCGATAATTCGACCATCCTTTATTATGAAGAGGTAAGAGATGGCTTTGTTACTTCTGCGTTGGTGATCGAGTGATTTCTGTAAAGCGACGAGATCATGTGTCAGGATTTTATCGGTAGACTCCAGCGCCAGAGCATGCGCCATATTTTCGGCTTGGGACGTGGCTGATTCGATCAGGCTATGGCTGTATTGGTTGGAAACCAGAAATGACAGCAGCATGCCGCTGGTTATGACCAAAGCCGATACCGCCAGGAGTATTTTGGTCTTGAGACTTCTTAAGCCCACTTTTTGCTCCTAGCCGGCCTGATTGCGCCGTGTGATCCTCCTGATAGAATCATACCACGAATCCTGAGGCTCAACAAACCGGTCTATCATTAGCTTTTCCAGGATAGCCGATCCTTCTGGGTCAGAATGCATTTCGAGCAAGGTGTTTTTTACCATTTTCCTGGTCCGTTCATCCATGGCCGGTGATACGACAAATGGAGGGATGCCGTATTCTTCTGATTTAGCAATTATTCTCGTAGCGGATGTGATTTCAGGATTAATTCTGCTGTAATAATCCCAAATCAAACTGTCTACTGATGCGCCACTGACCAGACCTTTCGAAACGGCCATGATTGAATTGTCATGGCTATATGTGTAAATAACTGATCCGAAAAAGGTTTCCGGAGTTTCGCCCATATCATGAAGCATTGAAGTCGGAGATAGTCTGCCGGTGTTGGAATCAGGATCAGTAAACGCAAATGTCTTGCCTCTGAGGTCGCTGAGGGTTTTTTCCGGGCCGTCTCGATTTACAATGATATATGATCTATAGAAGTGAGAACCATTTACTTCTGGGGCCACCAACAGTTCCAGAGTGTGTTTTTCTTTACCCGTTACATAGGGTCCGGAGCATACAAAAGCCATACTAACTTCACCGGTAGCCAGCATGTCGTTAATTTCCTGATAGGTCTTGCGTTGAATTATGTTGATCTTCCTCCCCAATGTATTCCCTAGATAATTGACCAGTTCCTGGTAGGACGACAAAGTCTCTTTAGGGGACACCATCGCCCCTATGGCCATATGAATTGCATCATTTGACGAATCAAGTTGTGTGGGTTTTTCTACTGAGACGCGTTTTGTAAAATCCACGCTGGCTCGTTCAGGCCCATCGGAACAGCCCATCACCGTCACGCATAGCGCTAAAACCAACCAGAAAAACCTGTTCATCTTGTTATCCCATAGAAAGGAGTCCGCTATCTCAACCCTGTTAAAATGCGCTAACCGCATGAATAGATGCTTTATATAATCAATTTAAACCATACATTCCTTTTTTGCCACAGATATCAATTTGAAATGTTACGAAACCCATCTGGTAGGCGCGAATGTCTGAACGCTTAGCCGAAGAGGATCAGCCAGGTTTT
>CALGLN010000026.1 GCA_937930835.1 uncultured Desulfomonile sp.
GATGAGCTAACTTACGCAATTTCATTGAAATATGGAAACCCTGCTAATTCGATCATAGCTAAAGTTGGAAATAGCTCTTGCGCTGATTTCTCTAAAGGCACTTTTTTCTTTATTGCCTCAAAAAAACAAGTTATATAAAATTCCAGGTCCTGTCAGGGTATCATGATGCCTGTACCAGGACGAAAACTTTTTCAATTTTTCTCCCGGTCAGTTTAACTAGTTGTTGTAGCGCCAATTCCAATTGGAGACAACAGTTTGATGAGAGGAACTCTTTGGCAGATCCGCAAAACAATAGTAAACGGCATCATGGGGGGCCACTTTAACTTGCTGAATGCGGAAAAGGCGCATGGTTTGATTATCTATTCTGCAGCGGTAAAGCGGATGGCCTGGAATACTTGCTGGCGACTGAAGGAGTAAGGAGTAGAGAAATGGGAGAAGACACCGAAGGGAACTCAGGAAATCCGTGTTTTTCGGCAGCTATTCGTAAGATCCCAACGGGAATAGATGGACTTGACGAAATTTTGGATGGGGGACTGCCAGCGGCTGGTCTGACGTTGCTTAGCGGGGGTCCGGGTTCCGGTAAAACTGTAATTGGCCTACAGTTCCTCGTTCAGGGCGCACTATTGGGTCATCCGGGCATCATGCTGACCTTCGAGGAGAGGGAAGATTCACTGAGGCGTTATTCGGCGGCTTTTGGGTGGGATATAGGAACTCTAGAGGCTAAGGGATCGATTGCCATCATATCTGCTCGTTTTAATCCGGACGCTATAATCTCAGGTGATTTTGATCTGGGAAGCGTCATGGCGATCTTGCGGCATAAAGCCAGAGCGCTTGAGGCTAGGCGCGTGATAATAGACGCTCCGGATGTTTTGTTGAGGTTGTTGGGCGACAGGACCAAGGAACGCGGCCAACTCTACAAGCTCAACGAATGGTTGAGAGATGATGGGTTGTGCGCCGTGATGACCGTCAAGGATTCATTCGGGGAAGGCTCGGATTCGTACAGAGAATTCCTTCATTACATGGCGGAATGTGTAATTCAACTAGACCAGCGTGTCATGGATCAGGTTACAACACGACGCATGAGGGTGATAAAGTTTCGTGGTTCGGCATACGGACGTAACGAATACCCCTTTGGAATAACCAGGGAAGGGGCCATGGTCATTCCAGTTACTCACGCGAGCCTTGGTCATCGGGCTTTAGGGGAATCCATACCAAGCGGTATTGCGGGATTGGACACTATCACGAGTGGCGGTTATCGCCGAAACTCGTGCACATTGATCACAGGTACTTCAGGGACAGGAAAAACCACTTTTGCGTGTTCTTTCACACGTGAGGCGACGTCACGAGGCGAACGTGTATTTTATTTGAATTTTGAAGAATCCCTGGATGCAATGGTATCCTGCATGCTCGGTCCGGGAATTGATTTACGGCCTGCGTTGGAATCCGGACTTCTTCGCTTTGTTTCCATCATGCCCGAATCACAGGGAATAGAAGAACATTTGATTCAGGCGTTCGGGGTGATATCGGAGTTTGAACCTTCCTTCATAGTGGTGGACGCTATTTCCGCCTGTCGGAGAATGGGGTCGGAACAGGCCGCTTTTGATTATATGCTACGCTTGATCGATCACTGCAAAGCCCGTGGTATTACATCGGTGCTGACAAATCTAACTGCCAATTCCGGTGAGGCCATGCAGATAACGGGCATGGATTTATCATCAGTGATCGACATGGTAGTGATTCTGCGCAACATCGAAACTAGCGGTTCAATGGAAAGAGAGTTATTGATCCTGAAATCACGAGGCCGAAATCATTCTAACCGGGTTCACAGGTTTGGGATATCTTCAAGGGGAGTTGAAATATTAGGGGTAGGGCAGGAGTCTGGAAATGTCTGTTAGCAAATTTGACGGCGCAAGCCCTGCACTCAAATGTGTCATTCGTTTTTTTGTGGCGGGAGAGGCCCCCAACTCTATAATAGCCAGAGATAATTTGAGACGACTTCGAGAAAGCTTGCCTGAAATCCATTTTGAAATAGAGATCGTGGATGTGAATGTAAACCCTGAGATCGCACTGCAGAAAGGCGTTTTTGTAACCCCGGCCCTAGAGGTTCTTGAACCGCCTCCTGGTGGTATTTTTTACGGTAACTTGAGCAATAGCGATCCTATACGCCGCCTGATAGAGACGTCTAAAGATTGGCCAGGCTCGGGGCCAAAGGGACTGTCTGAGCAACAAACTGCCGGACATAGATGAACGAAATGACAAAACCTACGTATGAGGAGCTTGAACAGCGCTGTATCGCTTCGGAGGCGATGCTTGAGGCCATTCGATCCGGTCAGGCCGACATGGTAATAAGTGAGAAAGGCGCTTTGGTTGTGCGCCTGGCTGCGGCAGAAGAAAAGGCTTCTCGCATTAAGCGGTTGTTGATGGCAATCCGTGAAGTCAACAAATTCATTCTCCAGGAGAGTGATCCAGTCTGTCTGGTGTCCGGAGCATGTTCAATTCTTACTAGCTTGAGTCGATACCGAAAAGCGTGGATAGCGTTGCTCGATCCAACCGGAAAAAGAGTACTGGCCTCGGCCTCAGCCGGATTTGAACAAACCGGGGATTTTGTCCGTTCAACCCTCCAGGATTGCGAATTTCCCAATTGCATAAACGAATGCATCAAGAATGAAAAGACCCTGATTCTTGAAAATTCAAGAGAAACCTGTAGAGCCTGCCCGATCGCCAGGATTCAGGGTGACGAGTTCACTCTGATACGTCGCCTAAATGTTGGCGATAGAATTTACGGTGTCCTCGCGGTTACGGTTTCTGAGGCTTACAACCCCGATGAAGAGGAGCTAGGTCTTTTTGATGGTCTGGCTGCTGATCTTTCACTGGCTTTACATAAAATAGAATTGGAGGAGTCCCGACTGGCCGCTGAAACTGCGCTTCGGGAGAAAGAAGAATTTTTACGGACAACCGGACAAATGGCCCTGGTGGGTGGTTGGGAGATAGATGCCCATACACTGGAAGTGCGATGGACGGAGGAAAAGTACCACATCCACCAAATCGATCAAACATTTACTCCTAGCCTTGATGACGCTGTTAATCTGTTTCACGAGAATGACAGGGAGCAGCTAAGACAGAGTATTAAGAGGGCTTTGGAGTTCGCGGAACCGTACGATCTGGAACTTCGATTGTTGAGTTCAGAAAAAGGTGAGCGCTGGGTTCATACTTCATGCAAACCTGTTGTGGTAGGGAAAAAAGTAGTGAAACTCAGAGGAGCGTTTCAGGACATCACAGAGCGGAAAAAGCTCGAAACTCAGTTGCTGCATGCGCAGAAGATGGAGGCAATCGGAACCCTTGCAGGTGGCATAGCTCACGACTTCAACAATCTCCTTCAGGCTGTTATCGGATATACTGAACTGCTGATACAGGTACAGACTCCAGAGTCTACTGATCTAGCCTATCTGGAAAGAATACTTGCGTCAGGAAAGAGGGGCGCTGCACTTGTAAAAAACCTTCTTACGTTTAGTAGAAAGGTGGAGCCGAGGTTCAGCAGAGTTAATCTAAATCATGAGATAGTGGAGGCGCAAAAGCTACTTTTTCACACTATCCCCAAGACGGTAAAAATAATCGTCCGTTCGAATGGTGATCTCCATGACATTATGGCGGATTCCTCTCAAATAGGGCAGGTCCTGATGAATATTGCGGTCAACGCCAGGGATGCAATGTCGGGGGCAGGAACTCTCACCATTGAGACGGAGAATACATGGTTAGACGAAGATTACAGTCGTTTTCATCCTGAGATCAAGCCTGGTCCGTACGTGCTGATTAGTATTTCTGATACCGGGCATGGAATGGACAAGCACACGCTTGAGCACATTTTCGACCCATTCTTCACTACTAAGGAAGTCGGGCAGGGTACCGGTTTAGGTTTAGCTTCCGTTTACGGTATCATAAAGCAACACCACGGTCATATAACCTGCTACAGTGAACCGGGCGTGGGATCAACATTCAAAGTATATTTCCCGGCCCTAAAAGATGAGAATTCCGAGCCCACAGTGAACTCGGAAACACTCTTGCCAACTGGAAGTGAAACAATACTACTGGTGGACGATGAGCCATCGCTATTGGAACTTGGCAAGAAAATATTAAATAGATTTGGTTACAAGGTAGTCGAGGCGTCAGACGGGCGAGTCGCTCTGGACGTTTATATGTCGGGTGGACATGAAATTTCGTTGGTTCTGATGGACCTTAACATGCCCGAGATGGATGGGCTATCTTGCCTTGCCGAAATACTCAAGTTGAATCCCGACGCTCGAGTTTTGCTGGTAACAGGGTTCCTCGACTCCAGTCCTAACGTCGATCCCAAAGCTGTGGGGGCCGTGGGGCTAATTTCAAAACCCTACAATCTCAAGCGACTTCTGACAGAGGTGAGGAGGGCTCTGGATTAAAGTCCTTTCAATGCCTTCTAAAACATAGGACTTGCAACATCTCTAAGAAGGTCACTTTAGAATCTTCTTCAGACCATCCACCAATTCTTCCATTATCGGTAGATGGGATAGGGATATTCTTATAAAGCCCGGGAATCTGAAACCGGACATGGTTCTTACCATCAGGCCTCTGGTCATCAATTTGCGGTATGCCAGGGTATCGCTGATGGGTAGCTTTACCATCAAGAAATTTCCTTCTCCCGAAACATAGTCCAAGGATAATTCATTAAAATGTTGAGTGAGAAAAGACTTGCTTTCATGGACAAGTTTCCTCGTCCTAAAGATATGCTCATCGGAATCCAGTGAGCTAACAGCCGCAATCTGAGCTATTGAGTTGACCGAATACACGACGCATGTCTTTTTAATTGCATCAACCATGGCTTCCTGAGCGCACAAATATCCGATACGCAAACCTGCCAGACCATACATTTTGGAAAACGTCCTGAACACTACCAGATTGTCATATTCCTCTATTAGATCCAGACAATTTGGAAATGTCCCGTCTTCCACAAATTCTGCGTAGGCTTCATCCACGATGACTATTTTTTCGCCATCGATGGCCTCCATGAATGATCGAAACCTCGTGATATTCCAGAATGAGCCCGTGGGATTGTTGGGATTGCAGATAAAAACGATTTTGGTCCTGTTATCAATCAAGTCCAGCAATCTTTGCTCATCGAACTCAAAATTAGTGAGCGGAGCAAGTTTAGCCTCATACCCGGAGAATTTCGCAACCCATTCATAAACGGCGAAGGTCTTATCTGCCGTGACTACGTTGTCACCTTGCTCGCAAAAGGCTTTTATGGCGAAGGTGATTACTTCATTGGCGCCATTCCCCACCAGGAACTGATCGGGAGTCTTATCGAACTTTTCGGCCAGCTTTAGCCTCAAATAGTAACTGTCTCCACTTGGATAAATAGCCGCCTTAGATGACTCAAAGGCCAAAATGGCTTTTTGCGCCTCTGAGCTAGGGCCTAGAGGATTTTCATTATTATTCAAACGATGAAGCGAGGAGCAGCCGTAGAGCTTCATGAGTTCACGATCAGGTCTACTTGGAGTATAGGCCTCGAAGTTTTTAACGTATTCTGGAAGAAGGTGTTCCAGTCTCCAAAATGAACTCAATTCGTTTCTCCCGGTAAATATTGAAAAACAACAATGTCACTCTTGCCAGCTAGTGGGATGAGGAATCTCGGCTTGAACGAGCATTCAATCAACGAAGGGGCAAACATGCCATACTGCGAAAATCCCAAATCCATTTCAAAGAAGATGTTTTCAATGCCATCGTTATTCAGAAGCCTTACATGAGCCATGAGATTGTCGGTAGCGTCGTCTCCGTAAATCACGGGTCTCAGTATTGCCCTGTCGGAGCTACGCAGGATTTTGGCTGATATGACCGAATGACGAAACCTCGATTCACCGGTGTAGATCAGGGTTTCGATCTGTCGACCAAGAAATAACTCCTGAGTTTTCTTTTTCACAAATTCAACGATACAACTATGCACAACCAGAGTATTTCCAGGATCCTCGTTAAGTTGCCGAAAATAGGCTTTTACCTCGGTTTTCTGGCCTTGATTCATAAAGTATTGCGAGCCCAACTCTTCGAAAAGACTGCCTGGAAGGTCTGATGTCGGCCAGGAACATATCACGCCGATCGCCTTGGTTCGCGCGGTTTGTTCTATAAGATGCTCTATCAACCGGTCTGGAATTTGGGATGACTTCAATGCCGGAGTAACAAATGGCCCGCGAAAAGTCACCAGATGCTCCGATTCCCATCTCCAGGTAATTCCACCGGCAACCATACCTGAGTGATCTACTGCCACAACAACGTGGTAATAACCATAGGCGGCCATATCTATGACTTTACCCGGGTATCGGAAGCATTCAGGTAGATTTATCTTTGGGTAATTTACAGAAGCAAGCCCTATGAGGTCTTTTATTTCGTCTATATCCGCTTCCCTGACATTTATTTCACCGGAATAATCAGGGCAGGTCTCCTTGTACTGCTCTATCTCGGGATAAAATTTTTCCTTGATCAATTTCAGCTTTAACTTGGACTTGCTGTGCTCCAGGCTAAAGCTGTCCACCATCCTCGAAGCGATCATCATGCCCGTTTCATCCGTGCATTCGAGGTCCTCACCGTGACCCTGAACGCATGCCAGGTTAAAGACTCTCAAGTCAAATTCGTGACATGAAAAAATGAACTCGGTCTCCACTTCATATCCACGCCCTGCAACATTGAGCCAAATGGGATCTTTGTGAGGAACGGTCTTGCACAAATGGGCAAATATCTCTTCAACCGCAAGCGTTAACTGGATTGTTTCGTCAGGGCCCAATCCGAATGCTAAAGCTGATGATTCGACAAAAGAGGTAGTAACTCTCAAGAGCGCCAAGTCACTGAAAGTGACCAGTTCTACCTTGTCAGAGCAGACTTTTTTCAAGGTGTGAGCCTCCATTAAATCCAGTGCGCATACGGAGCTGGCGCCAAGGTCTTAAAGTCGACTCCAAGCTCCTTAGCAGCTTTGTATGGCCAGTAAGGTTCACGAAGCATCTCTCGAGCTAACAGAACTATGTCGGCTTTGTCTTCCACAATGATTGAATTCGCTTGCGCCGGCTCCGTTATTATTCCCACTGCGGCGGTGAGGATATTGCATTTCTTACGAATCTCTTCAGAGAATTTAACCTGCCATCCTGGAGCAAAAGGATAATTCCGGTAATCCGGTGTGTTGAAGCCGGAACTACAATCAATGAGGTCCACCCCTTCGGTCTTGAGAACTCTTGCCAATTCCACCGTCTCGTCCAATGTCCAGCCACCATCCACCCAGTCTTGACATGAGAGGCGAACGGAAAACGGAAATTTGTCCGGCCACACATGTCTTATCGCTCTGGCTGTTTCGACTGTGAACCTGATCCTATTTTCGAAGTTTCCACCGTATTGGTCCGTGCGATGATTAGAAAGTGGAGAATAAAAATTATGGCACAGATAACCATGAGCCGCATGGAGTTCAACCCATTGGTAACCTGCGGAGACTGCCCTAAGGGCTGCGCTCGCAAAATGTCCCTGAACTTCTTTAATGTCCTCGATTGACATTTCAGTCGGAATTTTCCACAACTTTTGACCAAAGGCTATGGGGCTTGGAGCAATAGTCTGCCAACCGCCTTCTTCCTCCTTGAGATGGTGATCTCCCTCCCAGGGACGCGCTGCGCTGCCTTTGCGTCCCGCATGCGCGAGCTGAATACCCGGCACGGCATTGTGAGACTTGAGAAAACTCGTTATCCTTGCTAATGGCTCAATGTGGTTATCCGACCACAGGCCTCCACAACCAGGAGATATACGACCTCGAGGCTCTACTGCCGTAGCCTCCGCAATTATTAGGCCTGCTCCACCAACAGCCCTTGAACCCAGATGCGTCAAATGCCAATCATTGGCCATTCCATCGATGGAACTATACTGACACATCGGGGAAACACCTATCCTGTTGCGCAGTGTGATTGACTTGATTTTAATCTTGTCGAAAAGCGTTGGCATTGTTACTCCTTTAGATTGGGAACAGTTGTTTTTGGTTACCACACATTGGGGAGAGGAAAAACCAGAACCCGCTAGTGAAAATTCATCACTGTGAAGTAAGTCCGAGCAGCATTTTCAATGGATTATGAGCTAATTTCCATAGAGCCTGGTTTACAAATTTGATCTCTAACTCCAACTATCAAGGAGAATTAAATGATCGGAGCCATAATAGGAGACATTATAGGGTCTGTTTATGAATGGGACAATATTAAAACACTGGATTTCCCACTTTTTAGCCCCAAGTGTTTTTTCACTGATGATACCGTTTTGACCGTGGCTCTTGCAGAGTCAATCGTCAAGGGGACCGATTATGTGCATCTCATGAAACAGTACTATCGCAAATATCCGAACGCCGGCTACGGAGGAAGCTTCCACAGGTGGGCCAGATCGAGCGATTCCGGGCCTTATAACAGTTGGGGTAATGGGGCCGCCATGCGCATAAGCCCTGTAGGATTCGCTTTCGATTTCTTAGAGGATGTTCTGGAAAAGACTATCACTTACACTGCCGTAACTCATAATCATCCAGAGGGAATAAAAGGCGCCCAGGCGACGGCCGCTTCCATATTTCTTGCCAGGAAAAAAGCGGACAAAGATGAAATAAGGAAATACGTAACGCAGAACTTTGGCTATGATCTCGAAAGATCTTGTGACGAAATCCGCCCTGTCTACAAATTCAATGAATCATGTCAGCAAACCGTTCCGGAGGCGATCATAGCATTTCTCGAGTCCAAAGGATTTGAGCATGCCATAAGATTAGCCATTTCTCTTGGAGGTGATAGTGACACCCTGGCATGTATTACAGGAGGCATAGCAGAGGCATTTTACGGTGTTCCCAAAGAGATCCGATTGAAAGCGTTGGCAATTCTGGATGATGACCTTAGAGCTACCACTCTGGAATTCTGTGATAGATTCATGCGGCCATCATCCTCATATTAGGGGGTTTAGAGAGGTAAATTAAGATCAGCCATCCAATTTTTGGGCTTCAGTTTCAAAAGTTACGCTACACATATGTGGCGTGTCCCAGGCCGCTATCAGGTAATCCTTTGAATCTACGAAGAAAGATGCTTGCTGCTCCACAAGGGCTTCGGCCTCAAATGAAGACATCTCCCTGGTTTCATTTATGAATGAAGCGACCCTTCCGTAATAAAGCGGGGTCATCAAGTCGACCAATCTCCTATGATTAGATGGCCAATTGTGGTAGGCGCCGGCTATTTCATAAATTATCCTGACCCATGTATCGGTGGGTAGCCTGAAGCGTTGCTCGTCCATTGCTGCTGCAGCGGCTATGGCATTGAAACAATCGTCGCAGAAAACTTCCTTCCATAACGTTCCAAAACTTTGAAATCCTGATTTGAAGGAATTGACGAGTTTTGAATGATTCACATTGATTGGATCAGGTTCTTCTGGACTGGTCTCGCCAAAAACAGGAATCTCTGAGAAACCGGTCACTCCTTTCCAATAACCTTCGGTTTCTTCCATCAATGAAAACAATGTCGAAACTACCTGCCTGAACATTGGGCCCAGATGGGCGGACGGGTCTTTGGCGTCATGAATCTTTCTGCCTAAATGCGCCTGACAAATCTTGAAATCGTTTATGATGGCTTGCACGGTCAACCATATGTCGATTCCAAATCTTGCCACATCGGTCTGCCAGACATCCTGCCTGATATAATGGTTTATAAGGGACTGACTGAAAGCGAAATCGCCTCCGATTGGCTGCCTGATCTTTTTTCCGAATACAGCCTGACAGAGGTTGTAAACGATATTGTTAGTTATTGTTCCATCGTATTTGTAACGTGTATAAATCGGGGCGACGAAATCATAATTTTCATCAAGGATCGGGTCCAGCAACATTTTAACCCAACGATTGGTTATGCTTCGCAGATCAGAGTCTACGACCATGCAAGCTTTGGCGTTAACCAGATGAGCGGCCTCAAATATCATTCTTAGGGCCGTTCCTTTTCCCGGGTTTCCCCGGTAGATACCAATCACACGCTCCTGCCACGGTTTTATCTCCGTGCCCTTTGCAACATCTCGTGTGTCATCCGTTGAGCCTCCATCTGATATGATGATTAGAGGTCTTAGATTTTTGTAATGTGCGCTCAATCCATCAGAAACCATCTTGATGACGTGAGCAATCGTCTTGTCGTTGTTAAAGCATGGGATGCCGACGACAACATCCGCCTTCTCGAGTTCCTCCAGCCGTTTGACCATGTACGGCCTGAGTGAACTGGCATACTTCATGATTCTTCTCCGAAAATTGTTTTTTGGTTAGTTAAAAAATCTACGGTTGTCTTCATCCACATATTCTACCAATCTTTTTGAGAAATCCGGAATGGCAGAAAACACTCTGTTCCAATTTGGGATTAGCGGGATCCCAAGTGGATCATCCCTAATAAGATCTCCGGCAATTCTTATGGCCTGAGCGAACGTTTCAAAGGCCGTAGCCTCCGAATGCCTGTCAAAAGCCAGACCATTTATTTTTGCATCAGCATGATACATTTCCATCACGTCTTGCGCTTCCCTGATGAATGTAGAGCGCAGTGTATTAAAGAACCCCGATCCGAAAACAATGCCTGTAGAACTTAGAACCCTGAAAATCGTTGAGCAAACATCGATGGCCATTTTGTTCAAACCTTTCGCGGGATCTTCCGCTGAAAGTTCCTGATGTTTGTGATCATAATTTTGGCACAGTTCTACCTGGCAAATCCTGTTGAGCGAGCAGTTCCTATAAATTTCCGCAAGGACGCCTACTTCCAGACCCCAATCGGAGGGTATGCGGTTAATCCGCGCCAGGTCCGATACCATGGAGAATTCTCCTGCCAGCGGGTACCGGAAAGAGCAAAAATATTGAAGCAAAGGAATGGGGCCAAGTATTTTTACTAATGCCTGGAGCAAAGGCGCTATCAGTAATCTTGTAGCTCTTCCGTGCATCCGGTCGGTCACTCTACTGTAGTAACCCTTACAGAACTCATAATCGAGATTAGGCATCACTGTGGGGTACACAAGCCTGTTCAGCAGCGAGCGAGTATAAGACATTATGTCGCAGTCATGAAGCGCTATAATATAGGATTCTCGGTTGGCCACGATATAACCGTATGCCATCCAGGCGCTCTTGCCTTTGCCGCTGGATCCCGTCGGCAAAGCTGAATCCTCTATCTCCTTGTAAAGCGATGCGAGCCTCTCTCCATCGTTCCAGATTAACCTGACCTTTCGTTCGCCATTGTCCAAAGGCTTGAAGTAATCACAGGCCCTTAAGAAATCGTCACTAGTAGCAGGCCCGAGGGTTATTACGATTTCATGCAGATAGTCTATTGATTCCAGCACACTGATTATCACTTTTAATGCTGATCCATCCATTTCTGAAATCAGGCATGGCAAGACCAGAGCAATAGGCCTTGATTCCGAGGCTTCCTTGATTTGCTGCTCCAGTCGAATCTGATCGTTCTCACCCAACAGATGCAGAGTGGTAATCGGTCCTGTTTGTTGAAAATCGCTCATAGAACCTCCTCTATTTCAGATAACAGTTTTAGAATCATTGCATTCCATTGCTCGGGGCCGTGCTCTTTCGACGTCCATATTTTCTGTTTCTTGTTTCCAAAACCCAAATCAGAAGCGTCATTCCCTAAAAGAACTGCCGCATCCATAAGCTCAAGAAACGAAAAATCATTAGGGCTGTCTCCCAATCCGATGCAATAAATGTCGCGATACTGGCTTCTGAACAGTCCTTGCAACATCGACACCGCTGCGCCTTTACCTCTATGGCTGAATAGGTGCCAGAATCTGCCCCCCTGCTCCATCTTAAGATTCCTGCCCGCAACTACCTTTTGGAGCCTGTTTATTTCCTCCGTCCCCCCCTCCAACAAAAAAGGCTCATCAAAATCCCGCTGCTTTGCCTTTGTTGCCCTCGATAAAGGCAAGCCTGTAATCAAACCAACCTCTTTTTCAGTCATAGAAGAGAAACCACGGGTCTTCACCTCGGCTTCTGATGAAGCCACATCAAGATCAGACACAATTTCATGATAGGATTTTCCCAACGGAATGAATGAGAAATCATCCCGGGTTGGACTTGATGAAGGGTCAAAACAGGATTTAATGTAGTCATTTAACGCATGTTCCGTGTCAAGAGCTATTCCCCCACCATTTTCAACTATGAAAGGATCTTTAAATTCCAACTCATGGTGAAAATCCACCATCTCAGAGAAGGTCTTGCTAGACACCATGACTAAAGACGCATGTATTTTTCTCAATTCATTTAAGGACTCGTGAGCTGGCTCCCAAGAGTAGGACTCCGTATCGAGAAGAGTCGAATCGAGATCCGTGAATACTATTATTTTTGGTAACATCGATCCCCCTCTTAGGTAAATTGTATGCCATCCAGAAATTTAGATACATAACGCCTTAATATAACATACCAGTTTTATGAAGAACTTTCAAAGCGCTGTAAAAATCAACGCAGCAAATTTGAAGAAAATCGGGGAGTCTTCATTCAAAATATCCAAGCATCGGAAAATCTTAAAACTACCTCTTCATAACTAGCTATAGTTATTATGAAAGAAGTGTCAGATTTTTGCCCAATTTCTATTTTAGACGTCAGTTTTTTAAACACCACCTGCTTTTTAGAGGTACCTGTGAATAGTATCTCTGGAGACCTGAAGCATTCACTCAGCCCCTTTTTTATTGCCATTACAGGATGTTACAGCTTAAGATACAACAGATGAAATCAGATCGTCAGAAATATCCTTGAGGGGTCTTCCTTTTTCAATCCTTTAATAAA
Organism: uncultured Desulfomonile sp.; assembly: GCA_937930835.1. Taxonomy (GTDB): domain Bacteria; phylum Desulfobacterota; class Desulfomonilia; order Desulfomonilales; family Desulfomonilaceae; genus CAITZA01. The sequence continues at coordinate 12,815 of CALGLN010000026.1, forward strand.
AGGACACATCCTCGGGTCGAAGGTTCCCAGCGCCAACTCGAATGAAGGTTCTTGTGTGCAGGAATATGAGAAGCTTGGATGAGTAATAAATTTGATTTAGGGATTTTAATCAGGATAGAATTGTCGTGCCGCCAACTTTTGTAGTCTTGACGGCACGGTAATATTTACTAAGGAACTGGAGCTTCATGGTCCTTACAAAAAGGAGCCTCACCCACTACGGGAGTTTGACATACTTTACACAATCCCCTTCTTACGGAACCCTCGATGTTCGCGCAAGGATCTCCCGGAGTCTCCGGGGTCGTAGGACCCGGGATTACTCCTCCATATTGTCCTTCATTAGTATATTTATCAGGCATGGCTAACACCTCCAGGTAAATTGTCCTGTTTCTCTACAATTACTGATGCGCATGGGGCGTTAAGGATTCATATTGTTTTTGAACGATCAATCATAGGATATTGATTGGAAGTCGCGTTTTGCTGTAATATCCGGACTGTAAATTGTTAGTTGATTCAAAACCGAAATTGGACTGCTTTTGGCGCCAAATTACACTGTTTTGACAGGTTCAATCTGGGAGGCTAAATGTTAATTGACGATTACAGGCTCGAGATAGAAGTGGCTGATCATAGCGATCAAGTTTTCGAATATGAGGCTGTCGCTCATCTCGATGTCGATATAAGCCAGGCGCTCCCCTACCTGAACGCCGAGTTGAAAAGCGGGACTTATTACACTGATGGCCCGGCCTTTTCCTGGAGGAAAAACTCGCATAAAATAGGATTTTGGTCGAAAAAGATAGCGGCTGATCATCTCGAAACTCGGGAACAGGCTGAAAAGATCATCGGTGAGCTCGTTGAACTTGTCAATGATATATGGGAAAGGCGAGCAGATATAGAGCCTGATACGAAAACGCACGAGAAACGGCAGCCCCTGGAGTTGTTCAAACTAATGCCCAAGACAAACTGCAGGGCCTGTGGAGAGAGTTCCTGTTACAATTTTGCGATAAAACTCGCATCGGGGCTTGTTGACTTGAATATGTGCCCGCCTATATGCGAGGAAGAACAATACCGCGATCAACGTGCAAAAGTTGAATCATTGCTGGAAACCAAAAGACCACTTTTGTGATGATTTTGCTGTTTGGCTCACGACAATTATGTTTTTACAGAGGCCCTGGGAGTGAGATTAAAAAAGAAAAAGACCAGAAGCGGCAATCTTGAGCAGGTCATTTCAGAAGCAAGACGTATTCAGGAAAGTCGTGAGAACACATATCGGGAGCGAGCGCTCAAGATCCTTCCACTAGTTTGTGGGAGATGCGGACGCGAATTCTCAGGCAAGTCTATGAAAGAACTTACGGTCCATCACAAGGACCATAATCACGACAATAATCCGTCCGATGGAAGTAATTGGGAACTTCTGTGCAGGGCTTGTCATGACAGGGAACATTTTCAGCAATTGCGTGACGGCGAAGAGGTCGAATCAATTTTAGATAGTGAGAACAACCCTAATTATTCGTACAAGCCTTTTGCCAATTTGAATCATTTGATCAAGGACTGACACACTTGTATAATGAATCCAGGGGGATAAAAATGCCGACTGTGGACATTTCCGAATACCACGCTCCCTACTTTTTTAGAAATCCTCATACCCAGATGGTTTTCCCATCAGTCTTCAGAAAAGTTCAAGATATTAATTATGTCAGGGAGAGAATTATCACACCGGACAATGATTTTCTGGACCTTGACTGGTCACGGGTTGGTTCCAGGAAGCTTGCTATTGTACTTCACGGATTGGAAGGGGACTCTGGACGCTCATACATCATGGGGATGGTCCGAACTCTGAACAGACGAGGCTGGGACGCATTGGCGTTAAATTTCAGGGGTTGCAGCGGTGAGCCGAACAAGGCAATCCGGATGTATCATAGCGGAGAGACCGGGGATATCAAACTGGTGATTGATCATGCGATGTCCTTGGGGCTTTATGATCAGCTTGCTCTAGTAGGCTTCAGCCTGGGAGGAAATGTGATCCTGAAATATCTGGGGGAATCGGGAAAATCCGTTAGACCCGAGATTAAAGCCGCAGTAGCTATTTCAGTTCCGTGTGACCTTAAAGCATGTTCGGACAGATTGAGTGAGCGCAGTAACTGGGCGTACAGCCAGAGATTTTTGAGGATGCTGCGCAAGAAGATATATTACAAGGCTACAGTTTACCCGCACGCAGCCAATCCGGAGGGTTTGGATTCCGTGAGGACTCTAAGGGAATTTGATGACAAATTTACAGCCCCCCTACACGGATTCAGAGACGCTGAGGACTACTATGCCGAATCTTCATCAAAACAGTTTCTGGGAAATATAGCGACACCCTGTCTGCTCATAAACGCTTTAGATGATCCGTTTCTAGGCGCCACTTGTTTTCCGGAGCAAGAGGCGAGATCGAATCGGCATCTTTTCCTGGAACGACCTCGACACGGTGGTCATGTGGGTTTTGTAAGCTTTAACGAAGAGAAAGAATACTGGTCTGAGAAGAGGGCGGCTCAGTTCATTTCCGAAATATAACTTGAACTAACATCTTTTTTTCAATTCTCAAACTGGCTGGTTACCGGAGAGTCAATAATGAAAATTGTCAACTGGATAGGCATGCTATTGTTGGTCTTCGCCGCGCTCTTCATTGGCATGCTTAAACCCTTCTCCGGATTGTCTGCCCAGGGTCATCACGTTTTTGGAATTGTAATTGTCTCTCTCGGTCTGTGGGTGTTTAGGCCTCCAACTCTGCCGTACTTTGCAGGCGGAGCGTTGCTCCTGGGCGGTTGTCTTGCATTTAAGGTTCCTTTAAGCGTTGTGGCAGGAGGGTATACAGGTTCGGCAGTCTGGGTCCTTATTCCCGCTCTTTTCTTTGGATTTGCATTGGTCAAGTCCGGATTGGGGAAAAGAATAGCTTATTTTGTGTTGAAGTTATTCGAGCCTAGTTATTTGACCATTTCTATAAGCTGGTTCATCATTGGTCTGATACTATCCGCCCTAACTCCTTCTATAACGGTCAGGCTTTCAATTGTCATGCCGATTGCGATGAGCGTTGTTGAGGCATGTAAAATACCTGAACGTTCACGAGGATCTGCTCTCATAGGTCTCATGGCGTGGGGAACTGCCCTTTTTCCAGGGAACGCCTGGCTTACCGGTTCGCTCTGGGGCATTTTTATGATGGGGTTTTATCCTGCCGAGATCAAACCGGTTGTGACTTTTGATTCGTGGCTGGTTTACATGGCCGTTCCATGGTTCCTGATAACAGTGTTGTTCCTGTTTTTCACTTATCTGGCTCTAAAACCTCAGGAGCCGTTGCGGATTTCAAGTCAGACCTTCAAACGTCAATACGATGAACTGGGCAAGATAACCGGACAGGAAATAATAGTTGGGGTTATTCTCACCACCACTTTGATACTTTTCACTACTGAAAAACTGCACGGGATGACTACCGCCTCAGTAGCGCTACTGTCCTTCGTTGCTCTAATGCTTCTGGGGACGATATCTTTTCAGGATATATCCAGCGGGGTAAATTGGGATATCATAAATTTTTTCGGTGTCATTCTGGGCTTGTCCGCCATATTTGCGCACACGGGAATTTCCGATTGGTTAGGTCCAATAATAGAACCGGCCATTCTCTCGTACGCCTCCGAACCCGTTGTTTTCCTTCTCGCTCTGACGATCGGCTTCTGGATTATTCGTTTTCTTGATGTCCCTTGGGGTTTTTCTACCATAGCAATCGCTGCTCCAATCTTTGTTCCCCTTTACAAGGATTTCGGTTTGAATCCAGCCCTGGTAAGTGTTGCGCTCATCGCCGGAGGAAACAGTTTCTTTTTACCTTATCAGCAACCATTCATAATGATGGGAGACGCCATGTCCAATTCCAAGGCATGGACATCGTCTCAGGTGAGTCTGGTGGGTTGTATTTACGCAGGTATCGTGATTGTGGCGATCCTGATAAGTTCTTTTTACTGGAAAGCGATGGGATTGATGCCGTGAGAAACTTCATGTTTCATGAGGAAAATGCCTGGGAAAGTTTTCTAACCATAGCCTCGCCTTCGGTAACAATCCTTTGGACTAATTCATTCATGGACGGAAGATCATGACATCGTCCTATACACTGTCCACAAGATATAACCCCTGCGTCAAGATCTCCGTCTGAATACATCTTCTTGGCCTGCAATCCTCCAACCACGCCTATGAGTTCCTGCAGGGAGCAATTTTGAGCTTCCATCTGTATGCATTTGTTTGCAGCGGAGTTGCTCCATACCCGATGTGTCGACCCGACGGAGCGCATCACCAGCATGGTGTCCAATTCCTCAGCATTTAACAAGGCGTTTTTCAGCTTGTCATGAATAGGCGCTTCCCTGGTAGCTAGTAATCGTGTGCCCATTATGACTCCCTCGGCGCCGAGGGCGAGCATGGCGGCGAAGCTTTTTCCGTCGCAAACACCCCCACCTCCGATTACAGGAATATTTACGCTTTCAACAACCCTTGGGACCAAAACCAGCGATCCTATGTCCAACTTCCCTGTCGCTCCACCATTTTCATAGCCAACCACCGTTATGATGTCAGCCCCTAATGCCTCAACCTTTTTGGCGTACCTTACTCCAACGCATTTGTGCATCCATATCAGCCCGGCCTCTTTGAATTTTACGGCCAGGCCCTCTGGAGCAGCGTGTCCGGATGTCTCCACTATTCTGACGCCTTTACTGATCATGACGTCCAAGTATTCGTTGTTGTCGATTATTCTCATTGAGGGGAATAAGTTCAAGTTGACCGCAAAGGGTTTATCGGTGAGGTCCTTGAGCCTGTCCAGAGCCGTCTCAAAATCCTTGCGTGTTGTAAACATTGCCGAAGCAAGGACTCCGATTCCGCCTGCATTAGAAATAGAAGCGGTGAATTCGGCGTCACTTATCCACATCATAGCCCCGCCGACTATGGGATATTCGATACCTAACATCTGGGTGACTTTTGTTTTGATCATTTAAAGTCTCCGTTAAAATAACCTGTTTCACAGACGGTTCGTGAGTGTGTAAACGATCTGTGCGCCCTGTTGAACAGGAGTTACAATGCCTCTGGTTTCCAGAATGTCCAAATGGCCCTTTATCTCGGATAGTCCTAGAAAAACATCCATTCCATGCAGGCCACTGAACAATTCCTGGGTGATCATATATCTTGTCATGCCAACGTCGGGCCCCAGGTTCCGG
>CALGLN010000027.1 GCA_937930835.1 uncultured Desulfomonile sp.
CCATCATTGAAGTCAAACTTCTCTCCAACGATATAAGAAGCGTTAGTGTAATTTTCAACGTACTCTTTGAAGTATTTTTCCTTGTCCAAAATGTAATAGATCATGCCTCCGAGGAAGGCAATGTCCGTGCCGGACCTCAAAGCCGCATAGTAATCAGCTACGGAGGAAGTCCTGGTGAAACGAGGATCCACAGAAATGACTTTTCCGCCAGCCTCTTTGGCCTTGATGACCCATTTCATGCTGATCGGATGGTTTTCAGCAGCATTGCTGCCCATGATCAAAATACAATCACTATTCTTAAAATCAATATAGTGATTGGTCATAGCGCCTCTTCCGAACGACTCTCCCAGAGCCGCAACAGTAGGGCTGTGTCATATTCGAGCCTGGTGATCGATATAGACAATCCCAAGAGAACGCATCAACGTGTTAAGGACTGCGATTTCTTCGTTATCAATGTTTGAACTGCCCAAATGACAGATGTTTTCAACACGATTGACAACTTGGCCCTTTTCATTTTTCTCTATGAAACCTGCGTCCCTGGTGGCTTTAACCCTCTTGGCGATTTCGGTTATAGCCCAGTCCCATGATTTCTCTTGCCATTTGTCACTAAACGGGGCCCTGTACATTACTTTCGTCAAACGTGTCGGGTTGGCCGCCGTTGTCTGGTAAAGAGCAGCGCCCTTTGCGCAAAGCGCTCCCTCATTGATAGGATGCTCTGGGTCACCTTCGATATTGATGATCTTGCCGGTCTTTGGGTCCGTGCTAACAATTAGACCGCATGCAACAGAGCAATAAGAGCAAATAGAAGTAGAATTCTTGGCAGTTTTCATCTTGTCGATCTTGAGTTCAGCGGCATAAGCCTTCGCCCCCCCCATATCGACTCCAAGACTTGACAAGGCAATTCCAGCCCCTACCAAGCCTGAAACCATGAAAAATTCTCGTCGAGTTACGCTCATACGCAATACCTCCTTGTTGAAACGCTGTTCTGTGGACTAAGTTGTCAAATAACTACTTCAGGGCTCAAACTGGTCTGAGTAGAAATTGAAGAACTAAAAAAACCCTGAATCAATGACTCCTCCAAGAGACATCCGTTTGATTGTTTAAGGCGTTAATTAATATGGAATTGACATGGGTATGTCTGCCTGGGCATATATGTCATGTCTGGCATAGTTCTTGTTCTAAGTCAAGTGTGATTCCTTTAATCGCAGCATCTTTTTGAACATTTTTGTTATAATATTAAGTATTAATATATAGAATTATTTGAATAAAAATCGTCGCCACTGCAATTTCAGCATTGCATCAGGAACCGTCTCTTCAACCGGTATTTCAGCCCGAAATCAGCATCTGTGAAATTCAAACAAATTTCAGAAATAAAACATTGATAATTCCTCCAACTTTGTGTGAAACAATCCGACGCAGTAAACATGACTTTCGTGGAGAGGGGCAAACGGATGAAAAAATCAAAACTTAAATACAATTATCTGTTTTCAGCAATATGTTTGACTGTGGTTTTGGTGATCGGAATTTCAATTGATTGTGGCGCGCAAAATACTCTGAAAACCTTTAATCTTATTGACGCCGTGGAAAAGGGCCTGATCGGAGATGTGGATCGTTTACTAAAGGCCGGCGCAGATACAAATATCCGGGATCAATACGGAACTACCCCATTGCTCGAAGCTTCTAAACGAGGAATGACTCAGATCGTGGCCATGCTCCTGGAAAAGAACGCCAATCCTAATCTGGCCGATATAGATGGATCAACACCACTACTTGAGGCCTCGAAATTAGGACATTTCGACATCGTTAAATTGTTGGTTGCAAAAGGCGCAGATGTAAACGCAAAAGACAAGAATGAGGAAACAGCGCTCAGCTATTCCGCTCAAAATGGTTTAAACGAGATAAAAGACTTTCTTACATCAAAAGGAGCCGTTCAATAGAGGAAATTAAATTGAATTATTGGCGCTGACGACATGAAATGTTTCATTGTGAATGAGCAAATCAAAAAGACTTTTATTTCATCACACGGTAAAAATTTCGTACTATTTTCAATTTCTTTGAATCGTCTTGATCTTAGCTGCATCTACACCTTACGAAGACGATATTTACCGTGAAAACGGAGGTATATAACATGGCTGTAAGAGATGAATTCGTAGATGGAATCAAGAGTGGATTCGGCGACCGTGTAGAGGGAGCCGATGTAAGACCTAATATAGAAGTATGGCCGGAAGAAGACGATTTTGGCAGGTGGGTAGCAGCTCACGAAGATCGTGTTAGATCCGTAATATGCGCTTCTCCGGAATTTGCAGATTCACCTCATTGTGGACGCGGATTTCATTAGTAAAGCAAAGTCCGATACTTAAATTATAGAAAAAGACCGGTCCGAGGCTAATTGATACAGAAAACTCGGACCGTTTTTTTGTTCTGCTCCAAAATTTACGGGCGCATGTCGAACAATCCCCATCACTTTCAATAAATCTGGTCAAAAAAAAGTTTAATTCTCTGTAGGATAGGCTACAATACTAGCAATAGAAGTTGTCGGAGGTTATACCAGCCACCTAACCCGATGATTATGTTAAGAGGGTTATGCTGCGCCATCGCGAAATAACGTCAGCAAAATTTATGTCGCTAATCACTGTTTGAGTCCCTTCAATGTGTTTTTTGCTGATCCTTCATCAAGGGGTAAGTTCATGCCCGAAACAATAGCTGATCATCTCAAAAAATCAGAGGATAGGAGATGGCGCCTGGTTAATCGTACCATGCGTTTACATGGCGGTAGGCCAGACGCGCTAATTGAAACACTTCATGTAGTGCAAGAATCTTTCGGTTACCTCGATCTCGACGCTCTGAAATATGTGGCCGAATCGTTACATTTACCGCTGAGTCGTGTCTACGGCGTCGCCACTTTCTATCATTTCTTTACCCTTAAACCGCCTGGAGATCATACTTGTGTAGTCTGTACAGGAACCGCATGCTATATAGCTGGATCTTCAAACATCTTGAAACAGGTAAAGGCTGAACTTGGTGTCTCAGAGGGGCAGACCACGGAGGACAACCGAGTCTCCCTGCTTACCGCTAGATGCATGGGATCTTGTGGTTTGGCGCCTGCGGTTGTTTTTGATGGCGAAGTAAAGGGAAAGATGACCCCATCTTCAGTATTGGCTCAAATAGGGAGGTGGCGCCATGATGACGATTGAGGAGCTTCAAGACATTGGCAGGATTGAAAAGGAAAAGCAGGAAGGTTTCAAACATCGCATTAATGTGTGTGTCGCTGCGGGTTGCCTTTCATGCCAGAGCGGTCTGGTAAAAGAGGCTTTGGAAAAGGAAGTCAGCCGGAGAGGCCTGGAAAGCTGGTGTCAGGTCAAAGGTGTGGGATGTCTGGGGCTGTGTTCATCCGGCCCTTTAGTCGCAATCGATTCAGACGGAATCCTATACAAAGGCGTGGAAGTTTCTGACGCGTCAGATATCGTTGAGGCTCTGGGAGGATCTCCGATCAAAAGGTTGGAGTGCTCCTTGGATCAACCTTTTTTCAAGAAACGTCAACGAATCGTGCTTGAAAATTGTGGAAAGATAGATCCTGAAAGCATTGAAGATTACATCTCAGAACGGGGCTATGAGGCTCTTTACACCGCGTTACGTCTCATGACTCCGAACGAGGTTATCAACGAGGTCGTCAAGAGTGGCCTGAGAGGGCGTGGTGGAGCCGGTTTCCCAACGGGCCTGAAATGGACTACAGTTTCAAAGGCCTCCGGACCTGTAAAATTCGTAGTGTGCAACGCCGACGAAGGAGACCCTGGCGCTTTTATGGATAGAAGTGTGCTGGAGAGTGATCCTCATCGGGTTTTGGAAGGAATGGCGATCGCCGCGGTAGCCGTCGGAGCAAGCTACGGGTTCATATATGTCCGAGCCGAATATCCTCTGGCCGTTAAACGAATCAGGACAGCGATCGCTAGAGCTGAACGCCTGGGAGTTCTTGGTCACAACATTTTCAACACTACTTTTAGCTTTGACATAAAGGTCCGTTTGGGCGCAGGAGCCTTTGTTTGCGGTGAGGAAACTGCCCTTCTTGCCAGCATTGAAGGTCGTCGAGGAGCGCCCAGGCCACGTCCGCCTTATCCCGCCGAGCATGGCCTTTGGGGGTATCCCACCTTAATCAACAATGTCGAGACATATGCAAATATAGCCCCCATAATCCGAAAAGGCGGAGAATGGTTTTCATCAATTGGTGTTGGCAAGAGTAAGGGCACCAAGGTTTTCGCTTTGGCCGGTCACGTGAAAAATACCGGACTGATCGAAGTCCCCATGGGAACAAGCCTTAGGGAGATCGTATACGAAATTGGAGGCGGCATTCAGGACGAACGTAGATTCAAAGCCGTTCAATCTGGCGGTCCTTCAGGGGGATGTCTGCCGGATAAGTTCCTGGACATGAGCATGGATTACGAGTCACTGGCTGAGGCGGGCTCAATAATGGGCTCCGGTGGCCTGATAATAATGGACGAGTCTTCATGCATGGTGGATGTGGCGAGATTTTTTGTGGAATTCTGCATGACGGAATCGTGCGGTAAATGCGCCCCTTGCAGAATAGGAACAGCTCAGATCTACAGCATCCTCAAGAGAATTACGGAGGGAGCCGGAAAACCGTCAGATTTAGATTTACTAACGGAGTTGAGTGATCTGGTAAAAAACACTAGCCTTTGCGGCTTGGGACAGACTGCTCCCAACCCTGTCTTGAGCACCATGAAATATTTTATGGACGAATACAAAGCTCATGTTGAACAGCATACTTGCCCCTCCTGCGCCTGCAGGATGAACAACCATGCGGAGGAGCAAAAATGAGACCGCCTGCCTTTCTACAAAGCGCACTAGAAAGAGATGTCCATCCTGTAAAAGTCGTGACTTTCAAAATTGACGACAAAGATGTTACAGCTCGTGAAGATGAGACCATTCTCACAGTGGCGCGACAGAATGGGATCTTCATCCCTACACTATGCCATCTCGAAGGGCTTTCTGAACGCGGAGCGTGTCGTCTGTGCCTTGTCGAAATAAAGAATTCGCCCAAACTTGCCCCGGCATGTGTCACGCTGCCCCGACAGGACATGGAAGTAATCACCGATTCACAACGTGTTCAGGATTATAGAAGAAAAATATTGGAACTCATACTTACTGAGCGGAACCATGTCTGTTCGGTGTGTGTGTCCAACGGTCACTGTGACCTGCAACAACTTACAGTTGACTTGGGTATCACTCACGTTCATTACGATTACCTCTATCCAAAACACAGCATAGACGCATCTCACGAAAGGTTTTCAATTGACCACAACCGTTGTGTATTATGTCTGAGATGTGTCAGAGTTTGCGACGAGATAGAGGGAGCGCACACATGGGATGTTATGAGCAGGGGAATTCTCTCTAAGGTCATAACTGATTTAAACCAACCGTGGGGAACCTCTGAAACCTGCACGGGTTGTGGTAAGTGTGTCCAGGTATGCCCTACAGCCGCATTGACGGAAAAAGGCAAATCAGTGGCTGAAATGACTAAGAAAAGGCAATTCCTACCTTATCTGCAGATGATGCGAAGGGAGGAACGGCAATGAGCAAAATTAGATTAGCAACCACGTGGCTGGACGGCTGTTCCGGGTGCCACATGTCTCTGCTAGATATCGATGAGAAGATCATTGACTTGGCCTCACTAATCGATGTGGTTTACAGCCCCCTGGTTGATGTAAAAGAGTTTCCTGATGATGTTGATGTGACATTAGTTGAAGGCGCAATCAGCTCTGACGCAGATGTTGAAGAAATTCTAAACATTAGAAAAAAAACAAAGGTGTTGATCAGCTTCGGGGATTGTGCTGTTTCCGCCAATGTTCCTGCAATGCGAAATCGTTTTGAAAGCAAGGATGTATTGGAGAGGGCCTACATTGAAAACGCCACTAACAACAAACAACTTCCCGACCAGAATATACCCAGGCTCCAAAGTGTGGCAAGACCAGTCCATGAATTTGTCCAGGTGGATGTGTTCCTGCAAGGATGCCCTCCACCGGCTGATGCAATTTACAGCGCACTTAGTCAACTATTAGCTGGGGAACATCCAAATCTAGCAGGAAAAACAAGATTTGGCGCATAATTGAGCAGGAGACCTAATCTCATGTCTAAAACAATTACTATAAAGCCGGTTACACGAGTAGAAGGTCACGGAAAAATTACCATTACGCTCGATAGTGGTGGAAACGTCGAAGACGCCAAGTTTCACGTGACTCAATATAGAGGTTTTGAAAAACTCTGTGAAGGCAGGCCGTTTTATGAAATGCCTTCCTTGGTAGAACGTATATGTGGAATATGTCCGATAAGCCATTCCATTGCCTCCGCCAAAGCCTGCGACGCCATTCTCGGTGTTAGAATTCCTCAATTGGCGCTCAAACTGCGACGGCTTCTCAACTGCGGAGAATTTATCCAGTCTCACGCCCTGAGTTTTTTTCACCTCTCTGCCCCCGATCTTTTGCTGGGCTTCGATGCGGACCCCGCCAAAAGAAATATCTTTGGACTGATTGAATCCCATCCTTCCATCGCTACGGACGGAGTGCGCTTGAGAAAGATAGGCCAGGAAATAATACAGGCCTTTGCGGGTAAACGAATTCATCCAGCTTGGGTGGTTCCGGGAGGCGTCAATCAGCCCCTAACCGAGGAAAGCCGGCAAAAACTATTAGAAATCGTTCCTCAAGCCTATGACATCATTGAAAGAACTTTGAGCTGGTTCAAAACTTCCATAGAAAAACACAGGGAGGAAATCAGAACATTTTCAAATTTTCCCACCATGTTTATGGGCTTAGTGGATCAGCATGGGAATCTGGAACATCTCGAAGGGTCTCTGAGATTTATAGACTCCAAAGGGACAATAGTTCAGGATAACATAGAACCCTTTAGATACTATGATTACATAGGTGAATCTGTTGAATCATGGTCATATTTGAAATCTCCCTACTATTTGCCTTTAGGCTATCCGGATGGAATTTACAGGGCTGGTCCTGCAGCCAGGCTGAATGTCTGCAACGGATGTGGAACACCTAGGGCCGACCAGGAATGGGCTGAATTCAAGGCATTGGACAGGGGCCCTATACTGAGTTCCTTCTACAATCATTATGCCAGACTAATAGAAATATTGTATTCCATCGAGCTTATGGAGACGCTTCTAAATGATCCGGTCATAACTAGTGATCACATAAGGGCGTTCGCGCAACCGAACCATTTTGATGGGATAGGAGTAGTTGAAGCTCCTCGAGGCACGCTAATCCATCATTACAAGGTTGATAAGGAAGGTTTAATCACCTGGGCGAATATGATTGTAGCCACAGGCAACAATAATTTGGCCATGAACAGGGGCGTGCTTCAGGTAGCCAAGAGATTTATCAACGGCAATGAAATTAGTGAATCGGCCAAGAACAGGATAGAAGGAATTATCAGGGCTTTTGATCCATGTCTGAGCTGTTCTACTCATGCGATCAACGGAAAATCCGCTATTTCGATAAAATTGGTTGCAGCCGATGGAACAGTGCTGGATGAAGTTTGATTTACAAAGGTGTCAACCCTTGTCTTAACAAGTCATATCGGTTATGACGCCTTAAATGTTAATGGTGTTGTCAATCTTAAGGTAAAAAGTCGGCGCTTCCATGAGTTCGCCGGCTTGTGCAGTGTATTGATATCTTTTTCAATCAGCTTAGGGGAATGAAGAATTTTAACCTAAACGTCGTTTTTTGTTACTTTCTGATTGGGCTGAGCATTTTCTGTGTGACGGCGAATTGTTTCTCAAGCATGGGCAAAGCCCCTGTCAACAATTCTGTGACCAACGTTTCGAATAACTCAGTTGCAATTGATGTTCCATGTCCCTTGCTTCCCGGATGTCCAGGCGGACTGACAATTCCCATGCCACCATTCCTGGAAATGTCTGACACGTCCATTAAAGAGGAAATTTCGCAAGTAAACCTGGGTATGTCCGGAATGTTCGAGGGATCAGGTAAATATTCCGGTATGATTCAGATACCTTCTGGGCCATTTACAATGGGAAATCCTCAAAGACTGGGGAGGCCCGACGAACAACCGACGCATGATGTTTTTCTCAATGACTTCTACATTGCAAAGCGTGAGGTGACAGTCAGAGAATACTGCAGGTTTCTCAATAATCAGGGAGAGGCATCTGTGGATGGTAGCCCGCGAATCAGACTTGACGACCCAACCTGTCCGGTGATCAAAGACGGGGCTTTGTTTGTTTCTAAGGCCGGTTTCTCGGATAGGCCGGTCACCCATGTGTCATGGCATGGGGCCATGGATTATGCGCTGTGGGCTGGAGGACGCTTGCCGACTTCAGCAGAATGGGAGAAGGCCGCTTTGTATACAACAACTAACCCGCCTCCCGACAATTTAGAATTACCTTCCGAGGATGGCGCAGCGCCTGTGAATGAGGCGTCGGCAGGGACGCTGGGTGTTACGGGATTTGCAGGAAATGTGTGGGAGTGGTGTCATGATTGGTATCAAAAGGATTATTATTCACAAGGCGCCATGACCAATCCTCTGGGTCCACCCTTGGGCCAGGACAAGGTAATTCGCGGTGGATCCTGGGCGTCGCCGGAGGCTTCCAGAAGGGTGAAGAATAGGCATAAAGCCGCCCCTAGAGGATTTTACAGAACCGTTGGCTTCAGAATAGTGAAAGAATGATATTATGTTGTGATGCCAGTTCAAAGCTCTTCAATAATTAGAAAAATAAAAAGCCATCCATTCTTGACGCAAAAGGAATTAGCGGCCATGGCGTTTTGCTCAGCCGCTTTAATGATCATATCAGTTTTATTGAACGCTCCTTTGGAAGCTCCTGCCGATCCCGATGGCATACCAGCGGAGAATGTCAAGGCTCCATGGATCTTTGTCGGGATTCAGCAAATATTGAAATGGTTGCCGGCCGAAATAGCAGGACTGATTTTACCTTCACTAGCGGTTCTTGCCCTGTGTCTCATTCCTTACCTTAACCTGAATTCCTTCTGGAGAGGCGCCCTGTTTGTCGGTGTAACCCTGTCAATAGTGGTATTCACTGTTTGGGGTTATATCTCATGAGTTTTCTATCCACCCGAAGCGCTATTGTTTGCGTCGCATCCATCATCGCAACCCTTTTGGCAATGTTTTACGCAGAATACAGGACCAGAACTCCGGAATGGGTCCAATACCAGAAAGAAGGAATTGAACTTAGTCTCAAAAAACTCAGAAAAGATCTTGCGTCAGAACAATCGTCTGAAAAGAAAAAGAAGATAGAGGCTAATATAAAAACGCTGCTTTCAAAACCCCTGGAGCCCATAGAAATAAAGCCTTTCAATGGCAAATATCCCTCAGAGTACTGTTTGACGTGCCATTTTGGTATCGAGAATGTATCTGAATCTCATCCAAATGAAGTCTTTGGTTGTGTGATTTGTCATGGAGGCAATGGAGCGGATCTAACGGTTAAAGGGTCTCATATAGGTCTAAGAGGCGGCAGAAATCCGTCGAAACTGGAATTTGCCGCTCAGAGCTGCGGTGGTCCTAAAACAGAAGCAGGAAAGTGCCATTCTGAGAGGGAACACCCATTGCTCAATAGAGTTGATACTGTCCCTAAATCTCTCATGGCCACAAACGCAGGAATCATAGGAATTCTGAGGTTCCAGTGGGGATTGGATGAAATAGGACAATCCAAATATGGCATCAGAAAAGTCTCTGATGGAAAGGTTTCACTGGACGCAATTCCACCAGAAATGATGCCAAATGGCGACTATAGTCTTGTAGACAGTCATTTCCGTAAATTCTGCGCAGCATGTCACCTCTGGGGGGCCCGTCCGGAAGAGAAAATGGGAAGGATGGAGGGATGCGCCGCTTGTCACACCCCTTATGACGAAGATGGTCGTTACTCCGGATGTGATCCAACTATTAAAAGATTTGAACCCGGGCATGCTCAAACACATTCAATAACAAACAAAATTCCCGACGATAGATGCAGGGCCTGTCACAATCGTAGCGCAAGAGTAGGTCTTAATTATCATGGACAAATGGAAAGCGAGCAGTACGGGACTCCATTTGTCAACGGATCTATGAACGATCAGACTTTAAGTGATGACAGGTTTGTCACCAAGCTCATTCCAGATATCCATCACGAAAAAAAGATGGGATGTATAGACTGTCACACGGCGCAGGACACTATGGGCGATGGAGTCGTTCACGGAAGGATGAAGGATCAAATAGAAATAAAATGCGAAGATTGTCACGGGTCCTATGAAAAACCACCGGGAACTACGACCTATGACAAATACAATCCTTTTACGGCGTCGTTGGTAAGAAGCTCATCTTTCATAAACCTCAACGATGGAGATGAAATACTCGTTACGTCCAAGGGACGCCCAATGCCTCATGTCAGGAAAACCAATCAAGGCATAGTCCTTACCAGCAAACTCACAGGAAAAGAACACAAGGTTAATATCATAACAGGCAAGAAGAACGGTCACCAAATCAAAGGCCATGAAAGGCTCGAGTGCGATTCCTGTCACAGCGCCTGGAGCCCCCAATGCTATGGATGTCATCAACTGCTCGATTTTTCACAAAATGGCCTGGACCACATCACCGGAAAGATGACTCCGGGACTATGGGCCGAAGGTCGTACCTACTTCAGGTTCGAGAGAAACATATATGGAGTTAATTCCAATGGACGAATCGGCATCCTGGTCCCCGGATGTCAAGTTTGGAATACGGTCATAGATGAAAAAGGAAAAGTGATTGGACCTTACGATTCAGCCATCATGCGGTTGAAAAACTCCAAGACCTCCATCGCCATGGGCCCAACTCATCCCCATACAACAAGAAAGGAAGTCCCACGGTGCGTCGATTGCCATCTAGATCCCAAAGCCCTCGGATTAGGCGATGGAAGGATTAAATACGACCCTAAAACAGCGTCTATCAAGATTGAAACCATTTACGATTCCAAGGCTTCTGGCCTGACAATAACCTATGCAATTGATTCAGTCGTTGATCACGAGGGAAAAATACTACAGGGCACGTCTCATGCCCTTAGTAGGGGGTTCAACAAACAGGAGCTTGAGCGAATAATAGGAATAGGTCCTTGCCTGGCTTGTCACGATCGCTATGATGACCCCGTCTGGTCTAAACCAGGTCCTTACAAACTCCACGAACCCTGCGAAAAGGCTCTCAAAGAAGGCCTGAATTCAAAGACGCCCTAATCTGGAAGAAGCCACAGCACTTCAAACAATCCATAAAGAATTTTTGGCTTATTTAGACTTTTCTTCTGAACTAATGTAATCTTGACCGTATTATGCGGTGAAAAATAACATGAAAACTTGGCGTCTTCGAATTAAACAGCCTCAGATAGTGATTTTCCTGTCACTCCTGCTCGGATTGAGTATCTGGCTTTTGAATCCCATTCAGATTTTTGCCAATGATCAAAATGCTAGCCAAAATACCCAAATAAGTAGTCCAACTGATTTTCTAAATTCATTAACTGATGAAGAACGTTCCTGGTTGAAAGCCCATCCCAGTATACGTGTGGCTCAAGATCCCAATTGGCCTCCTATTGAATTCGTCGATCAGAACGGAAAGCCCTCAGGAATTTCAAACGATTACCTTAAATTAATTGAACAGCGACTCGGGGTGACATTTGAACTAGTGAACAACATTAGCTGGCAGGAATCCTATAATCTTCTCAAGACCTGGGACATTGACATGACTACGAGTGTGGCTCTGACTGAAGAGCGCGAGAAGTTTTGGGTTTTTACCAAACCATACATGACCGTGCCCATCGTTATTCTTACTCGCTCTGATGTGACGTACATAAGTAGCGTCAGCGAATTGAAGGGGCATAGAGTAGCTGTTGAAAAGGGTCACGTAGCTGAAGAATGGATTAATCGGGATCATCCTGAAATAGAATTGATAAGAGTAGAGAACGTCAAGGAGGGAATAGACCTACTTCGAAATGGTGATGTGTTTGCTTTCATAGACAACATGCTTGTCATAGGGTATTACCTGGCCAAACTCAAATCAGTTGATCTCAAAATTGCTGGATGGACTCCTTACGTTAATGCTCAGGCAATGGCTGTGAGAAAAGATTGGCCGGTCCTCGCGTCAATTCTTCAGAAGGCTCTCGATTCAATTCCCGAATCCCAAGTCAATGGAATATACAAAAAATGGGTTCCTCTGCGATACGAACATGGCTTCGACTACGGACTTGCATGGAAAGGCTTGGTCCTTGCCTTTCTTATCATTAGTGGCCTTTTACTGTGGAATCGCAGGCTTTCTCGTGAAATTACCAACCGCCACAATATTGAGAATGCTTTGAGATCCAGTGAGAAACGCTATCGTGATCTATGGGAAAAAGCGCCTGTAATGATGATCTCACTGGATACCGAGGCAAGGATAAGATTTGTCTCTGACCTGTTTTGTGATGAACTCGGCTATGAGCGTTCAGAAGTAATAGGACGCACACCATTTGAGTTTCAAACTGCCGAATCATCCGCTTATTCAAAGTCAGTCGTATTTCCTGAATTTGTTCGTTCGGGCGTTGTTAAAAAGGCCGAGTTACAGCTCGTAAAGAAAAATGGTGATGTGATCGATGTTCTTTTAAATGTAACCTCTGAGCATGATGCGCACGGTAATGCGCTCCATTCGCGTTCCGTCTACATAGACGTCACTGATCAAAAACACGCACAAAGAGAGCTCCTGGAAAGCCAGAGAATGTATGAAGATATGGTCTCGGGTATGCCAGGTGGAGTATATCGTTTGAGAATGAAACCCGACAGCTCATGGAAATTTGACTTTGTGAGTGATCGTTGGTGTGAATTAAATGGCCTGGAAAAAAAATCGGTCCTCAATGATCCCCTAGTGGCTTTCACGCATTTTCACCCGGACGACAAGGACAACTTCATCAAGTCAAACGAGCAAGCGCATAACAAATTGGAGCCATTCGTATGGGAAGGCCGAATTATAGTAAATAATGAAGTACGTTATGCCCACATTGAGTCAAAACCCAGGATTCTCGATAATGGGGATGTCCTTTGGAATGGAGTTCAAACCGATATTACGGCGAGTAAAAGAGCAGAGGAGGCTCTGCGTGAAAACGAAGGACTTCTAAGAGGTTTCTTTGACAATGCAGAAGGCCTGGTTTGGGTCAAAGATCTCGAAGGGCGTTTCCTGAAAGTAAACAACTTCACCGCGAAGGCAATTGGACTGCCGGAAGGTCAAATAATTAGCAGAACAATTCACGATTTGCCTACTCGAAACAGTGCCTTCATTGATCTGGAAAACGATAAGAGAGTTCTTGAACAACGCAGACCAATGCACTTCGAGGAGACCGTCGAATTAGCTGACGGAACTCATACATACTTGTCCGTAAAGTTTCCACTCAGAAACGCTCAAGGAGACCTTTTTGGACTAGGGGCAATCTGCTCCGACATCACAGATCGGAAAAATGCCGAAATGGAGCTCCGAAGACTCGAATCTGCAATAGATCAAGCTGCGGAAGTGGTCATAATAACCCAGCCCGATGGGACAATCCTGTATGTTAACCCGGCTTTCGAAAAGACCACCGGATATAAGCGTGAAGAAGTCTTAGGGCAGAATACCAGAATTCTGAGAAGCGCTGATCAGGACGACGATTTCTACGCTGACCTCTGGAATACCATCACTCAGGGAAACGTTTGGGAAGGTCGGTTCGTAAACAGGAGAAAAGATGGCAAATTATATTATGAGGACGCCACGATTTCACCTGTACGAGATTCCTCAGGTAAAATAATCAATTTCGTGGCCGTCAAACGAGATGTGACCGAGCACCTCGAACTTTCCAACAAACTCCAGCAAGCTCAGAAAATGGAGGCCGTGGGAGCTTTGGCTGGAGGCGTGGCGCACGATTTCAACAATATCCTTCAGGTTGCTCTGGGTTATACCGAAATTTTGCTTGATAACAAGAATTTTCCGGAAAGATATCGCTCAGACATCAACAAGATTAGAGAATCAGCTATTCGAGGAGCGGATCTTGTTAAGAGATTGATGACCTTCAGCAGAAAGTCGGAGACCAAACTAAGACCACTGGATCTGAATCGTCGAATAATGGAGATAAGAAAAATCCTCGAAAGAACGATCCCAAAGATGATCAAGATCCAACTGGAGCTGGCAGAAAATTTAAAAACCATCAAGGCGGACCCAACCCAGATAGATCAGATCTTAATGAATCTAACTGTAAATGCGCGAGACGCCATGCCTGAGGGTGGTGTCTTGAAATTCCAGACTGAAAACAGATTCTTCAAAAAACCGTCCGAAGCAAACTGTTACGGGCTCGAATCCGGACACTATGTAATGCTAAAGGTATCTGACAATGGACTTGGAATCGATAAATCCGATCTTGATTATATATTCGATCCTTTTTTCACAACAAAGGACATGAGTCATGGAACAGGTCTGGGTTTGGCCATCGTCCGCGGTGTAGTTGAGTCTCATGGAGGGGCCATAAGTTGTGAAAGCGCTCGAGGTGAAGGAACCGTTTTCACTATATTCTTTCCAGCAGTCATCAGTCCGGAGCCAGGGAAAGATTCCGAGGAAGAAATAGAACAACTAGGTGGCCAAGAAACCGTACTATTGGTCGATGATGATCAGATGGTTCGGGAGCTTTGTGCAAAAGTTCTTAAGAATGCCGGTTACAAGGTTATCGAAGCCTCGGATGGAGAATCAGCCTTAAAAGTATATGAAGAAAATTCAGAAAAGATTGACTTGGTCATTCTGGACCTGATCATGCCCGGTATGGGGGGTAAGAAGTGTCTTCAAAGGTTGGTTAAGTTCAATCCGTCCGTAAAAGTTGTCATCGCCAGCGGATACTATGATGAGACTCAGGATGGTTTCATGATGTCTGAATTTGCCAAAGGTTTTGTCGCTAAACCTTACGACGTCAAGCAGATGCTGAAAATAATCAGGGAAGCCCTGAGCGCTCTCTAATTTTGGTAACTTTTGCAAACCCTGGTTTCATTGAAACAAAACCTTGGTGAAACACTATAAAGTCAATCGTCCAAAATTCTTAGGCCGCTGGAGGAATCAGCAAGAAAAAAGTTGTGAAACAACCTCAGGATCACAAGGCTTGAATGATTTGGCATATTGTCTTTTCAACGAAGCAATTCTGTCTAGAGATGAAAAAAGACGGTGTTCATCGAAAATTCCATTGTTAAACGCATCTCTTAGAGAAATTAGAGCCTCAACTGACTTGTCCTGAGAATTGCATATTAACAATATATCTGCGCCGGCCTGAAACGATTCGATCACGCATCTTTCGGTGGAGTATCTTTTGGATACTGCCCCCATGTCTAAATCGTCAGTTATTATCAAACCCTTGAAGCCGATTTGCGTCCTGAGAAGACCCTCGAGAATGATTCTTGACATTGTTGCAGGAAACTTGGTGTCTATTTTCGGAAATAGCACGTGAGCCGTCATTAGCATTTCAACACTGTTTTGTATCGCTTTTTGGAATGGTACCAAATCCCTTCGAAACAACACTTCGAAAGGGCGATCATCCACTGGTAAATCGAAATGGGAATCCACCGCTGTAGCTCCGTGTCCCGGGAAATGTTTGCCGCATGGGATTATCCCTTGCGCTCGCATTTGGGTAATAACCAAAGATCCTAAACGAGCCACAGTCTCCGGATTGCTGCCAAATGACCTGTCACCAATCACAGTGGATGACAGGTTGATATTTTCGTCAACCACATCAAGGACAGGAACAAAATCGAGATTGAATCCCGCCAAACGCAGTTCATTCGCCGTTTGAACGGCAAAATTCCTGACACTAGCTATCGGATCATCAGAACCTGCCATCTCCCACGATGAGGGGAATGAACAAAAAGGTTCTCTCAATCTCCTGACTCGCCCACCTTCCTGGTCTACGGAAATAAAGAAGGGGTCCAAGTCCATGCTTAGAGCGTATCTCTGAAGATCACGATTCAGTTCCGCTAACTGTCTGGGATTCTCAATGTTTCTGGAGAACAGTATTATCCCATTCGGACGTATCTCAGATAGAAACTCTTTTGTCGCTCTATCCAGAACGGCCCCCTGAATTCCCACCATCAACAGCGATCCGATCATTTTAAAAAGGTCTTGATTCAAAACGGAACCCTTGAATTAACCAGACTAAAAGTAGCTATGTAAACCAGGCAAGTAGTTCACCCCGAAATAGGTGAACATAACAGCGGCAAAACCGATGACAGATAGTATGGCCGTTCTACCCCCCGACCACCCTCTTGTGAGCCTGGCATGCAAAAACACGGCGTACACCATCCAGGTGATCAGAGACCATGTTTCTTTTGGGTCCCAGGACCAATATGCCCCCCAGGCATGATCGGCCCACGCTGCTCCAGTGATAATTCCAACGCTAAGCAATGGAAATCCCACTAATACAGATCTGTAAACAACTTCGTCCAAAATGGCTTTTCGAGGTAAAAAAGAGAAAAAATCGGGCCAACTACGCACCAGCAAAAGCAAAATAGCTGCAACAAATGAAACAGCAAAACCCGCGTAGCCCAAAAAACACGTGAACACATGAGCTACAAGCCAATTGGACTGAAGGGCCGGAATGAGAGGCCTTATTTGGCTATCAATGAGAAATGTGGACGCCATGACAATGAACGCAATAGGCATTCCGACAAAGACCACCGCATCGATGTGGAATTTCCACCATACGATTATCAATGCCAGAACTATGGTCCATCCAAAGAAGATCAGTGATTCGTAAAGGTTCGACAGGGGGGCATGTCCAATACCCATCCAGTAGGATTCGGCCCATCTCAGTCCTATTGAAGCGGTGTGAGCTAGAAACAATATCGCTAAAATCCAGAACAAAAGTCTCTTGACAGCTTCAGCCGATCGACCGGACAACGCCGTGATAAGGTACGCAATTATCCATCCTAAGTATCCAAAGGTTATATAACTGTTCAGATCAACACTATTCATTATGAATTCCATATCTTTCGAGTTTGGCAGGTTTGCACAACGTCCAATATCTAATCTCAAGAACCTTTAAGCGCCATTTGAACAGAGTTTTCTACAGATTCCCTGAACTCTTTGCGCATTCTCTTGCTACGACCACTAACAGTAATCTTTGTGCCATTCTTTGCAGGAGATAATTCAACCTGTAATCTTTGAATATTTGTAAACAGGGTAAATATAAAGCCCAATATCAGCATTATTGATCCAAGCCAGACGATGCGTGACCCTGGATCATATCCAACCTGTAGCCCCGTGGCGTACGTCGGCTCGTATCCCTTGAACGCCAGTTTGTGATTCCCGACTTTAACAGGCTGGGCGTCTTTTTCATAAAAACGTAACGTAACCGGATTTTGGTCCTTTTCCGTGACTACTATCTCTACGCCAGCCCCGCGCTGAGAACTTCCAGGATCAAATCCGCGTATCTTGACCATGGTGTCAGTTCCAGGCAGTGAAAAGGGTTCCATCGGATTCAACGACAATATCTCAGTCTTGCCATCGGCGCCTGTAACAGCGATATTGATCCTTGATATTCCAACTACCCGGTAATCCGATTGAAATAGTGATATTCCCTGATAAGTAATAGGATGGTTTACCCGAATTGATCCTTTGAGTTGCTCTTTGCCTTCTGCAAGCAGCCGTACGTCACTTCGAAATTCCTTTGGTTCTCCTGTAGGGTACCTGGTAAGCGTGAAAGCATCCACTGCTATCGTGAAAGGAAGCGCCTTTACTTCTCCTGTAGATAACAAGGCAAAAGATGATGAAGACTCATTGACCTTGATTTGGACATGTCCTCGAAAACCGAAAAATACACCGATCAAGCCACCGATTAGAATGATGATTATAGCTACATGAATCAGGGGAAACCCCAGAAGGTATATTTTTTGTTTCTCCCATCTCAAGATCGATGCATTTTCCATCTCAAGACTTTGAGGTGATTTTTTCAGTACCCCTTTGAGGCTACTTTCAAGAATAGGCTTTAGATCATCAGTCGATCTAGGATCGGTGAATGACAGCGAAAAAGAACTCTTCTTGTGACTTCCCTTCCAGTCAGCTAAAATTGTTGGCATTCTCTTCAACAGACATCCAATTATGTTGAACGCCAACAACGTCAACAAAGTGGTAAACCACCAACTTCTATAAACATTGTTAAGGTCGAGTATCACAATGAGCCGATTAACAAAACTATGGCCGGCCAGTCCATGAAGATCCGGAATTTCTCCCTGCGGAACAACTGTGCCAATTATTGCGCAACCTGCTAACAAGAAAAGAAGTGTGATGGTTGTTCTGACTGAGGTAAAAACTCTTGTAATAACGGATGGTCGAGGGCCTGAATCTGCTTTATCAGGCCCCAAAGACCGAGTATCTTTTTTCAATTGTGACTCCAAGTCTTCGAGCAATATTAGTATTGTGTCTACTTTAGTTTAATCGTCTAGTCAAGAACACCGGAGTCACTTATCGAATAACGGTTTTTCACAAAAAGACGAGCCTTTATTCCATCAAAAATAGACTAGAATTAACATTGCGAAGCTTGAACGTGTTCTCCGAAAACCTCTCTCAACACTCCACAGATTTCACCTAGCGTGACTCTACCCCTAACCGCATCCACAATTGGAGGCATAAGATTATCGGTTCCCATGGCAGCACGTCTGAGGTCAGAGAGCGATTTCTCTGCAACCGAACCATCGCGTTCTGCCCTAATTTCTGAAATTCGGCGGATCTGATTTTCTCGGACTTTTGGATCAACTCTGAGCAGATCCTTGGGAGGAACCGCTTCAGTTTGAAACTTGTTCACCCCAACAATTACCTGATCTCCACTCTCCACGGCTTTTTGGAAGTTGTAAGCGGAGTCAAGTATTTCCTCTTCGATATAACCACATTCAACTGCCTTGACTGCTCCGCCCATTTCATCAATTTTTCGAATATAATCGAAAGCCCGTTTTTCTATTTCATTTGTGAGGGCCTCAATATAATAGGACCCGGCAAGAGGATCTACCGTATCGCATACCCCCGTTTCATATGCTATGAGTTGCTGTGTCCTCAAAGCTATCTGAACTGACGCCTGTGATGGTAGAGCATATGCTTCGTCCCTTGAATTGGTGTGCAATGATTGCGTTCCGCCCAACACAGCCGATAAAGCCTGATAGGCTACTCTCACAACGTTGTTGTCAGGCTGCTGCGCTGTCAGAGTGCATCCTGCTGTTTGTGTGTGGAACCGGAGCATCATGGCCCGAGGATTTGTCGCCCCAAACCTCTCTTTCATAATCCTAGCCCACATCCTTCTAGCAGCCCTGAATTTTGCCACTTCCTCAAGGAAGTCCATATGCGAATTGAAGAAGAAGCTCAATCGCTCGCCGAAACTGTCAACATTCAATCCAGCGTTTATAGCGGCCTGAACATAAGCAATGCCATTGGCCAATGTGAAGGCAACCTCCTGGACCGCCGTGCTTCCGGCCTCCCTAATGTGGTAACCACTGATACTGATGGTGTTCCACTGAGGAACCTTCTCGTTACAGAACTCGAAAATATCCGTGATAATCCTCATGGAGGGGGCAGGGGGGAATATATAAGTGCCCCTGGCAGGATATTCCTTTAGAATGTCGTTCTGTATCGTGCCCCTGAGCTTGGAAGGATCAGACCCCTGCTCCTCGGCAGCCACCAGATACATTGCCAATAAGATCGCCGCCGGGGCGTTAATCGTCATTGATGTGCTTACTGATGCTAAATCAATTCCATCAAACAATAATTTCAAATCTTCCACAGAATCAATAGCCACCCCAACTTTACCGACTTCGCCAGCGGCAAGCTCATGATCCGAGTCGTAGCCTATCTGCGTAGGCAAGTCGAATGCAACCGACAAGCCTGTCTGGCCCTGCTGAATCAAGTATTTGAATCTTTTGTTGGTCTCTTCCGCGCTGCCAAAACCTGCGTACTGACGCATAGTCCAGAATCGACCACGGTACATGTTCGGTTGAACACCACGTGTGAAAGGATAGGATCCCGGAATACCTAAATCCTTTTCAATTTCGAATCCTTCAGCGTCCCAAGGCCAGTAAACCCTGTTTACAGGAAGCTCAGATACCGTTGTGAACTCTTTCTTACGCTCTGGTCTCTTGGTCAAGCCCTGTTTGAACTTCTCATCCGCCTGCAGACATTTTGTCCTGAATTCTTCTGTCACGTCACACCTCGATACGATCTCATAGCGTTGTTTAGATTCGTCTAGTATCTATTCCTGGGATTGGGTTTCCCTATCAACCTTGCATGAAATTCCTAAACCTTTGAAGCCTGTCTCGAAGCAACCTCCACAAGATATGCATGAGGCCTTGCTCAGGTCGCCGGACGTCCACCTCGCAATTAGCCAAGGCTCGCGTATGAAAGGTCTGGACATTGAAACATAATCCGCGTCTCCAGAACCAAGTATATCCTGAACCGTTTCAAAAGACCTGACGCCACCCACTGTTATGATCGGAGCGCGAGACGACCCTTTGATCATCATGGCGTAATCCCTAAAGTAAGCCTCATCAGAACGGTCCTTGATCTTGCCCCTTATGGGCCATAGGTGTTTCGGGGCCGCAGTTCCACCTCCACTTACCTCTATGGCGTCAATTCCGTCGTCATTGAGCCATTTGGAAACTTGCAGTGATTCTTCGGGTGTTAAACCCGCCTCAACAAAGTCATTGGCGTTCAACTTGATCAGAACCGGAAATTCTTCCCCAACTAGTCCCCTGACAGCCTCCAGGGTTTCTCCGAGGAAACGGTAACGCTTGCGCAGGCTTCCTCCATACGAATCTCCCCTCTGGTTCCAGGCTGCTGAAAGAAACTGATTGATACCGTAACCGTGCGCCCCATGGAGCTGAACTCCGTCAAATCCAGCTTTCTTTAGTCGAAAAGCCGCATTCGCATAGGCCTCCAACAATTCCAATATCTCTGTCTTGCCCACCTCTCGTGGAACAATTCCGGAAGCCAAATCCGGTATTGCTGAGGGCCCCCAGACGTCTCCACCATCAAAAAACAATTTGGGATTAGCCCGCACGCCACAATGAACTATCTGTCCAATGATCGGTGAACCTTGAGCTTTTGCCCTTTCAGCAAGTTTCGCCAATCCCGCAATCTGGCTGTCATCATAATTACCCGTCATAAATGGTAACTGGATTCCGTTTTTCATAACGTATTGATAGCCAGTGATGATAGCCCCAATCTGGCCTGAACCCAGTCGAGAGTAAAACTCCAGCCCCTGCTCGGTGATGTAGCCACGCTCATCAGCTACTCCACTCCAGGTGGCCGACCTGAAACAGCGGTTGGGCAAGTTCATGGATTTGATAGAAGTCTTTTCAAATAACTCTGCCATAAAATTCTCTCTGGTTGGAAGGTATGAAATAACTTGTTATTTTTACATTTGCGGTGGGAAAACGCGCCTCAATTCTGACTTAATCAATAAGCGCTTGCCTCGAGCCTAAACTAATCGTCTGGAACACGACAGGTTTAAGCTATAATTCGGGTCTGTGAAATTTGTTGTTAGTATGGAAGTAGATTGAAAAGTCTATGCGGGCGACTTATATCGCCCGCGTTACCGATTTATTCTATAACTACGAGGACATCACCGACCTGGTAAGATTCCCCGACTTTTGCCTTGATTTCTTTAACTACGCCGGTCTGCACCGCAACAACCGGTAGTTCCATTTTCATCGCCTCGATGATAACGACGTCGGCATCTTCCTGTACAGAATCACCAACATTTACAGCAATGTTAATCACTTTACCATTCATAGGCATCGTAACGTCAGCCATTTGAATAACCTCCTGACAATACTTCTATTATGATACTTCAAGACGAGTCGTCGACTCGATTGTCTGAACCCCTTGATTCAAGTTAATTCATCGGAAGCTTTGTTATGACATTTTATCGTCGGAAAATCAATTGATTGAGCCCAAAAAAGTACATGTGAAAACAAAAGAGCCATGAAATGAAAGTTCCATGGCTCTCTTCACGATAGAACACACTGAAAATACAGATCTATTTATGATCGTCCTTTGATGAAGGCTGACACAATTCCATTAATATGCCGTGAGTAGCTTTTGGGTGCATGAAAGCGATTGACATTCCATGAGCCCCGGATCTAGGGGTCTCATCAATCAGGCGAACCCCCTTCGCCTTC
The DNA here is from genome assembly GCA_937930835.1 of uncultured Desulfomonile sp. GTDB lineage: Bacteria > Desulfobacterota > Desulfomonilia > Desulfomonilales > Desulfomonilaceae > CAITZA01. Next base: position 22,182 of record CALGLN010000027.1, read on the forward strand.
AACTCCTGAAGAGCTTCGTTTATGTCATCAACCTCAAACGCAATGTGATGAATCCCCTCTCCGTTTTTGTCCAGAAACTTGCGAATCGCAGAGGCGCCCGAAACATCCTCAAGCAACTCAATCGAACTTTCACCAACAGGAATGAACCCGATTTTCATCCCCTGGTATTCTTCCGTATGGGTCACCGCAAGAGGAAGACCGTTAGTAAAAAGTTTCAAGGCGTCATCAAGGTTGTTAACAGCCACTCCAAGATGGGCAATTCTCTTGATTTTCATGCTTACCCCGCAAAAGCCTTCATTCAAAAAATCATTCTTTCGATGAAGCACACGATGAGCAAGTCTTAGACTCTGCCGGTTTTGTCTCACATGAACTCTTGGACGACTCATCCTTGGCAGAACTCTTCGGGTTTGCTGTAGAACAAGTATGCTTGTTACCATAATCGGTAACATACCATCCACTACCCTTAAGTATAAAAGAGGATTGAGAAATCAACTTGCTCGCATGACCGCCACAACATTCACAGGTCTCGATCGGCGCGTCGGAAAATTTTTGCCAGGCCTCGAACTCCTTACCACATTTGTCGCAACGATATTCGTAAATAGGCATGCCAAACAACCTCCAGGTTTGTTATTCAAATTCTAAAATCTTCCAAATTTGACGTATCTATCCATTTTTTTCGAACTTACCGTCCCTGTGAGAATATCCCTCGTGTATCCGTCCACTACAGATTCCTCATTCATACGGTGATTCTCAGATGCAAAAAAATCGATACCAAATTTCTTGAATCTAACAATATGGGTTAATTCATGAGTCATCACATATAAAGCCAAGGGCCATAAATCAAATGAATTGGTCTTAAACAATTCTCTGAGTATGTAAGGATCCTGAAGTATGACCCCGTACCGGTCAGCCTGACCTGACTTATTAGATGCTTTATTGGCTGGCTGGATTCTTACCACATGAGCGAAAACCTGGTCTATGTGAAAATCCCTGGAAACGTTCTTGATCGTCAACATCCTGTAAGGATTTTGTTTCCACTCATCGCAGGGCAAATTAAAAAAGTCACAGGTCAAGCTTTCCGCTAACCTGGCGGCCCTAGATATGGTCTCTAAATCTGACGTAGTGAACAAACCAGAGACGCTCATGTGAAAGCCTCTTACTTGTTTTTATGTCTTTGCTTGGCTCTTAGTTTTTTATGTTTGTGTTTGCGCATCTTCTTGCGCCTCTTCTTAATAATGCTCCCCATTAGAACCTCGCTCAGTTTATTAAAAGAAATTTAATACCATGCGACCCCTAACATGTCAATAATATGAACTCGAACCAAGCAAAAAAGTTCCAAAGGCCTAATGAATGACTCAACAAATATTTGTCCCTGAAAGTCCGGCTGTCAATACCCCGGAAACATCAAAATCGTGAATAAATTAAGCAACAGGAATAATAGCTTATTAATTTACTCAAATACACTCTAGACGATTCTTCTTGACATTACCGATAAAGTTATTTTACTGATAGTCCAGCATTTCTTAATGATTTAATGGTTTTTTGGGAGTGTAATTATGCGAATTACTACTACGAGCCGCTATGGAGTTCGTGCATTGTTCGACGTGTCCTATCACGGAGGGGGTGAACCCACACAAATTAAGGACATATCCAGAAGGCAGAAGATTTCGCAACGTTACCTTGAACAGATTTTCAACAAACTCCTTAAAGCTGGCTTGTTGAAGAGTCGACGAGGCCCCAGGGGCGGCTATATGCTCGCTAAAGATCCCTCCGAAATCAGTGTAGGAGATATCATCAATGCCGCTCAAGGTCCTATTGTTCCCGTGAAATGTCTGGACGAAGACCAGTGCAAACGCGGACAATGTGACGTGTGTAATGGTTGTATTACCAGACATATATGGAAGGAAACCCAGCAGCTTCTTGTAGACTATTACAGCTCTGTCACGATTGCTGACCTATGCGCGTTAGCTCGAAAGGAAGGCGTTGCTCGCGATTTAGATCACAAATACATGTACTTTATATAACCTCATCGCTACCTTGGTCAGGCCGGTTGTGACTGTAATTCGTAGCCGCCAGACCATGGAACGCCATCTTTCACCCCCTATTTTTGAATGCATGTGTTGCCCACGACAATCCCCAGTACTATAATAAATAGACGGCAAGCCTCTGAAGCCCACTAATGATTTCTGACCTGAAAGATGACTTTTCAAGATCAAAATCGTTTTTGAATAATTATTAATTATGGAGAATTAATGAACCGTAGGTTTTTATCGGTCTTATGGTTTTTATCTATTTTTGTAATAATCGGATTTTCAGAAATCCAGGCATTCGCTGAAAAGCCTTTTCCATCCAAGCGACTGACCTATCAAATATTTTTCGATCCAGGTGGTCCCTCAGACAGGGAGGCCAGGAGACAACAGCCATTATTGAAGCGAATATTTGGTCAACCTGTCATTATTGAGTACAAGATAGGAGCAGGAGGGGCCTTGGGCTGGAAAGAGTTCGCAAAAAAGGCAAGAGCCGATGGCCATACATTCGCAGGTTTTAATCTTCCCAATGTAATACTTCAGCCCATGCTTCAGGATGTTGGCTACAAAACCGCTGATTTTGAACCAGTGGCCTTGTTTCAACGCACTCCATTGGCTCTGATAGTCCTGAAGGAAAGTCCCATAACGACGTTGGCCGATTTTGTGCAAGCTTGCAAGGCAGATCCTGGAAAGATGACCGTTGGAGGTTCGGGAATTTTTTCCGGAGCCCATGTCTCCTCAATACAACTGGAAAAACTCGCAGACATAAAGCTGAGTTACATTCAGTTCACCGGATCTGCTCCTCAAATGTCTGCATTGCTCGCCGGTCACACGGAGGCTTGTTTTGCCAATTCCGATGATGTGGTTCGCTTCAAGGATAAATTGAGAGTGCTTGCATTCGCAACCGAAGAACGATTCTTCAGTCTTCCGGAAATTCCGACTTTTAAAGAACTCGGTTACGACCTGGTTTTCGCTGTCGAAAGAGGCGTTTGTGTTCCCGCTAAAACCCCAAAAGAAATTGTGAAGAGACTGGAAAAGGTCTTTCTGGAAGTCCTACATGACAAGAATTTACAGGAACAAATGAGGATGGGTGGCAGCATCCCCCTGGCGATGGGTTCAGAGGAAACTCGAGTTCACATGGAAAATCTGGCGCGATTTTATGAAGATTTAACTGTTGAACTCAAAAAATAAAGGATTAACCTGTTAAAGGCTAATCCCGTTTCTTCTGGATTCTTTGAATAATTAAGCGGATTGATCTTAAGTAAAAAATCTTGTTTCGAACTCTTCCTGCATTGATTCGAAGCGTTCGAGCTCAAATTCAGGTAGATCCGAAAGCTTGGGATCCAGCGTGTTCAAATTTCTGAAAGGTTGCAAAATGTAAGGAACGTCATCTCCAATCAGGTTTTTTATCTCCTTGAGTTCGTTTTCGGCGACTAGACCTGGACACACCGTAGTCCGAAAGAAATACTCTACCCCGGATTTCTTGATAACCTGAATGCTACGCCTGATTTTTCTTACATCAGCATTTATCCCGGCTACCCTGGAATAGCTCTCGTCGTCCAGAGGCGCCTTTATATCCATAGAAATAGCGCTAATGAGGTTTGAGTCCAGGAGCTTCTCAAGAACAGCCGGATTGGATCCGTTTGTATCAAGCTTGACACTGAATTCCAATCTCTTGATCAACTGCAGTAATTCTAACAGATTGGGGTTAATGGTAGGCTCGCCTCCAGTGACTGTTACACCGTCTATCCAACCTTTTCGATTCTTGAGATATGTCACCATTTCATCAAGGGGAAAATCCGGTATGCTGTCATAACCGACCACCAGTCTGTGATTGTGACAGAACGGGCACCTAAAATTACAGCCCGCTAGAAAGATCACTGAGCAGATCTTACCCGGCCAATCCAGCATTGATAAAGGTATGAATCCCTTGATTTTTATGTCTTGAAGTTTCATTAGACTAACCACAAAAGAAGCTGTAGCCTGAAAACTCCCGTTTCTTGTCAAAGTTCAGGCTATCAGCCTATCGTGCAAGCTTTTATGCTCTAATTTCCTGAAAATATTTGGTTATGTGATTGACGTCAGTTATTATCTCACGAGAATCTGACACCAAAATAGGAAGCTTTTTCTCAGAGAGCGCTACACATTCGTAATACGCAAGCATCGCCAACGCTTCAACGTTTTCCTGGTCCAATTGCATTACCTTGAGGTCTTTAAAAGTTTTCAGGTCTATCTGACTCTTCACTGTCTCACAGTCCCCGCATCCCTTTTTGGTGAATAAATAAGTCATGATTGTCTCCATTAAATTGATAATTTTTAAAATTCAGTGACTCTCACAAAGGCCTTGAATAAGTTTTCCCTATCCGTTCAATCGACTCCTCGGGACTTAAAATCGCTTATATCGAAAGATTCCGAAGTCTATCCTTGAGTTCACCTTTCTTGCCTTTGTTCCAGCTTGACACCTTTGTGAAATAACCGGTGATCCTGGTAATCTGCTCGACTTTCTCGGATTTGCAGTAAAGACAGGCGTCGTGGAGTCCCCGACTTGTTCTTCCACAAGACACACATGTGGTTAATTCCGGGGAAAACGCCACCTGATCGTTCTGGGTATTGCGGAATGTCTTGATTACGAAGTTCGCCAACGACTCAGCCGACGGTCTGCTTTCTCCCAACCAGATATGAGTCAGTGATCCGGCTTCAATTAATGGATGGAAAAGTCCTTCGCGTTTTACTCTATCTATGGCGTCCACCGGAGCCGAAACATTGTAAAGTGTCGAATTGGTGTAATAAATCTCATCCCGGGAAAGGTCACCCTTGACTACCGAATGAGCCTCAGGGAACAATTTCATATCAAGTTTGGCAAATCTGTAGGCAGTGCTTTCCGCCGGAGTCTGCTCCAAAACAAATCTCATGTTATAAAATTGGCTGAGCTTGGCCGCCGCAAGATTCATGTGAGCTATAACCTTCAAACCGAACTTCACAGCCTCGTCGCTCTCATGAAGCTCTTCGCCAGTGTGATACTGAACCATCTCGTTAAGACCCACCATTCCAATCAGATAAGTCACCCGTCTCATCCTTAAATAAGCTTCCCCGTCCCTGTCCATTGTCAGAAGGGCCAGAGGGCCTGATTGTCCAAGCGCCAGAAGACGTTCTATGAAACTCTTTTTCTGAAGGTGAGCCTGAGTAGCCAAGCGTATCGTGTCTGTGAGCAATGAAAACAACTTCGAATCATCGCCTTTGGCCTGATATGCTATACGTGGCAAATTGATGGTAACATTCTGCATGGCCGAATATCGCATCTTCCAGGGGTTTACCGCATCATCCAGATCACTCTTTTCCAACTTGAATGACAAGCGGCAACATTCAGAAATCTTGGCTGTTTCTCCTCTGTCAAAAACGAAATAAGTGTTTCCCTTTACCGAAGCCACTTCACATATGTGCCTCAAAAACTCTTCATGTCCGGGTGTCTTGAAGAATTTTTCGGTTATGTGAACCAACGGCTTGGGGAAGAAAAATGGTCTGCCTGCTCCATCACCCTCACGATATATGTCGAACAATGTCCAAACAAACTCTTGGGCCTCCGGAAGATAATCCGAATAGGTAAGTCCCGTGAATTCCCCTCCAGGGCCTATCGCCGGAACGTTTTCAAAATGCTTCGGAACTTCCCAATAAAGATTGATGTCCGTAAATATCGCCTGGCCACCCCTGGCCACCGCCTGCTGAGAAAATTCAAAAATAAGCATCTGAGCTAATTGCCTGATATCTTTCTTGGGGAGTCCCCTCAGATATGGCGCAAAAAACAGATTCACGGCATCCCAACCGATCGCTCCTGCAAAATGACTTTGCAATGCCGCCGCAAACTTCACCATGTGAGCAAGAAGAACTTCAGGATGTTTGGCAGGCTTGGCCATTGCCAGGGAATTCGGCAAGTTCAAACCGAACTTCTTGATATATTCAAGTGACTGACCAGAACAATACGGACGATCAACGAAACCAAGATCATGAAGGTGTATGTCACCTCGCATGTGAGCATCACCAACGGACTGATCAAAAACAGTGAGTAACGCGTATTCCTTCTTGATATTCTCGGCCAATGTCAGATTCGTGGCCTCAGGACCATGAGGAACGTTGGCGTTCTCCTTGTTGGGTCGCGTTATCAACTGGTCAACATCGTAAAGCGGTGAACCGAGCCTCGTATGAAGCCTCCTGTCCGCCTCCAGGCCTCGCTCCAATAGCTTGGCGTTAACCATCTCACGAATCAGAGGCGCTGTAATGACCTTGATGCCACTGCTCTTGATGTTGTTTTCAACCTCAAGCGCTATATCCTGAGCCGTCCCCTCGTCCACGAACGTCTCACGCAACAACGCGTCAACGATCCGGCTATGATCCCAACCATCCATGGCCTCATCAGATGTCCTGACGAATAAGGCTATGTCCGTGGTCTCCGAGCGTCTGGCGGTGTCTTTTCTGAATTCCTTGATTTCCGTCACACTAGCCATCTTGTTCCCCTTCACAAATTAAACATTAAATACATCACTAATTCTTTGGGCCCTTACCGCTACGACGGCGCCAACTTATGAGCAACGAGCCGTAAGTCCTTATTATGCTCAAGTATGCGGCGCAACCATTAAATCCCCATTAAATCAACACGTTGAATTAAAACTCTAAATTAAATAAGCCTGAATGAAAGAATCTATCTAAAACTTCCGGTCAACCTGACCGCTGACATGCTCTCAGATAGATCATGTTGTGGAGGCAACTTTTAACTCCACAATATGTAGTGTGTCAAGAAAATAAAATTAACAATGAATCCTGCAAGTCGTAGGTTCTGGAAATGTTAAGAGATATTTTTTACAATAATAAAAACAATTTGTTACCGATAACATATCGACTTATTAATGACTATTTATTCGATTTGCCGCGCTCCCGATACAAGTCTACACAAATGAACGGCCTCGGTGTCCACACTCTGACCCAAAGAAAAATCACCCAGTCCGCTAGATGACAACTAAAATAAAACATCATTAAATAAGGTAGTTATAGCAGTTTTGTAATGTGATTGCATGATGTTTTCTGGCCTTTCTTTAGTCAACGAGGACCGTGAAAAGCCCAAAAACATTCAGAATAACAACATTATATTGGGCCAAGGGCTTGCCTAATGCTAATATTTTACTTTAAATAATAAATGTAAGTTTCTGATTGACATAGGATTTTTTATGTAGTATGTGCCTCATAGCGATAGGGAAGGAGGGATTATGAAACCCACCCGTCACAATCCCAAAAATCAGGAATCGCTCCTCAATGGGGGAACTCGTGCGAAAGGAGATCATGTTATGGGAAAAATAGCGACAGTTGCGGCGGCCATAATCGCGCTGACGGCGTCATGGGTTTGCGCCGGAAATTTCGAGGCGTTGGCCGACGCTGGTTCGATTAAGGCGCCCACTCCGCTCTATATAAAATCGGGCGCTCTAGTGAAGGCGGAATACAAACCGGGTTTAAAAACCTCATCAGACCAGGATGTCCCCAGGACGCTTACGGTAGCAGCGTCATCGGAAAAATCCGGTGGTATGAGACCCGCTATAGCTTACAAGGAAAGATCAGCAGGAGCCATGGCGCCGCCTCCGCGTATGGAGTCGTCTTCCGATGCGCAATCAGGGCTTTTCGCTGAAGCGAAACAGGACTCATTCGATCTGGAAAGTGATCTCGAAAAAGATCTGGTGCTCTCTCCACCACCATCGAAGGCAGAGGACAAGCTCCAAGTAAAACCGGTAGTCGAGAAAAAAGCGCCGGTTGAAAAGACTACGGTTACCGAGGCAAAGGCTGTAAAAAAGGATAAGGGAGCTTCTGTCATCAGGAAGGTGACACCGCCAGGAGCCGATCAGCAGGTCGCCAAAAAGTCCAAACCTATTCAGAAGGTCAGACCCGTCACTGCTCAAGACCCCTGGAAGTTCCCAGCTGGAGCTTACAACCCTCGACCGGCGGCAAACACTCAAGCGCCGATAGTCATTTCAAGACCGATGAATATGGCGCCTCCTCAGGAACTCAGACCGGCGCAGATGCCCTATGCGAATTCCGCCCCCAGGCCTGCATTGAATGGAACAGTTCCTCCTGATCGAATTGTTAGGGATGGCATTACCATTAAATTGGCCCCAGCGGCTGCGCCAGCTCCTGTAGCCTCCGCCCAGCCCCAAAGCCCCTATGACAACTATCAGGAGAACTCGGCAGGTGATGACCTGCTCTCCACTGCGGCGGAAATCATAGGGTTACCCTTCGCCTTTATCAGCTCACTATTCTAGAAACAAAAATTCATTAACCAATCAAAAACGCCCTTCATTAAATGGAGGGCGTTTTTTTTGGATAAATTAATTAAAATCCAGATCAATTACTTACAACTGAGTCTCTCAATTTTTCCAGAGCCTTTATCATGAGAGTGAGAGTTCTGTTAACAGGAGCGGGCAAACCTAAAGAGGACGCCTCCCTGTAAATAGCGCCGTTAATAAAATCAATTTCTGTTTTTCTTCCAGCCAATATGTCCTGAAACATCGAATTTATGTTAGTCGCTGTTCCTTTGCAAACGTCAATCACATGGCCTTCCGGATCGTCAAATACCAGTTTCAGATGCTTTGCCCGAACTACTGACAGACATTCTTCCACAATTTCATGGATCAGCGAACGTGCTTCATCACAAGTAGCCAGGTCGCCGTTTCTCAAACGCAGCAGCGTGGCCGGAGCGTTTATCGAAGCGTTGACTATGAGCTTTGACCAAACACATCCGATCGCGTTATCCACTATGCTGACAGGGCCACCGTTCATTTTTTCCAGCGCATCCTTGACTGCCAGAGTCCGGTCCCTGACTTGTCCGTCAGGTTCGCCGAATGTCGTTACACCGCGTCCTGTGTGCCTGAATTTACCAGGTCCAAGAGTCATAGCCCCCATCGTAGTCGTTCCAAGTAAAACCCGTCCGGGAAACACAGACTCAAGGATCTCAAAATTCCCTACGCCGTTTTGAAGGGTTAAAACAATACCATCCGGAGCCAAGAATCCCGAAAGTGTCTTGGCCGCCTCCTGGGTATCGTAAGATTTTACAAGAACAATCGCAAAATCCACCGGATCAATCTTCGACTCGCAACCTACTATTTTAGGCCTTATTTGCCGTTCCCCGGAAACTCCCTCCAAATAAAAACCGTCGCTTCTTACTAACTCTACCTCCCTGTCATCTCTTTCAACCATAGTAACGTCATAACCAGCCTCTATGAGTAAACCGCCTATAACAGATCCTAACGCTCCGGATCCAACTATTCCTATTCGCATCGGATAACCTTTCAAATTATAGATAGCGCCCGTTAATCAGGTGCGCTTCTTGAAGCTAGTATCCCAAAATAAAGAAATGCGAAGACTCTAACTGTAGATCTTCTTTAATTCTTCAGCTACTTCGGCCGGCATTGCGTAGCAATGCTCCTTGGCAGGGAAAGCTCCTGATTGAACTTCCCTCTTATATTCTTCCAGAGCCTCCACGATAAGTTTGCCAATCTGTGCGTATTTCTTCACGAACTTGGGAGTATAACGATCAAACATCCCGATCATGTCATGAATAACGAGAACCTGCCCATCGCAGTGAGGCCCCGCCCCAATACCGAACGTGGGAACTGAAACCCTCCCGGTTATTATTTCGGCAATCTCTGAGGGTATCCCTTCCATAAGTATGGAACACGCGCCAGAGTCCTCAAGGATCATAGCGTCCTCAATAATCTTTTGGGCTGTTTTTAGATCTCTTCCCTGAGCCTTGAATCCACCGAGTTGCGCTACGGCTTGAGGTGTGAGGCCAATGTGAGCCATTACTGGAATAGTGGCGTCTGTCATGGCCTTAATCGTAGCGGCCTGTTCTCGACCGCCCTCAAGCTTAACGGCGTCACAACCGCATTCAGCCATGAACCGTCCGCCGTTCCTGATTGCCTCGGAAATCGATACCTGGTAACTCATATAAGGCATGTCACCAACTAAATATGCGTTTGGCGCGCCCAACCTCACTGCCTTGACATGAGGGATCATCAAATCCATTGTAACAGGCAGGGTGGAATCGTAACCGAGCACTACCATACCCATTGAGTCTCCAACGAGTATGACGTCAATCCCGGCTTTCTCCTCGAGCATTGCAAACGGGTAGTCATATCCCGTAAGAAATGTCATCTTCTCTCCACGAGCCTTTTTGTCTCTAAGAGTCTGAATGGTTGTTTTAGGCATGTTTACTCCTCACAAAAAAATTACTCCCACACCTAAAATTCTGGTTGTGGGGTCTGCGTCAGATTTTCGTCGACAAAACGACAAAAACTCCACGCGATTATTTTAAAGATAATACCTGATAACGAGAGACAATCTCAATGAGAAGCTCTGAGATACTAAAGAAACAATCGTGATGTTACTTGAAGCGTTGAGCGTGAAGAGAGGCTTAAAAGGAAGTTGCGCCGAATCCTTGGCGGACGGCGCAACGAGTTGAAGAGTCAGGATATTCTTTAAACATTACCAGACAATCATCTAGCCCTGGCAATCGGAACGCCACGCGCATCCCAATTCACCACAATTCAATATCTTCTTGTAACAAGGATTGTTCCCTTCCAATTCCTGGATGGTCTTGATGAGCTGTTCTTTTCGATACCGAGTGATGTTCTTGATCCCAATGTCTCTTGCCTTGGTTCTAACTTGTGAAATTGTCATGATCTTTCTCCTCTATATTGTTACTAGTAACCATAGTTTTTTAAACTGAGGCTTCTATTAATTCGTTGATATAAAAAAATCAAGTTAAAAATTAATAAGTAAGGATTGTTTATGTTATTTTAAATAATAAAAGTATTGTAACGTCTTGTAAATAAAAGATAAATAATGCAGAACAAAAAACAGAAAGAGCCTTCGTGGGTGTTGAAGGCTGCTTTCTGTCAGTTAGGCCAGAATAATTTGGGAATTGTGAGGGCGCCTTGTCTATTTCTTCAGGTGAGTTTTAATGTATTCAACGATGTCTTCGGTTCTTGTGCCAGGACCGAATATTTCTTCAATCCCGTTGGCTTTGAGGCTAGCCATATCCTCTTCAGGAATTATGCCGCCTCCAAGGATAAGCACGTCATCGACACCTTTTTCCTTGAAAAGCTGCCCTACCTTCGGGAAAAGATAGTCGTGGGCCCCAGAGAGTGAACTAAGGCAGAGCACATCGGCGTCTTCCTGTATGCATGTTTGAAGTATCGCCTCGGGAGTTTGTCTCAATCCTGTGTATATGACTTCCATACCAGCGTCACGTAAAGCTCGAGCTACAACCTTTGCTCCTCGGTCGTGGCCGTCAAGTCCGGGCTTTGCTACTACGACTCTGATTTTTCTATCCATGATTAAACCTCTTTTGATAGATTTCGAACAGCTGGCTCACAAGTCTAAACACTAAATCCAAACAACATCCTAAGATAGTGTTGTACGCAACACCGCTTTTTTAGGAACCTGATCTGAATTATAACTAACACGATCTTCCTTTGTCGAGGAACAAAGTCTCAACTGATTATTGAATTAAAGAGGTATGTTTCCATGCCTCCTGACGGGCTTTTCCTCTCTCTTGTTTTCTAGTTGGGCAAACGCCTTGATGAGGACCGATCTAGTGTCCCGAGGATATATGACCCTGTCGATAAATCCGAGTTGAGCGGCCCTATAGGGGCTGGCAAACTTGGCGATGTATTCTTCTATCAATTCTGCTCTGCGCTTTGCAGGATCCGGGGCTTCTTCTATTTCTCGCCGGAAAAGTATCTGAATGGCGCCTTCTGGTCCCATGACCGCAATCTCCGCGGTCGGGTAAGCCAGGTTGATATCAGCCCTGAGATGCTTACTCGACATTACAACGTAAGCTCCACCATAAGCTTTACGCGTGATGAGCGTAACTTTAGGAACCGTCGCCTCAGCGTACGCGTATAGAATTTTAGCTCCGTGCTTGATAATTCCCCCATGTTCCTGCTGCGTTCCCGGCAAATATCCTGGCACGTCCAGAAGCGTCCATAGTGGAATGTTGAACGCGTCACAGAAACGCACAAATCTCGCGCACTTGACAGACGCTTCGGTGTCAAGGCAACCCGCCATCCAATTAGGTTGATTTGCGACTATCCCTACAGTCTTTCCACCAAGTCGACCAAAACCAGTGATGAGATTTCTAGCGTAATGCGCATGAGTCTCGAAAAATTTCTGGTCATCTAATACTGGCGTGATGATTTTTTTCATGTCATACGGACGCCTGGGACTGTCGGGAATGACCGAATCAATTTCTGGAACGAGACGATCTAAGGGGTCATCTGTACTAACCACAGGGGGTTTGACTCTGTTGCTGTCCGGAATGAATGAAAGCAGCTCCTTGACGGCTTCAAGGGTCTGTTTTTCAGACGGGCAATGGAAATGGCAGACTCCGGAGACTCGTCCATGGACTTTTGCCCCTCCAAGGCTCTCCGGATCAATTTCCTCACTTGTCACCTGTTTGATCACCTGAGGTCCAGTAATGAACATGTAAGACGTCTTTTCAGTCATAAAGATGAAATCAGTCACAGCAGGCGAATAAACGGCTCCACCAGCGCATGGCCCCATGATTACCGAAATTTGAGGAATTACCCCCGAAGCCCTAACATTCCTGTAAAAGACCTCACCATAGCCCCCTAAACTCTCGACTCCCTCCTGTATTCTCGCGCCACCCGAATCGTTAATTCCAATTAGGGGATAACCGTTCCTGTATGCCAAATCCATGACCTTGCACATTTTCTGGGCATGAGTGAACGACAGGCTACCGCCAAAAACCGTGAAGTCCTGAGCGTAGATATACACGCCTCGTCCATTGATCCTGCCGAAGCCAGTCACAACGCCTTCACCAGGGATGTGTATCTTATCCATGCCAAAATCATTGCAACGGTGGGTGACAAATTTGTCGATTTCCTCGAATGATCCTTGGTCAAGTATCTCGAGGACTCGCTCTCGCGCTGTCATCTTTCCGGCTTTGTGATGTTTTGCGATCTTGTCCGGGCCACCCGCCTCGTCGGATTCCTCAAGCCTGCGGGCAAGCTCTTCAAACTTCTCCTGATTTACTGACATACGTTTCTCCCCTCGGTGATAGTTCAAACTCGGTCACGAAATAGCTTTTAAGATTTCCGCCATGGTCGAACCAACCATGGTAAGGTTTTCGACAACGTGAACACCGGCTTCAGACAATGCCTTCATTTTGCTCTGCGCAGTTCCTGAACCACCTGAAATGATGGCCCCTGCATGACCCATGCGCTTGCCTGGAGGAGCCAAACGCCCCGCAACATAGGCCACGACAGGTTTTCTGAAATTCCCCTCTATATATTCCGCTGCCTGTTCTTCAGCTGAACCACCTATCTCTCCGATCAACACGACTGCCTCCGTGTCAGGATCATCATTGAACATCTTCAACACATCTACGAAGCTCAAACCTACAACAGGATCTCCTCCAAGCCCCATGCATGTGCTCTGGCCGACTCCAGCCTTGGTAAGTTGATCCACAACCTCGTAAGTGAGTGTGCCTGACCTCGAAATTACTCCAACCCTGCCCGGTTTGTGTATGTAACCCGGCATTATTCCGACCTTGCATCGATCCGTTGGTGAAATTATTCCCGGAGTGTTAGGACCTATAAGTTTCCTGCCTTCAGCCTTAACGGTAAAAAGCGCCGATGCCGTGTCAAGGGGAGGTATCCCCTCAGTGATGCAAACAATAACTTCTATCCCCGCGTCCACCGCCTCGAGTATAGGGTCTTTGGCATAAGCCGCCGGAATGAAAATCAGGGATACGTTGGCGCCTGTTTCCCGAACAGCTTCCTTCACCGTGTTAAAAACAGGAATGCCATCTACCGAAGCCCCCTTTTTTCCAGGAGTCACTCCGCCAACCATATTGGTTCCATACTCCCGGCACGCCAGACTGTGAAAAGTTCCATTACGACCGGTTATTCCCTGACATATTACCTTAGAGTCCTTATTTACAAGAATGGCCATGACTCAACTCCCCCGCTAGGATGTTTTAGAGGCAAGAGACTTAGCTTTTTGAACAACAATCTTCGCAGCCTCGTCTAAGGTGGGTATTATCTCTATAGGCAGACCCGAATCCTTGAAGAGTTGAAGACCTTCAGCGATGTTTGTGCCTTCGATACGGGCAACCACCGGCAATTCCAGCCCACGTTTCTTGAGGGCTCCAATTACCCCCCTGGCCAAAACATCACATCGAAGAATTCCACCGAAAATATTAATGAAAACTACCCTCACTCGAGAGTCGTCTAACAATATGCTCATAGCGTCAGAAACAACCTGCTCGCTTGCTCCTCCACCTACGTCAAGGAAGTTCGCCGGAGATCCTCCATGCAGAGAAATCAAATCGAGTGTCGCCATGGCTAAACCCGCGCCGTTGACAATACATCCGATGTCTCCATCTAACTTAATGTAGCTGAGTCCATCCTGACGAGCGGATAATTCAGTGATGTCCTCCTGCGAACGATCACGCAATTTTTCCAATTCCGGATGCCTGAACAACGCATGGTCATCGAGATTGACCTTGGCGTCCAACGCAAGAACACGTTCGCCTGAAATTATCAAAGGATTTATTTCCACTAGTGAGCAATCATAGCCAATAAAAATGTCATAAAGGATGTTGATTATTTTGTTGATCTGCGCAGCAATGTCATGCTTTTCAGACAGGCTATAGGCTAATTCACGCGCCTGAAATGGAGCCAGACCCCTCAACGGGTTTACCTTGACCGTAAAAATTTTTTCCGGAGATTGCTTGGCCACAGTTTCTATATCCATGCCTCCGGCCAAAGATGCCATCACTGTCACCAAACCACTTGACCGGTCCAGTACTACACCTAGATAGATCTCGGAATCGATTACCGGCGCCTCTTCAACCAAAAGGCAATTCACCGGTTTGCCCTCAGGCCCTGTCTGGTTTGTCACCAATATTTTTCCGAGAATAGACGCAGCGGCGGCCCTTATATCATCGTCCATTCCAAGGACCTTCACGCCGCCTGCCTTGCCTCTACCACCTGAGTGAACCTGGGCTTTTAAGACTATTTTGTCTGTTTTGAGCTTTCTCGCGGCTACCAAAGCCGATAACGGGTCGTATGCCAATGCGCCCCTCGGAATAGGCGCTCCACGTGTCGCCAACATCTCTTTAGCTTGATACTCGTGCAGGTTCATTGCTTCATAGCCCCCCGGCTACTTTTGGGGTTGTTTTTCCAGCCGTTCCAAGCCGGATTATAGGGAACAGTTCAAAAAGCACAATCTTGTTCGACGCTTGTTTAGTCTTTTCAAATTACTAGCTTGTCTTCACCAATGCAAGTCAAAATTTGACCCAATCACTTGAGAAACGTGACGCCAGACTTGAACTACAAACCGCTACCGGACCATTACAATTCCGACCGGCTCATAAAATTTAGACTTACTCGCGGTATCTGTTATATTCGATAAAAAACCCGAGAGCCTGCTGCATGAAAAATCTGGCAGATACAGACCTTCTTGAACCGTGTCCGTTTTGCGAACTAATTACCAACGCATCGCACAACGGAATATTAATCATAGATCAAGAAGGTAAGATTATTGTCTATAACGAAGCCGCCCGTCGAATGCTGGGTGATGACAGGGATTCCGCTATTGGTCGCCATTTCTCCGAAATTCGTCCTGACACCTGGCCGGACCTCAAAGAAATATTAAAAACCGGACGACCCCAAATCGGGAAAAAAATAACCCTGCCAAAGGCAACCATAATAGCCAATCGTAGCCCCATAATCTCTCATTCAAAGGTCATCGGAGTAGTAAGCGTATTTCAGGATATTTCCGAATACGAATCAATCATCTCAGGATTGGAAGGATACAAGAAATTACACCGTGAGCTCGAAGCCATATTTGAATCATCGTTTGACGGGCTATATATAGCCGATAACAACGCAAACACTATCAGGATAAATAGGTCCTACGAACGAATAACCGGTTTGAAAAGAGAAGATCTTATCGGAAGAAACATGCGTGACCTGGTTAGAGAAGGTGTTTTCGATCATTCCGTGACTCTCGACGTCCTTGAAAAACGAGATCAGGTTACGATCATGCAGAAAATAAGGGGTGACAAGATTGCATTGGTAACTGGAACCCCAATTTTTGATGACAACAATGAAATAGCACTGGTCGTCACAAATGTTCGCGACATAACACTGCTCAACGAATTGAAAGCCCAACTCGAAGAAACTCGACGGCTTAGCTCCAGATACTATCAATCTTTTCTCGAACATGAAAAATTTCAACACGATCTTCAAGATATGCTCGTGAAAAGCAGCTCAATGGTCAGAACCGTTCAAAAAGCAATTAAGGTGGCTGCTGTAGATTCCTCGGTCCTGCTTTACGGCGAATCCGGAGTAGGAAAGACAATGCTGGCACGATTAATTCACCTGGCTAGCCCTAGAAAAGAGAACCCCTTCATCAAAATCAACTGTGGCTCCATTCCGGATTCCCTGATAGAAAGTGAGTTGTTCGGTTATTCGAAAGGAGCCTTCACAGGGGCTTCTCCTTACGGAAAAGCAGGCCTGCTGGAAGTAGGGCACACAGGGACCATATTCCTGGATGAAGTGGGTGAACTTACTCTGGCCATGCAGGTGAAGCTTCTACAAGTTATTGAAGAAAAAATCTTCACCCGTATTGGCAGTACAAAACCCACTTCCGTAGATGTCAGAATAATCGCGGCCACCAACCGGAACTTGAAGGACCTGGTTAAGGAGGGTGTCTTCCGAGAGGATCTATATTATAGGTTGAATGTCATCCCAATAAACATTCCACCACTCAGAGAACGAAAGGATGACATACTCGCGCTGGCCCTGAACTGTCTGGAAAAATACAATCTCGTCAACAGCTCCTCCAAAAGATTGGATCCTCAAGTAATGGACCGGCTGATCAGCTATAACTATCCCGGTAATGTCAGAGAACTCATAAACATCATGGAACGCATGATGATCATGAGTGAAGGCAATCTCATAACCTATTCGGACCTGCCTGTTGAATTGAAAGAACCAAGTCGGCCTTCCGTAGGTGGTCTGCAGGAAGGTGATTCGCTCAAAGCCACTTTGGAAAAATTCGAAAAACAAATCATCGAGGAAGCGATCAAAAAGCACGCTAACCTCCACAAGGTAGCAGCCGCTCTTGATATTCATCCAACAACACTCTGGCGTAAAATCACCAAATTAAACATATCCCGTCATATTGCAGAAATGCACTAGTATTGCAAAAGAGCTATATGAACTAACTGACCGATTTCAAATCACTATTTATGTGCTCTGACCCGATCGTTCATTGAGATATCGCAAAAATGCAGCTATGCGCTGGAAAGCTCTTATTTGCCGTTCATATGTAAAATGACGTTTTATCGGGGGATTAAATAGGCTGGCACATAAATTGCTCAACGTCGAACTATCACGGAATTATCAGGAATTCAGGAGGTGAGTCGATGTCGAGGAGCAAGTACTTTTGTGTCATGGCGTTGGCCCTTGTTGCGGCGCTGGTTTGCTCAATACCAGTTTACGCGCAGGAAAAAATTATCAAGATAGGGGCGTTATATCCGATGACCGGTAGAGCCGGTCTTTACGGGTTGGACTCAGTTGACGCTGCAGAAATGGCCATAGAAGAAATCAATTCCAAGGGTGGTGTTAATGGTTACAAGCTTGAACTAACCAACACTGACAGCAAGGCCAAGCCAGATTACTCGGTAATGGTGGCAAAGCGTTACATAACTCAGGACAAAACGCACTTTTTGTTTGGTGTTGTGAGTTCCGCGGTGGGCCTTGCCTTGACTGAGGTCTCAAAGCAGTACAAGAAAATATTCATTGGGACGGATCATGCTTCTACCCAGCTGACAACCGACAAATTCCAGCCGTACTACTTCAGGGTGTCCAACAACACTTTTCAGTCTATGGCGGCTGGAGCGTTGTATCTGAAAGAACTTCAACAGACCAAACCTTGGGAAACGATTGCTTATATAGGTCCGGACTATGCCTATGGTCACGATCAGTGGCAAGAACTCAAGTACAACCTGGATAGGTTCGGCGTAAAATATAAGTCTGTTGGTGAGTATTGGCCCAAGCTTTTTGCCCCTGATTACACTGCATTCATAACCTCGATCATCAATGACAAACCTGACATTCTGGTAGCCGGATTCTGGGGCGGTGACACTGTTGCCTTCATAAAACAGGCTCAACCCTACGGCTTATTCAAGAAGACCCTGTATTTCCATCCGGACGCCGGCGGCAACTATGAACTCATGAGCGCGATGGGTTCTGAATTGCCTGAGGGGTTAGTTTTGAGCGCTCGTCATCACAACAACTGGCCGGAAACAGCTCTCAACAAGGAATACGTAGAAAAATTCTTCAAGAGAACGGGTCGTTATCCTACTTATGCCGCTGAGGGAGCCTACGCGGGAATTTATGCAATAGCTGAGGCAGTAAAGAAGGTTGGAAATCCAGACGACACGGAGGCATTAGTTAAGGCATTGGAAGGACTGAAGATACAACTGCCCGAAGATCCTGAGGGTTTCACATCGTACATTGATCCTGAGACACATCAAATTGTTCAGGTTCAGGCCATTGGTTTAACCAAGCCTAATGACAAGTTCCCGCCAGCAAAAATGATGCTTGGTGACTGGAAGATTTATAAAGCTGAAGACCTCCTGCCCCCAAAAGACTACGCTGAAAGACTTAAAAAGAAATAGTCAATGTCTGCGTATTAACAATGGATGCGGAACAGCAGTGTCCGCATCCATATGAGAGCGCTTATAATGGACATTTCATTCATAGCAATGCAATTCCTCAGTGGACTGATGATGGCCACGTTGCTTTTTCTGGTGGCCAGCGGACTAACTCTCATCTTCGGAGTAGGCAATGTCTTCAACTTTGCCCACGGTTCATTCTACATGCTCGGGGCCTATTTGGCGTATCAGGCGGTTTCGGTTTGGCATGCGAATTTTTGGTTATCTGTCCTGGTAGCCAGTGTTGGGGCTGGAATTTTCGGTATGCTTGCGGAATTTCTGTTTCTCCGGAGAATTTATGGCCGCGCTGAAGAGGGGGGATTTCAGATTCTGCTGACCTATTCCTTCATCCTCGTTATTGATGACCTGGTAAAGCTTGTCTGGGGAACCGAATACAAGTCATTGCCTCGGCCTACCGGTTTGACAGGAACTGCAGAAATTTTCGGCCTGTCCATTCCATCTTACAACCTGGCCATCATAGGAATAGGTCTGGTAATAGTAGTTATAGCCTGGTTAGTCCTGTCTCGTACGCGTTCCGGGCGAATTGCCAGAGCTGCCGCACTGGATCGCGAGATGTTGGGATCATTAGGCATAAATGTGCCTTTGACCATGACGGTGGTCTTTGGGATAGCCACTGCCATGGGTGGATTTGCCGGCGCTCTGGCAGCCCCGCTTAGGTCGGTGTCACCAGGGGCGGGAATAGAGGTCATAATTGATTCCCTGATTGTTGTTGTCATCGGCGGCATGGGAAATTTCTGGGGGGCTTGGCTCGGAGCTCTCATTCTAGGGGAGGTTAATTCTTTTGCTGTAGCCACGTTTCCAGAATGGGCCTCACTGTTCAGTTACCTGGTCATGGTTCTAACCCTGATTTTCAAACCGGAAGGCATTTTTGCATCCAGAAAGATCAGGAGGATTTAACCATGAAAAAATCGCTATTCAATAAGGATATTATTTTCTGGGGTCTATTTGTTGTTGTTTTTGGGTCTGTTCCTTTCCTGAAACAATCAGATTACCATCTCATGTTAGCCAATAGCATCCTGATCTGGGGGATGTTTGCAGTAGCTTTCAACATGCTGTTCGGTGTGACCGGGATGTTATCATTCGGTCAGGCTCTCTATTATGGGCTTGGGGCGTATTCCGTAGGACTGGTTGTCAAAAATTATGGACCTTCGCTATTTTTGCCTGCTATCGGACTAGGAGTGGTTTTAGCGGTAATAACCTCAATCCTCGTTGGTCTTTTGGTCATAAGACTCAGCGGGGTCTACTTCACGGTCCTCACCCTGGCCTTTGGTCAACTGGCATGGCAAATAACCTTTCGATGGTATCACTTCACCGGTGGTGATGACGGAATACAGGGGATAATGCCATCAGGCGTATTGGAGAATCATACAGTTTACTACTATTTCACTTTTGTTCTGGTGATTCTTGCCATCTGGTTTCTCAGGCGGGTGGCCAATTCTCCTATGGGGCTTGTCTTACGCTGCATACGGCAGAATCCAGAGAGAGTCCGTTTCCTGGGACGGCGTGTTAGGCGCAACCAATTGAGAATCTACGTGATCTCATCTTTTTTTGCCGCTCTGGCGGGTGGTTTGATGACTGGCGTAACAAACTCGATTCATCCTGATATGTTCTATTGGACTACCTCTGGTGAGGTTATTCTTATGGCAGTGCTAGGAGGTATCGGCCAGTTTTTCGGCCCGTTCATCGGAGCTACGGTTATTATCATTATACAGGATGTTGTCGGAGCACGTACCGAATACTGGTCACTCATTATTGGTCTGATAATGATGGTGATGGTGCTCGGAATGCCTCGAGGGCTTGTAGGTGAAATCCGAGGTCTAAAGGCTCGTTTCGCTCCAGGCAGAATGAGCAGAGGTTGAAATGGAACCGATCCTGGAACTCCAAAATGTAACAAAATCTTTCGGCGGATTGAGGGTGACCTCGGATGTGAGTCTTTCCGTGGCTCAAGGCAGTATATCAGCAATAATAGGACCCAATGGGGCGGGAAAGACGACCATATTTAATCAAATTACAGGCTATCTCAAACCGGACAGTGGCAAAATATTTTTTTGCGGACAGGATATAACCGAGTTGAACACCAGAGACATTGTGACACTCGGCATGGCCAGAGCTTTTCAGGTGACATCCTTTTTCCCGGAAGAAACGGTCCTGGATAATGTTCGTGTGGCCTGTCTGTCACAGAAGAATAAGACTAGAAACCTGTTGAAGGGCGTCGATGACTTCAAGGACGCCACGGATCAGGCTCACAAGATACTGTCAAGTATAGGTCTGGAAAAAGAGGCTGACCGGCCTGCTTTTGAACTTGCCCACGGCGACCAAAAGCTTCTTGATATAGGAATAGCCTTGGCCCTGCAGCCAAAACTCCTGTTGCTGGATGAACCTACGTCAGGAATGTCTCCGGATGAACGGTTGCTTACAAGAAACCTGGTCAAAAAATTGTGGAAAGAGTTCAACCTAACGCTAATTTTCATTGAGCATGACATGGACACGGTTTTCGGAATTGCCCAGACAGTAAGGGTCCTTCAGATGGGTCGATTGCTTGCTGAGGGCTCTCCGGAAGAGATACGTAACAATCCAGAAGTCATCACGGCGTATCTCGGTGAGGAGGTTCTGTGAACTATATTTTACAAGCGCAAGATTTGAACACCTTTTATGGGCGCAGTCACATACTCTTCGATGTCAGCTTGGCAGTTTCACCCGGTGAGACGGTCTGTTTAATGGGACGAAATGGAGCTGGAAAGACGACCACATTTCGTTCACTGATGGGATTAACAGCCCCCAAAACCGGGCGGGTGGTTTTCAAAGGCAAAGATTGCGCTGGACAACCGTCGTACAAGATGGCCCGCCTGGGAATGGGGTTCGTGCCGGAAGATCGCCGCATTTTTGGTCCCTTAACCGTTTTGGAAAACTTGGAGCTAGGCAAGATCTCCGGTCGGAAGGGGAAGTGGAACATCGATTCGGTTCTGAAGCATTTTCCGATTCTGGAAATTTGTAGGGATCGTCACGGAGGATCGCTGTCCGGCGGTGAACAACAGATGTTGACCATAGCGCGAGCGCTCATGGGCAATCCAGATTTACTGGTGCTCGACGAACCTACGGAAGGCTTGGCCCCTGTGATCGTGTCGGTGCTCAAAGACCTTATCATGAGTTTGAAAGCTGCCGAAACAACCATACTGCTTTCAGAACAAAATATCCGGTTTGCATCTTCGGTCTCTGATCGAGTGGTAGTAATAGACAAAGGCCACGTTGTTTATTCAGGAACCATGGAAGACTTTACGAAAGAAGAGACAATTCAATCTACATATTTGGCCGTATGAAAAAGATATTTCCCGATATTTTTGGAAGGTGATTACAGATGACTAGAATAAGCGTATTTCAATCTACGCCTCGCATTGTGATGGGCATAGGAGCGTCAGAGAAGATTTCTGATGAGATCAAGAGGCTTTCCGGAAAAAGCGTGATGATTGTTACTGATCCTGGCTTAGTCAAGGCGGGGATTTGCGACAACATTGCCAGTTCCCTGGTCAACGCCGGACTCGAAGTTCACCGATTCGATGATGTCGAACCGGATCCACCTTTCGAAATTGCTTCCAAAGCATCCCAGGCGGTAAAAGACAGCGGAGCTGACATAATTTTGGGATTGGGCGGAGGATCATCACTGGACATAGCAAAAGTGGCCTCAATCCTTGTAACAAACAGCGATCCCGTAAGTTCTTATTTCGGCATTGACATGGTTCCAAAACCTGGCCTTAAAACCATATTGGTTCCCACAACTGCAGGCACAGGAAGCGAAGTCACACCTATAGCCATTCTCTCCGATACCGAGGAAAAGCTAAAAAAGGGAATAGTTAGTTCACATCTTTTTCCGGCTGCAGCAATTCTTGATCCAATGCTTACCCTTGGTTTGCCGGCCCCTGTGACTGCCGCTACAGGAATGGATGCCTTGATTCACGCCGTTGAAGCTTATACCTCCCTCAACGCGACTGCTTTCACAGATCTGTTGGCCGAGCAATCTATAAGACTTATATCTTCTAATCTAAGGACTGCTTTCGCTAATGGATCAAATGTCCAAGCGCGATACAAAATGCTGGAAGGTAGTCTATTGGCCGGTATGGCTTTTGCCAATGCGGGAGTCACAGCTGTTCACGCGTTTGCTTATCCGATAGGCGCTGAATTTCATATTCCGCACGGTGTGGCCAATTCGATAATGCTTTGGCCTGTCATGGAATTTAACATGATGGGTAATCTAAGGAAGTTTGCGAATATGGCGCAATTCATGGGAGAAATTACAGACGGTCTTACGGAACGGGAAGCGGCGCTGTTGGCTGTAGATAGTTTCAGAGATCTAATTATCGATGTTGAGATACCGACCTCATTAAGCCAATATGGGATAAAGGATGAGCACATCCCTGCCTTAGCCCAGGGGGTGATGAAGGTCACAAGATTGTTGGCCAATAACCCGCGTGAATTGAAACAAGCTGACGCAGAAAAAATTTATCGAAAAGTGTTGTGATTTTAGTCTCAGTCTCAAGACTTCGACTTGTGGGGTTCCGGCAAGATTACAATGACCTGAAAGATTAGTTGGCTAGGTTTTTATTTTGATTCACAGACTCAGCAACCATCTCTCATATAACGGAGAAGTCTGAATGTTCGGATTTTACAACATGGTGTTACGGGTCAACGCTGAGCTGAAGAGCTTCGACATTAAGATAATATCGGACAGTGTTCTTCGACAAACGCTTGGCGGTAAGGGATTGGCGACTTACCTGCTCATGACTTACAATCCGGCGGGTGTTAATCCGCTAAGCCCCGAAAACCATATCATAATAGCCTCCGGGCCAGTCGCTGGAACGGGAATCTGGGGGTCATGCAGGCACGGAATTTATACGAAGTCTCCCCAAACCGGTTTTTATTCTGAAACCTATTCAGGTGGAAAGCTGGGGGATTTCCTGGCTACTACCGGTGTGGACGCCATCATGATTCATGGCGCAAGTGATGAACCTGTATGGCTAGAAGTCTCCGAGAAATCGGTCCATTTCCATTGCGCCAAGGACTTGTGGGGCAAAGACACCTATGAAACGGAAGACGCCGTAAAGGCTTGGATAAAAAAGAATCGACCCCAGGCCCAAGGGTGTGGAGTTATGGTGATAGGGCCCGCCGGTGAGAATGTTGTCAGTTTCGCTGTCATCGAAAACGATTACTGGCGATCAGCGGGAAGAACAGGAACTGGGGCTGTCTTAGGCTCCAAAAAGATCAAAGCCATCGCTTTTTGGGGAAATTGCAAGAAAGAAGTCGCTAATCCTGAATCAGTAAAAGCGCTTGCCAAGGAATTGGTGGGGCAAGCAAAAGAAAACCCGGGTGTTAAAGCATACAAAAGCATGGGAACGCCCATGATGGTGGACATCATGTCCAATGTGGGAAGCTTTCCTTCTCGCTACTGGCAAAAGGGGACTTCCGAACATCGCGAAAATATCAACGCTCAGGCGCTACATGACAGATGTGATGTCAAACCGAACGCATGCAGGAAATGCTTCATTGCGTGTGGTCGTCTTTCAACGGTCAAGGAAGGAAGACATGCCGGGCTTACGGTTGAAGGGCCAGAATACGAAACAATTTACTCCTTTGGCGGGCTGTGCGAAGTCAATTCCATAGAGGAAATTATCTATCTGAACGATGTCTGCGATCGTTTAGGCCTGGATACCATGAGCGCAGGGAATCTTGTGGGACTTACCATTGAAGCTTCTCGTCAGAAGAAAATCGACTACTCGATAGATTATGGCAATGTCGATAAGATTGCTGAACTATTGAGTGATATAGCCTACCGTAAAGGAATCGGCGACGACTTGGCCAAAGGCATCAAATCGGTTTCGAAATTATGGGGAATGGAAAATCAGGCTATCCACGTTAAGGGTCTGGAACCGGCCGGTTATGATCCGCGGGTCCTGAAAGGAATGGGGCTGGCTTATGGCGCATCGGACCGCGGAGCATGCCACCTCAGAGCCACATTTTACAAACCGGAATTGGCCAAAATGATAGATCCGGACCAGATTGACGGTAAAGCCTCTATGTTTGTCGATTGGGAAGATCGGCTAACTATATTTGACACTTTTATTCTATGCCGCTTTTATAGAGATCTCTATCAATGGGAGGATCTGGACAGGATAGTCAAAGCAGTGACCGGCATGGATTTAGGTGTCGAGGGACTCAAAAAAGTCGCAAAGAGTATCGCGAACGAAACCAGAAGATTCAACATCCAGGAAGGTCTCAAAACTTCAGACGACAAACTCCCGCAACGCTTCTACAAAGAAGCTCTGCCAGAGTCAGGAAAATTGATCACCGAGGCCCAGATGAATCAATTGATGGAGGAATATTACCTTGCGCGAGGTTGGGACCGTGACGGGAATCCTCCTCCTAGATAGAAAGGCGCCACCTGGTGTAAACACGGTTCGACCAACTTCCAACGATCACTCGCCCAACGTAAAAGTGTTTCAATTCAGTCGTTCCAATTCACATGGATTGATAAATGTAGCAACTACGCGTTGCTACATTTATTGTTGAATCTTATTTTTCTAACTTGCATGCTTGTCCAAATGATTAAAGCCTGTTCCGGCAGAGACACGACTATTTTTGTTTAAAAATCTCCGTAATTGTGCTATGTAACTACCTAAAGGGAGTCATTCGTCCCAAGACGAATTGGTTTAATTGGAGTTACTTATGAGGGTTTTTTTCTATTCGGGGCTCATTTTTTCAGTGCTTTGCCTAACCGTATTCAGCGCCAACGCTTCAGGGCCTAATCCATCCACCCAAACGGTTGATTCTTCCAAAGCCATAAATCGTCAATTAGATTCGGCAGTGTATATGATGGCGTCGCTGGACGAAAAAAATTCCAGATTGTGTCACATGGTTGAAGAAACTCCCGTGTGTCTGGGCATGGCGCCCCAGAAGAGTCACACTGCTGATAATGCAATAAAAAGCAGCCTAAGCTCCTCACAAACAAAAAACTCGGAAACATCGAAAACTTTTCTGCCTGAAAAATAGCAGCTAATTTTCGTCCTATCTGTAGGTTTCACCTAATCGCGGTGATATGGGAGTTAGGATGAAATAATGCCTTATAGGTCTAGTTAAATTTCCTATCAGGTCAAGGCAATCCAAAACTTTTCCGTCAATTTCAGTGTTGGTTTTAATTCCCCGTATAATTAACCAGATACAATTACTGATTTATTCCTGTCTTCTCCAAAGAGACCCCAGAAACTCCTCCCATTACTCAATTGATCCCGATTATTTTTCAGACAGTTGATTATGTTGCGGCTAGAAGGTATAGTGCGACTCGTTCAACAGCCACCAGCGCGTGGGTAAATATAGAAATAATGTGGCAGGTTAATGAAAAAAGGTAGAATTCTAGTAGTTGATGATCAGGCGGAAATCCTGGAGTCTCTTGGAGCGGTTTTGATGGACGAGGGACACGAGGTTTTACTCGCTAGAGATGGCCAGGAAGCCCTTCACATAGTTCAGAGCGACGCTCCTCACATTGTCTTTTTGGACATTTGGATTCCCGGTATTGATGGCATGCAGACTCTCAAAGCCATCAAGAGAATAGATCCGAAATGTTTTGTAATTATGATGAGTGGTCACGGCACTATTGAAACAGCAGTCAAAGCTATCAAACTTGGCGCCGAGGATTATCTTGAAAAGCCACTGAACCTTGAGGATGTATTGCACTTGGTCGATAAAGCAATATCCAATCGCGAGAAAGAAGCGCAGGATCGCGAAACGGGCGGAAATTTTCCTGGACCTTTGATCGGAGAGTCTTTTGCGGTTCGTTCGTTGCGTCGTTCAATAGAAAAGGCAGGCAAGGAAAAGGGTTCAGTATGGTTAGTCGGCGACAAAGGCTCGGGAAAAGAATTCATTGCAAGGGTCATCCATTTCATGGGTGGGAAAGATCGGACCAAGTTAGTAAAAGTCTATTGCAATGAACTGACCAGGGACAACATTGATGAAACGCTTTTAGGCAAAATGAAATCCGGGGGTGTTTCAAGACAAGGTAAGATGAGTCTTGCCGAAGGTGGCGCATTATTATTTGTCAGAATAGACCGGTTAGATGAGGGAGCTTATGCCCGCCTGGAACAAATTATTGACAATCAGGCTACAGCGAAAAACTTGGCCCCGCATTCTCCCAAGGCTAACCTGAGAATTTTTTGCACTTCAGATTCTTATCCTGATGACCTGATCGCAAAACAGGGTTTTCCTGGTCAACTCGCCAAGGATCTCAGCCACCGAATTATTCACACACCATCTTTGGCCCAGAGGCCCGAAGACATTCCCCTGTTGGTAGACTATTTCCTCAAGGAAGCATCCGAAGAATTCGATAGAAACATAGTCGGGATTGATGAAGAGGCAATGGAAAGACTGGTCTCGTATTCATGGCCCGGAAACGTCAAGGAACTAAAAATACTTATGGAACACATTGTAATGACGGCTCCTGGTCCTCAAATAACCGCCAAAGATCTGTTATTACCCAGTGAAAGTAACGCCACTTTCAAAGGAATTGAGCCGCAAAGGCTAGAAGGCATGGAGTCAAAGGCTAGCTCCTATGTATCTATTTCGGAACAGTTTTCAGTAGACGGAGGATATGAAAACATAATCGACCCCAATCAGGGTTATGAATCACCCCTGCGAAGACAGAAAACGCTTCGGGGTAGGATCGTCATGTATGGGCAAGGACTTCATTCTGGAGTAAAAACCGGCCTTACAATCTCCCCACTACCTCCCTCATCCGGCATCCTGTTCGGCCATATTACCTCAGGCGGAACGGTGCCAGCTCTGCTACAATATGTTGAATCTACTGACTATTCGACCTCGTTGAGAAACAACGATGCTCTTGCGAAGACCATAGAACATTTAATGGCCGTTTTTCATGTTTACGGGCTTTCAAATCTTCTAGTAAAAATTTCAGGAGAAGTGCCAATCATGGATGGTTCAGCTCTGGAATTTTGCAGGATGGTAGAAAACGCCGAAGTTATAAATCAGGATGGATGGATTGAGGAAATAAAAATCACGAAACCCATC
The DNA here is from genome assembly GCA_937930835.1 of uncultured Desulfomonile sp. Classification (GTDB taxonomy): domain Bacteria; phylum Desulfobacterota; class Desulfomonilia; order Desulfomonilales; family Desulfomonilaceae; genus CAITZA01. Next base: position 50,085 of record CALGLN010000027.1, read on the forward strand.
CAGGTGGACATGCCTGAAGGATCTCACAAGAGCATGATAATCGAGCCGTCGGATTGTTTTGAGGTAGAGTATCATCTGGACTATCCCGAACCAATCGGACGGATGAAGATGGATTTCCGTCTTGAAAATCCTGCGTCTTTCAAGAATGAAATCGCTCCCGCGAGAACTTTCGGTTTTGTAAAGGACATGCGGATGATGGACGAAATGGGCCTGGCGGGTGGCGGTAAACTCTCTAATGTCGTCCTACTCGACGAAGAAAAGGTCGTCAATCCGCCGTTAAGATTTGATGATGAGTTTGTACGACACAAAATCCTTGATATTGTCGGGGATTTCTATTTGTTGGGTCGGCCCATAATCGGCAAGGTAACCGCTGTTCAGACAGGTCACAGTGACAATATCGCAATGCTCAAAGCTATCTCCGGGGAATTTAGTCTCTGAAAATAAGATGAAAGCTATTTTTCGATAGGTTCAAGCGCGTATAAGAAAACTCTGAAACGTCTCAAACCTACATAAAATGACAAGGCGCCCAGTAGCAGATTCACGGCCTCTAATTCCAGAAACTGAGGCAATTCAGAGGGTAGATCGCCCATCTGATACATGAAGTACAGCAAATCCCCGGATTGACTCCAAAACCAGACCACTGCGCTGAACAACAATGCGCTATAGAACAAACTGGCGTATCTTAACCCGGTGACAGAACGCCTCGACCAACTATATGCCCTGATGCTTTGAACAATAAAATAGGGTATTAGTATTTTGGACAAAAGCCAGAATATCGGCCAGGGCCCCACCATGTCCGTAGTAGCCAATTCTCTGGCCAAACTCAGTAGCTGGGTCTGACTTAGTTCACCTTTCAAATAAAGCAGGAAAAGAGCCCCCGGAAAAATTGCAAAACATACCAGAAATATAATTGTTTCCCTGAATATTAATTTGACCATGGTTAATTATATCATCATGAACGATTATTTTTGCAAAATCCTGCTACAAGTAAGCGGCTTTTTCTTGAAGCTGGGCTAACAATTGTGTACAATTTTGACTCTTGGATCAATAGTTTACTTATTAATCATATCCTATTCACGGGAATGTTAGCAGAAAACTTGAGAGTTTTCTGTATTTTAAACGTCCATTCAAATATTCGTGTTTCAAATAAGTCATAATTCTTAAGTCTAAAATGATCTTTTTAAATACGAGAAAATTATTTCTACTTGATAAGGATATTCAGAAAACGGACTCAAAAAGTCCTCAATGAAAAGCAGGAGGATTTAATGGAAAAAATATGGTTGAAATCCTACGCTTCCGGTGTTCCGGGAGAGCTTGATTTCGAAAAGATAAATCCATCAGATGCGCTTTCCAGGAGCGCCGAGCGTTTTCCTAGTAATACGGCGTTAATCTTCCAGGGCGCCAAGATATCATTCAAACGTCTCGACGACATGGTTTCTCGATTTGCGTCAGCCCTGGCGGGGCTAGGTGTTAAACCTGGTGATAAGGTAGCAGTGTTATTGCCGAACATTCCACAGTGCGTGATCGGCATTTATGGCGCCTTCAGAGCCGGAGCGGTCTGCGCTCTGAATAACCCCCTTTACACTGATAGGGAACTTGAGCATCAGTTCAACGATTCTGGCTCGACTATCCTCATAAGTCTGGATCTCTTGGTTCCAAGAATGATTAACCTCAGATCCAAGACCGGCATCAAAAAGATTATTTCTTGTCACATCCGGGATTATCTGCCTTTTCCACTCAAACAACTTTTCCCCTTTGTCAAAAAGACGATGCATTTGAAAACTCCGCAGGCCACTGATGTTTACGAATTCACGGACCTGATAAAACAGTATGACCCCATCAAGCAAGCAGTAAAAACGGGCTGGGATGATACCGCTCTATTGCTGTACACAGGTGGCACTACCGGTGTGTCAAAAGGTGTGATGCTTACCAACCAGAATGTTTCAAGTAACGTTCAGCAGTGTAGGGCTTGGTTCAAGGGCTTCGATGATGGCGAAGAGATAGTCGTTGGATGTCTTCCTTTCTTTCACTCTTTCGGTTTGACCACAGCCATGAACATGGCAGTTTTCTATGGCTACGCCAACATCCTGATTCCAAAACCAGAGCCTAAGAGCATCCTTGAATCCATTGACAAATACAAGGCGACATATTTGCCGGCAGTTCCAACGCTGTTCAATGGCATGATAAATTTTCCGGATCTCAAGAAATATTCAATCAATTCAATAAAAGGCTGTTTTTCAGGAGGGGCGCCCCTTCCATTAGAAACCATCAAGAACTTTGAAGCCTTGACCGGAGCCCAGATCTGTGAAGGTTTTGGTCTGACTGAAACTACTCCTGTGGCAACCATTAATCCCTTTGGCGCCAAAACCAAGCCAGGATCAATCGGCCTGCCAATTCCCAACACCTTGGCAAAACTTGTCGATGTTGATGATTATAACAAGGAAATAACTGAAGTTAGCACGCCAGGCGAGCTTTGTATCAAGGGACCGCAGGTAATGAAAGGTTATATCAACCGTCCTGAAGAAACCGAAATCACCCTAAGAGACGGTTGGTTACTCACAGGGGACATCGCAATAGTAGATGAAGAAGGCTTTTTTTCGATCGTAGACCGCAAGAAAGACATGATTATTTCAGGCGGTTTCAACATTTATCCTAGGGATGTTGACGAAGTGCTTTTTGCTCATCCAAAGATCCTCGAAGCCTGCGCCATCGGAGTTCCGGACGCGTATTCCGGTGAGAGGATTAAGGCCTATGTGGTTCTTAAACCAGGCCAAACCTCGACACCGATTGAGATCATAGATTATTGCAAAGAAAACCTGGTGAAATATAAGGTGCCAAAATACGTAGAATTCGTAGATGAGCTTCCGAAAAGCGCCGTTGGAAAGATTCTCAGAAAAGAATTGAGAAAAATGGATCAGGAAAAGGCGGCAAAGGAAGATAAGTAAGGCAATTCTGAGCTGACCCAAGAAATTTAACTTTGGAATTCAAAATACACTTTTTAGAAGGCTCCACTCAACCAAAACCCCTGAGTGGAGCCAATCTCAATTCTGCCGAGAGCGCATTTCTAGCTGAAAATTTTGGTCGAATTCAGCTTATAACCCCTCGGATTATTTAATGCCTGCTTTAGAAAAATACCGGTGTACGATCCAGGTGTGTTAGCTATCTTCTCAGGCGTTCCCTGAGCAATTATCCTGCCTCCCTCCGATCCTCCTTCAGGGCCTAAATCTATGATGTGATCTGCGATCTTGATTACGTCCATATTGTGCTCGATTATTAACACAGTGTTTCCTGATTCTACAAGACTCTGCAAAACCTCAAGAAGCTTTGCCACATCCGCAAAATGAAGCCCGGTAGTCGGTTCATCGAGTATGTAAAGAGTCTTCCCGGTGCTTCTCTTGGACAATTCCTTGGAAAGCTTGATCCTTTGGGCCTCTCCTCCGGAAAGAGTCGTAGCAGGTTGACCAAGTTTTATATAACCCAGCCCAACCTCCTGTATGGTTTTTAACTTGTTGAAAATACTAGGAATGTTGACCATGAACTCTGCGGCCTGATTAACCGTCATGTCCAGGACGTCGGTTATGCTCTTTCCCTTGTATTTTATGTCAAGTGTTTCCCGATTGTATCTCTTCCCATGGCAAACATCACATTTGACATAAACATCGGGAAGGAAGTGCATTTCTATCTTGATTACACCATCACCCTTGCACGCTTCACATCTACCACCCTTGACGTTGAAGCTGTAGCGACCTGCTTTGTAGCCTCTCATTTTAGAATCGGGAAGATTGGCGAAAAGTTCACGGATAAAAGTGAACACGCCTGTATAAGTGGCGGGATTAGATCTGGGTGTCCTACCTATGGGGCTCTGATCTATATCTATTACCTTGTCTATAAATGAGACACCTTCGACAGAATCGACCAGCCCCGGTTTTTCCTTGGATCCATAGAGTCTCTGGGACAGAGCGCGACGGAGCACCTCCACCACAAGAGTGCTCTTGCCTGAACCTGAAACCCCTGTAACACAAGTCATTACTCCAAGTGGTATCTTTACATCTATGTTCTTGAGGTTATTGGCGCTAGCTCCTCGCAAGACGATGTATTTAGGGCCAGGCTTTCTACGCTTTTCTGGAATGGAAATAAATTCTGCGCCAGAAAGGTATCTTCCTGTGATTGATTGGCTGCAATCGAGTATATCGCTCGGCTTACCCTGACAAACCACAGAACCGCCAAGCCTGCCTGCTCCTGGACCCATGTCAACCACATGATCCGCGCTTAATATCGTTTCAGCGTCATGCTCAACCACCAATACCGAATTACCAAGGTCGCGAAGTTCCATTAGCGTGGAAAGCAAACGCTGGTTGTCACGCTGGTGCAGTCCAATGCTAGGCTCGTCAAGAATATATAAAACTCCAACTAATGACGAACCAACCTGAGTTGCAAGCCTTATACGTTGCGATTCTCCTCCGGACAATGTGGCTGAGCCCCGATCCAGTGTCAGATATCCAAGACCTACTTTATCCAGGAAACCTAGTCTATTGCGGATCTCCTTAAGGATTCGCCGGGCTATTTCCATGCTTCGATCACTCAAATTCAGTTGCTCTACAAACTCGCTGGCCTCTCTTACGGAAAGGGCGGTTAATTCGTTAATTGGAACGCCATCTACGAAGACATGCCTGGCTTCCTTTTTCAGGCGGGCCCCACCACAACTAGGGCAGGGAATCGAACTCATATACTTGCCCAACTCATCGGCTACGTCATCACCCTGCGCTTCCAGGCGCTTTCTCTCAAGATTCGGTATTACTCCTTCGAATGCCTTACGAAAGAAATGCTTGCGGCCGTCCCTCTCATAAAAAAAGTCTATTTCCTCCTCACGGGACCCATAAAGGATTACGTCCTGAATTTTGGCGGGCAAGTTCCCGAAAGGTGCTTTAATGTCAAATCCGAAATGATTTGCCAAGGCTTCCAGGGTCTGGTTCAAGAATACGGAATTACGCTTTTCCCAAGGCGCTATTGCGCCTTGGGACAAAGAAAGATTTGGATTAGGAGCTACAAGATCAGGGTCGAATCGAACCTGAACACCCAGGCCACCGCACGATTCGCAAGCCCCAAAAGGATTGTTGAAGGAAAACAGTCGAGGTGAAATTTCCCCAAAGGATATTCCATGTTCAGGGCATGCCAGATTCTCACTAAACAATCTCACTGCCCCATTCAGATCTTCTACTAATACCAAACCCTGGCCAAGTTTGACGCCAATCTCGATCGAATCAGCAAGCCTCTTCTCTATGCCCTGCTTAACGATAAGCCTGTCTACTACAACTTCGATAGTGTGCTTTTTCTTCTTATCAAGTTTTATCTCGTCAGTAAGCTCAACCAACTCTCCATCAATCTTGGCTCGAGCAAACCCATCTCGTATGAGCCTGTGAATCTCAAGCTTATACTCACCCTTCCGGCCGGACACTATCGGCGCAAGTATATGAATGCGGCTAGATTCAGGCATCGCCATGACTTCGTCTACCATCTGCTGAATTGTCATGGAGCTTATTGGCTTGCCACATTCCCAACAATGAGGTGTCCCAACACGCGCGTACAGCAGGCGAAGATAATCGTAAATTTCAGTCACGGTGCCAACGGTTGATCTTGGGTTTTTTGAGGTAGTCTTTTGCTCGATACTAATCGCCGGAGATAAACCTTCTATTAAATCAACGTCAGGTTTATCCATCATCTCAAGGAATTGGCGCGCATACGCGGATAAAGATTCAACATATCGACGTTGGCCCTCGGCATATATGGTATCAAACGCCAGAGTGGATTTGCCAGATCCAGATAACCCAGTAATCACAACAAGTTGATCTCGAGGTATGTTAAGATCTATGTTCTTGAGGTTGTGCTCACGAGCTCCCCTTATAATTATCTCTGTAGCTCCCATGTAATAAAAAAATCTCCATTTACAAAAAAAATTAATAAAAAATAACGAACAAACTAGAGATGTTATTGTCTATTAATAATGTTAATAATTATGTATTGGGCCTCAAAACTATTGTGATCGGGCTATCCGCGCAAAATGTCACAGTTTTTCTTATTTGTTCAATATAATATAATAGAACTGTGAACTATTTGTTGACTAAAGCCAGGGGACGTGCTATCTGCCGTTTTGTTTCCGGGAGTGGCTGAATCGGACCCTCTCGGGTTTCACTTTTCCAGTAGGAGGTATGGATATGTTGTTTCCTTTTTCCGATGCGGCTGCTGGAGTACCCGAACCTCCCGGTGACTTCGATAGCAACTATCGTCATCTAAAGCAACTTATCAACAAGGCGATCAAGAGCGGCACACCTATTGAAGACTTGAATTTAATTCCAAAGTCGTCTTCATCAAGGAAGCCAGCGACTCTATCCAAGGACGATCTGCTCAGACTTCTCAAACTTATCAGAAGTATAAAAACTAGATGTCAAACGCTCCTCGAAGCTCCAGTGCCCGAGGAACTCGAACGCGACATCCTGGCCAAAGAGCCTCAGCAGCGTCTTCCATGGGAAACAGAGGCCCTAGAAAAGGCTGAAAAATGGCGTAGCGACTTAATAAAGGCGCGCGCCCTGGTTCGCGCGGAACTAAACCATCATCTCAAGACGGAATTGTTCCATAGTATCTGAATTCATCGTTCTTTTTTCAATCTATGAAGATTGACCTTAAGGTTCTGGGGCTTCCCGTCGGCGGCGCCTCGACATTCCTCTATGAGGTGTCAAGGCGCGCCGTTTGAGTCTGGATTCTCCACTGGCCGCCCGTTAGATTCTACAGCCCCGCGCTAATTTTGTTCCTCAGATCTCGTCTTTTTTCAAGCCAGTTTTTCACTGCAATGCTCAAACGTGCCCTTTGGCGTCTATTCCGGATATCTATCAAATAACTGTCCCCATTTTGATGTCTTCTTGAATTTATCCATTTGGGGTTTTGCCTTGAGTGGCCAGTAAATGAAGTCATGATAAAAAAATGAGCCAAACACAAACAGGTAAACAAGTGGGGTTCTGAAAAAAAGCTTCTGGAGCGATTTCAAGGGTCCGAACCAAATAAAATTTCCTACCGCTGAGGCGGCGTTGTTTCCAACAGAAAAACACCAGTTTTCGCTATTTATGTCTTCACCGGCTATCTCGATATTCTCGATCTTACCAATGCCAAGCCCAGACTCCTGGGCAATACGTATGTACTTCAGACTCATCGGGTCAAAACCCATCATCTTGGCGGCTACTGCGTCTATCGCTACGCTATCTCCCGAGGCAAGCATAAGATCCTTATCATAAGGAATCATGGTCCGCGGACCGGGACCACAGCCGGTAACAGTGCCATCCATCACGGTAAATATTCCGCAATGAATCTCTTTCTGTATGTCCAGTAAATCGTTCAATGTTTCATGAATTACAGAATGAGTATAATGCCTGCGACTATTTAGCAGTCCCCCAAACGCGTTTTTCATCGAACCGGTGGTCCCCGTGTAGATGTGGCATTTCACCGTAGGAAGATGAACTACGTTTTTCCCTATGAAATATTCCGGTATCGAAATACCCTCAGGAAAGATCTGGTCAAGAATCCTCATCCGGGCCTTAGGAGTATATTTTATCCATTTTATGTCCGAATCCCTGAAGTTATACAAAACCGGAATATTGTACTTCTTAAAAATTGGGACATATTTGTTGAATTTTTCCCCTTTAAACGCGTTGGTGACAACAGTTTCATTCTGAACGCACACGATATCCTTGTATCCGCCGTCCCTGAGAGCAATTATCACGCCCTCTAACTGCCACGGAGTTGTATTCGCGCTCAAAAAGGGGAAATGCCAGGAGATGTTGTCCTTGAGAATAACCGTAGATGAAGGATCAAGAAAGTCCTGGAAACGAGCATTCTTCATGCAAGTATAAATGTCTTCTATCACCGTTTCAGGGTTGGTTCTGGTTACTGATACAAGCGCTTTTGATTTCATATCAATCTCATCCATGTAGTTTAATGTAACCTGCGAATAATAATACTCAGTTCACGAAATCGCAACCGGTCATGAGCCGTCAAAAGATATTAGTAAAATTTGTCCCTCACAGTATTGACAGCAAAGGCACATCGCGGTAAAAATTAGAATTCCAAAACGGGCCGTTAGCTCAACTGGTAGAGCAACTGACTCTTAATCAGTAGGTTTGGGGTTCGAGCCCCCGACGGCCCACCAATAA
>CALGLN010000028.1 GCA_937930835.1 uncultured Desulfomonile sp.
GTCCAGAGATGTAGATGCGAACGCGGATTTGCCAGCTTGTCTACAGGAATACGGACAATTTCTTCCAGCTTCATTGTTCGATAATGGTTGGATGCGGCTCCCTTCTTTTTCTTCTTCCTGTAAGTCCATGGTGGGTCGATGTAGATTGTTCCAAAACCAGACCTGGCAGCCAGATCCTCAAGTTGAGGTATGCTACTTACTATCTTCATTTCGTGGCAGCTTTGGGGGGTTTTCGGCCAAACCCTTTAGATGGATTTGAGCGACGATTTCCCTGATGGACACATTTCTGATCCCGAAATTTGTTTCAGGAAACCTTTTGTTGATTCGCAGCGATGCCAGTGACCTAAATTGACTGTATCTCTTCACAAGGTTTCTATTTCCCATTGTTTGTGAACCTCTTTCACGACCTTGAAAATAAATGGAAAAATAGCATTCGCTATCTTGATCTTGACCCTGGCGTCATCCCTCCAAAAACCTTTCACCTCGTGAAGTTCCACCTCATGATCTGAGTTAATAACAAGAAAATCCGGAGCATAGGTCGTTGAGGGCGCCAGGATCAGCTTGATACTCTCAAACATCCACAGTTTTATTTCCCCCGCCAAACGCTGTCTCTCGAGAAAGTCAGCGTAACGCTTTTCCAGTTTGTTCATCGCGGGGTTTTTGGTTATTGCCTTCGATCGGAATTTCATTGAGGGCATCAAATCTCCGGTTCATCTGTTTAAAATACCTGTCACAAAGCCTTAGGAAAAGACGTGTGTCGTACGGTTTTGCCTGAGGCGTGTCCTGACGATTCATTATTTTTCTGAGAATTCTCATGGATTCTTCAGGGTTATCAATTCTGTTTATTTTCATTAGAAAGGAACCTCCTCTAAAGGAGGTTGGGTAGGCCCAGAATCCTGTTTGCGCTCTTTCGGGACCCATGGAATGACATCTCGGGCCTTTATGTAGCTGAGGGTCTGGCGGCTTCCCGAAGCGTCTTCATATTCATAGCAACTCAAACTACCTTCTACATAGACGTAATCTCCCTTATGAAGTGAGACAGCCTTGTCGGCAAGTTTGCCGGCACAACTAATACGGCTCCATATTGTTCTGTCGGAATACTGATCAGTTCCAGCAACTTTTTGCCACTCGGTGGTGGCAAGATTCAGCCAGACGACTAGGTTGTCGTTTCTCGTTTTTGATTCGGCATCACGGCCAAGATGGCCCATGAGAATGATCCTGTTGACTGATTTAGGCATTTTTTTCTCCTAACAGACCGAAAGTCTTTTTCATTCTTGACCCACTTTGGGCAAGGATCTGTTTCTTGATATCGATCATCGATTTAGGCATTCTTTCTACTGAGGATCTGGAAATGTTAATGGCTCTGACTATGTCCGAAAGGGCAAGGTCGTTAGATAGCAGTATTTCCATCGCCTTCTCTTTATCAATCTGAAAGTCCTGTCGCACACTCCAACCATAAGATTCGCCGTGAATGGAGATTGGGCCGTTGACATCAGCCCAGAGTTTTACTTTTTTCTCTACCTCCCTTATTCCCGCATCCAGTTGCAGAACAGCCTCATAGGCCTTTGAAACCAGATCGGGACTCGTCTCCAAAATGCGATCAGTCTCCGAATTCTTGAGTAGATGTAGAAAGGCGTATTTCAGGAGAGGCTCAGGATGCCTGTCGTCTCCTGGAACAGTGACGATTGCGGGGAGCCTTTCCGTTAGCGGACATACATTTCCTCTGAGGTTACATGGAGAGCCAAACCAGTTCTTGCAATGGCTACCAGGTCGGGGCTTAGGAACGGTGCGCTCTATTTTTTTGAGGATCTTCCTGAGATAGACCACCATCGGGTTGGCGTGCGCCCCCCTGATCTGGGACCGTTTCCCGTCAGGACCACTTACATACAGCTTAGTCGATCCCTTTTTTGTCTTTTTCCATTCATAAAGATATTCGGTTTGGTTTCCTGATCGACAGAAATGGCGGATGAATCTTATGCGTTCATAATCTGGCTGAGCTGCTTTGGCAAGTAATCCGGCATAGAGATGCCTTTCAAATACATCATCATTTTCGGATCTACCCGACTTAAGCTCCATGATCACCAGTTCGTCGGGGAGAAAAACCACCTTATCAAGGTAACCGTAGGCCACGGCTTCCTCATCTGATTCGACCCATTCTCCTTCGTAGTTAATCTTGACATGAGTTTCGGTCAGTTTTTCAAATTCAGGACCATGATAAGGGTCGTTGAGGAATGCATTCTGCACAAGCTGAGCTGTCTCAGGATCCCCAGCCAGAATCATCGCATCCTCGAGAGATATTTCACCATTTTCGACCCGCTCACTAAGTTTGTGGATCAGTTTACCGTTTGCGGCCAGAAAATTGGATTGCCGTTCAAAGCCGAGGTTCTTGTGGGCATGCGCCTTGAATGCGCAAACCTTGAAAACGGTGAATGTGGATTTGCTGAGGGGTTTGAGTATCATAGGTAACCGTGCTCTTTCAGCCGTTCAATCATTGCTGTGCGCATGAATGAACGCAGATCCTCGAGACGGTCTTCGCTGGCGTCTGCAATACGATCTATTCCAAGAAAGTCCATGCACATGACCTTGCAATAGTCGAAAATATCGGGATCGATATCTGGCTTCATCTTTTGCAGACCTTCCGGAATTGATTCGATAAGCTCCCTGACTGTTTGCTTTTTTGATGACACTGGTTTTTC
>CALGLN010000029.1 GCA_937930835.1 uncultured Desulfomonile sp.
GAAATGCTCGATTAATCAATATGTTGCAAGAAAAAATAATTTAGCGGATGACAAACCTAAAATTTAGGTTTATAATAAAGTTAACCAGTCAGATAAATATAAACTCTTCAACAAGTCCCGCCAGATATCCCTCCTGAGTCTACAATCTCGCCTCGCCTTTTAGCCGTTGTATAGCATTTTAAATTGTCCCGGTGGTTAATGTTGCGTTTGAACATCAAAAGGGGGAGCAATGGGGTGAAGTAGTAACCAACACGGTAAATCATGGAAGTATTTATCGAATGAAAAACAGTTTGCCTGTCAGCTAACCATTATGTGATTCGAGGGTATTCGCAAGATGAATCATCATTGGCAAGCAGTCGATGTGAATCGGGGGTTTCGTGATAATAATTTCAAGGAAAAGGTCCGTGATGCAAATCCGATTGTAGAGGTGTTCAAGGACCTGTTCCCCGGGAATTATAAAAATGACAGATCTAATGCTATCTGCCCGTTTCACAATGACGATAATGCCAGCCTGAGTTTCCTGCCGGTTCATGATCGAGGCTCGGCAAAGTCTTTCAATTGTTTCGGCTGTGGACAGAAAGGTGATGTCTTCAAGCTCGTAGAGTTAGCGCGGGCAACAGACTTCAAGGGGGCTGTGGAGTATCTGGCCGCCCGCAGGGGAATGAGTCGAGCAAAATCCATCAGGCCCCATGAGCAACCTGAACAGGTTTACACGTATTATGACAGTTCGGGCAAGTATCTGTATGAGAAACGCAGATATCCGGGCAAGAAATTCGTCATCTACTCTAAAGACGCAGATGGCAATGATATCAAGGGCAAAGGCAAGAGTAAATCCATCCTTTACAATGCCTGGCAAGTTTTCTCAAATCCATTAGAGGACCCTGTCATTTACACGGAAGGGGAAAAAGACGCTGAAGCTCTTAAGTCCATCGGTTTTTGTGCGACCACTTGCGGTGGAGTGAATTTGTGGAGCCAGGTTGTAACCTCTAAGAGTCACCTTATCCTTCAGGATCGGATAGTCTGGATAGTTGGGGATAACGACAAAGCGGGAATAAAACACCAGATGGATGTGGCCAATACATTGGCCAGGGTCTCCAAAGAGGTGAAGATTCTCAAGCTGCCGATGAAACCATCCAAGTCCTCGAAAGACTTTTCTGATTTCTGTTCGATAAGGATTGGGGAAGGCAAGACTCTCGAGCAGATCAAGGACGAGATTATCGAACTGGCCCAAAAATCACCTGTCTTCACGGTTGAAGAACAGACCACTGACACCGTCTTTAATCTCAAGAACAAGCGTGAATTCGAAGCCTCCGAGTGGATAAACGCATTATTGGACAAACATCGCATGATCTATCATGCAGGCAGGTTTCACGTTTATAAAGATGGCCGTTATGAGACCATTTTTGATACGGATGTCAAGATAGGCGTAATGCTTGAAAGGTTGGGTGGCCCGGAACTCTCCAAACACAATATCCAGCAAATCATCTATAAGCTTGCTATACGGCTTGATAATATTCAGGACCGAAAGAAGCTCGTTGTAAATGATCCATGGATACTGAATCTCAGCAATGGGTGGGTGGATCTCCGGGACGAAAATTATACCTTCAAGCCTCATACCCCTGATCTGCTCACCACTTTCAAGAGTGAAATCAGCCTGAATTTGCAAGCCAGATGCCCGAAGTTCGATGAATTTCTGGATCAGCAATTTCCCGGACTTCAAAATCTGATTTGGGAGATGTTGGGCTATCTGCTTATTCCATCAACCAAATATCAGGTGGCCTTTCTGATCAAAGGCCCGGGGGAAACCGGAAAATCAACGCTGGCTGATATCATCGGGCTTCTTCTTGGTGGGAAGGAAAGATGTTCCAATATAAGCATCAACAAATTGGGACACAGATTCTATCTCACCGAACTCGAAGGAAAGCTGGCCAACATCACCGTGGAGACGGAAGTCAAGAGCGACGTAGTGGATAGTGTCTTAAAGAGCGTCATAAGCGGCGACCCTGTCGATGTCGAGAAAAAATTCGCTGACGTCAGATCCATGATTCCGACAGCCCGACTGGTGGTGGTCACAAACGCATTCCTGAGGACCGCCGATACTTCCCATGCGTTTTTTAGAAGGTGGATCGTTATCCCTGCCATTGTCCAGATCCCCAAGAAAAAGATCAGGGATTACTCAAAAAGACTTTTTCACGAGGAAAAAGAAGGGATCCTGCTCAAGGCATTGGCCGGGCTCATCAGACTCAAGAAACAGGACGGCTTCACTGAAGTTGAATCGAGCCTGAAGATGAGACGTGAATGGGAAGAAACAGTTGATCTGGTAAAATACTGGGCCTCCAGAAACATCGTTTCGTCCAGGGACGAGATGATAAAGTGGGCTGACATGGCGCCTCATTGTAATGACTTCCTGCGTTCGGAAGGCTACAGGAGTTCATTCTCAACCAGGGAGTTCAATGAAAGAATGAGGAACATGGGCTTCAGACAGACCAGAAAACGTGACACCCAATATCTCATGGGCTATCGCTTCGCAACACCTTCAGAAGTCGATCTATCAGGGACCATGTGAGTCTGAATGTATAGTCGATGTATAGATTGTGTATACTTTTTTTTGATTTTGCATGCTCTTAAACCCTTTATCAAAGCGCTTTAAAACAGATTGATGTATGGAATGTATGAATTAGGCCAACTAGGTCGTAACGTGTACAAGAATGGATTCCTGAAAAAATGCAAGTTACAAATTAATAGGCCAGTTTCATACACTTTATACACAAGCCTTTATCCATGAGGGTTTGCGGCGTGTTTTTCCATACACAAAGCATACACAAAGCATACA
>CALGLN010000030.1 GCA_937930835.1 uncultured Desulfomonile sp.
TATCCTTGCCCACCACAAAGCTGTTCTCTATTCCCGCCAATCCCTTACCCGGAAGGATGAATTTGGGCTCTAGCGCTATAACCATACCCTCTTCAAGAAGGCTGTCCACTTTTCGGCCCAGAATTGGCAGCTCATCAAGTTCCAGACCTATTCCATGCCCGACGAACGGCACAGCCTGGGGATAACCCATGAATCCCACTATATGACCGGCCTGCGTGGCCATCTCTACAGCCATGTCATAAAGGTTTTCACACGATACGCCCGCTTTACCGTTTTCAACAATCGCCTGCTGAATATCAAGGGCAAGTTTGTGGATCTTGAGAAATTCCTCGGGCGCCTCCCCGACGAAATACGTCCTGGCCTGATCAACTATATAGGCTTTATAAGTCGCCACAAAATCTATCTGAATCGGCTCATTGCGACCGATGACCCTGGAGCCAGCTCCTTGAGGCATGGATGCGTTGGGCCCTTGCCCTCCGGTAGGACCCACGGAACAACTCGGAACAGCAAGGTTCGAGCCGGACATGATATGTCCATAAAAAACCTCATTGTTAAAACTGCGGACCCTCACCAGCCCCTGATGCTCACGCATCCTCAAAAATGCTTCCAGCAGGCCCGCCAGCTCTATCTCCGCCATCCCAGGCCTGACTATCTCCTTGGCGTAAGCAAACATGGAATCATTTATCCGGGCCGCCCCCCTTATTAGATCCAGCTCATAATCGGATTTCACGGACCTGATTTTGCGGATGGCCGGCGATATGTCGACGAAAGTGGCCTGGGGAAATAGCCTTTCATACATCCTGAAATTGTTCACCGGAAGCACATCCAGTTCAAGGCCTATTGTCAGTATCCCCGATGTGGAAAGCGATTCCGCCGTGTCCTTGATGTCGGTCAGGCTCTTTGCGCCACGGATATCAGCGATCGGTGAATCTTCCAGAGCACGCTCAATGCTTTTACGCACCAGAAGACAGGGCCCGGAATCAACATGAACAAGTAAATGAGCGTCCTGACCCGTGCCGGAGAAATAAAAAAGGTCTGTCTTTTGGACTATTATGGCCAGATCTATCTTCTGTGACGACATGGCCTGTTTCAAGGCTGCTATTCTGCTTTCAATTTCAGATAAGGGTGTGGAAATCATGTCTACTGCGCCCACCTCCACTTTCCGCGCCGCCCCGTCACGGATAAGTCGCTATCAGTTAATGCCCCCCGATTGCCTTAGTTTTGTGGCTCAATCACTACCTTTATGGATGCCCCGGCTTCCGCCACCAAACCAAAACCCTCCTGAGTCCTCTCCAGTGGCAACCGATGGGTTATCATCGGATCAACTTTCACCCTTCCGGAGGATATAAGCTCTATGGCGGCCAGAATATCACGGGGACTGCCGGCGTAGGACGATGTCATGGTTATCTCCTTACGCCACAGGTCGTTGAAGGGCATATCAATCTTTATTCCCGGATCCGTCGGAGCAAAAAACAGTATCGCCCCGCCCCTGTCAACCGCTTGAAAAGCCTGTTCAATGGCGATCTTGGCGCCTGTGGCCACGATGACAACTTCAGCGAGCCTTCCATCATTGACATCTTTCAGCTTTTCAATCATGTCCGGACCGGCGATGATCGTGTGGTCCGCTCCAAATTCCGAAGCCATCTCCAGCCGTCCAGGGTTGATGTCCACCGCTACAACCTTCGCCGCGCCAGCGCGTGAGGCGAGCTGAACATGCAGCAACCCCGCCATGCCGGCTCCAATCACTATGACCCTGCGCCCAGGCTTCCAGCCTACATGCTGCTGACCACGGTAAACACACGCCAAAGGCTCAACAAACACCGCCTGCTCATAACTCATGTTCGAAGGCAGCTCATACATACCGTTTCTTACATTGATCGCCGGAACCCTGAGATATTCCGAAAATCCCCCCGGGTCAAAATTGGTCTTCGCAAGCGTGTCACAAACCGAATGGTGATCCGAGAGGCAGTACCGGCACATGTTGCAAGGCACATGGTGAGATACGAAAACACGCTGGCCAACCTTCCAGTTTTCAACCTCTTGCCCTAACTGGACGATCTCGCCGGAAATTTCATGACCTAAAACCAGAGGCGCCTTCGGAAGCCTGTACCATTCAAGCACATCGCTACCGCATATGCCGCTGGCCCATACCTTGACCAACACCTCATTGCGGCCTATCGATGGAACCGGTCGCTCTTCAACCCTGACATCATGATTATTGTAATAAACCGCCACTCGCATTGTCGGCGCCACCTCTCATTATTAGCTTCAAACAATTCCGCCGGATCCTCTCGATCCACTATCCCGCCTACTTCTTGCGTTTCTTCTCGTCCTCGTAAATCTTTATCGCCTTCTTGGGCTTCTCATTGTAATGCACAACCGCTTTGACAGCCTTTATCATACCAACCGGACAGTCGGACTGGAATATGTTGCGCCCCATGTCCACTCCGACAGCCCCCTGCGTCACCGCGTTGTAGGCCATCGTCAGAGCTTCCAACTCCGGGAGCTTCTTACCACCCGCCATGACGATCGGAACAGGACACGTCGATGTTACCCTCTCGAAATTCTCGCAAAAATACGTCTTGACTATATTGGCGCCCATCTCCGCCGCTATGCGTGATGAAAGCGACAAATAGCGGGCGTCACGAGCCATGTCCCTTCCAACAGCTGTCACCGCGAGGATGGGAATGCCCGCCGAATAACCGGCGTCAACAAGGTCCGCGAACGCTTCCAGTGTCTGATGCTCATAAGGAGAGCCAATGTATATCGAAAGCGCCATTCCCGATACGTTCAACCGTATACAATCGTCTATTGCGACATTCCAGTTTTCATTGGATAGTTCACTAAGAACGCTCTGCCCACCGGATACCCTCAAAACAATCGGCGCCTGCACGGAAGGCGACACCGATGTCCTCAGAATCCCTCGTGTCAACATCAGGCAATCCGCGTGAGACGCTAGTGGCGCAAGTGTTTCCTCCATTATCTCCAGGCCCGACGTCGGCCCCTGAAAATAACCATGATCAACAGCCAGCATCACCGTACGACCGGTCTCAGGCTTGATGATCCTTGCCATGCGGTTCTTCATGCCCCAATCGAGGTGTTCACATCCCTTAAGAGAATAACGACCACCCTGCGACACACCGCGAGACTTCACATCGCGAGCTTCCATGATTCCATCTACATCCGCCATTGAGTTCATCCTTTTCTTAATATTGGTGATGAATTAAATAGTGTTAGCAAAGCACGCTCAACATGTCAAACGCGCCAGGGTAGCTCAAAAACTCAACCAGCACGCCTCACAATACCATCAGCTCACTAGGCCCCCAAAAACTTCCGCCCAACACTATGGTCAGAGCCCAAGCGACCAGGATAAATGACATACCATCCGACAAAAGGCCCTTTAACCCGACTGCGCGCACAACCCCGTCTGCGCGAAAGACTCCAGATACCGATTGACAGATCCGAGGTAGTAAAAATTTAGAAATCTACGCGGTGAATTTGATGTATGGATGTGTATACTTTGTGTATACTTTTTTATGATTTTTTAGGCTCGTAAATCCAGTATAGAAGCCATCTAGAAACGATTGATGTATGGAATGTATAAAACTCGGCAATTAAGTTGTAACGTGTACAAAAAAAATCATTTCACAAAATTACAAGTTACATATTAATAGGCCAGTTTCATACACTTTATACACCAGCCTTTATTTATGCGCCTCTGAGGCGTGTTTTTCCATACACAAACTATACACAAACCTTACACGGAATAATGATCGCCCAATTCCTGACAGTGACACTTAACGTGTAACAAATGTACTTGCATATTTGGTTTGCTCATGTTAAATATATTGC
>CALGLN010000031.1 GCA_937930835.1 uncultured Desulfomonile sp.
GAGATATCCACTCGTGACTGGAGTTCAGACGTGTGCTCTTCCGATCTAAAGCGAGACGATCTTAAGCTTCACTAAAAGCTGATCTCAGCAGTCTTTAAGTCCTTGATCCCCAATCTCAAATGGGGTAGTCCTAAGGGTGGGGCAATGTCCCTTGGAGTCTTTTTCGTGTGCAAAATATATTGGTAGCAAAATGACCGCCCCGTTGCTGGCCTATTGGATTGTTTTAATTATCTTTTTGCTACTTCATTCATGAAAGAAAGTTGCGATAAATCTTTTTATGTATGGCAACCAATGGCCCTTAGTTAGTCTTGTGAAATGATGTTCCAAAAGTCTGTTTAGCGGTTAGCTTTGCAGATGATTCAACAATCCGCGGAGGGAAGTTTGACTCACGAACACGCAGAATGTGGACAGAAAAGTAAGTTCACCTGTTCTATTTTATTAATTCTGGCCTCTATGACATTTGCGCTGCTTCTATCTGAACTAGTCTTCCGTTATTTGTTATTTAATGGTGGTTCATTCATGGGTCCTTTGAGGCGAGCTGAATTTTACGCAAACGAATGGGATTTAGATTTTTTCAAATTGCGGCACTTTTTCGGACACAAATATATTCCCCCAACGGACGAAAATCTGGGATGGAGAAACGACCGTATAGACTATGTAGATGGAGATTATGCCCATATAGACGATAAGAATCTACGAGGTAGGACTCCCGTACTTCTGTTCGGTGATTCATTTGCGCAATGTCATACAACCGAAGAGGAATGTTTTCAAGGCATCCTGAACAAACATCCTGACTTCAACAAATCCTATTATTTGATAAATTATGGGGTTAGTGGCTATGGAGTTGACCAGGTATTATTACTTTATCGAAGCACGATTATGAGATACCGCAACCCAATCGTAATAATAGGTATTATGAACTACGATTTGGATAGGAACATCATGCCAGTAACCTGGGGGCTTAAACCCTACTTTGAAGCTAGTAACGGTAAGTTAAGGTTGAAGAATTCACATCTTTTCTCGTACGTCGACATTTTTTTTCGTGACAACCCCCCGAAAATCAATTCTTATTTATGGAGACTCTTGGTTCATGAAGGTCCTTTACCGGAAAATATTCGGCTATGGATGAAATCATTGGAAGAGGATAAACAAAATATAAAGGAGGTTAGTACTCCAATTATTGGCAGCCTTGCAGATGAACTGAAATTTAATAATATTCGTCACATATTTGTGCTTTTTGAATGGCCAAAAAGAATGGTCAAGGCTCCCGACTGGAGGGTGAACTACTTAGTTGACGTTTTTCATAAAAAGAAAATAGATTATATAATGGCGAGAGGCGCAATAATAAATAATCAGCAAAGCGCTCAGTTCAATTGGAGTGACTACTCTGTTGATGATGGGCATCCCAATTATTTTTACAATCAGCTAGTTTCCCAGCAGATACTTTCCTGGGTATTGGAGTTAGATCAGTAGCCAAGGATCCTAAAGGTTCCTTTATGATACAAAGCTGATACTGATAGAATCACAAATTTGGACAGATATAATCCCTCAGAACTAACCTGTGACCTGAATGAGAATGTGCATAAGAATAAGACATGAAAGGACAAGAATCGTATTAACTGGGCTATGGGTCAAGCATGAATTAGCGTTAAAAGGAAACGAGATGGGAGTGCTGGACACAACCCACGTTCCGCGCCCCCAAGAGTGTGGGAAGTGGTATTTTTCAGAAAGATAGCCTTTAAAGGCGACTTTGAAAGTTATACCTCAGATTGGCGCCATTCTCACCGCCTTTTTTGTGTGAGTTTTACAACGCTTGTCTTGATCTTTTTGATCGGGGCACAAAATTGTTAAGTGTTCACCTATGCTTTCGTGAAGATTTCCTGACTCAAACCCAAAGCTTTGAGATATGCCAGCTGGATGTCATCCAATGGATTACCCAGAAAACGCCCATCGTTGGTACGGAGCACGATGACCGAATGGAATCTCGTGGTCATCATGAACGATGTCGGCCGGGAGGTCTGTCGCTTTTCCCAACCGATGATGGTGGTTTCCTGAACCTTGAGTGACATCCTCATGGTCCTTTCCATGAGACGCCAGATCATTAAGGAAAGAACCAGGACCAATCCAAGGGCTTCTATACGTGCGGGACTCTTCAGGAATAGACTGTTGACTATCAGCTCATCTTTGAGGAAACCGAAGTTCCTCTCCACTATGTCCTGGGCCTTGTACGCTTCAAGAAGGCCCCTTGAGTCCATAGTCTCTGAAGGAACGTTACTTAAAAGGACAAAGCAGCCTGCCTGCTTCTCGGCCTTTTCTATTGACTCTTCCATACGCTCGATCTCAAGTCTGATCCGATAGCTGATCCCATTGAGGCAGCGACTGCCATCGACTTTGGGTCTTCCCCTCCCATAACGGTGTACCTCCTCGATGTGTCCCATGAGCTTGTGGAACTTTCCATTGTCTAGCCGTAACATGGCAGCTTGCGCATCGGGAATACAGGCATAGCTGAGCTTCTCCTGCTCAGTCTTGACTTTAATCATTTGGCTCAGGTCCTGGCTGAGCAGTCGCTCAAGCTTTTTCGTCTTTCTCTTGTCATGAGCGGAAGAATGAACCACCAGGGCCCGATATGCTCTGTCGTGCAGGGTAACGCTAGTCTCAAAACCGTGATAATGCGCTGTTAGTCTACTAGAGCTGGATGAAGTCTCAGCCAGAATGCCCAGATCATCCCAGCTTTCCGCCTGGACTGCTCTGGCTATTGCTGAGTCACATTCGCCATAGGTGGCCGGAAGCCTGGTTACAAAGCAAAAACCCTTCTCTTCATCCGACATTAGATCCAGGTTATCCTGGGTGACCAACGCAGAGTCAGCTATGTACAAAGGATTTTTCTGACCGAACTCGCTCATCTTTTCTACGATCCGACCCATCAGATTCTTGTTAATGATCTTGTCGGATTCATTCCCGTTTTCGTACTTGCTCCAGATGGGAATGCCATGGTCCACGCACAAAAGGGAATGAACCAGTTGTTTGAGATCCAGACGGTGGTCCTTACTGAATCCATAGGTAATCACGAAGGGTTGCGCATGGCCGGTATCTGCATAGAGGTCATAGTCGCCATAAACTGTCACGCTGGTGGTATCATGGTGGACTCGTGACGTATCCAGAGAGAACATCTTCACCGCTCTCAACGCCACTGCCGTAAGGAGTCTGCCAGTCCCGGCTTCCCACACTTGGTCCAAAACCCTACCCACAGCGTCGTCGTTGAGTTTGGATGGTTTAATGTCCACTCCGAGTAGCAACTCAAGGTCCATATCCTTGAAAGAACTTTCCAAACGATACAGCGGGCTGCGTCCAGACAGCGTATCCAATATGAGCGCCATGACCACATGTCCCGGACTCACATCCCTGTCTGAAGGGCATAAACGATTGATCTCCTCGACCACGCCAATTTTCTTGACAAATGCCGACACGATCGGTAGAAACCGCACGTCAGATGGCTGCAGATTCAGGGATTTTATATCCATGGGACTCCTCCATGAGCTCAAAATCCCTTTACCAAATCCCTGAAAAGATGTCGCGTTTATTTTAGATCCTAGAAAAAATTACCCGATACCATCAACATTCTATGCGGAATGTGAGACACAATGTTTCCACAAAAGAAAAAATCGGTTAACGCTTCGGAAAAAGTCCCGGGGAACTACAACTGATTCCCAAAATTACCAGAATAAAGAGTAAGAAACAACAAAAGATGTCAATCGCCTGTAGAATTATTTTTTGCTAGAAGCTTTCACATCTTTCGATAGTTCGTGAGCGGTGAAATGGTATTAGAGAAGAATTCAGTCTTCTTTGTTTTGTAAAATAGGCTAGTTTCGGCATCTAGGTCAAACCCGGTCGTAATCAAGACTAGCATATTGAAATGATTTATGGAAGACACCTGATTCATCAATAGCTTGCTAAAAAAACGACTTTTGATACTCTCCGGAGTACATGTGGCAAGGTAACTTTCTCTTTTCCACGCTTACACCTCTGTCTCTCTTTTAAATTAAAAATTGGTGTCCATTTTTTCAACCTAACACAATCCAGCCTATTACAGAAATCTGGATTCATCGATCTAATAAAGTCTGAAAAAAAACTAGTCCGAAAAGGGTTACTCTCAGAGGTGTCAGAAGTCTTTTCATGAGGCTCAAGAGTCGAAGCATGAGCTATCGTTCTTGTAACATAAAAATGAGAACGCACGAGGAGCCAAAGAAACATTGGATTAAACACAGTTATACCGATCGAGGCCTTGTTGAGCCCTCATTCGCGTTCAGTGCCTTCAAAGAATCTTTTTGCTGGCTATTAATATCACATATGTTTATAAATGGCATTAATAAATGCGGCCAGTTTCTTGAGATCACTGAGGTGCAATAATTCTTGAAATCAGTTCTAGTCAACCCATCGCACAGTTTCACTCAGTGGAGCGCGTATCGTTTTAAAATTGTTGATGGATTTTGACAGATCAGGTTTACCGATAGCTACTGATA
>CALGLN010000032.1 GCA_937930835.1 uncultured Desulfomonile sp.
GGTTAGTGGAGCGGGAAACGGGATTTGAACCCGCGACTTCAACCTTGGCAAGGTTGCACTCTACCACTGAGTTATTCCCGCGCCGAATCCTCTTTTTAAACTAATAATTAGGCCTTGTCAAGACCATTTTTGCCTGTTATAGAAAACCAAAATGAGCCAGCTACGCATGCTTGCGATTTTGGATTCTCTCGGCTACCTTTGAAATAGTCGCATAATTGATCCCAGTTCGCGCATGAATCTTGTCCAGGCTACGAACCATGATCTTACCATCAATTTCCATTTCCTCCCTGATCATAGTCTCAAGCTTCGAAACCATAACTCGATCCAGTGAAAGGTTCATGAAAAACCTCGCAAACTTTAATTTAACATTACATTCAATGCATGTTCCGAGCCAAAATAATTCTCAGGCTCTCAAATATTATATACAAATAAATCAATATATTATAAGTATTTATTAATCTATTATGTGATTAATTTTTTCTCAGCCTTAAAAATTATTGATGCTTAGCAGTGAAAAAAGTTATCATTTCTGTGGCGCCAAATTCTTTACGCCCCGTCACGCATTTGCTGTCGGAAACAAAAAATCTGGCACGGTTTTTATCTGGTGATTCTTCTTACGCGGGCTTGTTACGGCGGTTGTGAGCAACTTCAAGACCAATCAGATATCGATTCCCTGAACTTTTAGGATTATTGAAACTTAAATCCCTTTTGTCATCACTATAGAATTGACAACGCATGAATATTGAAATCTTATCTTCTAGGCTTTTGGGGAAAAACAGATGCTAACCCTTTTGAATAATATATGGGAATTGATTAAACAAACGGTGTTTAGCTGGTTGGACGACCATGTCTCAAGAATGGCGGCAGCTCTAGCGTTTTATACTATGTTCTCTCTAGCTCCATCTTTGCTAATAGGCTTAAGCCTTGCTGAGACTGTTGCTGGAACATCAACGGCGCAGGGTGAATTAATTTCCCAGTTATCTAGACTTGTGGGACAGGCTGAAGCGGAATACGTCTTCAATCTACTGCAAAGTTCTCGTGGCAAATACATTGGCTCAGGTTTATCGTTATTAGGCGCTGGAACGGCTCTACTAGCAGCCATGATGGTTTTTTCGGAGCTTCAGAGTTCTATGAACAGCATCTGGAGAGTTTCTCCTGATAAGGGCTCCGGGGTATTGCGATATTTCTATACCAGAGCAATTTCTTTCGTGCTGGTCGTAGCTATAGGAGTGCTTTTGGTAGCTTCAATCGTAGTCAGTTCGGTGCTTTCAGGAGTGGAATCACTACTCGCGGAATTCGACCTTGCCCAGCCATGGTTCCTAAGTGAGGTAAATTCCTTGGTTTCTTTCGCCATAATTCCTGTTTTGTTGGCGCTAGCCTACAAGTTGATACCACTTAGACATGTGGAATGGAAAGACGTCTGGTGCGGGGTTGCAGTCGTCTCTGGGCTCTTTTTGGTCGGCAAATCGGCATTGAGCTACTATTTTGGCCTCAGTGGCGTACGGACGATTTACGGGGCCGCAGGATCGCTCGTTATTCTGCTGATGTGGATTTACTATTTGTCGCAAATATTCTTCTTCGGAGCAGAAATGACAAAAGTCTACGCTCAACTCTACGGTTCCAGACGACACAGGCCTCTGTAATTCAAGCCTTGAGCTCAAATCATTCTTCACAGATTTCGGTCTTGCTCACACAGGATTTCTTTATTCTCTCGATCACTTCTCTCATGATCGTAAAAACATTCTCCCTGATGTCCCCAGCAATTATTACGTACAACAAATCATCGCCCACGTTGAACGTCCCGTTTAAGGCTTCAATTTCGACCGACACAATCCCCGGTTGACTCAAAGCCCAAGACTTCACGCTTTCGATACCCCCTAAATCCACGTTTACGCTCAATGCGCAAACCTTTTTACCTCCCACTCTTGAGAAATCCCTCACTATCCCATTGTGACATAAGATCATACCGGCTTTTGAAATATTCGGCGACGATTTGACCTTTCTCAATAAACTCTCTAATGATAACGAGACCTCTGCCATGTTGCCCTCCCTATATTTTAGATTGCGCCCAACTTTTCCGCCTGAAGTTTGACAAATGAGGCATCTCTGGAAGTTATTCCATCATATTGGATCCGTCAACACTGGCGCCAATTCTAGACAACATGGACCCATTATATTATTTGGAAGATCATTCAAATGCTGTGGCTGGAGGAAAGACGGTAGGACACCGCAAACATTCAAAATCGAGCCGATTTGGATATCGGAACATTGTCGAATTTTCCGCTGTGGACTTAGAGTCCTCCATTAGACCTGTATTAACCCGAAACAGTCTTGACAGAGGTTAATCAACCCAGAGCCTTTGCCGAATTGCGATCCAACACCGTCATCAAAGGCACGGCAAGTTTTTTAGAGAGAAATTCCAAGACATCCATGCGACCTGGTCGATTAGACTGTTCAACCTGAAATTTGTCAGAGTCAAAAACAATCGCTGAAACCTCCTTGTGTCTTTTCACATAATTGACGAGCTTCGAATCAACCTCCCCGAGTCTGATTGTCAACTTTGGCAGGGATGTCCGCAAATCTGATAACTGAATTAAGTTGATGATATTTTTTACCGCTGAGGACATACGTTGTTCCAAAACACTTATAGAATCGGGACCAGTTGTAGGATCAATAACCTGCAGTATATCCAATTGAGCTCCTGTTCGTTTACAAAGGTTGCGCGCATAGTTGAAGGCCGCTTCGTTGGGATGCTCACCCTCTATTACCAGCAATACGGTCTTCATGCTTGCGCGTCCCAACATGGTGACCGCTTCTTGGTGAAAACCCTCTTCAGCAAACGTCATGGCAACCATTGGCTTATCCAGTGACTTATCAAGAAGCTCTGACAAGGCCTTCGCACTTTTGGATATTCCCGATTCCAAGTTTTTGGACTGACTTGCATTGTTTTCAAGGAATTCTTTCGCAATGTCGTGATTCCCCGATTCCGCAAACGTCATGGCGTTCAGCATCCTTGTTATCTTCCTGGATGTGTTCTTCATCTCTGTTCACCCCTTTCTTTTCATAGGCCATTCAATTTTGGCGCCATGAGTAAGAATCCAGATAATTTAAGCCCCTACAACTTCTTAGTTACGATTGAGGAAATTTTGGAGTAACATTTTGCAACAGCCGAGTTGATAATTGTGACTCACCACTATTTTCAACGTATTTTCAATATCATACGCATCGAGTAATTTTGTTGCAAACGGCAATATTGCAATTTGCAACAATGCGCTGGATTTACAACAAAGGAAACATCTTCATATATCTACGTATTTCCAATAGGTTACAAAACCAGATCAATTTGTGGAACTGATGGAATGAGTCTTGCTCGGATATAATTTCTGTAAGGTCTCAGTTGCTAATTCGAATTTACGAATCGAGAGGATTTCACAGATGCCTGTGGCAATACTAACAATACGTCAGAAGACAATCATTGCAGTTGTAGCGCTTTATCTCATATTGGCCTCAAGCATTGTCGGCTCTTATTACTTTATGAAACAGCTTGAGGACAAGCTCGGGTACCTCGAAGATGTTAGCAAACTTGAGGAATCGGTATTGGAAATTCGAAGGTTTGAAAAGAATTACTTCCTTTATGGCAACAAGGAATCCCTCAAAACAGCTCTTTATCACCTCGGCCGCGCCAAAGAGATACTGGACAAGGACTACGAAAGGATAGAGGCCCTTAGTTCAGCGCAAAGCGCCAGGAGATTCCTAGAGGACCTTGATGCTTATGAGACTGCAATCACAAGTTGTCTTGGGCTTGAATTGACGTCAGGTTGTGACATCACCTCTGGATCCAAGACGGAACACGAGGCCAGAATTAGAAAGGCGGGGTCTTCAATTTCAGAATTTGCTGAGGCGGTGGTTCATAAAAAGCGTTCGTCTATAAGCCAGACGATCAGCACTACAATGCGTCTTCAATTCATAGCATTTTCCGTGATGGGTTTAGGATTGGTCGGTGTTGGTAGTTTTCTGTTTGTAAAGGTGATGAAACCGCTAAAATTGCTGGAACAAAGCACTAACAATATTGCCAAGGGTCAGTTTCAGCCTATAGACATTTTACCTGCTGAAAAGGATATTCGGGAAATATTCGTTTCATTCAACAGGATGGCCTCTGAACTCAAAATGCGTGAAGATCAACTTGTTCAGTCCAAGAAGTTAGCTTCCTTGGGAACAATGTTGGCAGGGGTAGCCCATGAGATCAATAATCCTTTATCAAATATTTCATCATCATGCGAAATACTTATTGAAGAATTGCATGAATCGGATCCCGAATGGCAACGCAGCTTGTTGAAACAGGTTCTGGAGCAGGTTGATAAGGCCAGAGGAATCGTTCTTAACCTTCTGGAATTTTCCAGAAACAAGGAATTTTTTAAAGACCATTTCAACCTCAAGGTCATTCTGGAGGGAACAATTGGCTTGCTGCACGGCCAAATTCCACCCAACGTAAAAATTATCACCAAGATCGACAGGGACCTGAACATATATGGAGACAAGCAGCGTCTCCAGCAGGCTTTTATGAATTTGATATCAAATGCTATTCAGGCAGTTGAAGATCGTGGTGAAGTAAGCATAACAGCCTCAAAGGATAGTCATGGTTGGGTCGATATCAAAATAGAGGATACGGGTGTGGGCATCGCGGAAGAAGATCTTCAGAGAATTTTTGATCCATTTTTCACAACAAAGGATGTTGGTCATGGAACCGGACTGGGATTGTTCATCACTCACGAAATAATAACCCGTCATAAGGGAACTATTTCAGTGAACAGCGCCGTTGGAAAAGGAACTACTTTCACGATTCACCTACCATCGTTGGAGTCCTGAAATGAACGATCATGCACGAATACTTATAATTGACGATGAAGAAATGGCCATCGCAAATCTGGCGCACATATTAAAAAAGCTAAATCATGAAATTGTAACTGCCCAGAGCGGAACTAAAGGACTCGAGCTGGTCAACGATCAGTCATTTGACGTCATCCTTACAGATCTGCGAATGGAAAAGGTAGATGGAATGCGTATCCTGGAGGAAGCTCGCTCCAAAAACCCTTCAGCGGAAGTCATCATGATTACCGGATATGCGACTGTAGACTCTGCTATCGAGGCTATGAAAAAGGGCGCCTATCATTACATTTCGAAGCCTTTCAGAATTGATGCTGTACGCAAAATTGTCTCAGAGGCAATTGAAAAAGTGCGGCTCAGGCAAGAAAATGATCAACTCAAAAAGGACATCAAACGGCTGGAGAAATCCACTGGAAATACGATCATTACAAAAGATCCAGAAATGAAACGAATCCTGGAGATAACCAAGCAAATATCACGAACAGACTGCAACGTTTTAATTTCAGGGGAATCCGGGACCGGTAAGGAACTACTTGCCAAGTCAATACATGAACAAAGTGATAGATCCGCCGGACCTTTTATCGCCATCAATTGTGGAGTGTTTAGTGAAGATCTCCTGACTAACGAGCTTTTTGGTCATGAAAAGGGCGCATACACCGGAGCGGACTCAACAAAGGCCGGCCTAATTGAGCTCTCAAAAGGAGGAACCCTCTTTCTAGACGAAATTACAGAAATGTCTCTCAATATGCAGGTCAAGTTGCTCAGAGTTATCCAGGAGAGAGTAATGATGCGTGTTGGAGGCACTACTCCGATTAAGGTTGATGTCAGATTTGTCGCAGCATCCAACAGAAATCTACAAGAAGCCATCCAATCAAACGAATTTAGAAAAGATCTGTACTACAGACTTAATGTTGTGTCGCTCAATTTGCCGCCTTTGGCCTCTCGAAAAGGTGACATTCCAATTTTGTGCCACCACTTCCTTGAAAAACATGCCAAATTAATGTCGAGAAAAGCGCCGATGATCTCCAAAGAAGCGCTAGACATCTTGAAGGAATATGATTTTCCCGGAAACATTAGGGAACTGGAAAACATAATTGAGCGCGGCATTGCCCTAGCCCGGGATTCAGTAATTGGACCGGAACATTTACCGGATGATATCAGAGATTTCAAAATTACCGCTTTCCGAAAAAAGGATGGTAAATTCCCTACCTTGGAAGAGCAAGAGATTGATTACATTCAACGTATCCTGCAGGAAACCGGAGGAAATAAGACTCTTGCGGCTGAAACCCTAGGGATAGACCGTGTCTCTCTGTGGAGAAAAATCAAAAGATACGGTTTAGAATAGAAATTTGGTGTTTAAAGAAATTTTAAGAAAAAGGCCTTTCCCTTTTGTGAAGAGAAAGGCCTTAGAATTAAGCGCATTTCCATAGCGTGTCTATAATCAATAACTTTCAGACACCTTGGCTCTCAGTGTTACAACGGGACTTCTACCACGCCACATTGCCCCGAGTATTATGACAGCTCCCACAATTAACGCCAGACACATTGTTATAAAGCTCACTAAATCCAGTAAATCGATTGTCGGTTTTGACGCTGATATGAGGCTGAGTTGCTCTAGATATTTCGGAATTGCCAATGCTCTGCTAACCGCCACCATGAGCATTATCGTTCCCATGACAACTTTTATCATGTGTTCTTTGACGTATGTGGTTCCAATAGCCCCAAGCTGAACCCCAAGTAAAGAGCCTGCAAGTATGATCAAAGTAAGTCTGATATCTACCATTCCGTGGATGGCCCATTTGATGGAACCGCCCAAACCCATGAGGAAAGCGATGACCAGCTCTGTTGCAGAGGCTATAAGACCGCCGGCGCCGATCACATAGATCATGCCAGGAACTCCGACAAAACCACCTACCGCTATTGTGGCCGCCAATACCCCCGTAGCAAAACCAACCGGTATCGTAAACCACAATGATATTGTCAAATTCGCCGTTTTAAAGTGAATCATCGGTGGCAAGTTTATGCGCTGGAGTTTTGCTGCTAATCCCGACACCTCGCCGTCGGCAGAAGGATTCTTCGATAAACGCCAGGCATCATAAAAAACATAACTACCGACCACAACTAGCACCGCTACAAATGAGACACTCACGTAAAGGTTGGATCCAGCCTCACCCCATTTAGCAAGCACCAACTCTTGAATCTTTATTCCCGCCTGCACACCAACAGTAGCTGACGCCGCCATCACTATGCCAAGCTTGAGATCAACCTGGCCATATTTGTATCGCTTGTATGCTCCAACCATAGCCTTTGGAAACTTGTGACACATGTTGCTGGCTACCGCCACTGCGGCAGGAACACCTAGGCTCATCATCCCCGGAGTTAAAACAAATGCCCCGCCTGAGCCTATGAAACCACTCACTAATCCACCTATAAACCCCACTACGAAAAGAAAACTAACGTTTATCCAAGTTAGGTCTATGAATTTTATGCTTTCCATCGCCGTTTCGGTCATGTTCTTATCCTCCAAATCCTATTTTCAAACGCTCATACGAACTCTAGGCCTTGGCCGTTTCGCAGGTTTCCTCTGAACTTTTTCAGCTCTAACCTCACTGCTTTTTGTAATCGCCTCAACCCCAAGAGCAGACCATAAGTTGCTTGCAAATGATCCATGAGCGAATGAAAATGCAAAGACCGTGGCAATCGGAAATGCAGCATAGTAACCGCCTCTAGTGAAAACAGACATCAGCAAATCCGCGTTGGAGAATGCTGCGGCGTAAAAAGCTGCTGTGATAACCCCGTAAATCAGGGTTTTAATGATGATTTGATTTTTGTTGACCGACTTATTTTGTGCCATCTTTGACTCCTGAAGAATTTCTTCGGACCCGCTACAATTCACGGACCACCAAATTTTCTGCTACTAATCGAATGCAAGGTCTTCAAACACTTAAACCCGCATCGTAGGTTTTCTAACTCGGTTATCAGTCCTCTTGACCTCAGACTGAAGCTTGACAGAACGGCGTCGACGTCCCAATTCCATTATTTCCAAAGCTGTCCCGGCTTGTCCTTCTTCCGCGAAAGCTACTGCCATCGACATTGCCTGAAACATTTCTAAGAGCTGTCTCATGGGAACCTCCATTGAATGATCTGAATGACCACTTGAGCTATCAAATAACGTGCCATACTGGCATCGGACTGTTATTACTGTTATTTATGCCAACAATTCGCAATTATCTGAGTAGCCGTTAGCCCTCATGACATTGCATTGCGCAACACCAATAGAAGGATTCTCGTTTAAGTCAAATTTATTAGTATGTTGAGAGATACATCAATCAAAGCGGCAGTGTTACATTTTGAAACTTACCGAAGTTCGACACAATTTTTGAATTTTATTGATGAAATCATTAGATTTATTGATTACGGTTGTGTAAATAATCTCAGGATACCTCGGCGCCGAAGGTCTCGAGGGCAATGCTAGGCATTTCGATGAGAGGGAAAATGGCCTTTTTCAGAAAGACTGAGGAACCGAAGTCTGAGTTACCGCAAGAATTGATAGACCTACGATCTGATATCGAAAAAACAAAGTTGCCGGATCATGCCAAGGCTTTGGCCCTCAAGGAACTCGACAGGCTGGAAAAGACAGATCCCTCTGTTGCAGAATACGCTATCGGTTTGAACTACCTTGACTATCTGATCGACCTTCCTTGGAATACCTTTACAAACGACAATTTGGACATCGAAAGAGCCTCAGCCATCCTTGAACGCAAACATCATGGTTTACCCCACGTCAAAGAAAGGGTCTTGGAATACCTTGCAGTACGTACGTTACGTAATCAGGGCAGCTACAGCATTCTGGTTGTGGACGATGAAGAGATGGCCCGGTCCAACATTCAGCACGTCCTAAATAAGGATGGATATAATGTAAAAACAGCCGCAAATGGCCCAGAAGCAATTCGAATGCTCGAGGTAGAGGACTTTGATTTAGTCATAACTGACTTGAAGATGGAAATGTTGGATGGCGTTGAGCTCGTGAAGCATATCAAAAAAATCTCGCCTGGCACGGATGTCGTCATGGTCACGGGATATGCCACGGTGGATACTGCTGTTCGAGCTTTTACTACCGGTGTATCTAATTTCCTGAAAAAGCCCTTCAAACTGGAGGAATTACGTCAAACTGTAACTGAAATATGTCAGAAAAGGAGAAGCGCGCAGATCATTCGTGGTCCCATTCTTTGTTTTGCGGGTCCTCCTGGAACGGGAAAAACGTCCATAGGCCAAGCTATTGCTGAGGCTATGGAAAGAAAATTTGTCCGGCTGTCTCTCGCAGGATTGAGAGATGAAGCCGAGTTAAGAGGACACCGCCGGACCTATGTTGGGGCAATGCCAGGTAGAATAATTAGCGAAATCAAGAGGCTTGGGGTTAACAATCCTGTTTTCATGCTAGATGAGATTGACAAAATAGGACAGGACTTTAGAGGGGATCCAGCGTCAGTTTTCCTCGAAATACTTGACGCCGAGCAAAACAGAAATTTCGTCGATCACTATCTTGATGTTTCGTTTGATTTATCATCTGTAATGTTTATTGCAACAGCCAATATAGTGGAAAACCTGCCTACCCCATTACTAGACCGTCTGGAAGTGACTTATTTCCCAGGTTATACCGAACACGAAAAACTAAAAATAGCCGTGGATTACATGATACCAAACCAGCTTAAAGACAACGGATTGTCACATTCGAATATATCATTTACCCATGAGGCCGTAATGAGGCTAATCAATGACTACACCAGAGAAGCCGGCCTGAGAAACCTGGAACGTGAAATAGCAAATGTTGTGCGTAAGCTTGCCATGTTAAGTCTCAGAGAAGGCTTAGGAAAAACAAAAATTGCCATAGATGAGCACTGGATTCCAAAGTTATTAGGGCCACGGAAATACAGACACGAAGTTGCTGACTCCGAAAACCAGATTGGCGTGTCTACCGGGCTGGTCTGGACGGAGTTTGGAGGAGAGATAATTTTCGTCGAATCAACGATAATGAAAGGATCACAACAACTTATTCTAACTGGGTCTTTGGGGGATGTGCTCAGGGAATCGGCTCAGACAGCCTTGAGCCACATTCGAAGCCATGCTGAGTCCTTTGGGATAGATCCTGATTTCTTTTTTGATCATGACATCCATATCCACATTCCCGCAGGCTCAATTCCCAAAGATGGACCATCAGCTGGCGTGACCATAGCCATCTCGCTAATTTCACTGCTTACCTCCAGACCCGCAAGAAGAGATGTGGCCATCAGTGGGGAAATAACATTGAGTGGAAACATTCTTCCTGTCAGCGGAATAAGGGAAAAAATTTTGGCTGGCCAAAGAGCAGGCGTCAAAGTAATAGCTCTGCCTGAAAGTAACAAAGTTGATGTAGACAATCTTCCTGAACAAATAAGCCAAGGTATTGAAATTGTTTTGGTTAATAAAATTAGCAAACTCGTCAGCTTAGCCCTGGAACCGGAAAAAAAATTGTGAACCCCATATTGTTTTGAAGAGACAATCGTAATGAGCAGGGACAGTTAAATTGTTGAGGCCCGAATCTATAACACAATCTGATCCATGGACGGCCGCTATATTCGAGGACCGAAATTGAGTGGTTCCTCGAATTGCAATTGACAAAAAAACAAGGGCTTATACTTGTGCTTCTGAAACCGAGCGCTTGAGGCCAGAAATTTCACCTAACACGAAGATCAGGCTTAAGGCTACAACAGCCATGCGCTGTTTGAATCAAACCTTGTTTGTCTTTTTTCGGATGTACAAAGTCTTGAACACCCTGCAAACAGTGTCTCCCTCTTCGTCTGTTACATCTATCGGCAATTCCGGAAGAAATTTTTCGCCCCGTGCAGTATTTTGAAGGATTTCCGATATCAAGTCATCCTCTATCACAAACCTTGCCCTTACCAATCCTTTACCTGGCTTCAGGAAATCTATGCGTGCCGATTTATCCCAAACAATGTATTGCTTGCCCAGAATTTGCATCAGCATGAGCATGTAAAAAGGATCGACCATAGCATAGAGCGATCCGCCAAAATGAGTATTGACGTAATTACGATTATAAAACCTTTTCTTCATTTCCACGACGATTTCTCGGAAATCAGCGGATACCTTACGCACAACTATCCCAGTGGCCCAATATGGCGGATATATGTTTAACAACAATTTGAAACTTTTATGATTCATTCGAATTTCACAATCCCTACATCACTCTTGAGACATCAATATTTTTTCAACCTGTTGAGCAAATCAACCAGGACGTCAGGATCGATAGGGTGTCCTAAGAAAGCCTCACATCCTGCCTCGGTCGCTGTGGTCTTATCGATTTCCACCGCATCGCCAGTCATTACTACAACTGGAATGTGCTTCGTCTTGACATTTTTTTTGAGCAATCTAGATACTTCAAGTCCATTTGTGCCCGGCAAGGCGATGCTGATCAAGATCAAATCGGGTTCAACATTAATCACCATGTCTAGAGCTTCTTCTGCGTTTGAAGCAATCACGCTTTGACAGCCTTCCCGCTCCAATAGATCCACGATCAGCTTGAGATTCGATGACTTGTCCTCCACAACCAGCGCCAATAAATCCGTATCCTTCCTTTTTTTATATTTTGGAGATCCACGCTTTAAGACCTTCGTTCGCCCGGACTCATGACCATCAGACACATCATTGTTCTCGGGTCCCACTATTGATAAGGGAATTGTAAAAGTCAGTGTGGCGCCATGCCCAAGGCCCTTACTGAATGCCGATATCTTGCCACCGTGAAGCTCCACTAATCGACGAGTCAGCGCCAGACCAAGACCGGTTCCCTGTATCTGATTCCTGTATGAACTTTCAATGCGTTCGAACATTTCAAAAATTCTTTCCATATCCTCGGCTCGTATCCCCATTCCAGTATCAGAAACAGACACTGAAACTTTGTCGGAAACTTTCCTGGCGGTTATCTTTACATTACCTCCGTCAGGGGTGAACTTTACGGCGTTAGTTAGCAAATTAAACATTATTTGCTTGAGCTTGATCTCATCAGCCCGAATTACTAACCCCTTAAGACTGTCATCAACATCCATTTCCAGCTTTTGCGAATGTATTGCTGTTCGTTCTTTAACCATAGAAAGGCTATTTGCCAACAAATCCCAAATGCTCACGTCGCCCAGTTCCAGTTCTTGGGACCCTGTTCCGGCTTTAGCCAGATCAAGGATGTCCTTCACCAGCGTCAACAATTGCTGACCAGCGTTATATATCTCCCTCACATAGGTTAGCTGCTTCTCATTGAGCTTGCCAAAATGTTGATCCGACAATAACTCGGCAAACCCCATTATGGCCGTTAAAGGAGTTCTTAGTTCATGGCTCATATTGGACAAGAAACCTGCTTTAGCTGCCGCGGCTACTTGGGCAAGTTCTTTGAGTTTATTAAAGTCCCGGTCTCGCTCATGTTTCAGGCGCTTTAGCTCTAAGCTCAACCTTACGATCTCATCTTTCAACCTTGTCTCACCGTTGCTCATAGGAATTCCCCTGAATCATGAATCTCAGATTCTCGAGACAAAAAGTTTTGATTGTGAATAAGACCATGAGACAACAATGTGCCAGTCTAATTTTGTATACGGATTGTACAGCTATTTCAACAACATTTGATCAGTTCCATTTAATGTAAGGAATTTGTTGACTAAACTAATTATCTAAACTAGAAATAACAAAGTGGGAATCATTTCCGGTCTGTTTGTGATACTGGCCAATTCTCTGCAAGAACGGTTCTTGATATCGACAAATTTTTGAAGTTTGGACCAGGCAGGGAGCTATTAGTTTGTTCCTCGGAATTGTCAATCTATCTGTCCGATTGCAAATCTCAAATTCAGCAACATTTCTATGCAAAAATTCCGCCTATATGAGCACGGTTGCTCTTTTACGGGAAAGTGACCGTGTTTTTTCGTCATCAGGAAAGATACGGATGGAATTACAATGCCTGCAAATCGAATTCTAGTGGTGGATGACGAACCTCGTAACCTTGTTTTGCTTACTGCTTTGCTCGAATCATTTGGATACGACTTCGTAACTGCTTCCAATGCATTTGAAGCCATTGAAAAACTTGATCATACCATAGATGTCGCATTGCTCGATGTATTAATGCCAGGCATGAATGGCCTGGAATTGTGCAAACACATCAGGTCTGATCCTCAATTCCATGACTTGCCCATTGTTATGGCGACTGTCCTTGATAGCAAGGAAGATAGAATCAAGGCTGTCGAAGCAGGAGCTAACGATTTCATATCCAAACCCATTGATAAGACGGAACTGCGAGTACGCATCTCCAGTATACTAAAAGTCAAGGAAGCGCAAGATCGTATAAAGAGGCATTCGCAGGAGCTGGAAGAATTCGTGGAAAAACGCACCGCAGAGTTGCGTCGAAGTGAAGAACTATTCAGAACTGTATTTGAAGCCGCCGGTGACTGTATTTTTGTCAAAGATACCTCACGCAGATATTCTCATGTGAATCCGGCCATGTTAAGGCTGATGAATTTACCTGCGGAATCGGTCCTTGGCAAGACAGATGACGAAATCTTCGGCAAAGGGTTTTCCGATGGAATTAGGGCGCAAGAGGCGAGAGTGCTTCGCGGCCAAATCCTGGAATCAGAACATACCGTTAGCTGGATGGGAACCAAGCGAACCTTAAGTCTTGTAAGGTTCCCGTTAAATAACGGAGTTGGAGACATAGTTGGTTTTTGTGGAATAGCCCGCGACATAACTGACCTGCGGCGTGTTTCCAGTGAGCCTTTTTCAATTGCTTCAGGATACATATCCAAGGCAATGCAAAAAGCGCTTCAAGAAACACGATTGGTGGCTGGAACCGATTCGATAGTGCTATTGCTCGGAGAAAATGGAAGTGGCAAAGACTACATAGCCCGGTATCTACATGACAACTCCCCGCGAGCTAATGGACCTTTCTTTAATGTAAATTGCGCCGCTCTAAGTATGGAACTAGCCGAATCTGAACTTTTTGGCCACGAAGCAGGAGCTTTCACGGGCGCCAGGGCTCGAAAAAGAGGCCTCGTTGAATTGGCCGAGGGCGGCACATTGCTGCTAAACGAAGTAGGAGAGCTTGCTCCGCAGCTCCAGGCAAAGCTACTCACATTCCTCGATTCAAAATCCTTCACCCGAATCGGTGGTGAAAAACTTATCACTGTAGATGTTAGGATTGTTGCCGCAACCAACCGGGATCTGGAAACAGATGTAGATTCGGGAAAGTTTAGGCGGGATCTCTTCTACCGGCTCAACGTCTTCACGATTCACGTTCCTCCCTTGAGAAACAGAACAGGAGATATTCCTGTGCTGATACACGATCTTCTTACTCAACTCTGCGAGAAAATGGGATTATCGAGCATTCCCCCCGTTGAACCGGAGGTCGTAAACATTTTAGAGGCTTATGATTGGCCGGGAAACGTCCGGGAACTTCGTAACATTCTGGAACGGGCGCTGATTCTTAGCTCTGGTCAAACAATTACTACCAAGCACCTGTCACTCAACGTAAAACGCCATGCTCACTCCCCTGAAACACCAGATATAAACTTACAGTCTCAGAACGGATTGACAGGATCTATGCCCGAAGTCCTTGAAAATCTCAAAAGGGAGCTAATAATAAAAGCGTTACGACAAAACGGCGGAAGCGTGACCGCTGCCTCATCAGCCCTTGGAATTACCCGGGAATCTCTCAAACATCACATCAGGGCTTTGGGAATCAAGCCACATTAAGCGGATCTCCAATCGGCCCGACACAAAAAGCTCTTAGTCGTGGAATTTGACTAAAGACGGGCTTGGATATTCATAAAACCCCTTTGATGTCTTCACCCCCAACTGTCCACTATCAACATACTTTTTCAGAAATTCCGCATTTGCCAAGGCCTGTGGATCTTTAGTCTTTTCAGCCCAATACCTTGTAATCGTGTATACGGTCGAAAGACCAACCTGATCCATGATCCCGAAAGGACCAATCGGAGTATGCATAACACCCATCCATGCCCTGTCTATGTCTTCTACAGAAGCTACACCATTGGCAGCGATCGACAAGGCGGATGAAAACAGACTTGATAGCATTGCGTTGAAAACATATCCGTGGTTCTCGCGTTTTAGAGTTATCACAACCTGTCCAAGACTTTTCGCAAAATCTTCAACAAGTCTTGTAACATCCGGGGCAGTACCTGGATGAGGCATTACATCAACTACATTAGTAGTGCTGACATTGTGAAAATGCAATGCGATGAATTTTTCGGGTCTACCGGTATCCTTGGCAATCATAGACGGGATTAGCGTAGAAGTATTTGTTGTAAATATGGCGCGCTCCGGACATAACTTGTCAAATTCCGCAAAAATTCTTGCCTTAAGCCCCGGGTCTTCCGGTAGTGATTCACTGATTATGTCGGCCTCACGAGCCGCTACTGAAGGGATCGTGGTTGTGGAAATCAACTTCAATGCATCTTCACGCGCTCTTGCGTTAATACGACCTCTTTCATGAAACCGGTCCAAAATTTGCGAAACTCCTGCAAGCCCTGACTCAAGGGCCTCTTCGGATATGTCGTAAAGAGTAACCTTGTAACCGTTCATTGCGCAAAGGGCGCCAATCTGGCGACCCATCGTCCCCGAACCAAGTATTAACACATTTTTTATTTCAGAAAGTTCCATGGTCTGCGTTCCCTCAATTGCTCTTTCTCAACAGAACTCGAATGAGAATTAAAATCCTCTACCGACAACTTTTAAAGCAGTATTTTCCAAAACATGCACGGCGCCTATTAAAGACTTGAACCGGATGTCCTTGGTCTGCCCATGATAAAATCTGAAATAGATCTGCTGTGCAATAGCGGCCAACCTGAACAAACCAAAGCAATAGTAAAAGTCGAAGTTATCAATTGTCATACCTGATTTTTCGGCATATCTTTTGACCAATTGCTTTCGTGTCAACGCCCCTGGGCGGTTGGTGGGCAACGTCCTTATCGCCTGCAGCTCTCTTGAATCATCAGACTGAACCCAATATCCCAGTGAACTGCCTAAATCCATAAGAGGGTCGCCGATCGTGGCCATTTCCCAATCCAGCACACCCTTTATCTTGAGATTCGCGCCAGAATCAAGAACCACGTTGTCAAATTTGTAATCATTGTGGATAAGGGCAGGTTTGTGGCAGTCCGGTGGCATTTCCCCTGACAACCATGACATCACATAGTCAAAAGATGGAGCGTCCGGAGTCCTGGCTGCCCTGTATCTTTGCGACCATCCCTCCACCTGTCTCTTCACATACCCTTCCGGTTTACCCATGGCTCCAAGACCTATCGACTTATAGTCGACAGCGTGCAATTCATGATGAACATCCACAAGATTTTCACATAAAGCCCACATCTGCGAGTCTGTCAGATTAAGTCCTGCAGGTAAATCTCTCCTCAAAATGATTCCTTTGATTCGGGTCATCACATAAAAGGGGCTACCAATAATAGATTCATCTTCCGTAAAAACCAACGGTTCAGGACAATAGTCGAATACAGGCTTGAGCGCCGTTAACATCCTGTATTCCCTGCCCATGTCATGAGCTGTCTTAGCCTTATGGCCGAAAGGAGGACGCCGAATGACAAACTCACGATCCGACATTCTTACAAGGTACGTGAGGTTCGAGTAACCACTCGGAAATTGCTCTACACTAACATTCCCCTCAAGCCCTCTGATACTATCTTTTAAGAACTCCTCGAGGCGTTTGACGTCTAGTTCCTCGCCCGATCGGACTTCGCATGATCTGTCATCAACGTTCATTCAGTAAACTCCTAAACCCTCGTGTCGCACAAAATACTGGATTCAATGAAATTCAGCAAAAACTCACTATATTGCTCGACCGACATTTTTCTCTTGTAATATTTCCACCTCTTTAAATACCAATCCTGCAACATGGACTTGATTACAGCTCCCAGGAGAACTGCATCCATTGATTTAAAAAGGCCCCGTTTCTGTCCAGAGTCAATAATCTCTATCAGCATGTTTTCCGTAAAGAGTTCAGCCTCTATTGACTTCTTATACTCGTCCCTGGGGAAATTCCTGGTTTCCATGTATGAGAGATAAAACCACGGTTGAAGAACTTCGCTTGCGTAAAGATGAGCCTGAATCACTCTCCTGAGCTTCAACAACGGATCATCTATGCCTTCGGTCACTCTCCCAAGAACCCTTAAGACCACCGAGCGGCCTTGTGCCTGTATCATCCTCAAGAGATCTTCTTTGCTCCGGAAATAAGAATACATTGCCCCCATGCTCAACCCGGATTCACGGCTCAGGTCCCTCAAACTCATAGACGAAAAACCCTTGCTGTTACAAAGCTTCAGAGCCGCATCCAAGATTCTTGACAAATTCCTGACTGCCACTCCCTCCTTCCGGATTTTAATACTGTCACTATTATGAAGAAATATCTCACGGCATATTTCTTCCTTGCTGAGTTTCATTTGCGATCTGAAAGAAGCAAACCCCATTTCGTTAGACATCACTAGCGAACTGTCCTTCCCTCATATTCCCTTAATATTTTTTTAGCCACGGACACCTTATGAACTTCATCAGCTCCGTCATAAATACGCGCCGCACGCTCGTGCCTGTAAAACCATGCAATGATTGTGTCATCTGTCATTCCCATTCCGCCAAAAACCTGTAATGACCTATCCAGAACCCTCTGCATCACATTAGCCACAAAAAACTTGATGAATGAAATGTCGTAACGAGCCGCTTTCACGCCAAGTTTTTCAATTTTCCAAGCCGCCTGAAGAGTCATCAATCTTGCAGCCTGAATCTCTGCAGCGCTCTCTGCTATCCATGACTGGACAATCTGACGTGTCGCCAGAGTCTTACCGTCAGGCGATATAAGTCTCTTTGCCGCTCTGGAACACATCAAGTCAAAAGCTCTGTTGCAAACACCAATCCAGCGCATGCAATGATGAATTCTACCTGGTCCAAGCCGCTCCTGAGCCATAACGAAGCCCTGTCCTTCTCTGCCCAGCAAATTGCTTTGTGGAACACGGCATGACTGAAAAAGTATCTCTGCGTGAGAAGCCCAATCGTCTCCAGCATGACCCATGACAGGAATGTTTCTAACAAGGTTGAAGCCCTTAGTCTCACAGGGGACTATGATCATACTGGCCCGCAAATGTGGCGGAGCTTCAGGATTGGTTACAGCCATTACGATCGAAAATTTTGCGCCATCGGCAGCCGTGGAATACCATTTCTGGCCGTTTATCACGTAGTCGTCTCCATCCTTGATCGCTGTAGTCTCCATCATGACTGGATTGGAACCGGGCATCTCCACCTCAGTCATGGAAAAACAACTGCGAATCCTGCCTTCAACCAATGGCCTTAAATACTTCTCTTTCTGCTCAACGCTCCCGTGTAAATGCAATATCTCAATATTTCCAGCGTCAGGAGCTTGACAATTGAAGACGTAATGTCCCAAAGGAGAACGGCCAAGAGCCTCGGAAACAATAGCAAATTCAATGAGGTCAAGCCCCATTCCGCCATATTCTTTTGGATGGTTCGGAGCCCACAATTCCATCTTCTTAACCATCTCCCGCTTTTCACCTAAAACGGGAAGCATTTCTCTGAATGTCCGGTGATGAAGCTCGGATTCAAGCGGTATAACCTCTTTATCAACGAATTCATTAATCATTCCTGTAATAATTTTGAGCTTTTCAGATATTTCGAAATCCAATTCACACCTCCTTTCTGATAAATTCCTCTACCACCAGGTTATCAAAGAGCTGTCCCGATGAAGTCTTAAATGAGCTATAGAATTAAATCCGGATAAAACGAATTTCTTCTTGTCAAATGAATAACGAGTTACAGATGCATTGGCGATCTGCCAATTAAGATTCATTGCAGCAGCGCCCGATAAATTAAGACTAATAGCCAGCGACGCAGATATCGCTCCCCCTGAAGTGAAAACTACTACCGTCTTTCTTCCTTCATGAATCGACATCATTCTTTTAATGGCAGATGCGACCCTACTTTTGAGATCTTCCCAGGTTTCTGGAACACTAGAATCCAAAGCCCCCTCCACCCAAGCAAGCATCGCCTTTCGGAACATCCTCCAAAAAACTCCGGACTGATCATGCACAGGCCCCGAGTCCGAAAAAAACCCGGGATTACGCTCCAGAAAAGCCATAACGATGGCTTTCGCATTATATTCCCTGAACTCCTCAACTATTTCCAGCTCAGCAAGCCCTATTCCGTGGGAGCAGAATACCTCATACATTAGTGCCGCAGTAGATTTGTGTCTCTCCAAAGGCCCTGAGTATATAGCATCCGGCAAGAATCCCACCAATTGCAGGTGTTCCGCCAGTAGATTCGACTGTCGTATGCCCAATTCCGACAATTGATCGTAGTTCTCAGACCCGAATGACGCTTGGCCATGTCGTATCAAATATAGTTCACTCATGAAAAACAGCATAGCTGAGTTCAGAAACGTTGTCGAGCTTTTTTAGAACGAGCGTTCGCTTTTTTATTGTTGATTTCTACGCCCTAAACTGTTAACTTTTTCAACTTATTGGGAGGTTTGATGAATTGAAAATCCTTGTCTGCGTAAAGCCTGGCGTCCCTGCGGATCAAACACTCGTTCTTGATGAATCCAAGCGGTGGATCATACCCTATTCGGACAACAACCTCGCTCAGCTGGGGCGTTACGATGAAATAGCCATCGAGCAGGCATTAATCCTCAAGGACTCCATTAATGGCGCTGTCGCAGATGTTCTAACATTTGGGGCTCCTGAGACTTCTGTAATTCTAAGGCGCGCGCTGGGTATGGGCGCCGACAATGCAATCCTCGTAATAAATAGGCTCAAAGGTTACGTCAGCGCATCGGTAACGGCCAAGTTCATAGTGAATGCAATTGGGGGACGACACTATGATCTGATTCTGTCCGGCGCTCTGTCGGAAGATCTGGCTCAGGGTCTGGTGGGCCCAACGATTGCCGAAGCTTTAAATATACCATGCGTGACTTCTTGCAAAAGCTTGACTATCGATAAAGACAGGTCAGTTTTGGTGGCCAAGCGCGATGTAGAGGGAGCAAGGCTACAGATCGTGGAACTGAGGTTTCCGGCCTTGGCCACTATTCAGGCCTGCCTCAATAAACCGAGATACCCTTCTCTGTCTAACATCATGCGAGCCAACAATTCAGAAATTGAATTTGTTGAACTCGTCTCAGAACCCGAAAATAAATCTGACGTCGAGTTGGTAGGTCTTAAATACCCGGTCATGAGTAGATCAATTGAATTCTTGAGCGGTTCTTCACGTGAAAAGGCTTTGACCCTGGCTTCCTTACTCAGAAAAAGAGCCTTACTGGCCTGAAAGTTTTTGATATGTCTGATATTGTCGCATGCATATGTGAACATGAAGATGGCAAAATCGTCCCCGCTACCCTCGAAGCCCTTGGATTTGCCACTGAGCTAGCCTCGTTAACTTCCCGTAAAATTGTTTCTGTGGTTATTGGGGAGGGCGCCTTGGATACAGCTACTTATCTCAACCAATTATCCGGTCTTCCATCTCTTGCGGTAAACGTTGCAGCGATGAGGGCGTATAACAGCGAAGCCTACAAGGCTGCCGCCCGGCATGCCATCGGATTGCTCGGGTCTGACTATGTTTGCGTTCCCGGAACAACGCAGGGCTTCGACTTTGCCCCCGGACTGGCGGCTCGATTAGGTATGCCCTGCATTTCAAATGTTGAAGGCATTTTGGAACGAAACAATGGTCCGGTTTTCGTCAGATCGGTATTCAACGGAAAAATACTGGCTGAACTGAGCCTCGACGGCCAAGGACTTGTAATTGTTCAGCCGGGACGATTTAGGTTCGAGAAAAATAACTCGTCCTGTGAATCATGGGTAAAGCAGGTAAGCTTTGACTATGAGCCGGTCAGAACCAGAGTGTTGTCCACCGAATTCTCTGAAGCCGCGGATTCATCTTTGCGCGATGCGTCTGTAATTATTGCTGCTGGAAGAGGAATAAGGCGTAAGGAAAATCTGGAATTGATCAAGAGAGTAGCTCAGTTATTTTCCCGTTCTGCTGTTGCTGGTTCACGCCCATTGTGTGACGACGGATGGTTGCCTTTTAGTCGTCAGGTCGGTCAAACAGGAGCAACTGTAGCTCCAGAACTGTACATGGCTTGCGGCATCTCAGGAGCTCAACAGCACCTGGCAGGAATGCGAGGCTCCAAATTGGTCGTCGCCATCAATTTAGACGCACATGCGCCGATTTTCCTGGAGGCTGACATTGGGATAATTGAGGACTTGGAAGAGTTCCTGAAAAATTTCTGTGAAGCTGCGCCAAGGTCATAATTTACATTAACTCAACTTTGGCAGTTGGCCAAAAACCAAGACCAATGAGGGCCAGAGCCTCCATCATAACCTTATAAATCATTTTTATGACTAGTTTTGCAACCCTAAGCATAATTCTCGCGCCTCGTTCCGTTCAAGACAGAATATGTTTACCAAAGCTGAACATTCCAAAATACGATTTTTTCGACATGCGGGAATTGTTTAAGGACTTTAGAAAGAAGTTAAGACGATGGGGCATAACAAATGGGGCAAAAATAATTTGGATGAACACGAAAAGATGGTGAAGGGGCAGGCGAATTGATTGCGCGTCTCGGAGCTGATCAACTAGTTGCGTCTGGTTGATGGTGCGAGACCTAGTTCCAACTGTAAAGAGAAACAATCTGCGGATGATTTGGGCCCAGAATTCGATATTCGGGTCCAGCTCTGCAAACTATCTTTAACATCACGGACGGAGATCCGTGAGCATCCGTGATTGTTTTTGAAGTCAAGCCTTTTCGCAGAGCTTCAACATCGTGGAGGCTCTGATTATTTGACCCTTTCAGTCAATAAAAACCTGATTGAGCAAGTATAGCGGCGACTTTTCTAAGACTTATCTTTTGGGGGCCATGCTTGAGTCCCTCAATAATGTGGAGCTCCTAAGCCACCTTTTGTAGTTTGCTCATTGGTAAGTTTGTGACAGATCGCTTGCTCTATTGACGCCGTTGTGATTCTAGTGACTTGAACTCTCTGACATTTTTAGCTTTCCAAGCCAAGCCGGGGTGATGTTTGATGCGGTCGACAAGCTCCTCGTCCTTGGTAAGCAACCATGGCGCTATTTCACCATGATCCAGAAGCCTATCCAGAAATTCTCTCTCTGTTTCTGTGAACGAAAGCAGAGTGGCCACTGTGTTACGTGTCTCACTCACAAGACGTTGAGCCCATTGAGTTAGGTCCTCCCGTTCATAGGCGTCTTTTCTAAGCAAGGGCAAAAGTTCACTTCTTAGATCGCTTTCACTGAAATCAAGATCGGAAGCCTGTACAGACCTCCAGTCCTTCCTGTTCATGGCTCCCAAAACTATGAATGCCAGTCTCAGTTT
Organism: uncultured Desulfomonile sp.; assembly: GCA_937930835.1. Taxonomy (GTDB): domain Bacteria; phylum Desulfobacterota; class Desulfomonilia; order Desulfomonilales; family Desulfomonilaceae; genus CAITZA01. The sequence continues at coordinate 22,322 of CALGLN010000032.1, forward strand.
AGAGTAATCCAATTTACCTTTTTTTAGCAGAGCATGTCCATCGAACAGATCTCTACTCGCTCGTCTGGCAAGAAGCGCAGTGAGTTTTCCTGCAGCGAGTTCGTGGATGTCCAGTAACGGAACGTCTTTTGCCATAAATGGCCCCATCCTCAAAGAGTCCATTTTAACTATTGGCCAAATGGGAATTCTAAACATGAAATTCAGGTCAACTTTTAGATCACCACCCTGTCCTAGGACACTCTGGTAGCGAATAAAGATAGTCATGGCAGCATGGTCGGAGGCTGTTCGACGAACACCTAGACCCTCTCTATTTGAGACTGCTTTTACTGTTGTCTCTATTTTGGGGCGATCGGCAAGCATGGCCTCTCTGTCTGGAAACCCTACGTAATTGAGGTCTATGTCCACAGACAGCCGGGGAAGATCAAAAACAAACAGGTTCAGAGCCGTCCCTCCTTTGAGAGCCAGCCGGTCCTTCAAAAATGGATGAACATTCAAACCGTTCATTAGGCCAATTAGATGAAAGACCTTCTCCAGCATTTCAGGACGAAAGCCTGAAGATTCCGATTCTGATATGAGGAATTCTCGCGAAACTTTCAATAGATCTCATTCCAGGTTTGTTCGTAAACTTTTAAGGGTACCATCAGGTTCCATTTCTTCACCAGACGCCCTACCGTATTTTTTTCCATATACGTCGGCTGTTTCGGAATGTTTCGGCGAAGATGTTCGAGGTGAGTATCCCCAACAAATAGAATATCACGACGCATTTCTAGGAAGTACCCGAGCTTGGCAATAGTGGAGGAGTTGCCAAGTATGGCTGAATAATCAACGACCTTGTCAAGGTCAAGATATTCAACTGACTCCAGTGATCGCCATATTTCCTCCCAACCTCCTCCCAACAATGGCCGATCCAAGACATCAACCAACGTGCGTTCCAAACTGGTGACTCGTAGCGATAAACCCAGCCTTTCAGCAGTCTCGACTGCAAAAAACTCTTGATTCAGTCTCACGAGAGATTTTGGAAAGCCTAATCCGCGAAACTCATACCCGCGGAAATTTGCCGGCCTGACGGCTTTAGTTGTAAGGAATAAAAACCTCTCCTGTGAGGAATGAGCTTTTCCATAGAACTGAAAAGCGGTATGGTAGGCCAAGACAGCGTCATCCGTCATTTTGCCCGCAAGTAAAAATGGGTCTATCTGGAATTTGTCAGAATCAGAACCGTATGGAACTGAGACATACAGGCCTCTTTTTACCCTGATTATTCTTCCGGTTCTTATGTGATGGGCAAGGAGGGCTTCTCGAGTTCTGGCGCTTCGAGATCCGATAGAATCCATGAACTCAGCACACTCCTCGTATGTGAACACGGGATGGGATGCAAAAAAATCAAGAAGTCTCATTACAACCGTTCACTTGAAATAATTGAGCACAACACTTAATGTTATTAAGGATAATGCCTTGAATTGTCAACTGGTGAGAGAAATAGGATCTTGCACAGAACCGGGGTCCCTTTACTCCCTGCATCGAACCGTGTCAGCCCTCAAGCTCTCTAGCGAAACAATATGTTGTGGCAGAAGTTCAAGGCGGCTCTATGAGAAGCAGACAACAATAGCCACCGTGGCTATTCGCTTGCTAAATTCCTCAAGAAAAGGCATGCAAAACTTGATTCAATAATCTGAACAGTTCTTGCGTAAATTTGAAGTTGTTGGCGCACGCGTTCCTGAGCCGGGGACTCATAGATTAAAGCAATCTATTTTGTTGGGTCTTCCTAAAAGGCGATATTCAGAGATAACCCGGCTCCCACATCATACCGTGTAAAGGTGATGTCAAAAACGTCAAAAGGCAAATTGGCGGATCCGGAGAAGACATCACATTTGTTGGTCACCTCGCCCTTTCCAGAGGCTTTCATCCATCCGGCCTTTCCCCAAAGACTCAAGTTAACGAGTTTCAAGACGTTTATGAAGTACTCAACATTCATTTCCATGTAAGTCGCCGGTTCTTTAGAAGAAAAGATGGTGTAGCACGAAACATCGCTGGTCTTTGAAGAAATGGCGTTGATCCTCGATTCCATTCGTATTGTTGATGGAGCGAACATGCTGGCTGAGACAAAGAATTTTAATTGGCTCCCATTCCAACCGAGGCCCATGTAGGGAAACCAGATGTAGCTATCAGCCTGATGCGCCCTGAAGTTTATGGCCGTTTTCCGTGAAGAAGACATGGAAGTCAGTTCGTACGGCTTTTTGAAGGCCAGTCTAAAATCGTCATATTTCAGGCCCGCCTGGATGCAAATGTTTCCCATTATCGGCTGAATCAGTAAACCTTCGACCTCAATCCAACTGAAACTGCTTTGTCGCCACAACAACCGCTCAGCCTCAACACGAGTCTCCGGAACCCAAGTGTTCAAAACATTTTGCAGGATATTCCCAGAGGCCCTTAATATTACAATGGAACCGTTAACAAATTTGGCTTCAACACCCGCCTCCCCTAACCAAAGGTCAATTTCTTTGGGACTAATATTGTAATATTCGTCAATTGACTCCAAAGAATCAGACGGAAGGTAATGAGCCGATATAGGAACCTTTGCAGACCACCCTACCCTGCGGTAACCAAATTTGCCGAATGGCTTGAATTCAATTCGACCAACTTGAGGGATTGACAATTTAGGCGTCCAGCCAACAATACTATCTGATGCGGCCGAAGGAATAAATTCGGGTCCAGCCCAGACCTGTCCGCCTGTACAAATGCTGATCAAGAACAACAGCGTTGAACAAACAAATAACTTTTTCAAGTTCGCCCTTGTATTATGTGAGGAATTGGGCATCTCAGATTGGCTGCTTCCTAATCATTGCCGCTAATAGCAATTTAGATATATTGACTTGGGACCGGCAATCGCAATTCATCAATTTTGTTCCAGAATATCAACACCTTGCCGGTGAGGAAAAACCGTGATGTGGAGTTGTCAAAAATATTTCAGGTTTGAGTCTTTACAACAGCGTATTAAAAGCCAATGAAATACGGGAAGTTATCAGGAAGGATTGGTCGGGGCGACTGGATTTGAACCAGCGACCACCTGAACCCCATT
>CALGLN010000033.1 GCA_937930835.1 uncultured Desulfomonile sp.
GATATCAAAAAGTCTGAACAGGAACGGGAACAATTGCAGTCCCAATTGTTGCAGGCTCAAAAAATGGAGGCGGTTGGTACTCTTGCCGGAGGAATCGCTCATGATTTTAATAACCTACTGCAAGTCATCCTCGGATATTCGGAACTTATCTTGTCGCACACAAATCAAGATGATCCCCAATACAAAGATCTACAACGAATATATCAGGCTGGAAAACGAGGGGCAGACCTTGTCAGAAGCCTTTTAACTTTCAGCAGACGTGTCGAGACAAAGTATACTCCCGTTGATATGAACCAACAGATTGCGGCTTTGGGCAGTCTCCTATCACGCACCATACCAAAGAATATTCGTATTGACCTGCAATTTGGCGGAGATCTTCAGTCAATTCTTGCTGATCCCTCGCAAATAGATCAGATACTGATGAATCTCGCAGTTAACTCCAGGGACGCAATGCCAGACGGTGGGACATTCTCGATCAAAACGTCAAATGTCCAGTTGGATGAAGAATATTGCAACAAGAATATAGGGATTCAACCCGGAGATTATGTCATGGTTACAGTCAGTGATACTGGACACGGCATGGACCAGGAAACCCTCGAACACATATTCGAACCATTTTTCAGTACAAAAGAGGTCGGAAAGGGCACCGGGCTTGGATTAGCTACCGTATACGGAATAGTCAAACAGTTGCGAGGTCACATCACTTGCGAAAGCAAACTTGATCAGGGAACCACCTTCACCATTTTCCTACCCTCGATTCAGATGAAGAATCTCTCGCAAACCCAGGTAAACGAAAACATAATTGAAGGTGGAAACGAAAACATACTTTTGGTCGATGATGACGAAGAAATTAGAAACCTTGGCAGGGCCATACTAAAGCCGCTTGGTTACAGCATATTAACGGCCTCGAACGGACAGGAAGCCCTCAAGATCTATAAGAAGCAAGCAGATAGAATTTCTATGGTTGTGCTAGACCTGCTGATGCCGGAAATGGATGGAACCAAATGCCTGGATGAGATACTGGCTCTCAATCCCCAAGCCAAAGTCATAATTGCAAGCGGCTTTTCCGTAGACACTAAGGTTAAGGACACACTCCAACACAAAGCCAGGGCTTTCGTTGAAAAACCGTTTGACCGCAAAAAACTGGCTACTACAGTAAGGACGGTCCTGGACCACGGAAAAATTTGACTTTATTATTGATTGCCAATTCGATATTGATATTTGGATGAACACTAAAACATGAAACACCTGGTCTATCTTATCATCAGAGGCCTCTGGAAAAATGCAGATCAAGCAAGAAAATGATATAACAATAATACAGACTGATGAACGCCTGGATAGTCTGGATGGACCGAAACTCAAGGACGTCGTCAAAACTCTGGTTAAAAATACCGGCCTTCGTTTAATAATCGATATGGAGAAAACCACGTTTGTAGACAGTTCAGGATTAGCTGGACTGCTGTCTTCACTTAAAACCGTAATCGCTCATAAGGGGGATATTAAAATTGCTCGCCCCTCTCCTCAAGCTTTGACACTCCTGAGACTAACCAGGTTGCATAGGGTCTTTGACATCCATGAGAATATGAGCAGCGCAACAAAATCATTCAGCTCAAATGTCAGTTAATTTTGTACTCCGGAGTGATTGAAAAATGCAGATCAAGCAGGACAATGGCATAACGATAATACAAACCGATGAACGCTTGGACAGCCTGGACGGACCAAAACTAAAAGATGTGATTGGAGCTCTGACCGAAAACAAGGGCCTCCGTTTGATAGTAGACATGGAACAAACCACCTTTATCGATAGTTCCGGATTAGAGGGGCTACTGTCTTCGCTTAAGTTAGTAATGGCCCGTCATGGCGACATCAAAATCGCTCGTCCAACTCCTCAAGCTTTTACACTCCTGAAACTGACCCGAATGCACAAAATCTTTGACATCCATGATGACCTGATAAACGCAATAAAATCATTTAATGTAAAAGTTAGTTAATTTATCGTGAAAACGTTTTTCTCGCCGACCTCTTATCGATCAGCCAGGATATGTGGTCATCTTAACCAGCTCACCCCGTAGCTCTGACGAAATCAAATGGTCAACTAACTCAAATTCGACTTCAGGGCGTTCTCCAAAAACTTTATAGGCGCAATTGAGTGTCTTGTCTTGCCAGATGGTCTTTACATCATTGTTCTCAAGACTGTCCGCTACTACGGCGTCTGTAATGTTTCCCAGCATGCTGACGATCCATCTATTGGCAAGGTTCACCACCAACCTGCTCCTGTTTGGATCATTGAACCATATTAGGTTCCAATAGGGAGTCTCCTGCCTGCACAGCAGTAGCCATGCAAAACTGACCATGTCATGAGCTACAATCGATTCCGACGCAATTACCAATCCAATTTCCGGTTCTAAAACATATCCATGATCAGGACCAAAGCAAGTCAAAACCTTCGTCGCAACAGTTAAAACCAGTCGCTGCTTTTCGACAAGAGTCTTGACTGCGTTGGCCTCCGCTGTCTTTTCGTGAAACGTTTTCGAATCCTTGTGATATTCCAGGCGTGTGTCCGTGCGCCAATATCCAACAACTGCCTTGAGACCCAGGGTGGAACCGGCAAGCGCATGGCGTCCACATCTCGGCATTAATATTATATGATCCATTTCCTTGAGAATTTTTGGCAGAGTGACCCCGTGAGCCCAATGAGAACCTTCGGGCGTAGGCTCATCAAAAAAACCACCCCATCCGGCTTCTTCAAAAAAATGTAATTCAGCCCCTGCTTCAAGCGCTGCCAAAGCCATTCCACACTCGCCCATCAAAGTCCGAGAACTCCCCTTTAAACCACCAGGCGATAGTTTGACATGTTCGATTCCTGACATGTCACCTACAACAACTCGGCCAGCTCCCTTCTCTTTGAGAAGTGAAACCATGGCGCGTATTCCTGATGCGCTGGTAGTTGACGGATATGGATATCCAGAATTTAAAGCCGGTTTAATGAAAACGGAGTCCCCCCTTGAAAGCCATGAAAAATCAGTAGCCGATTCTACCGAATCCCTTACAGCATCAATAATGCTGTCCTCAGATGAGCCTTTTCTGACACCAGCCAAATATACCTTCGACATGACGACCTCCCCTCCTCCCGAACCGTTCGACAGCTTTTGCAAAAAACAGGATCGTGAATCATAAATCGATAAAAATTCAAATGAAACTATACATTTATTTTGCGAATTTTTAAATTTGTAGTTAGATAGTTTTTAAGACTATTCACCAGGCTACGCCAAAAACGCAGTAACTTTTCATATACCCATAACCCTGTAAACAAACCTGATTACCCAAAATCCGGGCCGGAATAAACATTGGAGTAAAAAAACTCATGCTAAAATTTGCTCTGGAATGTCTGGATCTGACGGATGATGACCTTAGGTCTTATCCTGAAGTGATGGAGCTCAGGGACGCCTACTTCAGGGCAGTTCCGGAAATGTGCATCGAACGGCCGTCGCTTATCACGCAGTATCATCGTGAAAATAGACTACTTGATCAAAACACGATATCCATCCTGGACAAGGCAAAAGCTTACCGATTTTTGCTAAAAAAACGCAAAGCAATTGTTAAACATTATGTAGCTCCTGACAAATACGACCCCGAATTTGACCAATTCGAATTCTCCGACAGATCTCCGTTCGCGGGCTCTACAACAAGCAAATTCAAAGGCGTGCTACTCTACCCCGAACTCTTCGGCCTTGTCATGTGGCCGGAATTGCATACCGTCTCCAAAAGACACCCTAACCCCTTCGTCATCTCAGACGATGACGCGAACAAGCTCAACTTTGAAGTATTTCCTCACTGGATCAATAACACGGTCTGGGAAAAAGCCAGAAGCATATATTACGAGAATCAGTTTCATGACCCTGTTACAACTGATTTTCCTGATCAAATGAAGCTCTTTCAGAATATGGTTTTTTTCCTTGTTACCAAATCCATCTGCATTTCACACTGTATCCCGAGCTTCGAAGGTATACTCAAATTTGGACTGGCTGAGATGGTCAATAAAGCCAGAAAACGCGAAGCCCAAGAAACTGAGGAACCAAACATCCAGTTTCATACGGCGTCGATCGAGATAATGACTGGAATAATCGAATACTCCAAAAATTTAGCCGCTGAAGCTTCAAGATTAGCCTCGGTCGAAAAGTCCTCAAAAGAACGAGACAGACTTAAAGAGATATCAGAGATTTATAACCGTGTCCCTGAATCAAAACCCACTACACTCAGAGAGGCTTTGACCACCATCTGGATATGTTGGGTAGCTCTTAATCAGGAAAGCCCCAACATAGGATTGAGTCTGGGTCGGCTCGATCAATTGCTCTACCCTTTCTACAAGGCCGATGTTGACGGTAAGGATGATGATTACATTATTAACTACAACAAGAAAGCTGTGGAACTGCTTTGCTTCTTCTGGCTGAAGATTGGGGATCACGTCCCTACTATGTTAGACGCGGGAGAAAAACTGTTTGGGGGAACAGGATCCAATCAGGCCGTGACAATTGGCGGAGTCGATAAAAATGAAAACGACGCAGTAAATGAACTCACATACATTATTCTAAAAGCAGCCTCACTGTTAAAGCTTCGAGATCCTAATCTGGCGGCTCGTTATCACCCGGAAAAAAATCCCGCCGAATACATACGAAAGCTTTCAGAATCCAACATTGTCACTGGAGCCATTCCGGCAATTTATAACGACAAGTCCGTAATAGCAGCTTTGAAAGCCAAAGGGGACAAAAACCATGCATGGGATTACGGCATAGTTGGCTGTGTTGAACCGGTGTGCGCAGGAAGAACATTCGGACACAACGCCGCAATCATCATAAACCTGACTTCAGCCCTCGAACTTGCCATGTTCCAGGGAAAACACCGTCACACAAGATCTTCCCAGATATCTCCGGTGATTTCAAACCCATCCAGCTTGAAGTCGTTTGACGAATTCTGGGACATTTTCAAAAAACAGACATCCTGGCTGATTGATCAAGCAACTACCCTTAACGATCAATTAGGACGAACCCATCAAAACTTTTATCCTACGCCGATCTTGTCGACTTTCTTCAAGGGACCGTCCGAGTACAGCAAAGATGTCACTCGGGGCGGAGCTGAAATAAATTTCTCTGGCGCAGCGATAATAGGATTTGCAGACGTTGTAGATTCCCTGAGCGCAATCAAGAAATGGGTTTTCGATCTCAAGACCGTATCTTTCTCGGATCTGATAAAAGCCATCAATAGCGATTTCAAAGGTTGGGAGCCGCTGCAGGCATTGTTGAGAAACCCCTCCAAGACACCTAAATTTGGTAATGACGATGATTTTGCAGACAACATAGCCGTAGATTTAGTTAAGTTCCTGGACCAGCAATTCAGTTCTCGGACCAGCTACCGCGGCTCGAATTTCCGGGTGGGCTACTGGACCATGACCTTTCATGCAGGTATAGGGAGTTTCATCCATAGCCTCCCTAACGGAAGAGGATTCGGAGAAAGCTTCGCAAGTGGTATAACCCCGGTTTCCAAGGTTTCGAGCTATCTTACTAAGACCCTTAATTCTTTATCAAAACTGCCGGCTGAGACTCTTTCCAGTGGGGCAGCCCTGAACGTTAAGCTGCTCCCTGAAACAGACATATCCATGATGTCCAGGAACCTCGCTGCGACCATTGATGCTTTTTTTGGGAAAAATTCCAAAGATAAAACGGCAGGACTGCAAATTCAGTTTAATGTGGTTACGCCGGACACCCTCAAAGCCGCCAAGGAGGAACCGGCAAAATGGTCTGACCTTCTAGTACGTGTTTCAGGATATTCAGCATATTTCGTCGATCTTCACGAACCGATGCAAGATGAAATTATCAAGCGCACAGAGTTCGTAGTGTCTCCGGGCTATTCTAACGTCTAGACAATCAACCTTCAAGTTTCTCAAAAACTTGGTTATTTTTCATACCAGTGAGGTCTTGATGAGCAAATCTATCTCTGCCCAAAGGTGGCTGGTGGAAAGCATTCTCGATTTTTCACTTGAGAAATTTCTCGAATTCATGGCATGGGCAATCGAAAATTCACATGAAAAAAATTTTTTCGTTCCAAGGCTACAAGGTTATTATAGAAATGTCGAAAACTTCAATGCAGTTTTCGTTTTTGCTTCTCAAGACAACAGCATTCACGCCACCGCCCGTTTTATAGACGGAAAAATGTTTGTCGAACCCGAAGCTGATAAATCCTGGAATGTTAAAATAGTCTTCAGTGACGTTAACGCCTTTTGGAAATTGATGTTATCAAGCGGAGATGGAATCGTGGAAGCTATGCAGGCAAATGAAACACAGGTTTTCGGAAACCTCAATTACCTCTACAAGTTCGGTTTCCTCTTGAAAGACCTTATTTTCGAACGTCTGGGTTTAGAGCCGTTTGATACATGAGCGGCCCTACCTCAACATTCAAAACACCCCTTTTCCCATTAATTGTCGATGTGGCGAGGTGTAGTTTTCACGATGGACCTGGAATCAGAAGCGTTGTTTTCTTCAAAGGATGCCGACTGCAATGCCCTTTGTGCCACAACCCCGAAACTCAAAAACCATGGCCCGAAATAGCCTTCTTCAGAAACAAGTGCATAGAATGCCACTCATGCATTGAGGCTTGCCCCCACCATGCCCTCAATTTCGATTTGGATCATCCCATAATAAAACAAAAGTGTAACAACTGCGGTAAGTGCTCCGACGTTTGCCCATCTGGCGCTCTTCATCTATTCGGACGCTATTATTCTGTTGAAACGCTTACAGAACTTTTGGCCAAAGATTTGAGCTTTTATCAAAGTTCCGGTGGTGGCGTGACCTTGTCCGGAGGAGAATGCGCCCTCTATCCGCATTACCTCAACAAGCTAATGAAAAGGCTCGAACAATTAGGCATTCATATAATCATTGAAACATCCGGATATTTTGATTACGAGAAATTTGAGAATCTTGTATTACCCTATGTCGACATGATCTATTTCGATATCAAATTTGCCGATCCAGCGCTTCATGAACTTTATTGCGGAAAAACCAATAATAGAATCTTGGACAATCTTGTAAAATTGATTGCTAAAATCCCTTCCAGAATCCAACCACGCTTCCCAATATTCCCCGGGATTAATGACACCGATCAAAACTTGAACCAAGTTAGGCTTTTGCTCGACAAACTTGGGCAAAAAAGGATTGAAATTCTCCCATATAATCCAACTGGAACCTACAAGTATGAAGGCCTAGGTAGACCGACGCCCAAAGCGCCAAATGAATTTACATCAGCCGTGGAACTCTCCAGGATTCAGAAATACTTGTCTCAAGACGCCAAATGATCCCTTATGCCCCCTCCACATCCTCAAACATCTTCTGGATTAACCTAGCAAGACCTTTTGCGTCGATTGGTTTTTCCATGACACCATCGACACCTGATTCCGAAAGCCGAACGCTTTCAAGTGACTGGCCACCCCAACCGGTCAATAGTACAAAAGGAGTCTTCGAAATGCCCTTTTCCTGGCAGATGGAAACAATCCTTCTGCCAACCTCCCAGCCATTAGTGTCAGGCATCCCCAGATCACATATTACCATGTCTACTTCATTCTCAACAAAAACAGCTATTCCTTCGTCCCCCGAACATGCCCCCAATACATCATGTCCAAAAGCAGTTAACAAATCCTCAAGCAACGTAACAATCGGCCTGGAATCATCAATTACCAAAATTCTGAGGCTTTTTTGAGACCCCTGCCCTACCGCTATTATACTTTCCTCGGGAACCTCACTGGCCAGAGGCATACAGATCGTGAATTCAGTCCCTCTTCCGAGCTGGCTTCTAACTGAAATAGAACCCGAATGGTCGGAAATTATTTTTTGGCTTATGGCCAGACCCAATCCGGTTCCGGATGAACCCTTGGTGGACCAGAAAGGTTCAAACATTCTCGTCATGTCATATTCAGAGATTCCTTTGCCCGAATCATGTATTTTTAGAACCACCTCTTTATTGTTGATTGATGTGGAGCCCCGTATTATGCCTCCTTCCGGCATAGCCTCGACGGCATTCTTTATGAGATTGACCAACACTTCAAAAATTTCACTCTCATTTCCTTCCACGTAACAGTTTGGAGCTACATCAAATTTCGCGTCCACGTAAATATCATTTCTTTCAAGATTGGTTTTCCACAAGGGACGAGTAATTTCGAAAGCCTGAATAAGAGATTGCGACAAATCGAATATCTTTCGGGAGCTAGACGAACCAGAAGATCTTATTCCCGCAAAACTTTGTAACCTCTTTACAGTTTCAGAGCCCAGTGTTATCGATTTACGAATCTGGTCCAAAGATTTAGTTGTATTGACTAATCTACCAGACTCCAGGTTGATTAAAGCCAACTCAACTTCTCCAAGCAATATCTGCAGTAAATTGTTAAAATTGTGAGCCACTCCCGACGCTAACTCCCCGATGGCCTTGAGCCTCTCTGTCCTTACATGAAGATCAGCGGCCAGCTTGACTTCCGTAATGTCGGTCAGAAAATTTAGTATCGCCGGATCACCATCCCACTCAATCAATACACAGTTGTTCTGAGCCCATAAGATCGTCTGATCCTTCCTTATCAACCTGAAGGAGCAAATGTTTGATTCGGATGCAGAACGACGACTCTTGTCCTGCTGATTAAGAAAGATTTCTAGGTCATCCTGGAAAATAAGCTCAGTCAACTCACGATTGTAAAGTTCCACGGAGCTGTAACCCGTCAATTCGAAGGTCTTGGGATTGCAAAATTTTATTTTCCGGCCATCTGTTATAAAAATGGCTTCTTGAGCGTTTTGAAATAGTGACTCATACTTCTTCGCCGTTTCATCAAGGTTCTTGTAAAGAGTCGCATTCTGTATTGAAGTAGCCGCCTGAGTCGCTAAAACCTCCAGCATCTCTACCCTGCTGGTTGTAAAAACTCCTTTGGCCTGATTGTTTTCCATGTAAAGGATGCCTGTCAGTTCTCCTCCTCGAATAACAGGGATGCAACACACGGACTTCGGGTGTCTGAGCTTTATATGCCTGTCATTCGCGAATCTGCTGTCTGCCCGTGCGTCATTGAGAATCAGAGGCTTTTTGGTCCTGGACACATAATTGATTATTGCAGGGGAAAAATCACAGTCCCCAACATTGAAAAGACCTCCGTGAAGTGATTCATCATCCTGTTGACTGAATGCCGTGGCCTTGACTACCCATGAACCCTCGTCATCCATCAATAGAAGCCCCCTCTCAGCGCCCCCTACCTGGATAACTATTTTCATAAGCTTTTTCAGTAGCTTCTCAAACACTATTTCGGCTGATATGTTTTGAGAAGCTCTAATAACCCCTGTCAGATCTATGTTTAGATCTTCTGCTGAATCGATGAATTCACCAGGACTGGCATGGATTGGAGCAGAAGGACTTTTAAGATAGTCTGGATATTTGTCTCGCAAATCTTTAACTTTTGCTGTTGCCCCCCACTTCAGATAACAATCCAGCGCCTGCTCTAAATAGAATTTTCCCCGGACCTCATTGTTTACCGAAAATAAAAACATCCCGGCTCTTTCGTAAGCTAGCGCTTCTTCATTTATGTATTGGTTTTCTCCAGCCATCTTGATCGATAGATCAAAATAATCCATTGCTCGACTAAACTGATTGGAAATCCTGAACCTCTCCGCTTCCACCAAAAAAAACTTGTGCATAAAGTTCATAGGCGCCTTAATCGCCCATTTCTTGAGTTGTTTCTGATCCTTGGAAACCTGTCTAAGCATTTGGAAACGATCGGTTCCTTCCAATCCTTCTGCAACTGCGACTCGAGCTAGAGACCCATAGAATAGAACTATCGGGACCAACATGGATCCCTTGGCCCCTGCTAAATAATGTTCAGCCTTTACACTACTCTCCAATGCCACCTTGTAGTCCCTGAAACTGTAACAAAGTCTGAGCTTCTGAACATGAATGGCGCAGAGAACCGAGTTTTCTTTCGTCTGAGATAGCTGAGAAACCATCAAGGATTCATCACAAACTTTGCCAATCAACAGGCAGGGGTCACCTGATGGCTCCATCATGTTCAGAATCTCTTGATGATAGACATTTGCAAGCATCTGCGTGGTCTCTTGCTTCATCCTGCCGATCGATCTAGCTAGTCCCGAAACCTCCCTTTCAAGCTCAACCAAATCCCTGCCGGCTCCGTAAGAATGAGTACAATAAAATGCTGCGCTTAATGAGGCGTACTCAAAATCTCCCATTTCACGCCCCAAGCGGTAATTATCAAGCAGTGGCTCCAGACCATCGCGAGTCAAAGCATTACGAGTTTTTATGAACGCATAGTAAACAAAAGTGACTCTCGTCTGGTCCTCGCGGCAAATCTCCATCTTGCACACCTGAAGCGCCAACTCTCCAAATTTCAGTCCTGAATCTATATCTTCAAGCGACGCTATTAACACCATGGCATAAGCAGCATAGGCTAGAGCTGATTGAGGAGCGATTCCATGACGAACCGAAAGCCGCACCATCCTGCAAATCATCAATGCAAACAATTCCGGAGCAACAGTGTAAGCGGCTGAAATAACACTGCGCAAAATTCTCATCGTGGCCAGCTTTTCCTCGTTGGTCATCTGGCCCTGCTGCAAAAGTGACTCAGAATTACGATTGAACAAAGCAAACTTTGTCTTTATCAAATCTATGATCACATGAGCCTTATTAGGTTTATCAGGAAATTTTTGGCCTAGCAGACGAAGCACCGGCAGAGCTGTTCTAACCGCTTGATATCGTTGATTCCGGGCAATATCAGCCTGAATGAGAATTTCAAAAACCTTCACCTTATCAATCAAATTTCTACCGTGCTTGGTTACATCGGCGGCATGCCTGTTCATCTCATCGAAATCAGTAATTAGAAAAGCTGAAACCGTCGCTTGAGTGCATAATTCAAGCATCAATTCATAATCGTTGACCCATCCGTCGTCCCCAAGAAGCTCCATCCCCTTGCAAAAGTTCGATAGAGCGATTTGATTCGCAGTAGATTCCTTGGCTTTCTTTCCAACCCTTAGATTGAGCTTTGCAAGGTAATGTCGATAGGCCGCAGGGTCAGCCTCACTTGCTGCCAGGTTCAGATGGGTCACTATTTCAAATAGTCGTACCTCCTGAAACTCGAGAGGAGTTTTTTCGCTTATCACTGTTCCCAAACGTTTATGAAATTCACTCTTCTCATGGTCGGCAATTAGTGAATACGATGTCTGCTGAATTCGGTCATGCGCAAATTTGTATTGCACTGAAGCCTCGTCAATTCCCTCAATCAAACCTAGCTCAATTAACCTGTGGTTATCATCGACAGGATAGATGAGCCCCTCATCGATGGCCGTGGCTAATTGTTTGGCGACTAGGATTGCAGATTGATTAAAAAACCAACTCAGCGTCTGCAAATCAAACCTGTTACCCATGCAAGACGCCACCTTAATCATGTTCCTGCATGAATCCGGAAGTTTTCCGATGCGCTCCTCAAGCAAAGCCACGACATTCGTTGAAACATCCCTACCAATTATACCGGCAGAGTCCCAGGTCCACACCCCCAAGGAATAGTCAAAATGAATCAATTTTTCGTCATAAATAGATTTCAGGAACTCTTTCATGAAAAAAGGATTCCCCTGAGTTTTACGATGTATAAGTTCACCAAGTTGTTCCACCCCACCACCATGTGTTCTGAGCGCATCAATTACAAGCTCGGTCGTCTGCTTGGAATCTAAAGGTCCCAAATCTATGGAACTGATTGTAATCTCATGTTTTTCCAAAATACCGGAAGTCGTTATGAACGGATGAGAAGAATCAACTTCCTCATCGCGATATGAAACTATGACTAACAGAAACTTGGTATCCGGATCCGCCAGCATGAACTCCAGGAGTTTTAGAGAAAATAGATCCGCCCATTGAACATCATCGAGGAAAATTGTGATTGGATGTTCCGACCTGCAAAAAACACTTAAGAAGTTCTGAAACTCAAGTTTAAATCGGTTCTCAGATTCAATCGGTTCCAACTTCGGAACCGGCGCCTGAGGACCTACTACCATCTCAAGTTCGGGAATTATATCTATGATTATCTGACAGTTAGGCCCTAAAGCCTCTAAAAACTGAACTCTCCACTCGGCAAGGCTCTCTTCACTCTCCGATAGAAGCTGACTAACTATTTCTCGAAATGGAGATAATACCGCATTGTTCAAAATGTCCCGATGAAGTTGATCGAATTTTCCGGAAACAAAGTATCCACTGCGACTGGAAATTATCTCCTTGACTCCACTTACAAGCGAAGTCTTGCCAATCCCAGCCTTACCTGAAACAGCCACAAGCTCCTTACTACCTGAACGTATCCTGTCAAATGCGTCCAGGATCTTCCCGGTTTCATCCCCTCGGCCATAAATGCGTGATGAAAAGATTAGCCGCTCAGGCTTGTCTTTGGAACCTATCTTGAAATTCTCTATCACACCCCTCTTCAAAAGCATGCTCAAACATAGCTTGAGGTCTGTGATTATCCCGTAAGCGCTTTGATAACGGTTGTCAGGGTTCTTTTCGAGAAGTTTGAGAATAATTCCCGACAACCCCCCTGATATAGCAGGATTTATTTCAGATGGAGGAATCGGTTTAACTGCAATATGACAATGGACCAATTCAAGCGGATCAGCGGAATCAAATGGAAGCTTGCCGGAAAATAGCTCGTAAAGGGTCACTCCCAACGAATAGTAGTCACTTCTGTAATCAACACAAAGATTCAGCCTCCCCGTTTGCTCCGGAGATATGTATGGCAATCTCCCTCCCATTACAGAAAAATTTCTTGACCCACCACCGTCGAAAACAGCCTTCGAAGCCAACCCAAAGTCTATGATCTTTACCAAACCAGAAACTGAGTTCATTATCACATTGGATGGATTCAAATTCAGATGGGCCACACCCAATGAATGAACCTGATTCAAACAATCAACCAGACGAATTGAAATCTTCAGCCTCTGCTCCAGATTTAAAGAATCGGCCTCCGTAATTCGATCCAGTGACTCACCAAATATGTCCTCCAAAATCATCACCAGGCCATCTTCAAACCGCTCCAATCCGTAAGTCCTTATCACACCGGGACTGTCCGATAGCGACCTGATTATTTCATATTCGTATTTAAGACCAAAAATCTCATGGCTCGAAGGACGTTCTTTCCGCAACATCTTTAATATGACAGGTTTGTTTTCGCGAAGCCAAAAAGCCTTGTACACAGATGAAACAGCGCTCTCAAATATCTTCTCACGAAGCACACAATCAGCAACGACTCTCATCAGGCCTCCAAACGAAAACCTAAGCTTGGAAAGGACTTTCTTATGAAAAAGCGCAACTGGTCAGGTATTGAAGTATTCGTCTGTTAATGTATCCTATATTTTCAAAAGCTCCTAGCATGATCAATCGTAAGATTATGTCCCTTCATAAAAAATTACTTCATTCTACATATACCTCATCAACCTGCTATATTTTACACTGCGAAATTCTACCTCAGTTAATTGTACCATTCACTTTCGCTGCTTTTTATAACGGCGCGTTCCAGTTATCGGACCTGGAAATCAAGCGCAAACTTTGGACCGTTAAACAGTAGTTTTTTTGACCTAGAAACGGTGTATTTCTACTCATTTCCGATCTTTTAAGATAAGATTAGATTTCTTTTATCTGAAACATTAGTAGAAAAATTACCTATAATTTTGTGCAAATGACTATCAATTTATGATACTTTTAGATGAAATATCGTTTATGTTTGACCGTGCTAATATTCACTCAGGTGAACTTGTAGCGCCATTTGACCGCGAAACCATATCCTAGTAGATTCGCTTATGAATGAGTTTTTTCCCACTATCCAGCTATTAGATCGTTAGAGGACGTAAAGATGGCTCAATCAACAGACAAACAGCTAGCGTATTCACCAAAGGAAGCCTGGCATAGCCAATCGGCCCAGACAGTTGCAGACAGATTATCAGCTCACCTGCAAACGGGACTGAGTCCTTCTATCGCTGAACAAAGGCTGCGTGAGATAGGCCCCAACGAATTGAGGGAAGCGCCCCGCCCTCCCTTCTGGAAATTGCTGCTAGAGCAGTTTTCAAGTTTCCTGGTGATAATGCTCATCGTGGCGAGCATAATTTCGGCTATTTTGGGTGACTATATCGAAGCAATCGTAATCATGGCGATTGTTTTGCTCAACGCAATCATCGGAGTTATTCAGGAGTCCAAGGCTGAGGAGGCTTTAGCAGCCCTCAAAAAGATGGCGGCTCCAAACGCCACAGTAATTCGTGGCGGAGAGCACCTGATTATTCCGAGTTCTGAACTTGTCCCAGGGGATCTGGTACTTCTGGAAGCTGGTAATTATGTTCCTGCAGACCTCAGACTGTCAGAATCCGTCAATTTAAGAATTGAGGAAGCAGCCTTGACGGGAGAATCAGTCCCAGTGGAAAAAAACGCTCACGTTTTTCTCGGGGAAGATATCCCCCTGGGTGACCGACACAACACAGCCTTCATGGGAACCCTCATAACATACGGTAGGGGAAGCGGAATTGTTGTAGCCACCGGCATGCATACCCAGATGGGTCTTATCGCAGAAATGCTCCAAACCCTGGAAGCCGAACCTACGCCTCTTCAGGAACGCCTCGACCAATTAGGTAGGCAACTTGGCTATGGAGCCCTGATTATCTGCGCCCTGGTATTTGTTGTCGCTTTGGTAAACCAGACTAAACTAAGCATGATCACCGCCCCGGATGGCGGATTATTGGCCTATTTGACCCACTTCTCCACAGAACTCACAGAATTCTTCATGATTGCCGTCAGCCTTGCCATCGCAGCCGTTCCCGAAGGCCTACCTGCTGTTGTGACTATCACCCTGGCCCTCGGTATGCGTGAGATGATCAAGCGCCATGCCCTGATACGTAAATTGGCCGCAGTCGAAACTCTTGGATCTGCTAGCGTCATTTGTTCCGACAAAACGGGAACTCTGACCCAGAATCAAATGACAGCCGTAAAACTGTGGGTCGACTCTTGCACCTTCGCAATTAGCGGAGAAGGTTACGCTCCTCAAGGCAAATTCACTCTCAATGGATCTGAAGTGGATTTGAACGATTATCCTGGAGCATTGTCTGCGCTGCGCTCCGTAGTCCTTTGTTCCGACGCTTATCTAGACATCACCGAGAATTCTGATTATCGAATAATTGGAGATCCTACCGAAGGAGCTCTGGTAGTTGCCGCTGCTAAGGCCGGCGCTCACCGATCCAGTCTCGAAAAGTGCTTCCCCAGGATATGTGAAATCCCCTTCGACTCCGAACGCAAACGCATGACTACGGTTCAAAACGTCCTCAAATCCGACGACAGCATGAACCTGATAAGAAGATTTGCCGACCGGGGAGAAAATCTGTATGTCTCCACATGCAAAGGCGCTCCGGATGTTATCATGGGACTTTGCACCCAATATCAAAAGGTTGATGGGACCATCGGAACGCTCACGGACGAAATTAGAAACCAGATTTCGACCGCAAACGAATCCATGGCTCGAGATGCCCTGCGAGTACTGGCCGTATCATACAGGGTTGAAACCGTCCCCCCACAGGAAGTTACAACGGATACCATTGAGCATGATCTAATTTTTATCGGCCTTTTCGGAATCATCGATCCGGCTCGCCCTGAAGTCGTTCCCGCGGTCGAAAAAGCCCGCCAGGCCGGTATCCGGACAATCATGATCACTGGTGATTACCCTGACACAGCAGAGGCTATAGGCAAATCCATCGGATTGACACAGCCAGGACGAAAAGCAATGGCCGGGGCAGAACTCGATAAACTCGATGATACCGGATTGATCAAGGTCTTGGATAATACAGATGTGTTCGCTCGAGTTAATCCCGAACATAAGATGCGAATTGTCGATGGCCTCAAACAAAAGGGCGAAGTCGTCGCCATGACGGGAGATGGAGTCAATGACGCTCCCGCCCTGAAACGTTCTGATATCGGCATAGCAATGGGGATTAC
This sequence comes from uncultured Desulfomonile sp., assembly GCA_937930835.1. GTDB lineage: Bacteria > Desulfobacterota > Desulfomonilia > Desulfomonilales > Desulfomonilaceae > CAITZA01. Next base: position 16,036 of record CALGLN010000033.1, read on the forward strand.
TGGAACAGACGTCGCCAAAGAAACCGCAGACATGGTCTTGACCGATGACAACTACGTCAGCATCGTCGCTGCCGTGGAACAGGGACGTATTATCTACGCCAATATACGTAAGTTCGTGTTCTTCTTGCTGTCTTCAAATGTCGCCGAGATTCTCATCATTTTCATTCCCACGCTGTTCGCCCTTCCGAGTCCACTAACGGCTATTCAGTTGTTGTGGCTCAATATGGTTACCGACGGCGCCCCCGCCTTGGCCCTGGCTAAGGAAAAAGGCGATCCCGACGTAATGATGCGTCCCCCAAGACCAAAAACCGAACCCATCATCCACGGACCAATGCGACTGGGTATTGTGGTTCAATCGGTGGCCCAGACTGCTGTGACACTCGGAGCATTCTTCATTGGGCTATTGTGGACTCTACAGGCTACCAATTCAATTCCAGATGATGCAAATCCCTTCCTCTTCCTGGTCAGTCAGGATTGGACTGGAATCAATATCCGAACTGCTGAAACAATGGCGTTCGTCACCCTTTCCATGTGTGAGCTGTTCCGTGCATTCACAGTCAGATCCGAAAGACTCTCATTGTTCCAGATCGGTGTGTTTTCAAACATGTATCTGGTTTGGGCTGTCCTGCTCTCGACGGGTCTCTTGATAATGACAGTTTTAATCCCATACATGAATCCTATATTCAACACCAATCCTCTAAGTCTGACTGAGTGGCAGGTAGTTCTGGGACTGGCCATAGTGCCCGCCATAATTGAAGAATTCACAAAATTGTATCTCCGTAACAGAGGATATTAACATCAAATAATTACCTCATTTCAGGGCGGAGACTTTTTGTCTCAGGCTCTGAAATGAGTCCGCCCCCCACCATTATTGCTTTTCAAGAATTTGTCCCCAAATATGGCTTCAAACTTCTGGTCATGTGATTATCAAATTTAAATGATGAAAATAAGTTCCGGGTAGACGCATGGAACTGTGGGTAGGAGTTAAATTTGGGGTAAAATCATTTGTAATCTTACCCCATCAATCTTGATGTTTATAACTATTTTAAAAAACTAGATAACCCCCTGGTCTAGCATCGCGTCCACCACTTTAGTAAATCCGGCTATGTTTGCGCCCGTCACGTAGTTACCGTTGAAGCCATACGAATGAGAAGCGTCGACACATGTCCTGTGAATGGTTTTCATTATCTGTTTTAGTCTCTGGTCAACTTCTTCTCTCGGCCAAGACAAACGCATGCTGTTCTGTGCCATTTCCAGACCGCTTACTGCAACTCCACCGGCATTTGCAGCCTTACCTGGAGCAAACAGGATCTTATTGTCATGAAACACGGCGATCGCTTCCGGACGAGTCGGCATATTGGCCCCTTCACTCACCAGCTTGACTCCGTTGCGAACCATCGTTATAGCGTCTGCCTCGTCAATTTCGTTTTGCGTGGCGCACGGAAATGCGCAATAGGCCGGATGATTCCAAGGCCACTCTCTACCACCATTCGGATTGGTGGGAGTGTAGACCGCCTGTGGATATTTCGCCGCATATTCTGCCACTCTGCCACGCTTCACCTGCTTGAGTTCCATGATAAAGTCTAGCTTTCGTCGGTCTATGCCCTCTTCATCATAAATGTATCCAGATGAATCGCTGAATGTCACAGGTTTGGCTCTAAGCTCAATCAATTTTTCCAGCGCATACTGAGCTACATTGCCAGACCCCGAAACCAGACAGGTCTTACCTTCGAGTGTCTCTCCACGCGCTGCCAGAATCTCCGACGCAAAATAAACGCATCCGTAACCCGTGGCTTGAGGACGAATAAGACTTCCACCCCAGTTTAGGTTCTTGCCTGTGAGAACACCCGTAACCTGATTGGAAATTCTCTTGAAATGACCAAAAAGATAACCTATCTCCCTTGCTCCAACCCCTATGTCTCCCGCCGGCACATCCGTGTCCGGACCAATGTGTCGATAAAGTTCTGTCATGAAGCTCTGACAAAAACGCATGACCTCCATGTCAGACTTCCCCTTGGGATCAAAATCAGATCCACCCTTACCACCGCCCATCGGCAATGTCGTCAACGCATTCTTGAAAACCTGCTCAAAAGCAAGGAATTTCATAATGTTCAGATTGACCGAAGGATGAAAACGGATTCCACCCTTGTAAGGCCCTAAGGAACTGTTCATCTGGATGCGAAAACCTCGATTGACCTGAATATCACCCTGATCATCAATCCATGGTACCCGGAAGATGATTGTCCTCTCAGGTTCGATCAGTCGCTCAAGGATTTTCGTCTTCCTGTAACGCGGATTCCTATCCATGACGGGCTTCACAGACTCAAGAACTTCTGAAACCGCCTGATGGAATTCCTTCTCCTCGGGATCTTTGCTGATCACATAATCAATGAACTCCTTCAATTTAATACCTCGCTAATGCCTAGAATTATTTTAAGGGCACAAAAAAGGCGCACAAAGGTACCCTCTCCCCCAAAATCAAGCCGCTCTCCTGCAACCAGGCCTCTAAATCTGAAAATCACTCGAAACCATGTCTTCCCCTAATACCGCCTGCAAAAATCCTCGGACATGATTCCAATCCGTTGTGTCCATCAACTCAGTCCCATCAGCCTTATAGACCTTGTAGTAAGGCGCCACACGCCAACGTAAGTCACCGTTTGAACCATTGCCATTGTGAGAGTAATATCCCAGGTCTTCCTCAGGAACCCACTTCTCTAAACGGAAATCAATCTCTCCCGACGGCGCCCATGTTTCGTTGACAAGTAAGTAAACCATTCATGGCCTCCTTTTTCAGGTCCCAGAAAATTGTGTTTGTCGATCTTTGCCTAATAGTCCCCACCTTTCATTCCTACTAATTATATAACTCTTTTATTTGTTTTACTAAGTGTTTTCTACAAAAAAATACCAATTCAAAACTTTTTTCAACCCACAAATCAAAATCGGCTTCGAAATAATCTAGAAAATAACAATAAGATCTATCAGAGGTTTACGTGGACATTCCCGTAAACAGCCCAAATTCTTAATGCGCTCTAATCATTCCAGACATAAGTGAATAATTATTTGATTTACACAGAACTTAAGGGATGCGTATCAGTTGTGCTAACTCTACGCGCGTGTTTTTAGCGCTACTAACTTCAGCGGCGTTCGCCCCCCTAGTCGAACGGCATCACAGTAAACATATTCACGCCACTCAATGATCGAAATGAATTTGAATCGACCGCGCAGCCAATGAATCAGTTTGCTGTTGAATCAGCAAAAAAAATACGCGGATGTAATTAAGATTCTTGAATTGCCGGGATTTCAAATAGGCGCCTGAATTGTCTGAAGCTTTTTGTCGGTAGGGATTTAATATGAAGATTTACTAACTGCCATGATCGACCTGAACTTACATTCCCAGGTATGCTTTGCGGACTTGTTCTGAATTGAGTAGTTCGTCGGCCTGACCCGAAAGGATAATCTTACCATTCTGAATAACATATCCGCGGTCAGCAATTTCTAAAGCCTCCTGAACCATCTGTTCAACCAATAATACTGTAGCGCCGGCTTCATTGACAGCCTTTACGGTTTCCATCATTTTTTCGACCATACTGGGCATTAAACCCAGCGACATTTCATCCAGCATGAGAAGTTTCGGTTTAGATATTAGACCTCGCGCAATCGCCAGCATTTGCTGCTCACCACCGCTGAGGGTTTCGGCAACCTGCTTAGCTCTTTTCCTGAGAACCGGAAATATCTCAAAAAGCTCGTCCATCCTTCGGCTTACTTCAGTTTGAGATTTCTCCGTGTAGGCCCCAAGATACATATTTTGTCGGACTGACAGCTTTCCGAAGATTCTTCGTCCCTCAGGAACGTAGCTAATGCCCAGCTTCAGTATTTCGTGAGCTGACAAATTCGATACATCCTGGCCTAGAAATGAAATGTTCCCCGAAAGAGGATGAATCAAACCACTAATGGTCTTCATTGTGGTCGTCTTACCAGCGCCGTTCGCCCCAACAATTGCTACCAATTCTCCGGGCATTATCTCCAAAGAAATGCCGAACACAACCGGAACACCGTCGTAACCGGAATGCAAATTTGAGACCTTAAGGATCGGATCCATTAATGGACCCTCCCTTCACTCTTGTAACGCTGGCTGTATTTAGCCCCCAAATATGCCTCAATTACCCGATCGTCATTGACAATCCGTTCCGGAGAATCCTCAGCTATCTTTATTCCACCATCCAAGACCACAATCTTGTCGGCTATTGACATTATCCCCTCTAAAACATGTTCGACCACCATCAAAGTCAAACCGGACTGTCTCAGATTACAGATGACATCCACCGATTCCTTGACTTCTGTCGATGTCAAGCCGGCCATCACTTCATCAAGCATCAGCAGTTTCGGGTTCGTCGCAAGCGCCCTGGCCATTTCAAGCCTCTTTTTACCCCCTATCGACAGCTCACCGGCTAATTTCCCCTTGACGGACCCCAGACTACACAATTCGATACATTCCTCAGCCTTTTTAAACGCGCGCTTGTTATCCGAGCACTTGAGGAAAGCTCCTACCAAAACATTGTCAAACACCGTCATATCCTTCAGCGGTCTGACTACCTGAAATGTTCTAACTGCCCCTCTGGAAGCTATCTGATAAGGCTTGAGGCCTGTTATGTTCTCACCATTGAACAATATAGTCCCTTCAGTCGGTCTACACAGGCCTGATACACAATTGAACAATGTTGTCTTGCCCGCCCCGTTCGGACCGATCAGCCCTACTATGGACTTCTCCTCAACGGTGAAACTCACTCGACGGTTGGCGACCAACTCCCCAAATTTCATCGTGACATTTTGGACATCCAGGAGCGGCATCGCCTATAATTCCTCTTTAGTTCGTTTTTTCGAAAGCCATCTTCTGACATCCCGAATGATCCCTATCAGACCATCAGGTTGCTTGACCACCATCAGGATTATCAATATCCCGAAAATTATCAGATCAACTCCACCACCGAGCCCACCCCAGATGGCTCGGCTATATTCCTGAAGCGGAATTAGCACCGACGCCCCTAAAAGTGGCCCAACAAGCGTTCCTGCTCCACCAAGAATCGTGATCAAAACGAATTTCATCGACATGTCTAAAGACATGACCATCGGAGGATCAACCCTCAGGTTGTATTGAACGAAAAAAGACCCACATAGAGCCGCCATGGCTGCCGATAAGGCCATCGCTATCAGTTTTACCGCCGTGCTATTGACTCCCAAGGATTCCGCCGTTTCCTGACCTTCACGAACAGCACGCATGTAGTAACCGAATCGATGCCCCTCCAGCCATCTCACCATCCCAAAAATTATTACAAAAATGACCAGGGCGATGTAATAATAACCAACCTTTGACTGGTGCCACATCAGGTTCCCAATACCCTCTTTTATAATGGGGTAATCCAGTCCAAGAGCCCCTCCGACCCAGTCCCAAACAAGAAAAACTCTGTTGAAAATTTCTACGATCGCAAAAGTGGCTATTGCAAAGTAATGACCACTGAGCTTGAAGCAGGGATAACTAATTATGACCGCCACAACAGCCGCCAGTATCATCCCTACTACTATGCCTGGCCAAGGGACCATTCCGTAAGTGACCACGGCCATGCCCGCTCCGTAAGCCCCTATGCCGAAGAAAACCGAATGCCCGAATGACACCTGACCACAATAGCCCCCAATTATATTCCATGCCTGAGACATGGAAGCAAACAGTAAAATCAGGATCAATACATGCAGTCGGAAAGAATTAGCGGCAATAGCCGGAATAAAGGGAACCGCCACTAATAAAGCTAGGAAAGCCAACCATGCAATATCTCTTGAGCTGAATGTTTTTAGCTCCACGGACCTACCAACCAAAAATTCCTTTTGGCCTTAGAAAAATCACAGCCAAATAGAGACCGAAAACCGCCACGTACTTGAATACTGGCGCAATATAGAAACCTGCGAGGGCTTCAACTACTCCAACCAGAAGGCCAGAAATAAAAGCCCCAGGAATACTCCCGAAACCTCCCATCGCTACACAGATAAAGGCAATCAGTCCAAACATGGACCCCACTTCCGGATGAACCGCCAAATACGATGGCATGATACCACCTGCGACTCCTACACACGCCCCTCCAATACCAAAAACCAGAATGTATATGCGTTCCGTGTTTATTCCGACAAGTTCAGCGGCTTCCCGATCCATGGCAGTCGCCTGAATTGCCCATCCGAATTTAGTGCTATTAACAAGCAAATAGAGTAGGCCTACAACAATGAGCGCCAGTACTGCCGCTGTCAGCTGCGGAAGCGCTATTATCAGCCCCCCCACATGAAGCGTTTTACCACTTAGCCACGTGTCTGACATAATCCTGAAGTTCGGCGAAAATTGATTCATACAAAGGTTCTTCAAGAATATAGCCAGACCAAAGGTCGCCAATAAAGCTACCAATCCAGGCTTCCCGATGGTAAATCTTATGATCAGCTTGTAAGTCAGCGCTCCTATCATGAAAATAAAGGCCCCGGCGGCAACTGTCGAAACCACCGGGTCCACGTTCGCAAGAAATCCCAACCAGTAACTGACATACATCGCTACCATCAGGTATTCGCCATGGGCAAAATTGATAACATCCATCACACCCCAGATGAGACAAAGACCAGCGGCTACCAATGCGTAAACCATGCCACTGAGCATGCCATCTATTAGAACCTGGATGAATGTTTCCATGAAATACTCTACCTTCAGCTAGCCTTGCCTATCATACCGACACGTCAAAGAAATTACCCACATCTAGTTCGCTCTGAAATTACAGCTGTCGCCAACTCTCCACGCCAGTTCCACCAAAAAACCGGATTCGAACTTCAAAAACCAGGCGTCCAAAGACGCAGCCATAAGCTCTCGAAATTGCCACATGGCGCCAGAGAATCCAAGCGACTCATACACGTTTTTCGACCTGAAACTATCTCTGATTCCAGGGTTTGATCGGGAACACTATTTGAGTGTCAGCCATATCTTCGGGGAATATCCGTTTGTATTCTCCGCCCTGAAGCTGTGTCACCACACTGTGAGCCTTTACGTTCTGGCCACCCTTGGCGAAAGCTACCTTGCCTCCAAGTGAAAGAGGAGAATCCCAAGTGTTGTTGTGAAGAGTTTCCGCCACTTTTTCAGGATCAAGCCCTCCGGCTTTTTGAATGGCTTGAGCAAGCACCAACATTGCTACCGCTTCTTGAATGCTGTCCCCATCAAAAGGAACCCCACCGGTTTTTTCCTTGAAGATCTTTTCCACATCCGCCACTGCGGGCATCAAGGAAGCGAACTGCGGAGAATAAGCCGTTGATCCCATGAAGAAATCAGCGTCAGGCCCGAGCTGTTTTGCGATGACCGGATCCTGATAACCCGAACAATAGCTTATGGCTATCTTTGGGGCCCATGCCATCTGTTTCATGGTGCGGATCCACAACGAGTAATCGGCTCCCAACAACGCCGCTAACACTGCGTCAGGGTTAGCGTTCTTTAGGGTCTGCACTTCGCTGTTAAGGTTTGTGGCGCCAGGGCTGAACGGAATGTCACAAACAATCTTCAAACCCGCCGCTTCAGAAGCTTTTTTGGCCTCCCCTGCCGCGTGCTTGCCGAATTCGCTGTTCTCGTAAATCACTCCAACGGTTTTTATATTGGCGTCCTTCTTGGCGTTGAGCCACTTCAAAACTTCCACAAATTCCACCGATTCCGTTTCATCAGTCGGCGCCAAGCGGAAAAAGAAATTCATGTCACGTTGCGTTAAAGCAGCGGAACTCGACGCTCCACACATGAAGATGCGCTTCATACGTTCAGCCACGAGGCTAGCGGGCTTGCTCACTGCGCTGTTATATGATCCAATTATCGCCCATACCCCTTCCTGGTTGAATAAACGTTCAGCTTCTGCCTTACCCACATCCGGTTTTCCCTGGCTGTCGGCGTGAACCAGAACAAACTTATAGCCGTCCAGAATCCCCTCTTGGTCCGCCAATGGTGTTTTAATCTCGGGATGTTTGTTGTTGATTATTTCAACAGCAGTCTGGACCGCCGCCTGGCACCTTTGACCCGCTGTCGCCACCGGACCCGTTAGAGGAAAAATAGTTCCAATCTTGATGACTTTTTCTTGAGCCATAGCCGGGGTTGTTCCATACCCAAAACCGAACAATACGCATAACAGCCCCATGCAGGCTACTAAACTCATCAACCGCGAAAAACGATAAAACATGAAGCAAACTCCTTGTACTGGTTTATCCGGCGTCAGCGCCGCTTCTAAAGTATACTTTAATCGAAAAAAGCCTGAATATTGAAGTCCTTGACTTTAACTTAGCTCATGCGATTGCGTCAACCAAAATGTATGAATCTATTGTCGATAGACTGCGCCGCCTTCTTCATCAAGACCGCTATGTTAGCTCCTGGTCGTAACCGTTTCAGTTTGCTGCTGTCCAAGAGCAATAGCTCCAACCGGATAGGCGAATTCTATTCCTTCCCTTTCAAACTCTTGAATGATCTTCAGACATCTGTCCTGACGCCAGGCCATGAATTGCCACCAAACAACGGGCTGATACCAAACAAAGATTGTTATGTTCAAACTTGATTCCTTAAAGTCATCAAAAAACACTCTCGGCGGGGTCTCTGATCCCATATGATTTGGGTCATTCAAGATTTCCGATATGATTTCCACTGCCCGAAAAACCTTTTCCGAAGGCGTGTCATATCGCAGCCCTACGTTCGTATGCCACCGGATTGTTGTTCGCCTACCCACGTTCTCCACTCCAGAACTCACCGCTTTCTCATTCGGAATGGAAACCAGAGCCCCATCCGGAGTCCGTATGCGTGTGCTCCTGAAACCGATCGACTCAACTACTCCTTCGTATTTATCCAGCTTGATGTGCTCACCAACCTGATAGGAATTATCAAAAATTATTGTGAGGGTTCCAAAAAAATTCGAAATGGAATCCTTTGCGGCAAGCGCAACAGCCAGACCTCCTAAACCCAAAGACGCAAGCAACGGCCCCAATTGCAATCCCGTGAGGTTCTGGATCAAAAAAATCATTCCGAGAACCACAACGAACAACCTCAGAGACTTCCCAACGAGCGTAACTAAAAGTGTATCGACACCTTTCTCTGAATACACTTGCCTTCTCAAAGGCGCTTCGAGTGAATATAGAAGGCGGTAAAAAAGCCATAATACGGTTACCGTCCCTAGAAGATCCGTGAGGCCTCCGGTAACCGATCGAACGGCGTTCCCCAAGCCAAACCTGTCAAGATGGTCAAACAACTGGGAAATCGTCGCATAGAGCCCGTATACAATAATGAACAGGCTCAGGGGCTTGCTGGCGGCGTCCAGAATTACCTCATTCCACGATGGTTCCCTGCGCTCGTCTACAACTCGGCGAAGTCTTTTATCTATCAACCACCTGATGACCCTCTCCATGAGGAACACCAATGCAAGGCCCAACATTAGCACGAGGATCTTGAACCATGTGATCCCGAAAAAGGCCTCGGTCCAAACCCAGGCCCCCCATTTAAGGCCCAGCTTGAACTCGATCTCGTTGACCTTCTTTCCAACGGTTTGCGCCGCCTTTTCAATATGTTCCGCTTCGACCGGACTAAGCTTTTCTCCTGGAAGTGGCAAGATTTTCGAAGGTTCTGAAGCTGCCGCTGGAGCAGGCGTCTGTTCCGTTTTACCCTCCACCTGCACCTTGACTTCCGGAGCATCTTTGCCCTCGGATTTCTTCACCTCGACCGTAACTTTAGATGGAGTTGAAGGCTCGCTAGCTCCTGTCCCCTTTTGAACTTGAGTAGTCCCAGGTGTGGACTCTTGCCCAAAGCAAAATACCGGTACGGTTAAAAAAACCAACGCAAAAAACCAAATTGCAGATTTTAAATAACGATTTACCATTTCCTTCTTGATCATCATCGCCCATTTCCCGGCGTTCCCGTTTCTATTCACACAAAATTATCCTATCAACTCTCAAAATCATGCTCAACAAGAGTTTGCCCCTTATCATAACTCAGCATTTTTCGGTCTTTTCTAAATTGAAGAGCCTCGCCGATCTTCAAATTAGTTTAACAGTCAGTAGGTCCATTTTCAACCATCGGGCCTGCTGCTTGCCCCAAGACAAAAATATCGTTGAGATAATGCATTGTTTTTAATACCTTCGACAACGAGCAACCTTTTGAACAACATCAAAAATAAAAAAAGACACAATTCCTGACGTCAGTGTTATAAACCCTTAAACTAAAGAATTTTTGTCCAAGCCCATAATTACGCCTTGTGGAGAAATCAGCGGATGAGTCAAAAATCAGGTGTCTACGGTCCCTTTAATTTAAAGATATTATGTGTTCTATCCTTGGGACATTTAGCCACAGATGTTTGCCAGAGCGCTCTGCCGGCTATCTTGCCTTTTCTCAAAGCCAAGTTGCTGTTGTCTTACGCCATGACTGGCGCAATCATGATGGCTTCCAATATAACTTCGTCGGTCATTCAACCCCTCTTCGGATATCTTTCGGACAAAAAAGAAAAACCCTGGCTTCTTCCCCTCGGATGCCTTTGCGCTGGACTCGGTCTGTCCTTGATCGCAATCCCGGACAATTACTGGGTCGTTTTATTGCTGGTTGTCATAAGCGGTTTAGGAATCGCTTCTTACCACCCCGAAGGCTTCAAGACAGCTAGTTTTTTCACAGGATCACGTATGGCCACCGGTATGGCGGTCTTTACCATCGGCGGCAACCTCGGCCTTGCTATAGGACCAATTGCGCCAACTTTCATCATAACCAATTTTGGACTTGAAAATCTTCCTCTAATGCTAGGATTCCCAGCCGTCTTTCTTCTCAGCCTTGCGCTTGTACGGAAAACAATCGACCGCTCCGCGCAGGCGCCTGCTTCGAAAAAAGCCTCACAACAAATTCCTGAAAAGGGGACATATGTTTCTGTAGGACTCACAATTGCTGCAGTCATCATGAGGTCATGGACTCATTTCGGCCTCATGGCGTATATCCCTTTTTATTACATAGATTACCTGAGGGGCGATCCCTTGTACGCCGGAACCTTGGTGTCGACATTCCTATTTGGAGGCGCTGCAGGGACTTTAATTGGAGCCCCTGTGGCTGACAGAATAGGTTACAAACGATTTCTCATTTTATCCCTGGCTTTGACCAGCCTATTGTTCCCGCTGATTTTTGTAACGCATGGGGCGATGCTTTTTGTTAGCCTGGGTATCGTAGGAATGACACTAATATCAAGCTTCACCGTGACAATAGTCATGGCTCAAAAAATGCTTCCCAACAACCTGGGTGTCGCATCAGGGCTTATGGCCGGCTTCGCCATCGGAACAGGAGGTATAGGTGTGACTTTACTTGGAATAGTTGCCGACGCTTATGGAGTGCCAACAGCGCTCAAGTCAATCATGCTGTTTCCAGTGCTTGGTCTGTTGATAAGTTTTTTCATACGCTTTCCGCCACTGCAAGGAAATGCCAAGCAATCATGACCCGCATGAAACATAAGTCAATTCGGCAAAAAATTTGGAATGTTCCAAGTCTCCGTCGTCTAGTCTGACTGAAAAAGTTAATTGGCGCCCGACAACTACCAACAAATCCTTTAGGTAATGACGGGCGCCTGGATCTTTCAATTCTTCTTGCTTATCAAGCGCTAATGTAGACACGAACTTACAGTCCACCACTGAAAGCCGCCGCATTTGCAACTGCTACAGCTACAGCAGAACAAACATTTTTGTTGAAAATCCCCGGAATGATATTCTGGTCCGCCAATTCGTCATCAGGAATTAACGAAGCTATAGCCGCTGCCGCTGATAGTCTCATTTCTCTGGTGATCCTTCTGGCTCTAACATCCAGCACACCTCGGAAAACACCCGGAAAAACAAGAGCGTTGTTGATTTGATTTGGGAAATCGCTCCTTCCGGTCGCGACGATCTGCGCATAGTCCAATGCCTCCCAAGGATTGACTTCGGGCGTCGGGTTCGACAAAGCAAACACTATTGAGTTTGGAGCCATCACAGCCAAGTCCTTCGGTTGGAGCAAATCACCCGATGAAACCCCTATAAATACATCTGCGCCCGCAAGACAATCAAGAAGAGAACCCTCAATTCCCTCTGGATTGGTTAAACGAGACACCTGCTCCTTCACAGGGTTCATGTTCTCCTGACGGCCAGCGTAGAGAGCTCCAGCAGTATCACAGCAAACAATGTCTCTCGCCCCGGCCTCCATAAGCATATTTATGCACGCTACCCCAGCGGCGCCTATTCCTGAAATCACTATCCTTGTGTCACCTAGCCTCTTGTTGACACGCTTCAACGCGTTTCTCAACGCCGCCAATACAGCAATCGATGTGCCATGCTGATCATCATGAAATACCGGAATGTCAAGCTCTTCAGTGAGCCGCCTTTCCACCTCAAAACACCTCGGAGCTGATATGTCCTCAAGGTTTACAGCCGCAAACACAGGACTGATAGCCTTCACGGCGGCTACTATTTCATCGACGCTATGGACGTTCAGGCAAATTGGAAAAGCGTTGATCCCTGCAAATTCCTTGAACAACATGGACTTGCCTTCCATGACAGGCAGAGCCCCCAGAGGCCCTATGTCACCCAAACCCAGAACCGCAGTTCCATCCGAAACAATCGCCACCGTGGAACCCTTGAGAGTGTAAGTGTAAGCCTCCTCAGGGTTCTTTGCGACCGAACTGGCTACCCTCCCTACTCCAGGAGTGTAGGCCATGGAAAGTTCTTCACGCCGAGACAGTCGCTTTGTCGGAGTAATCTCTATCTTACCGCCCTCATGATACTGAAACGTACGGTCCGTCACCTTCAACAGTTCCACATCAGGAAGCGCCTTGATCGCTTCAATGATTCTACGCTCATGGCTATCATCCGACGTGTAGATGTCAAAATCCCTGGTGACTAAGTCTCGCTCAATCTTGACAATTGGAATTGAACCAATGAGGGCTTCGTTTTCACCAATGGTCGAAGCCACTCTGGCTAATGCGCCAGGGCGCCTCGCAAAACGAAGACGCAGCGTTAAACTATGCGACGGGCTTGATTGAAAAATCATCTTTTTACTCCGAAATGTTTTTCCTTTTAAAAATAAAGCGCTGTCATACCTCAGACTGAACTATGGGAGTCGCTCTTGACTTCCTTGGGACTCATTGAATTTGAACGTATGGAATTTCCATTCGTACGGTGATCCTCATCCTGACCATCCACCGCCTGTTTGAAACTCTTTATACCTTTGCCAAGACCACTCATAATCTCCGGAATCCTCTTGGCTCCAAAGATCATGACTACGATCAACAGTATGACAATAAGCTCTTGCACTCCAAGCATATTTGAACCTCTCTTTAATCAGGCGCGCAGACCTGGCGTATCGAATATTCAGACAAAAAACCATGGGCTTAATCTTCAGCCGTTAATTCAACACTAACGAATCAAAAGTTGTTTCTTGAGGAAAGTTCTCGTGGAGCAAGCGAAAAAAAAGTTGTCTGGTTAATCAGGCTGTTTAGCCTGCTAAAACGATTCAAATCTGACACAATAGGTGTGGAAAAACTGAGGACGTTTTTACGAGGGAAAAATACTATCGCGTTTCGCGCTAAGAAAAGTTGAACGAAAAATCCGCTATGAATACTTGAAACAATAGAACACAGCGCCCCATAGATCGCTGTAAATCTCCAACCTAATATGGAACTGAAAATGGATCTTTCATCCAGAAAGCAGGAAATCAGTTTCTCGAACTCCTCACCCTGCAAGTCGACATACAAGCCCACCATCGGAATCAAAAATGCTATGAGGAGTCTCATCATCTCTCAGAATCTTTCGAATTTTTGGTCATATACCGTCACTCTACTCGAGCTTAGCAATAAGAACTCCCCGTGTCAACGAAACTGATTTGATAAAACCCGATGGTAAATAAACACTAGGTTTCAACCGCATTTTTCCATTCTGAGCAAAATAAAAAATTTCTCGAAGCAACCCAACACACACTTGACATTTTTTAGTGAATGATTATCAAAAAATTAACTCTAAGAGTTAAGACATATTCGTATTTCATTTAACGTAACTTTAACAGTACTCAGAGTTGATAAGTCACTCGTAATTTTTTTTGGGGTGATTTTAAATGAAATTTTGAAAATGTCAGAACTATATGGATTCCCAGACAGATATTTCGTGGGGATATCAATTAAATGACGATTATGAGGTGCTTGAAACTGTATCCTCAATAACAATTAACCTCAAGAAACTGATGAAGCAGGAGGGTTTTAAGATGTTCTATCGGGGCACAAGAAGAGATCCTATTTGGTTTGAATTCAATCGAATACAAAGGAACCTTGACGATCTGGTCCGTCGATTGGATGTGTCAACTAGAACTCCTTTCGAACCTTGGTTCAGCGCAGCCCGGATCTTTCCCGCCATAAACGTTACCAAGGTGGATAATTCCTATGTTGTCACAGCCGAGATCCCAGGGATTGTACTCGAAGACCTCGAAATCAAGGTTGAAGGCGACACCTTGACTGTTAGAGGAGAAAGAAAACCTGAAAATCTAGGTGAAGGCGTAAGTTATCATCGAAAGGAAAGGGTTGCAGGGACTTTTCAGCGGAGTCTTACTCTTCCCACGAAAGTTGATGCCGATGAAGTTAAGGCCCGTTATGCAGAGGGAGTTCTCACAATCACTCTGCCAATTGAAAAGACTGGGCAGCCAAAACAAATAAATGTAACAACAGAATAAAGAAACTGAGATAGCCAGGAGGGAAAAATGACTGACAAGGAACTCCAAGTCACAGAGAAAAGAGAAGTAGCCGAACAGGGTGGGGAATTCATCAGACAGGGCGTCTACTTTACTCCTGCTGTCGATATTTGTGAGACAGACAAGGAACTTATGATATTTGCCGATATGCCCGGAGTGAAATCAGACGGTGTTGACATCGAGGTCAAAGAAGGAACACTTTCGATTGAAGGAAAAGTTGTTGACGATCCCCAGGTTGGAGAGCCTTTACTCACCGAGTACAGGAAGGGAAGCTATTTCAGAAGCTTCCGCATTACCGACTCTGTAGACTCCGACAAGATTGCCGCTGCTCTTGCAAACGGGGTCCTCAAAGTGACCTTGCCCAAAATTCCGAAGGCCGTTCCTCGAAAAATTGCTATTACGACCGGTTAAAAAAAGTAATTCCATTGAACGACCGGTCATTTTCGCCATGGCGGCTGGTCGCAGATTGCGGCTAGCCGCTTAAATTAATCACTCATTTGAAATACCCAGCAAAAATATCCTCGAAAATAACCACCATCGACCTGCCCCCAAAAGCATCACGCCTAAACAAACCGAACTCGCCGTACAAGCCCATCAAACAACAGGGCTAATCAATTTCTCTAGCGAAGGAAGTCTGCCCGCACATAATCCCATATCATTCGCGTTCTGTCAGAATACAAGCGCATTGATTCAAAATCAGGCTCAAACATGATCTTCTGCATGAAAAAACCATCATCGTCAAACCATTGTGGTAAAAGTCCTCCGAAGAAAAACCCCTTTTCTCTCAAGACTCTCACAGCTTCGACGATCCAGGGACACGTGAGTTTCATCCATGCCTGAATGACCACGCAACCCTGTCTCAACGCTTCTGACTCAAGCTCAGTAATCTTCTGCTCAAAATCGATTCCAATTTCATGAAAAGCTATTCTGGCCACCTGGGCAAAATCAAATATATCCATCTTTGATTCGGAATGAATCTCCAAAGGTATCCTGGCAGTCGATTCGTAAAACTCCCTGCCATCTGAAAAACCCTCATAAATTAGCCGTAAAATGTCTTGGTACGGCTGAGGTAGATAAATATTCTGGGAAAGGACCCGCTTAAATTTAAAGAAAAGACAGGCGCTTACCCTGCTAGTTGTCACGCCCTCACCAGAGTAGGCCTCGCCAGGCATCAGACCAACTTCCAGGGCAGTGACCGTGAAACCGTAATCTTCTCCGGCTTTCTGCATCAAAACATGGTTTGTGACAGGCTCACCAAAAATGGTGTGAGCTTCCAATTTTGGAACGAGTTTTTCATTTATGAACTTTTGGATTTCCGAGGATACTCCCTCTCCACGCCATCCCTTGTCTACTAATCCTACTCCCCACTCATAAACGTCCGAACTCGGCGCTGAACGAAAAAGATTGTGTATACCGATAATCTTTCCTGCTGTAGTCCTTGCAACTACACTGCGATAATCACCTTGCTTGTTAGCTTCAATAAGTCGACCACCATCATAGAATAATTTGATCGGATAATCCTCTCCATGTACAGACCTGAATAGACTTATCACGCCATCGGCGTCTTCAGGTCTGAGAATTCTCACTTCAAACTTTTTGTCAGTCGTTTGCGTTGAATCACTGATTGGAGTTTTCATAACTTTTGGTTGGCGCCTTTCAACAGTGGATCGAAAAATTAAATGACGTTAAATTACCGTCTCAAAAATATACTCGTATATGTAAATAGTTATAATGCGTTGTGAGATGTCATTATATAGAACATCCTTATCTTTTAACACTCATAAATTCACAGATTTATTTAACTCAGAAAACTCTTGTTTTTTGAAGCCATTAGATTTTTTGCAGTTTCTTTCCTTTTCATAACTTTGTATGACCTCTCCAATAGCGCCTGCAAGTTGACTGTGACGGGGAACTTATGGATCACTCAGTAGCGCTATGGAATTTTGGCTCGAAACTCATTTGATTGAAACTTTCTCAGGCTAAATAAAGTTTTTGATAAGGCATTTTTCTGACAGGAATTTCGTGGGCAATTTGAAACGCTTATTGCGCTTGACACGGAATATGTGCGCAGTTACTAATAGATAGAAATTCCTGAAGGATCCTGCCTTAGCTCGTTCAGCTTCAGTGGTGTGACATGAAAAAAACAGCCCTCAGCCTGTTGATATTATTTTTATTTGTTGGACTATTCCCAGATATTTCTTTTTGCGATAAGCCCCCTATTAAAATAGGAGTTATCCTCCCGCTGACTGGAGACAAAGCGGTTTTTGGCATGGTTCAAAAGAATTCATTTGTCATGGGCGCGGACGAAATCAATCACTCTGGCGGCATAAACGGCAGCCCGATACAGTTGCTCTTCGAAGATGACAAGGGAAAGCCCGATGTTGGACGAACTGTCACCGAAAAGCTCATCACTCAGGATCAAGTCATTGCATTGACAGGAGGTTATTCCTCTACAGCAACCTACGCGGAATGTGAATGGGCTGAAAAACTCAAAACTCCATTTCTCGTGACAACTTCTTCAGCCGATGAAATTACTGAACAGGGATGGAATTACATATTCCGGCTCAATCCGCCTAGCAGTGAATACAACAACGCTCTGAAGTCATTTCTGTCGGAAGTTGTAAAACCAGCGTCAGTAGCAATTATTTATGAGAACACTCTCTTCGGGGCATCAGGCGCCAAACAATTCGCGGGGCAATGCGACAAGGCTGGTATAAAAGTACTGGTCAGGGAGCCATACGATACGGGAGATCTGGACTTCGGACCTATTATTGCAAAAGCCAAACTTGCAAAAGTTGACATGGTTTACATGCTCTCATACGCTCAGGACGCTGCAATGCTAATGCGACAAGCTCAAGAGCATGATTTTAACGCAAAACTCTTTGTCGGCTGCGCAGCCGGTTTCAATATTCCGCAGTTTGCCACTCAAGCTGGACCGGCAGTTGAATTTGTCTTCACTATCGAACTTTGGTCGCCAAATCTGCTGTTTCCTGGAGCTAAAGAATATTTCGAAAACTACGCAGAGAGGTTTGATTCGCCAACAGCCTATCATGGAGCCCAAGCCTATGCGTCTTTATTCGTTTTAGCCAATGCATTAAGCAGGACGACTAAAATCGACCCAGAAGAATTGAGAGAAGCCTTGGGAGCCACAGAAATGATGACAGCATTTGGTCCCGTCAAATTCAATTCATACGGTAAGAAGAAACAGCAGAACGTTCTCCCTACCTATCTTGCTCAATGGCAAAATGGAGTCCTTGAGCTAGTTTGGCCCAAGAATGTCGCTACGAAGCCTTATGTGTTTCCAATTCCTGAATGGTCACAAAGGTGACGCAATCTATTTTTCGCGAGCGAATAATTCAGGCTCCTGTAACAGTCTTAGCGCTTACCCCATCAGTAAACATCACATCAAACTACACTAATATTGTTGCATTTTTTGGCCAAGTTGACAGAATAGGGATGTAACCAACCTTAAACGGCTATTTACTTTTGCGTCAAAGGAGGATTGTCATGAAAAAATCCGTTGGAGCCAAAACGATAATTTACCCAACGCCTGTCCTGATAGTTGGAACCTACGGCAAGGATGGAAAACCTAATGTCATGACCGTGGCTTGGGGGGGAATTTGTTGCTCGACACCGCCGTGTGTCACAATATCAGTCAGAGAGGCCACTCACACTTACGCAGGTCTCGTTGAAAACAAAGCTTTCACAATTAGTATTCCTTCTGAAAAATACGTGAAGGAAGCTGATTTCATCGGCATAGCTTCAGGAAAGGATACTGATAAATTTCTCGAAACAGGGCTGACTCCTGTAAACAGCGAACTTGTGAAAGCTCCTTACGTTAAGGAATTTCCACTGGTCTTAGAGTGCAAGGTAATTCAAACTCACAAGATAGGGCTCCACACACAGTTCATAGGAGAAATTTTGGATATCAAGGCTGACGAGACGGTGATTGGAGAAAAGGGGCCGGAAATTGAAAGGATCAAGCCTTTTCTTTGGGCTCCGGATTACGGTCGCGGCTACTATGGAATAGGACAATATCTTGGCAAGGCCTTTTCCATCGGAAAAAAGTCTAAATAGCTTCAATCAAATGCAATGGCCTTGCCCTAGCGATATGGTCTAAAAAAAAGATTGTTAACGTTCATTTTTGAGGAATTGGGATCAATATGAAAAAGATTGGTGTCATTGCTGGAGGGGTTGTCTTACTTATTGTTGTCTTTTCTGGGTGGTGGATCTTGAGTCGTCCCGACAGGGGAACCACCGGGGCTGTAAGCACAAAATTCAGATGGCTTGGGCCGAATGACAAAATTGTAATCGATAGTTTTGAAGATCCAAAAGTTCAGGGGGTCGTTTGTTATATAGCCCGAGCGGAAACCGGCGGCATAAAAGGTCAACTAGGTGTAGCCGAGGATACGAGTGACGCTAGCATCGCATGCCGGCAAGTTGGCCCTATCAAAATTCTGGGTGAACTCAAAGATGGCGAGGCCGTTTTTGAAGAACAACGTAGCTTTCTTTTCAAAAAACTGCATGTGGTCAGATTCTTCGACCGCAAACGAAATGTCCTGGTTTACGTGACCTACAGCGACCGAATTATCGAGGGCAGTCCGAAGAATAGCGTAAGCGCAGTCCCGATAATGGAGTGGCCGGGACAATAAGCTTCGTCTTTGCTAATTTCTTCGAGCAAACTCATAGGGGCCCCTTCAACAATAACACGGATTTTCTTTGCAATCCAAAACAAGGAAGGGAATCTTGGAAGTTCGAACATCGCGGGCATCTGCAGTCATAATTCAGAGGGTCCCCTCATCCAAAAAAATTTGGTTTGAACAATGGCAAAAAGATGTCAATCAAGCTGCCGAGACTTTTCCCGGCTACTTGGGGGCCGATATTTATCCACCGGTGGACAATTCGCATGATGATTGGGTCGTGGCGCTCCATTTTGAGGATGACAACTCCCTTCGCACATGGCTGGAATCGACCGTAAGAGCAAAGTGGTTGGAAAAACTTCGGACAAGCATCGGGGATTTTGACCTGAAAGTCCTCCCAGGAGGATTTGGCCGCTGGTTCAGATCGGTCATGGTCACTCGAGATCAGTTGTCCCTTCCCTCTTGGAAAATCGCGCTTACCGTGCTTCTTGGACTTTACCCCACTGTCATGATTCTGGAGATATTGTCGGGCTCATACACCACGACCCTTGGATTTTCAATCGCAATGCTATTTTCGAACATCATCACGGTAAGCGTCTTGCAGTGGATCGTTATTCCATTTCTAAACAAAATACTTGCGCCGTGGTTAAAGGCAAACTCGCCTGAACAAAACCGGCGCTCCCTTATAGGTTTTTTGTTTATTGTGGCCATATTGACCGGATTGTCGCTATTGTTCCGTCAGATCACAGGCTAAAGTCCCTGACACAGCGCCTATTCGAACTGCTTGAAATCAAGTTCGACTCCCCAATATTGGCGCCATCGTTTAACGATTAATTTAGAAACTTGAATTGAGATACGATTTGTTTGTTGGATACTGTTTCCACACTATAGTCCCAAGGATGTGCGATATAGAATATTGAGTTGTTCAGGAAACAGCAGGTCAAATACCTTGATGTTGTGAGGTCGGAACTCTGAAACAAAACATCCGACGTGCTGAATGTCAATCGGTAAATCATAAAAAAACCACTTCCCTTCAATATCCCCTATGAACTCATGTTCAGCCCCTTCCTTCATACCAGATAATTGCAATGACTCCATCGGGACTTCAAAACTGTTTAATGGCTCATGCAGGCCTTTGCCAAGAGCCTTTAGATAAGCTTCCTTCCGGACCCAAACTTTAAAAAAAGACTGTACTCTCTGAGGCTCGCGGCATTCCATCAAAGCTCGAGATTCTCCATAAGTAAAGAATCTTGTTGCGATATCAATTGCCGGAAAATCATTCTTCAAGATTTCCACATCAACTCCTACGGAGTGAGCGATACTAAAAACCAGCAATAGCCAATCACCGGAGTGAGAAACATTGTACTCAAGCTTGGGCATGCTTTCACTGAGCATCAAAGATGGTTTTCCGAAACTCGTGACACTAATTTTGACTTTATCCGGCGCCAATTTGCTATATTTGGATAATAATAATTTAATTATTGCTTTTCTTAGAATATATTGAGTTGCTTGTTTCTGATTCTTCAATTTCCGTTGAAATTTTGTCTCTTCATCAGTAAGGACCCTTTGAAGATCCTTGACTGCGGGTTGCATTGAAGGCAAGAGCACGCGCCATACATGGGCGTCAAACTTGCCTAGCTCTAACGATTGATTGATAAGATATTGTCGGGATTTCCGATTCATAGCCAAAGTGGTTGCGGGAGGTCCGATGTCACGGAACGAAATTAGATCATCAGAAGAACCAGGGCTCTGCGATACTTACTACCAGGATAACGGCCTTCGAGGTCCTACCGTAGACAATGGCTGGAAGTCATGCCTACATGTAAGATTTTCCGAACAGGCGCACAAACACCCAGATTCCATTGCCATTATATCCGAAACCACAAAATATACCTACAAAGATGTGGAAGACTTTTCCAATGCCGTCGCCCGCAGGATCGTTCAACAAACCAGCGGCCAAAACGCCTTCGTGGGCATTTGTATGGAGAGATCAGCCCAGCTCATCGTTGGCTTGATCGGAATATTAAAAGCCGGATGCTCATACGTTCCTCTTGATCCTACATATCCTGAAGATCGAATCAATGACATGTTGTTAGACATTCAAGCCCCCGTTGTAGTTACAACATCCGGCTTTAAGCATATCTTCCATGATCATGACCTTTTGACATTATGTGTAGAGGACACAGTTAACTCCAGAAACGACAGACCACCTTTACTAAAAAACGTGGGCCCCGAATCTCTTGCATACGTAATCTTCACATCAGGCTCTACCGGAAAACCTAAAGGAGTTTGTTGCTATCACGGGTCTGTCTTGAATCTCTTATCGGATTTTCAGGACCGTCAACCCATAGGGCATGGTGACATCTGTAGCTGGTGGACAAGTCTTAACTTCGACGTCTCGGTTTACGAAATCTTTTCTCCGTTAACCGAAGGATCAACCCTAATCGTTGTTCCCGATTCAGTCAGACCTGACGGCCCTGATTTGATGGAATGGCTCTATAACAACAATGTCACCAGCGCATACTTACCGCCCTTCATGGTTTCTGATCTTGAAATCTGGACCCGAAAAAATCCCGATAAAAGCCAATTGAGACGTTTACTTGTAGGAGTAGAGCCAATTCCCGAAAAAACTCTTTTGGCCATCGATAACGCCGTGCCTTCCATTCACATCATCAACGGATACGGACCTACGGAAACGACCATCTGCGCCACGCTTTACTCGATCAACCAAGCCAACACCATTCATGAAAACACCCCAATAGGCAAACCGGTCCAAAACACCATACTAAGAATTCTGGACGAAGACGGAAATGTCGTGCGACCAGGAGAAACTGGCGAGCTGTTTATTGGGGGAGTTGGTTTGGCTCTTGAATATCTAAACAGACCTGATCTCACCCAGGCCCGTTTCGTGACAGATCACCTGTCGCAAGATCCGCAGGCCCGGCTTTACAAAACAGGAGATCTCGTTCGGCTTCTCGACGATGGGAACCTTGAATTTCTCGGCCGTAGAGATTTTCAAGTAAAGATAAGAGGTTTCAGAGTCGAACTCGGAGAAATTGAAACATTGATCCGTAGACTCCAGCCCATAAGGGAGGCTGTGGTAATCCTGCGAGAAGACGAGCCTGGAAGACAAATTCTTGTGGCTTACTTTGTCTGCCGAGAAGGACAATCACTGCCCATACGTTCGATCAGAGACCACCTGAAAAAGTATCTGCCGGACTATATGATTCCATCGGCCTTCATACCTATTGATACTATACCCTCCACCCCCAACGGCAAGACCGACAGAGCCGCCTTGCCAATTCCCCGGGCAGAACATGTGATTCATTCATCCGACGATGAAGATCAGAAACCGGCCAATCAAATAGAATCGTCATTACTGGGTTTCTTTCAGGATTTGCTCAAAATCGAATCCGTGGGAGTTTCAGACAATTTTTTTGAACTTGGTGGACATTCCCTGCTCGCCGCTCAACTTGTCTCCCGAATCAGGGATGAATTTGGCATAGCCATTTGCTTACAGGACATTTTTCAGGCGCCCACAATACGGCGATTGTCAAAAACAGTTCACTCCCTGGCCTCAACACGGGTTGAATCATCCAGTATTCCCCTGAAATGCAGCCCTCAATTAACTGAGTATCCTATTTCGTATTCCCAAATGAGGATCTGGTATCTGGATCAGCTTGAACCTAATACTCCCGCATACAATATCTGCTTGTGCTACAAGTTGCTGGGTCCGCTAGACGTAAAAGCCCTCAATGAAAGCGTAAATCTAATTGCCCAACGTCACCAAAGTCTGAGAACCACATTCGAAAAAAGAGAGCCACATCCAGTCCAGATTGTTAATCGACTCGAAAAGTTTTCAATAGAACTTCTCGATATTTCCGGCGTACCCCTATCCGAAAAAGCGTCTGAAGCTCGCGCCCTTTACAATAAGGAAATCCATCGAGGCTTTGATCTCAGTAAGGGACCTTTATTCCGATTCATTCTCATCAAACTCGATAGAGAAGAACATATTCTCGTGTTCACTATCCACCACATCATCTCTGATGGTTGGTCCATGGGGATAATAGTCAAAGACCTGATGAGCTTATATTACGCAATAGTTTCAGAAAAACCTATTTCACTTCCCAGTCAACCATTTGAATACAGAGACTATGCTCTAGCGCAAACGGAGTGGATGGAGACTGATGCTTGCCATGCTCAACTCTCATATTGGAAACAAAAATTCAAAACCATCCCCGATCCTCTTGAACTACCGACTGATTTCCCTCGTCCCGCTATTCAAAGCTATCGAGGATCGAGTCAGACCATTGTGTTAGATGCTGATTTAGTCAAACAGCTCAAAAGAGTAGGAGCCAAAGAAAATACGACTCTTTTTATGGTATTATTAGCCGGACTTAAAACGTTACTGCACCGGTATACCTCACAACCCGATCTTTGCATAGGCACATTTGTGGCTAATCGTAATAGGCAGGAAATCGAAAATATAGTTGGTTTCTTTGTCAACACTGTGGCAATAAGAACTGAAATTCACGACGATCCCACGATTGCAGACCTCATCGTCAGGGTAAGAGACAACGCCCTAGGCGCTTTTGCAAATCAGGATCCGCCGTTTGAAAGATTGCTCGAAGAAATCAAACCTGAAAGAAGCTTGTCGCGAACTCCAATATTTCAGGTCATGATGGTTCTCCAGAATATTCCCCTTCCTGCCCTCGAACTCCCAAACCTTAGGTGTGCGCCTATTGAACTGGAAACTTTCCGATCCAATTTCGACATGACCCTATGGATGTATGAGATTGGTGATCAACTTAAGATAGTTTTCGAATACAGTATCGATCTTTTCAAAGAATCCACAATATCCAGGATGCTTGAACACTTCAGAAACTTGCTCAAACAAGCCTGTTTGAATCCACAATTCAGACTATCCGAACTTGAAATTCTCAGCGAGCAGGAAAGGAAAACGCTTCTGGCCGATTGGAGTGGAAACATTCCGCTTTTAGACACTTCTGAAAAAACAGTTGTCGATATTTTTGAAGATATCACTGGGATATTTGACTCAAAAACGGCGGCGCTTGATCTTCACGGAGATTCAGGCGTTCCAGTAGAACTGTCCTACAGCGATTTAAATCGCAAGTCGAATCAACTAGCCAGGGGCTTAAAAAGTCGAGGCGTCGGACCCGAAACTTGTGTGGCCATATTACTTGAACCCTTTAGATTCATGATTATAGGGATTCTAGGAATTTTAAAATCTCAGGCAGCTTACGTCCCCCTGGATTCAAAGTATCCACAAAAGCGAATTGAATTTATCCTCAACGATACTAAGGCGCCTTTCGTGATTACTGATCAGGCCAATGAAAAAACCGTCCAGGGTCTCATAGAAAATTCAACTTTGTCAAATAGGCCTGAAATCATTTGTCTGGACAGAGATTGGGATGACTTTAGACAGTTCTCTTCGGACAACGTCATTGAAAAACCAACCAGATCAAATGCAGCTTATGTTATCTACACATCCGGTTCTACCGGGATCCCAAAAGGTGTAATAATAGAACATGAAGCACTATCGGCCTTTGTAAAATCAGCCGTAAAACTTTATGGAATAAGCGCACCTGACAGAATTCAACAATTCGCTTCCCCTAGTTTTGACGCAAGTGTCGAAGAGATTTTCTGCGCACTATGCTCCGGAGCCACTCTTGTGTTGAAATCCCAGACCGAATTACAATCAATATCGGCTCTAGCCGGAGAATGGTCCGATTCCCGAATAACCATACTGGATTTGCCTACAGCTTTCTGGCATCAGCTTACAACCGCCCTGGAAGAAAAATCCATCCTTCTACCCGAAACACTTCGGACCGTCATCATTGGTGGAGAGCAACCCTCTGTCGAACGCCTAAATGCATGGTTGAGAACTGCAAGTAATAACATCAGCCTCATAAATACCTACGGCCCCACAGAAGCCACCGTCGTGGCTACAGCAGTTGATTTGTCTAATTGGGATAGTCACGATTCAGTATCTCGCCACATCCCCATCGGTCGGCCTCTTGAACACGTCAAAGCATATGTCCTGGACAAAAATTGGAAGCCGACGCCTATCGGAGTCCCTGGGGAACTCTGCATCGGTGGCCAAGCCTTAGCTCGAGGATATGTCAATCTACCAGATAAGACCTCGGAAAGATTTATCAAAGATCCTTTTAGTAATTCATCTGAAGACAGGATTTACCGAACCGGGGATCGTGTCAGATACCTCGAAAATGGTGAGCTAGAGTTCTGCGGTCGAGTCGATCGTCAGGTTAAGGTCCGAGGCTTTAGAGTCGAACTCGATGAAATAGACTCGGCGATGAGAAGTTTTCCGGAAATCTCCGAAGCGTTCACCTTAGACATCCGAAAAGATTCCCTTCCCGTGCAATTAACCACCTACATAGTCTTGCATGAGGGCTCTCACATTGATGAATCTCGGTTAAGAGAAGAACTCAAGAACAAACTTCCGGATTTCATGATCCCTGGAGCTTTCACAATTCTGGATAAGTTCCCTCTAACCTCAGGTGGAAAGATAGATGTAAACGCATTGAAAGAAATCAGGACTTTTCAAACGCTTGGACTAGAAAGTATCGTGCCGCCCAGAACCCCTGTTGAAGAAGTCCTGGTTAACATTTGGAAAGATGTTTTTGGCACCCAGCACATAGGGGTCAACGATAATTTTTTCCACCTGGGAGGACATTCTCTTTTAAGCATACAAATCATAGATCGAGTGAACAAAGCAGGACTCAGATTGACACCGGCTGAATTTATTCAGAACCCAACAATCCAAGAACAGGCAAAAGTTATTACCACTGCCAAGCCTTCATCTGAGGCCGGATCCTGGAAATGCCTTGTGGAACTCCAACCTCGGGGCTCACGCCCACCACTGTATTTGATTCATTCAAATCCGGGAGATGTCTTGGGGTATGTTAACCTTGTAAACAGACTGGGCGCAGACCAGCCATGTTTCGGCTTTGAATCTCTGGGCTTAAAAGCTCCTTCAAAGGCGCATAAGACCGTAGAGGAAATGGCTAAATACTACATTGAGGAAATGATTTCCTTTCAGCCTGAACCCCCTTACTATCTTGCCGGATGGTGTTATGGCGGCATCGTCGCCAGCGAAATGGCTTACCAAATGCAAGAAATGGGCAAACAGGTCGGTATGCTTGTTCTGATAGAAACCCCCTTTCCCCGGATGGCAAATGTAAGAGCCAGTTACTATTTCAAAAAACTGTTGGGTCTTGCAAAGCTTGGCCCAAAAGGCTGGATTTCTTATATACAAAATAAATTCAAGTACTTGAAAAAAATCAAATCTGGAGCCATAGACTCCGCCTTTTCCTTGGAATTCGATTCAGGGGTATTATCCAATAGGCCCGAGGTTTATAGACTCAACACCCAAGCTATGACTCACTACTATCTTAAGGGCTTTCTGTCATGTCCCATCAGAATATTTGTCGGTGACGTTCTCGAAGAGGGGTTCATACCTGACATCGAAAACCTGTGGAGCAAGATGAGCCAGGATGTTCAAAGATATGTCGCTCCAGGGTCCCACTTGAATATCCTCAAAGAACCAGGAGCAAATATTCTTGCAAAACAAATGCGTATATGTCTGGATGAAGCCTATAAAGTTGAATCTAACTTGTGACCACTGGAATGACGCTTTTAATTTATAAATGCATTGCATCAAATGTCACAACGCAAGCTCTGAAAACAATGAGAGCTCTTTGATATTTAATTATATTGATGATTCTGGCGATTACTTCATTATTTTTGCATCGACCTGGCCGGAATCATCATGAGTTCTCAAAGCCCACTCGTAAAAAGATGAACAGCCAAGAACGAATGCCAGTTTCACTATCAGGCTTATAATTGCGTCCCCAAGAAGTTGAAATGACAAGAACAATACAAATTGTTGATCAGGACATTGCACAATCGCTAAAAAACTTTTATATGTTGCAAATACACGGCAGGACTTCTTTGATCAATAATATTAAAAACACCATTACATATAGCGATGCTCCATCAAGCGAAGTAGCAGGCTATGCGTTTGCAGTCGTCGCTACGGCAATTTGGTCATTTAACTTCATTGTAGCAAGAATCCTTGCAGACAGCGTTCCTCCGGTTATGCTGGCCTTTTTACGCTGGACAATTGCTGCAGCCTTTCTGTTACCTTTTGGTATAAGACCGTTTTTTCGTGAACTACCGATTATACGAAAACACCTGTTCTACGTAACTGTCACCGCCTTTCTGCTGGTGACCGTATTCAATACGCTGATATACATCGCCGCTCATACATCCAAAGCCCTGAATCTTGCGTTAATCGCTTCATCGTCACCCATTTTCACGATATTGTTAGCGTATTTCTTTCTTAATGCTCGCCTTGGCCCTCTAAGAATTATCGGCCTTATTTCAGCCACCTTGGGGGTAGTCCTGCTTGTAACAAGAGGGGACTTATCTGTGCTGCGCGACCTGACCTTTTCAGAGGGTGAACTCTGGATGGTATTGGCCGCGGTTGTCTTCGGCATCTATAACGTTTTGGTTCGTATAAAACCAACGGCCTTGGGCTCAGTGGCATTCCTGTCGTCTACACTGTTTATAGGATTACTATTCCTTGTCCCTTGGGTAATATGGGAACAGCGTCACGCTGGGACCTTGAATTTAACTATGCCTACCCTAATGGCTATCGTTTACCTGGGAATTGGTCCCTCATTGATAGCCTTTCTTTGTTGGAACAAGGCAATAATGCTCATAGGCCCTGTCCGATCGGCCATTGCATACTATTCGCTACCGATATTTAGCGCAGTCGAAGGACTAATTCTATTGGGGGAACCTGTTACATTCATCGATTTCTTGAGCGGAGCCCTAATATTGATAGGGGTAATAATTTCAACCCGGGAATGAAGAAGAACGGACCACCAGAAACTGCTCTCCACGAAATGTTTTACCGAGTTTTCCAATATCTTGAATCTAGTTTAAGAAATTCCACCTAGCTCAGAAGCCTTGAAAAATCCGGCCTGGCTTAGCCCTGCTTTAGAACATACGATATGGTTCTGTAAAACTTCTTTGTATCAATTGGTTTAGTTAGATAAGCCTGGCATCCGGCTTCCACAGCCTTTGCCTCATCGTCTATCATAGCGTGGGCGGTCAGAGCGATCACCGGGATACCTGCCGTGTCAGCATTCCCTTTAATGAGCATCGTCGCCGTCAGGCCATCCACTCCCGGTAGCGAGATATCCATCAGAATGAGGTCTGGCGTTACAGTCTTCAATTTCTCGATAGCCTCTTCCGATGAAAAGGCCTCAAGTGTCTTAAACCCTCCTATCTCAAGCAGAGTCGTGGTCAGTTTCATGTTTGCTAAATTATCTTCCACCACCAGAACCGTGGGTGTCCTATCACCTATTTGATAAGTTATGACATCATTCAAAGAATTCTCTTCCACAGGGCTCTCATGCGTATGCTGTGCACGGCCCTTGACGTAAGGTATCTCAAAAGTGAAGATGCTCCCCTTGTTTTCCCCTTCGCTTTCCACCCATATACGACCGCCATGGAGTTCCACCAATTTTCGTGTAAGAGACAAGCCTAGTCCAGTTCCCTGATTAGAACGTAAAAAGGAATTGTCAGCCTGTCCGAATTCCTCAAATATCTTCTCCTGATCCTCGGGTTTGATACCTATACCCGTGTCGGAAACACTTATCCGTATTTCTTGTTCCACCGTCTCGGCTTCCAGGCGGATCCGTCCACCTGATGGAGTAAATTCCACAGCATTGGAAAGTAGATTGATGACAACTTGCTTGAGTCTCACATGATCTGCCCAGATATCCCCCTCTTTGAATTCGTTCGCTATTTTCAGCTCCAGATTCAGGCCTCTCTTCAAGGCCGTTCCCCGGAACATAGCTAAGGCATTCTGGAGCAACAGGTTCAGCGAAAAACTCGAAGGGTCAATCTTTATTTTTCCTGCCTCCACCTTGGCAAGGTCCAGGATATCATTGATCAATTGTAGAAGATGCGAACTAGAATCGTGAATGGCCTGGAGGTAAGATAATTGTTTTTCGTTAATATCCCCGTAGTAACCCCCTTTGAGGAGATCGGAAAACCCGATTATGGCGTTGAGTGGCGTCCTAAGCTCGTGACTCATGTTTGCCAGAAATTTCGACTTGGTCCTGCTCGCCACTTCCGCTTCAACTCTCAATTGTTGCGCAAGAGCCAACGCTCGCTGAAGTTCATCAGTCACTCGTTTCTTCTCTGTAATGTCTCTATCTACACCCCTAAAGCCCACAACTCTGCCGTTGGCGTCAAAGACCGGCGCCCCTGCAGCCTCGAAGGTGCGTATGGAACCGTCCTTGTGTATCCACCTCTTCTCAAAGTTCTTCCAACCCTTCTTTCTATTTATGCAATCCTCTAATAGTTTGCTTATTGGTTCTATTTCATCAGGATGTATGAAATTGTAGGCGGTTACGCCAGAAATCTCTTCAACAGTGTATCCGGTAATGTCCAATATTGCAGGATTGCTATACGTGACATGACCTTCAGTGTCCATTTCCCAGATCCAGTCCGGAACCTCTTCTGTAAGTTGTCGATACTTTTCCTCACTCTCCCTTAACGCATTCTCCAAACGCCTATATTCAGTCAAATCTATACCGTAAATGAAGTTGTGAGTGCCGTCAGACATCAATCCCCATTTTATGATCTTGCGTGCCCCACCCAAACATGTGACAACCGCTTCCAAAGGCTCAACGGATCCCTTATTTTCCTCAGCTACCTTAACTCTACTTTTCCATTCCTTAAGAATCTCGTCTCTATATTCCGGTTCCGGATAAGCCAAGCGCCACCAATTATCTGCGCAAGTGAGTCCTGAAATGTCATGACCGATGGTTTCGATCCACTCGGGATTGTGGTACAGAATCAACTCATCTGAAACCCTTGAAATACAAATGGGAATTGGTAATTTCTTAAACATCTGTCGAAGTAGATCGCTTCTGGCTCCTGATTCCTCGAAAGCCAAACTTCC
Source organism: uncultured Desulfomonile sp. (assembly GCA_937930835.1). Lineage (GTDB taxonomy): Bacteria > Desulfobacterota > Desulfomonilia > Desulfomonilales > Desulfomonilaceae > CAITZA01. The sequence continues at coordinate 46,460 of CALGLN010000033.1, forward strand.
ACCAATTGTTCGGCCATTGTTGACTTTGGACGATTCCGAATTTCCTGTTGACGCCACAGATTGGACCGATCCATCAGTAATTCCCTCAAGACGCGTGTTTACAATCGTCAGCAACTCGACAAGCTGTTGTTTCGTCGAAGCTGATTCCCCTAAAGTCGTCTCAATTATTGACTGCAATTCGCGCAATTGATCAATCATAGGTTTAGCGTTCATAGATCCCACGTAAGTCCTCAATTCTTTGATGTATCAATGATGGAAGGATTTTAGCTCCATACGACAAATAACAGGACAAATTATAACCCAGATATAGTTAGTTCTCAATTTAATATCTCATCACCAACAAACATTTTTCTTTATTTTTAAAGGCAATTATTTTCACCAAAACGAAATGAAAATAACGGAATATACATTTGTCTGGATTCCACGGTTGGCTATCTACAATATGAATTAAATACCTAAACCAACAAGATGGTCTCACAGTTAATCATTACAGCCAAACTGCCATGACGAATTTGTAACCAGATCTCTAAACAATTTTGGTCACTATCTCCCAAGCCGTGCAAAAAAATTGCCCAAGATGGAGTTCCTTGACTTAAGTCAATGCCATTTTGTTGTCTTATCGTTTTAATCAAGAATAATGGAAAATACTCCGAACGGAAGGTTGCCCACTGAACCTAGGGCAAGATGTTCGCTTCAACTATATATTTCTTGAAAAGACCTTGGCTTGCCTTATCCGAGTTAGTAGAACGAAGTAAACCATGTGGAATCATTCTCTTTAGCGTATTTACACGCGACAATTTGGTTTGCAGACGTCCGTAAACTTTCTGTTAACCGTTTCCGGATTGAATTGGCCTTCCGGCGCATATGAAAGGAATTCCCATGACCTCTCACATTAAAACGAGTCGGCAAATCAATTCAGAAACCCTCAGTCGATCGGAGTCCTCATCATTCGAATCTTCCGAAAAGTCCTTTGACAGTCGGAATTTGACAAAAACACAAGTAACTGTCTGCCGCTGTCTATCTGGAGGTCCACAATTTACATCCGTAAAAGAATTTACCCGCAGAAATCCAAAAATCTCTAATCCGGACCTTCTTTTCCTGATGCGAACGACCCTTTTACGGGTAACCCCGGAGCCTCTACAAAAAAATATGCTTTCGACTCTAAAACGAATAACCTTTCGCGCCGGCCACAGAATCATTCATCAAGGCGCCCATGGGGACAGACTCTTCATACTTCAACACGGGTCCTGTGAGGTCAATCTGCAAAAGAATCAGCAATCGCATGTCATGGGACATCTGAAGGCGGGGGATATATTCGGAGAACTTGCTCTGATCACAGGAGATTGTAGAAGCGCTAATGTCGATGCTATGAGCGATGTTGTCGTCTGGGCTTTAGACAAGGAAGCTTTTGAACAGTTTGCTCAAACTTGCCCTGAACTAACGGAATTTCTAACCGACCTGGCCACAGAGAGGCTATGTAGTCAAAAAATCACCGCCGAAAAGAATATCGGACGCTATCGAATCACCGACGTGATAGCTGAAGGCGGTTGGAGCATAGTTTATAAGGGCTTCCACTCGGTTTTGAACTTACCGGTGGCTGTTAAAATGCTCAAGCACAGTATGGCCCTGGATTCGGACTTTTTTCAAACGTTCCAGAAAGAGGCGAAAACAATCGCTACCCTGAGTCATGACAACATCGTTAGGGTTTACGACATTGAACTGAGCTTCAAGACCGTATTCATAATAATGGAATACCTATCAGGGATGACATTGAGGGAGGTAATAGATTCGGGGTTCAAATTGCCCCTTCCGAGAATAGTCAACTTGTTATCCCAGATCAGCAAAGGCCTTGGATTTGCTCATCAAAACGGAGTAGCGCATCAGGACGTCAAACCTGGGAACATCTTTATACAGCAAGGTGACAAGGTAAAGATCGTGGACTTCGGTTTGGCTACACCAATAGGAGGCTGTTCAGATGACATGCCTGGAAGTCCACACTATATGGCTCCGGAACAAATCGAAGGAGAACCGGTGGACGCGAGAACAGATATTTATTCACTAGGAATTACGGCGTTTGAAATGGCTACTGGGGTAAGACCGTATCCTGATGATATTTGTCAGGTTCTTGAATACCACATGACAAAAGCTACCCCCGATCCACGTGATTTCAATCCCAACTTACCTGAACAATTCGCCTCTTTCATCAAAAAAGCTACAGAAAAAAAGCCCGACTTGCGATTTCAGGATATCTCCGAGGTCCTCAAGGAACTAAACTCTATAGCAAACGACGTAAAACCAACGAAAACAAATCAGCGCCGTGACCAAAAAAACATCAGTTTACGCATGTCCTTTAAAGACGAACTCGAATCAGGAGTGGAACCCATTCTAAAAGAATTCTGTGAGAAATTGAAAAGAAATGGCGTGGAAGTGGAATTATTCTCTCTGGACAAGATCTGACAGATGTCAAGCAAATCCAATAACAGTGCCCTGCACAAACTACCAAATTGATTTTTTCTTGACCAATTAACAAAACCACCACATCGCAGGCAAAACGTGTCCGTATTAATTGAACAAAATAGTTTAAAAGCAGCATTTAAGACCGACTCTGGGCTTAAGAGGCAAAACAATGAGGATGCAATTCTTGCAGACTGCTCTAGGGGAGTCTTTGCAATCGCTGATGGTATGGGAGGCCACAAAGCCGGTCATGTTGCAAGTAAAATGGCAATAAAAACTTTGATCGATTCCCTTGGAACAACAATGAACAAGAAAATTGATCCCATAAAACTGATGAACCAGGTTTTCTGGGATGCCCATAACACCATACTCTCAGCTTCCAGAAATAATTCTCAATACGAGGATATGGGAACAACTCTAGTGGTCGCTCTACGTGTTGGCGATTCATCATTCATCATAGGACATGTCGGTGATAGTAGAGCGTATCATATCTGCAATGACAAAATCGAACCGTTAACCAAAGATCACTCTTTCTTGAGTGAATGGATAGAACAGGGCATTGTCTCTTATGAAGATGCCCGCTCCCATCCTGCTCGACATGGCCTTTACATGGCCTTAGGCATTGATGATGAATTTGAGCCCAGAATAGGAAAAGTTAGGTTGGCTGAGAAAGATTTGCTGCTTTTATGCTCTGATGGTCTTACTGATATGGTTGCGGAAAAAACTATTCTGGAAAAAGTGCGCAGAGCCAACTCCATCCAATCGGCCTGCGATGACCTAATAGCTGAAGCAAACACTAACGGCGGCGATGACAATTGTTCAGCTCTTCTGATTCAGATAGATAATCAACAAAAATCCTTTAAATAACAAGTCGTTTGCTGTCAAACCCCTGACGCCTATCCAACCATCATATCATCACAATCTGGACTTGATTTCCGCTTCTAACTCGTCTTCCGAAATATCCCCACCTTCCACTATAACGTCATCATCTATCATGATCGATGGAGCCATAGGTAGCTCAGTGTCAAGCCACTCTTCGGATCTGTAATATTCCCTGGTGTGAATTTCGGTCTCAATACTTATCGGGTACTTTACGCTCAAACTGGGCGCCAGTTCCAGAAAATGAGTTCAAGCCTTGCCATTCGGTTCATTGAGAAATAATCGAAGCTTCATCACAAAATTCTCCCCATTCATGAGATTCACATACCCTCAATCTTCTATAATTTCCTACTTAACTTGTCAATAACAGTCGTTTACGCAATTTGATCAGACGCATCTCAACAGTCAACTTTCTCAACTAAACAGGCTAATTCTGAAATAAAACAGATCAACCAGAACAAATGCTAAAGGCTGCGACCCTTCATTCGATCATAATAAAAACATTGTACCAATTAGTCATGAAAGAAGCCTATACTGAGTTTTTTCACTGATGATTTTGGTTCATGAGCGATTTGTATTCAAGCTGATTCTCATACATCTTTAGAAAAATCTCGTGCTTAGCTTGGTGGTATTTCGCCGCCGCCCCCTTACAGGGTTCGATCACCCTGTCCACTGCGCTCATTGAAGTCATTGCTTCGGTAACCGTCGCACAGTCCCCAGCGGCTACAGCCCCAAGCATTGCGGACCCCAGAAGCACTGCCTCAGTTTCCTCAGGAAGAATAATTTTTCGTCCCGTGATGTCTGCGTGTTCACGTAGGAAAATTGAGTTCTTGGCGCCCCCACCGGTTACAAGTATAATTTCTATTTCGTATCCCGCCTGAGTCATCGCGTCTATTATATGACGCGCCCCGTGAGCCACAGCCTGAACAGTAGCCAGATATAAAAGCGCCAATTCTTCAACGCCGTCACTTAGCCTCAGACCTGATATCATCCCACGAGCGTCTGGATTAGCCCGTGGAGACCGATTCCCGTGAAAATCCGGTAGGACGTGAAGTTCTTTGGTCAGTTGAGCGGGAAACTCCATTTCCCGTGCTAGCCGGTCAAGAACTTCCGCAAGAATTTCATAAACAGTGACTCCACGTTTTTTTGCTTCTTGCTCAAGTTCACGTCCACGAACATGGCTGAAGATGATGTGATCAATAAGGGCTCCTGTAGCTGATTGACCGCCTTCGGTGAGCCAGAAGTCAGGAATCATTGCCGAATAAAATGGTCCCCAGACACCCTTCACAAATCGAGGCTGTTTTGAGACAGCCATGTGACAACTCGATGTGCCGCCAATTAGCGCAAGTCTTTTCTCTAGATCAACATCACGACCTTCAGGTACAGCGGCTCCGAGAAGACCAACCCCGCCAGCGTGAGCGTCTATTATTGAAACGGCAACAGGCGTTCCCGTCTTGAGGCCAAAATCCCGGGCTGAGCTTTGAGTAAGGCCATTGGCGATTGCTTCGCCCATCGGTCTTATGCGTGTCCCGATGCGCTGATAACCTTCCGACACAATTTCACCAAGCCCAATCGATTGCCAGTACGTGTCCTCCCACTTCCCAACACTCAAGGGATTTACCGGTGTAAGGTGACCTTGATAAGTCCACTTACAGACTGTAGTACACAAAGATCGGGTTTCATCTCCAGTGGCGCGGTAAGTCAGAAAATCAGCCAGGTCGAAAAAACGACGTGTCCGCTTCCAACTATCAGGGAGATTTTCCTTGAGCCACATGAGTTTGGGGGACTCCATCTCCGGTGAGATGGTTCCACCAACATACCGCAATACCTCATGTCCCCTTGCGTTAATTCGCGCAGCCTGTTCGACAGCCCGGTGATCCATCCATACTATAACGTTTCGTTCATCGTCACCGCTGTGGCTTACCGATACAGGTCGGTCCTGATCGTCGAGCGCCACCAGGGAACAAGTGGCGTCAAACCCAATTCCTCGAACATTTTCTATGTCAATGTCAGCTTCTGTGACTGCTTGACGTGTCGCAGCAGCGCACGCTTGCCAAATGTCGTCTGACGACTGCTCAGCGAGTTCAGCCTGGGGCCTCCACATTTTTATGGGATGCGAACTCAGCCCTAGCCTTTTACCCTTTTCGTCAAACACTCCGGCTCTCGCGCTACCTGTCCCCACATCAATTCCAATATAGTATCGGGGCCCCCTGGACATGTCATTCGCTCCTTCCGAGAAAGCGAACTCTGAAGCCAAGCATTTGCGACAATGCGGCCATTTCCTCAAGGATATCGCCGTAAGCCACTGCAATGTGGTTGCTCATATAATGGGCCATCAGCGTTTCTTGAGATACTCCTAGATCGGCCGCCATAAATGGCCACTGACGAGTGGTTCCTCTCCACCATTGTTCGCGAATTTGTTCGGGCAGCGTCATGACTTCACCCCGTCCTATGTCCATCCAAAGCTCATCATCTTTCAGATAGGCCCTGGACCATGTAATGCCGCCTGGTTTGGCTTCACCGGAGAACGTGCCCCCAGGGATCGGAAAGTATTCAGCCGGCTGTCGGTAAGAGTGAACTCCTTTGAGACTATTAGGCTCACCACTCATGGCATACCCACCGCAAGACCCCGAATTGAGCAACACCCACAAGAATCGGCCTTGATATTTGGCTCCCCAACGAACATCATGGAACATCACCGCGGGGTGTAATCCCTTAGCCTTTAGAAGCCTCTTCATAAGCTCCATAGGAACAAGATTGCCCTGATCTCCTTCCGTGGAAGTGATGATCACTTCTCCATTGCTTTCCGGTCGGCAAACTGAATTGAACAGACCTTCGGCAAAATCCGAAGGTGGCCTCAACGGGACCAGGCCTAACTGATACTGCCAGCCCAGACAGTCAGCCTTGAATTCACTCATGAGGTCTAACACGGTCAAATAATCCCGTAGCTGCTCCCTGGTGGCGTTTTCATCGAAATCATCCGCTCCGTCCTCTCCCCAATGAAACTGAATTCCGCTACCCTTGACAAAAGCCATGGCGCTGTTGAGTCTGTCATCGGAAATAAAACGGCCTCGGTCTATTATCCAGGCTTGATCAACCTTGTGTTCCGAAAATCCGATAGGAGCCAGCCGGCGCGGACCAAAGTATCCGTTGATCATCCCCATGGACGTGTCACCGAGCATCAAAGCCAAAACCCGTCGCTTCTTTATCCCGTCTGCCACAAGCGTCGCTCGGTTCAAAGCCTCTGAGGATATCGGAACAGAATAGCCTATTTGATCCGTAGAATACCCGATCCGGCCAGTGCTGAGCCACTCATCCAAACGATCCATGAAAGATTCGTCCGCCGTCCAGTCTCTAGCCTCACTCCAGACACGAGAAAATTTTCGGCCAAGACTCTCCAGACACGCTCCGGTATTCAGCAATCCAACGAGTCCTGGCCACTGTCCCGAGAAATTGCTCGCCAAAAGAAGTGGACTGTCTTTGCCTACTACGCCGTCAGTGGTATGTGTCCCATAACACCAGTGCACAAAAACACCCACTAAAGGATCATCCACTGGACCGAGTTTCTCTATGGCTTCATGGGGCCGGGTTAGAAAACCCTCAATCCGGTAGCTCGTTCGTCCAAGTTTCTTTATAGCTCGCTCCAGTTGCACCGTGGCCTCTTCGGCGTTCGCCTGAGCCAATTCGTTGGGTTTGGAACGATAATCCCCTGGCCAGAAAATGCCTATCCTGGTTCTGGACAATTTTTCTCCTTCATTAAACGCCTGCCATACAATTTCTCAGGCAGCGTCACTGGCTTTACGGCGGGTGAACTGATCCAATGCTACAGCAAAGACTATCACCACACCAATCACAATCAACTGGGCGTTTGTCGATATTCCCATCAGGGTGCACCCATTTCGCAAGAAACTGATAAGCAAGGAGCCTACGATGGTTCCCGTAACAGTTCCCCTTCCTCCGGACAAGCTAGCCCCACCAATCACTACAGCGGCAATTACATCAAGTTCCGCCCCAACACCTGCCGTAGGTTGCGCAGACACTGTTCGACTCATAGCGATCATCGCTCCTAGCCCGGTGAGCAAACCACCAAGCAAGTAGACTCCGATCAAGCTTCGATCCACTTTCACTCCGGCATGATACGCCGCCTGGACGTTTGAGCCAATGGCATAGACGTGACGACCGAACCTCGTAAAATGCAATATGGCGCCAGACATTACCGTCACGACCACAAATAGAACCACTGAAACTGGTATCCCTAATAAAGAACCCTCACCCAAATATCGGTATGAAGCCACGTTGATCGGCTGTCCGTCATACATGACCAGAGCTATACCACGATAAAGACTCATAGTTCCTAACGTTGCAATAAACGGTTGGAGCTTGAGCTTGGTGATCAGCGCTCCAGAAAGCGCTCCACCAACTGCGCCGGCTAAAAGCCCTATCGCAGTGCCCAGAATCATCACGCCCGAACTAGGCTCTTGCCCCCCTATTCCAATCATTACTCCAGCCGCTAACATTCCGCACAGCGCAAGCAATGAACCCACAGACAAATCTATGCCACCAGAGATAATGACGAAAGTCATTCCAAGGGCAATGATGCCGTAGACCGACGAACGGCGCAGCACGTTGAGGAAATTGTCAAGAGTCAGAAAGCTTTCGGGTTGCCAGAGAGATAATATGGCTATGACCAGGATCAGGCTCCCGAACGGTAGCAGTTCCCGAAACAGTTTGTTCATTTACGCTCCTGATCCACAGCGGCCAAATGCATGACGGCCTCCTGAGTAGTCTGCGAAGTCACCAAGTTCCCCACTAGGCGCCCCCTGCGCATAACCAGAATTCGGTCAGCTATACCGAAGAGTTCAGGTAGCTCCGAAGAGATCATGAGAATAGCTTTACCCTTTTCGACCATTCGCCCTATCAGTTCATAGATGTCAACCTTCGCAGCTATGTCGATACCACGTGTAGGTTCATCAAGAACCCATATCAGTGATTGAGCGATTAATGCGCGACCGAGCAATAGTTTCTGTTGATTGCCGCCTGATAAAGAATTTGCCGGAGCTTGTGGACCGAGCCACTTCAGAGAAAGCTTTCCGGCGGTCTCTTCGGCAATTTCGTTCTCACGGTCCAACTTTAAGATATACTTCATCCCTAGTTGAGCCAGGCACGGCAAAGTCATGCTCCAAAGTGCTGGACAATCCAGAAATAATCCCGTGCGCTTTCGATCTTCAGTGACATACATTATTCCGCAAGACAGCGCATCAGCAGGGTTTTCTATCATCACCTCTTTGCCTTCCAGCTCCACACTACCGCAAATTGCTTCATCCAGGCCGCACAAAACACGGGCCAGCTCCGTTCGACCAGCTCCAACAAGTCCAGCCACCCCCACTATTTCACCCCTGCGAAGATCAAAACCGATGTCTCGAACACTACTCGAAGAAAGCCCCGAAACCCTTAAAACCCGAGAACCAATCTCCACTTCCCTTTTGGGAAAATAGTGTTGAACATCACGCCCAACCATGTGAGTAACTATATCTACAATCTTGAGGTCTTTCGCCGGCCCCGTGTGAACCGCTCGCCCGTCACGAAGCACTGTAATGTTCTCTGCTACCTCAACAACCTCTTCAAGTCTATGGGAAATGTAAATGATAGTGGTCCCAGCCCCCCTTAATCTCCTGACCATTTCCAGAATTATTGCTACTTCTTTCTCTCCGCATGAAGAAGTCGGTTCGTCCATGACAAGGATCTCGGCGTTCCGAGCAATGGCTTTGAGAGCCTCTACGATCTGACAGACGCTCGCTGGAAGATTTTCTACTTTCTGGTCCGGATCCAGATTAAAACCATGCTTCTCAGCCAGGGCAAGAGTATCCTCAAGCATCCGTTTCTTGCTGTACGTCCCACAAACTCTACCGGACGGCTCTATCCCAAGCCACACATTCTCAGCGACAGTAAGATCTGGAGCAAGACTTAGCTCCTGGTAAATCATGGCGACACCTGACGCTATAGCCTCCGAGGGATTTTTCCATGAACAGATTTTCCCCTTTCGCACTATTTCACCACTGTCCGGCCTGTGCAGTCCTGCAAGGATCTTCATTAAAGTGGACTTACCTGCCCCGTTAGCTCCCACCAAGCCATGAACCGTCCCCTGCGGGACCTGCAAAGTAACATCCTCAAGGGCCTTGACAGAACCGAAGCTCTTGCAGATGCCTCGCATCTCAATGACAAATTGAGAAGACTCCATAGGGAATGACAAATTCATCAACCTTCATTATCTATGAGAACTCGAATTTCCGGTGAGTTCAGACGATCCCTGGTGACTAGCTCCACTCCTGTATCAATTCTTTCCTCGACGCTTTCACCTTTGATTGCCGCAACAGCTTTGCTTACGCCTTTGTATCCCATTGCACGTGGGTTCTGGACCACCAGAGCGTCGATGTGTCCCGCCTGCAAACCTTTTAGCAAGGCGTCCGCCGCATCAAAGCCAATCATCTTGACTGAACCCGTTCGTCCCTGACTTTCAAGCGCTCTCAACGCCCCGCGAGAAGTGGATTCGTTGCAGGCAAAAATTCCGTCAAGCTCCTTATGACGTGTTAGCACATCTTCAGAGGCCGATAGGGCTGTCTCCACAGTGTCCATCCCGTAGCGGTCTTCGACTACCAAAATGTCGGGAAATTTCTTTCTCAATGTCTCTATGAAACCGTTTTCGCGAGCCGTGGTGGATGCCGATCCAGCCATATACTTTATGACAGCGACTTTGCCTTTACCACCAAGTAGCTTGGCCATGTGTTCTGCTGCCACGGCCCCACCCGCGTAGTTGTCCGTGGCCACAAACGATATCCGCTTTTTTGTCGCGACATCAGAGTCAATTATGACCACCGGAATTTTGGCTGCCGCTGCCCGTTCAATAACCGGCACAAGAGCTGCGGCATCAGTAGGAGCCAGAACAATGCCTGATACCCTCTTCACGATGAAGTCCTCGACTATTTGAATTTGTTTTTCCCGATCACCCTCGCGGTCAGGACCGGCCCAAAAAATATCTACATTGTTCTCTTTAGCTGCTTTCTGAGCGCCGGCGAGAACTGAATTCCAAAACGAATGAGTAGTCCCTTTGGGAATCACGGCAATAGGCCCCAGAGCCTTTGGAGGTTCAGTAGCGTTGGCTACCTTTTGCGACTCTGACTGAAACGTAGTGTTGTTTGCCTTCTTTAACAGAATTCCAGCTACTACTGCTGCGATCGCGATGACAACAAATAATAAAATCAGGGTGTTCTTTTTCAAACCGACTCCTCCTCAGCATTGATCAAGAGCATCCACCAGTTCGATGGTTCAACTTACTTTCCCACATTTGGAACCTTGGCGGACTCCAACGTGCTCTCTAAATAGGGACATATATCCGAAACCCCTGAAAAATGACTCTATACGAGTCCAGGAATCAAGATCAAGTTACTTCATTTGTTTTTTAAAACCCCTGCAGAACAATCTTTGCCAGACAATTTAACCTTCGGTAGCACGATCAGGCGAGCCAGAGAGCCGAGCAATGATAGCAGGCTTGTCATCAACTATTTCAAGACAACTCAAATTCCTGGTCTCACAAAATGCGCCATCATTGCTGTAGCCCTTGTGGTCCACGACGAATTGATGCGTGTGCCCCATCACAACCATTTTTGGAGGATCAGGAGCGGCAAGTATCTTATCCGCATACCATTCCAATCCCCCCTTGAGGCGTCTGCTGGCGAACATGGATCTAAAAATGTCCATTCCAGGATACTTTTTGTGCCATTTTCCAAAAAGATCGCCGTAATGATTCTTGATGTCACCGACTACATATTTCCTGTCCAGATCACATTCACTAAAACGAATAGGGGTCTCATCCTTAATTCCGGTTTCTGCCTGGATGTACTCTATTAGAACTCGCACAAGATTTTTTCCGACAAATTTCATGTGTTCCAACGATTTTTCAGCCTTGGTTTCCCAGGTTAGCAGACCAAGGAAATTCTCGCATATCTTTCGCAAAGTATCCCAAATCCCAGGTTGTTCACGAGCTGTTAAACGAGTTAAGAAATATCCCAGTGGATAGCCTCCGATCGTATCTTCTCCTTCCTCCGGTTCAGCATTAAACATATCCGCCTGATGCCCATGCTCAAAATGCCTCATCCCATTGTGCTTTTTCTTGTAACAATCTGTACAAATCAATCGGATTTTATTCTGTCCACCAGAAACAAACAGCTCCAAATCTTTTTCGACAACTTTCATATCATGGTTGCCCCTCATGAAATAAACTTTGGGGATGCTTTTCACGCAACGCTCAATCGCTTCCTTGATTGAACCGTTGGCTTTGATAATGTCCTCGGCAGTTGATGGCACAACATCCACTGGATACAGCCACAGATCAAACACATCTCCTAACATCACTAGTTCATCAACCTTGAAAGATTTGTCACAAATGGCGTTCAATAAAAAAGTTAGATAGTCAGAATCAGATGGGGAAAAACTGCTGTATTCATTCCCATCGCTCAAATGAATGTCGCTGATAACAATGGTCCTACTCCCTGACGCCATTCTTCGGCTCCCTTCTGGAATCTCAGTTCTCACGAACACGTATTGTCCGTTACGTGTTTACCTTGAATCACGGATACCGTTGGTATATTTGTAACTCATTGTTTTTATTAGATGTAACGAACGTCATAACACTCCAGGATCTTACACATGACTAGACGGCTTTTACACATATTGACCGAGAATCGTTCGGTGTAATCGTACTGTGAAATCAGCTCAACCTCGTAGACTATGCCTTTAAACATCAGTAATTTCAATTTATTATTTCGGTAAAGCCCAATGGCGCAGAGATCCATTTCTATGAGCTTTCCTCCAAACGGGATAATACGCAAATGCAGATTTAAAGATCCGTCGAAAACATTCCCTGGCTAAAAATCAGTTGATCTTGTTCTCTCGGCTCCCCTCAACTTTCAACTTGTTGTAATTTAAATACCCCTAATTTCCACTCCACAACCTTGCCATTGAAGCGCTATTAAGTCATATTGAGCCCTATTAGAGGTGTTGTTAATGTCCGAGTTCAAAAACTCCATGGAGATCTTCAAACTTCTACCTGGAACAAATTGCAGAAAGTGCATGGTCCCAACATGTTTGGCTTTTGCTGTTGCTGTGTTCCAGGGTGACCGGCGTTTGAAGGACTGTCCCTATTTGGATCGAGATGTGATTGCTCAGTATGAAGAACAACAACCCTATTGGATGGCGCTGGAGCAAGAGTACCAAAAATATCTGGAGCCATTAAGGAAAGACATCGTCTCAGTCGATTTCCAGTCATCAACGCAAAGACTTGGGGCAAAGATTTCCGGGGACAGGTTGGCGATCAATTCACTGGGCAGAGATTTTTTCGTATCTCCTGATGGAAGTGTTGTTTCCGCCTGCCATGTGCACGGCTGGATAATTGTCCCGCTACTGAACTACATCATTACCTGTTCAGGAAAACCCTTTTCCGGCAAATGGGTCCCGTTTAGAGAACTCAAGGATGGAGTGTCTTGGGGCCCTCTTTTTGCTGAACAGTTTGAGGCTCCGCTGAGACTTGTTGCCGACGCTAATCCGGATCTCTTTGAGACAATGATCCACGTCTTTAATGGACGGCCTGAACCTTCGCCGGTTGGAGCCGATATCTCCATCGCCTTAAGCTTGTTGCCGCGCCTGAAAGTACTGATATGCTACTGGAAACCCGAAGACGGCATAGAATCGTTCCTCAAAGTGCTGGTAGATGATACCGCTGAGGAAAATTTGAATATCGAATCCATTTTCATCCTCTGCGTAGGCCTGATGAGAATGTTCGCAAAAGTCGCTGAAACTCACGGCTAATAGACGAATAGCATTCACTCGTCCACATTCTGCAACAGGCGGTTACGCAATCATGGCGCCTGAACTTAATGGAGAATCCCTTGCCCCAACATCAGAAACCCTCGAAACATTAAAATATTCTCCCCAAAATGGTCCTAGAACATGAAAAGCAATTGATGGAGTAAACGCAAGATATTATAGAATTTCAGGAGGCGCTTACATGTCTCATGTTACACACAGGTCAGCATATTCAGAACTTGTCGATCGCCTTAATCGTTTTCCCCAGGGAGCTCCACCGTCTGAGACTCTCTACAAAATTCTTAAAATTCTTTTATCTGAAAGGGAAGCCGAACTGATTGCGTCGCTTCCCATTAAGCCTTTTACCGTTGACCAAGCTGCCTCCGCATGGAAAATGTCCTCAAGCCAAGCCCTCAAAATCCTCGATGAGCTTGCGGGAAGGGCCTTGCTTGTTGATATCGAAAACGATGGCCAGACAACTTATGTTCTGCCTCCTCCAATGGCAGGTTTTTTTGAATTCTCCATGATGAGAACTCGTGGCGACATTGATCAGTCCCTTTTAGCACAACTCTTTTATCAATATATGAACGTTGAGGAAGAATTCATCCTTAGCCTTTTCACAAACGGAGAAACGCAATTAGGTAGAGTTTTCGTTCAAGAGCCGGCGCTACCTTCTGATACAGGGGTTCGGGTTCTTGATTATGAACGTGCCAGTGAGGTTATAAAAACGGCGTCACACAGAGGCATCAGCATGTGTTACTGCCGGCATAAAATGTTCCACGTTGGTCGAAACTGCGATTCGCCCATGGACATTTGCATGACGTTCAACACCTCAGCCAGATCCTTGATAAAAAGCGGATACGCCAGACAAGTCGATGTAAAAGAAGGACTGGACCTGCTCCAACAAGCCTATGATTGCGGCCTGGTCCAGTTCGGGGAAAACGCCCGAAAGAATATCAACTTCATCTGCAATTGTTGTGGATGTTGTTGTGAGGCTATGATCGCCGCAAGAAAATTCGGTATGTTACATCCCGTGCATACATCAAATTATCTTCCTGTAGTCGATGTTCCTAGCTGCAATGGTTGTGGCAAGTGTGTTTCGGCTTGTCCCGTTGAAGCCATCGGGCTTGTCTCTGCCAACGATCCACATCAGGCCAAAAAGAAGAAAGCTATCGTGAACAAGGATATTTGTCTTGGATGTGGAGTCTGCGTTCGTGCTTGCCCCGAAAAATGCATCAACTTGACCCCGCGAAAAACACGAGTCATCACCCCGGTAAACTCTGTCCACAAGTCCGTGATGATGGCGATAGAACGAGGGAAACTACAGCACCTGATTTTCGATAATCGAGTAATGTGGAACCATCGAGCCCTTGCGGCCGTGATGGGCGTGATCCTGAAACTGCCGCCCGTCAAACAGGCTTTAGCCACCCAACAGGTAAAATCCCGATTCATGGGCTATCTAACAGAAAAACTGAAATTGTAACCACGTCTCTCAAATTTGAGAGAAACTCATCCTGATTCGTTTGAACCGTATGTTTCAGTTATTTGAACTTGATATCTCTACAAGCAAAATACCTTGTAACCGTTTTTCATTTCTCCTAAACTCATCAGGCCATGATTGCTATCATGGGAAACCCACCAGGTAATTTTACGTTTCCAACGGACTTAACAACCCAAATTTTTAAGAGGAATCAATGCTTGTCATTCTCGTCAGTCTCGCTTTTGGTTTTGGATTAGCCCTTGCGCGACTTGGGCTTCCGCCAATGGTCGGATTTCTGGTCGCAGGATTTGTCTTCAATATGGCAGGCTTGTCCAAACCTTTGGGACTGGATTTGGTAGCGGACCTTGGCATCACCCTGCTCTTGTTTTCCATTGGCCTCAAGCTAAACGTCCGTGGCCTTCTCAAAGCGGAAATTTGGGCCAGCTCCACGGTCCAAATGATCATAACGACGGTCTTCATGTGCGGCTTGCTTGTGTTAGCCCAGAAAATGTTTCCCACGCCTTTCATGGAAATGCCTTGGACGAGCGTTCTCATTCTGGGATTTGCCCTATCATTTTCCAGTACGGTTTTTGCCGTAAAAGTGCTCGAGGATAAAGGTGATCTGACAGCTCTATACGGTCGAATCGCTATTGGTATTCTGATCATGCAGGACCTTTTTGCCGTTCTTTTTCTGAGCGTCTCAGAGGGAAAAGCGCCCAGCCTTTGGGCTCTGAGCATTCTGGTTCTGCCGCTACTGAGACCTCTACTCTTTTATTTGATGGACAAGGCTGGTCACGGCGAGCTATTTATCCTTTGCGGTCTGTTCTTTGCCCTTGGAATAGGCGCTGAGGGTTGCACTCTCGTCGGATTGAAACCGGACCTTGGCGCCCTGGTTGTGGGTGTGCTCATTGCCGACCATCCAAGAGCATCAGAGCTATCCAAGGCCATGTTTGGCTTCAAGGAGTTAATGCTCGTAGGCTTTTTTCTTTCCATCGGCATGAAAGGTCTACCATCTTGGGATATGCTCATAGCCGCTATTCTTCTGTGCCTGGCTCTGCCTTTTAAAACCGCTATTTATCACTTTATAATCAACCAATTTGGTCTGAGGGCGCGCACGAGTCTTTTTGCGTCATTGTCCCTGACTAATTACTCCGAATTCGGACTCATAGTTGCGGCCATCGCCTATAACCAGCGCCTTTTCTCTGCAGATTGGCTCTTGATAATGGCCATGACAGTGAGCCTAAGCTTCGCCCTGTCGTCACCTTTGAGCATCCATTCCGAATTCATCTATCGACGTTTTTTCAAGAGCCTTGACCAATTTGAACGAAAGACCAATCATCCCGATGACTCCCCAATCGATCTGGGATCTGTTAAGGCCGTTGTCATAGGTATGGGACGAATAGGCTCCGGCGCCTACGACGAATTAAAGAAAATATTCGGCGACAACATCTGCGGTGTTGAACATGCCCCTGAACGAGTAGACTTCAACCGTTCTCAGGGGCGAAATGTCATACTCGGGGATGCCAGTGACACTGAATTCTGGCTCAGGCTGAGCAAGGACATCAACCTCGAAATAGTCATATTGGCCATGCCGAATCACCACGGAAACCTCTACGCCGCTCATCAACTTCGTAACTTGGGGCTCGATTGCCAGGTGGCGGCAATCGCTCGATATCCGGAAGAAGTCGAAGATTTAGCAGCCCTCGGCGTCTGCTCAGCCTACAACATGTATGAGCAGGCAGGCGCCGGACTCGTTCAGACAGCTATGGAAGGTTGTCGCCTGGGAACATCTCCAGCCTAAAATGGCTCGTGTAACAACAGTCGTCATGGAGATCAATGATAAAGGCTTTTCAGTAAGCTTGATTTCACGTTAATGGATCCCAAAAAAACTGAATTAGCCACAAATTGGCATTTTGACTTTTCTTGCGGTTTAATATACTTTCGCCAAAAAAGACCGAACAGGCCGCTAAGACAATGGGAAGATAAAACAATTAATTTCTGGTAATGCATTAGAATAATTCAAACTGAGCATATTGGCTCGGCAAAGATTTGGCGTGATGCCTCAAGCGGCTCGGCTGTTTGACCTACTGTAATGAATATTGCTAAGAATTTGGAAAGCGCTTACAAAAATATCGCGACTCGAAAAGGACTTGGTCGGGCATGAAAATTGTTCTAGCGACAATTCTCAGTGTATTCACGAAAGGTCATGAAAGAAACATCGGTGTGCTTGTCAAGTTTCTTCTCGTCCTGATCACCCTGATTACCCTGTTCTCTGTAGCCTTTCATTTTGTCATGCTCTCCGAAAATCGTGAGTTCAGTTGGATTACCGGTTTTTATTGGACTCTCACTGTTATGTCTACCCTAGGTTTTGGGGACATAACATTTACCAGCGATCTGGGTAAGTTGTTTTCTATTGTCGTGCTCCTATCCGGTCTCATTTTCCTCCTGACCATGCTACCGTTCATTTTTATACGTTTTCTCTACTTACCGTGGCTAGAATCCCACACGAAAGCCCGTGTGCCTCGTGAATTACCACAAGAGACCGAAAACCACATAATCCTAAGTAATTATGATCCAATCGCGATAAATCTGGTTGAACGGCTCAAGCAATATGACTACGGATACGTCATCTTGCTCCAGGACACCCAGCAGGCGCTGGAGCTCCATGATCTCGACTACAATGTAGTACTGGGTGACTTAGGCGATCCTGAAACGTACAAAAGACTCAGAGCTCAAAAGGCTGCGCTTCTTTTTGCCAATGTCGACGACATCGTAAATACAAATATAGCCTTCACTGTGAGAGAGATTTCACGAGATATACCGGTTGTGGCAAATGCCGATCTTGATGAATCCGTAGACATTCTGGAACTGGCAGGAAGCACTTACGTTTTTCAATTCATGAAAATGCTTGGGCAATCTTTAGCTAGACGGGTGCTTGGAGCCAGCACGCGAGCCAATGTGATTGGCGCCATTGACACCCTGGTCATTGCTGAAGCTCCCATGATGCGAACGCCACTCGTAGGACAGACATTACAGCAAGCCAATTTGCGAGGACTGGTCGGGATCACGGTAGTAGGTTTGTGGGAAAGAGGCAAATTTCAAATTCCAACGGCTCAAACTCTGATTGGCTCCTCAACAGTTCTCCTTATAGCCGGGTCAACAACTCAACTTGAAAATTACGACAAACAGTTTGGCCATTTCCAGAACCACCGTGCGCCAATATTGATTCTCGGTGGCGGAAGGGTTGGAATCGCCGCTGCTCAGGCCCTGGAGGAGCGTAAAATTGACTACCGGATCATCGAAAAGGAACCATCGCTTGTCAAAGATGACCATTATGTGCTTGGAAGCGCAGCTGATATCCATACCTTGAGAAAGGCCGGAATTCAGGAAGCCCCCTCTGTCATCATAACCACCAGAAATGACGCCACCAACATATACCTCACCATCTATTGCCGTAAACTTCGCCCCGACATCCAGATCATCAGCAGAGCCAACTTCGCAGCTAATATCTGGAAACTGCATGAAGCTGGAGCCGATTTGGTCATGTCATACTCGTCCATGGCGGCCAATGTGATAATGAGCCTCCTCAAACCTGGTGAACAAGTCATGCTGGCGGAAGGCCTGAACGTTTTCACTGTTGAAACACACCCCTCGTTGATCGGCAAAACACTCGCCGAAAGCCATATACGAAGAGAAACCGGTTGCAATCTGATCGCCGTTCACGACAAGGATGAAATGATTATCAACCCGGATCCATCCTACCGTTTCCGTGAAGACAATGAACTTATTATCGTAGGAACAACCGAGTCAGAACGAAACTTTTTCAAGATGTTCCCCGGACTGACTGAGCGAAAACGTTCCTAGGAAAGCTGACAGCGCTAACTGATCACGTTTGACTGAACCCAATAACTCTCAAAAACATTACAAGATTGGGATCAGTTATCCTGATTACAGTTTTCCTCAAAATGATCGCGATGCTGCCCCCCGAAAGTATTGAACACAGCTCCAATAGAAAAGAGGTTCTTGGTCGTGAATGTCAATACAGGATTTTTGTAACCTGATCTTTTTGTTGACGTTCCATAGAACTAGTCCCTGGTTTTTATCTGCTCAGCCCCTTTTTTTGACAAACAGTTGAATCAAGACTATCAGACACTTACTGTTTTACGCTTCGGGTCTTACTAGTCGGCCCTCTCCCATACTGATTGCAGGCATTCACCTTGAAATGGTTCAAAGAGAATTCCACATCCATTTCACTGATCCAGAAACCCTGTTCCATTAGGAAGCTCTTCTTGGGAAATCTGATATGCTGAACGTATGATTATTGGGGGTTCATTGAGGCTCGTGTCTTTAAGAGATAACGCATTCAAGAAAATCGCAATGATCTTCCAACATTCTCGATCGGATCATGACTTTCTAGACTGATGGAACTGATTTGCGTGTCGATCAAATACCGAGATAGGCGCTTTTGACGGCTTCATCCTTCAGAAGTTGCTGGGCATTGCCTTCCAAAACGACACTTCCCGTCTCCAGAACATAGCCGCTATCCGCTATGGTTAAGGCCAAATTCGCATTTTGTTCTACTAATAATATACTAACTTGTTTTTCGTTTATGACCCTTATTATTTTGGCAATGGTCTGGCTCATGATTGGCGACAATCCCGTAGAGGGCTCGTCTAACAACAGGAGCTTGGGTGAAGACATAAGCGCCCGACCAATTGCAACCATCTGTTGTTCTCCTCCGCTAAGGCTACCGGCCTTCTGCCTGATCCTCTGTTTCAGCACAGGAAAGTATTCAAATATTGCGTCAAGGTCGTTTTTAGTGTCACCGCCCCATTTTCTCAAGTATGCCCCCATGGAAAGGTTTTCTCCAACGGTCATTTCCGGAAAAAGTCTCCTGCCTTCAGGCACATGGCTGATGCCCTGTTTGACTATTTCCTGGGGAGAAAGGCCATTGATGCGCTGCCCCTGAAAACTTATTTCTCCTGCGTTGCAAGGTTCCAATCCTGAAATAGTTTTTAAAATTGTGCTCTTGCCTGCCCCATTAGCCCCTATCAGGGCAACTATTGATCCCTTGGAAACGCTGAAGGAAACGTTCCTTACTGCGGCAACCTTCCCATAGTTGACGTCTACCCCTTTAACATCGAGTATCATGCCTGAATCCCCAGATAAGCCTCTATTACAGCAGGGTTCTTCATCACCTCGGTAGGAGCTCCTTCGTCCAACTTTCTTCCGAAGTCCAGAACTACTACCCGGTCGCAAACATTGGTCACGGCCTTCATGTTGTGCTCAACCAACAGAATTGTCGCGCCTGTAGAACGAATTTTTTGAATTCGTGACAGCATATCTCTCACTTCATCCTGATTCATTCCTTGGAGGGGTTCATCAAGAAGCAACAATTTGGGCTCCACCGCCAGCGCAATTGCCATCTCCAATCTCCTCTGCTGCCCGTGAGGAAGATTGTTGGCTAATGTATCGATCTGATCCGTCAAATCCAGAAAATCAATAACCTTAGTGGCCTTTTCAAGAGCATCGGTGTCTTTCTTCCTTATATGGGACTTAGAGTGTAAGAACTGGAAGAATCCTATTCCAGAGTTGTGGTGAGTTCCAAGAATAACGTTCTCAAGCACTGTCATCTCGTGGAACACGTTGGTGAGCTGAAAAGTCCTCACGGCTCCGAGACGAGCAATCCGGTTTGGCTTGAATCCAGTGATACGGGTTCCCTCAAAAACTATTTCTCCATCTGAGGGCGCAAAAGCTCCCGTAATCATGTTGAACACCGTGGTCTTACCTGCTCCGTTAGGACCTATCAAGCCCAGGATTTCACCCCGGTCTATGTAAAAATCAAGCCCGTTCACAGCCACAAGACCACCAAAACGCTTTGTAAGATTGTCAACTTTCAGCAGTTTCATCTTGTCAGGCCTTACTTTCCTGATCCGGAAGCTTCTGGAAACCTTGAAAATATGAAGTTGGGAATGCTGATTAGACCTTCGGGCATAAAGCGGATTATGCCCACTATTATCAGCCCGTAGACTAGCAGTTCATAAAAACCAAGTTCACGAAGGAAAAAATGTGACAGAACCATCAAGAATGTGGTTCCGATCACTGGTCCAAATACCGTGCCCATACCTCCGACAACGACATAGGCTATCGGGGCCAAAACACTATGAACTGCGAAATCTGTCGGTGTTATGATCCCAACAAAGTGAGCGTAAAGACTGCCAGCGACACCCGCAAAAAAACAACCAATCGCCACGCCCAAGATTTTGAACTTCATCGAGTCAATCCCGATGGACTCAGTGAGGCTTTCCGATTGGCTAATGGCCCAAAAAATCATTCCTGTCCTTGATCTGTCAATCCTACTCAAAATAGCAATCGACCCTAGGGTTATTAGCAGGATCAAGTAATAAAATTCGATTTTCGAATCAAAAGAGATCTTTATTAGGCTTCCCAGCTCTATGCTAGGCCTTGGTATGTTCGTGAGCCCCGGAATTCCCCCAAAAACACTAATTCCGAAATTGCTTAGAAGAATCCTGATCAGTTCAGCAAAGAGAAATGTGAAGAGAAGAAAGTAAGCTCCTCTGAACCTCAATGTCAGTAACCCGATCAAGAGCGAAATCACAGCAGTAATCAATGCAGCCAGTGGTAATGCGAACCAAAAAGACAAACCCACCCTGGTCACCAGCAACGTTGACGCGTATGCTCCAATACCCATGAATGCCGATTGGGCAAGATTAAGTTCACCTATATTCAGAATTGCGTTGAGACTTGCAGCAAAGATTATGTTGATTCCAATAAGGCAGAGTATGTGAAAAACATAGGTTTCCTGAGTTAACCAGGGCATCGTTACCAAAACAACCAGGGCCAGTATTATCAAGATAGCTTCGATCCCTATTTTCTTAGGCATGGCCTAGTAATCCTTTTGGTTTAAGTATCAGAATCAGAATTATGATGCTGAAAGTCAAAACCATCACTGTTGGAACGCTGAAAAAAAGACATCCAAAACTCTCAACAAAGCCTAGCACCAAGCCTCCAAGCATAGCTCCGGGAACGCTTCCCATTCCTCCCAGAATTACAACTAAAAAAGCCTTCAGGATTACTTCCCCGCCCATGTTTGGACTAATACCAAAAATAGGGGCTATCAATGCCCCGGAAATAGCTGCTAGACCACACCCTATACCAAAAGTCAGAGCCGTAATCCGATCTACAGAAACCCCCTGCAGCGCAGCGGCCTCCTTATCTTGAGCTACGGCTCTTATAGTCATTCCCGTTTTCGATTTTAAAAGAAACACATTCAACAATACGACAAGACACAGACCAATAATTATTGTAGCAAGCCTTTCAACTGTTATTACAACCCCCGACATACGTAGAATCCCCTTGAATGCAGATGGAACATTTTTGTCGAGATCTCCAAAGGCTATTATGGCAAGCATTTGAAAAACCCAGGCTAACCCTACCGCTGCTATCAAGGATGTGAGTTCCAGTTTGGGTCTCTTCGTAAGAGGCCTGAAAATAAACTTCTCCAGAATTACTCCTAACGCTCCGACAAGAACCGCCGACAAGGCCAGGGTAGCAAAGAAGTTTAGTCCGAAGTGACCGAAAAAATAGTAGGCAACATATCCGCCGAGCATATACATCTCACCATGAGTGAAATTGACGATCCCCAAGATTCCAAAGATCAAGGTGAGCCCTAGAGCAATTAGGGCATAATTAACCCCCAACATGACCCCATTCAGACCGCCTTGAGCCAAGAGAGACCATTCCATGAAGGACCTCACATTACCTGAAGAAATAGCTCCTACCGTTAACTCTAAAATTACCGGTTCAATGAACTGTATAAATGCTCGACGGATACCTTCTAGCAGACAATTAATATTCTGGCAGCCCAAGTCCAGGCAAAGGAAGCCACTCTATTTCCTCCACTTTTCCTGATCTTGCCTGAGACAGCATCATCTGGTGAACAAACTGTCGATCAATACCATACTTTTGTTTGCCTAGCAGAACCACAGGGCCAAAAGAGGTATCGAACTTATGAGTCTTTTCAACTTCTTTTGCGACTTTCTCGGTGTCTATTGTGCCAGTCTTCTCCATTGCTCTGGTAAAGATTTCCAGCATTGCATAAGATGTGACGTGGTGCGGCGACAATGGTTCTTTGAATTTGTCAAAATATCGTTTTGCCAACGCTCTTGTTTCAGGTGTGCTTTTCGGTCCATTCAAATCCTGGCCGTACGCAAACAGTAGACCCTCGGCTGCCTCATCTCCGCAAAGCTTAACTATTTGAGGTGGGTTCGTGCCACACGTCCAGGCCTTCTCCCCCTTGTAACCCAACTCATTTAGCTGCTTCACAATGACGGAACCATCACCCGGAGCGCTAACCGCAACATCAATTAGATCAGGTTTTGAAGCAAGTATCCTGGTCAAAAACGGATACATGTCCTTCGTGCCACGTTCAAAAAGCTCTTCAGCGACTATTTCCATGCCGTTATTTTTGGCAGCTTCCCTAATTGCCGCCGCAGTATCCCATCCGCTGGTGTCATTAGGATTTATCTGAGCTACCCTCTTGATTTTTGGTTTATTCTTGGCGATCCAGGCGTACATTGCCGGAGCAATTTCTTCCTGAGAAACAGTCTGCCTGAATGAAAACGGTTTTTCTGGTCCTATAATATCTTTTCCCCACCACAGACTGGTGGTAACCACCTTTGCAGGTTGAGTTACGGGCAGGATAGCCATGCCTGTGGCAGCGATGACTCCGCCTATCAGATAATTTATCTTGTCCTGAGACACGAGCTTCGTAGCGTTAGCTGCTGCTTCGGATGGTTGTCCTTTGTTATCGTAGGATACGGTCTTGATCTTATAAACGTCCTCTCCTACCTTAAGCCCACCTTTTGCGTTGATGTCCTCAGCAAAAAAGTCATTCATCCTTGAAAGTCCAAGTCCCCAACCCGCAGCAGGCCCCGACAATGGCAAGGTTGTTCCGATTACCAGGGTCTTCTCTGCAGACCATGATGGGGTAAAAATAGCTCCCATGGCAAAAAAGCAAAAAAGAACAACTGCTAACACTCGGCGTACATCTCTCGGCTTCATGTCAAACTCCTTTAAAGTGTAGAGCATTTCGATCTTGCGACACCGGTAAAACCGGAAATCGCGGATCCTGGTTCCTATTGATTCCGAACCCTCACCAATGGGGTCTTATATACAGTTCGCGCGATCGTTCCCGGTTCTACCAACGTGGCGTTCACGCGAATTGTCAGAAGCTCCCTCACCTTATTCTCGATGTCCTTTTTCAGTTTCTGCAAATCTCCTGACAAGTCATGAATTTCAACGTCAACGGGAATAGGATCGTCAAACCGGACCTGGTGAGCAGTGTCTTTAACAATCTGGACATATCCTGTCGTTACAGGCTCAAAGTGTTTTAGTATCACGTCACGAATGGCTGAGGGAAAGACGTTCATTGCCTTGTAAATTAGCATGTCATCCACCCGTCCAATACACCTGATCCGAGGCGCAGTCCTTCCGCAAGAGCATTCCATACCTTCAATGCGAATAAAATCATGTGACGCATACCTTATTATGGGAGTTGCGTCCCTCAGTATCGTCGTGTAGACCGGCTCTCCACATACACCGGGCTCCCAAGGGAGATGTTTACCTGTGTCTGGATCTACAAGCTCAACCATTACATATTTTCTGGCGCTAAAATGCATGCCTGATTCATTTTCACATTCTGACCACATCCCGGGCATTATGTCCGCCAAACCCATAATTTCCCTAACTGTTTCAGCCCCCCAGAGGTCCTTGATTTTTCTGCGTATAGACTTTTCCGAAAGTCCCGATTCGCCCCCACCCAGAATTTTCTTTAATCCAAGCTCCCTGGCAGGAATCCCTATGAATTCATCACAATGTTCGGGAAGGTATATATCAAAGGAAGTTGTCCCTAAAAGAGCAGTACAATGAAGATTTCTAAGGGTTTCCAGTAGCCTGAGCGTTGTTAATCCACCAGCCCAAACAACCATGGCTCCAATGTTCCTCAATCCCCCAAAATATGGCTCTCCACCTGCAAAAATAGGTGTTCCAACCACATGCGCCACTATGTCTTCTTTTCTGATACCAGCAGTGTATGTGAAGTTCGCAAGCGCATCCTGCCAGCGAGCCAAATCTTTTGCCGTAATGCCGTAATATACCGGTCGACCGGTTGTGCCCGAAGAAGAGATTACCTGAACTATGTCCTCTGTTTTCACTGTCTGAATTGTTCCCAGAGGATACTTTGATGATGACTCCATCTGGGCGCTGCGGACATGATCCTTCGTCATCAGGGGCAGATCTATTAAAGCCTCAAAAGATGAAACATTACTTATGTTCTTGAGATGGCTGCTGTAAAATTCTGAGTTGGCCTTCACATAGCTAATTAGATCGTTTGTTTTTTCCAGCCAGTAGGATTCCGTGGCGGACCATGGCATTTTGTCAAATTCGCTGTCCCAGTATTCTCCCATCTTTCTTGGACCTCTCAATGGATTTGAGAAGAGTCAATTCAACTCTTGTCATGAGTTTTGTTTTTTGAATTCCACAATAAAATCCTTGACCATAAGTTCGAGTGAATATGAAGGCTCCCATCCCCATTCGGCCTTGGCGCAATCTCCTTTTATGTACCGAGGAATTCGTTCCAAAATTTTCATGGCCGATTCAGTAGGCCGAAAGGTAATGTTGGCTGACGGGTAATATTTTTGAACTTCATGAAGAAGTTCACTGGCAGTTGGGGCCGGCATTATCTGACCCACGCCGTATATTCTAGTCTTGACTCGATCTTGGGGAGCATCCGCCAGCATTTCGAGACTCTTCACAGCATCCTTGATGTAGATCATTGGCATGACTGTGTCCTCTGGAACCCACGCTTCAAAAGCCTCCCCCTTTATTGCAGCCTCTATCATCAGAGGATTGTATTGACCAATCCCCTCAGAGACCACACCCGGCCCCATGATTTGAGGAAATCGTAATCCTCGAAAATCAAGTCCGAATTTGGAGCAGTAATACATTCCCAGCAATTCTGAATAGACCTTTGTCACCCCATAAATATTGCTTGGTCTCTGGATCGTTTCCTCAGTCACCACAGTGTCCGCCGTCACTCCGTAGGAACCAATCGAACTGGTGAATATGAACCTCTTCACCCCGAACATCCTGGAAGCCTCCAGAACATTGAATGTGCCTCCAGCATTAACGTTGACACACGCCCAAGCGTTGGATTCAGATGCCACTGTAAGCCGTGCGGCAAGATGAAAAACCGTGTCAACGGAATTATCTCTCACAACATTGAGAACCTCAGGCCAGTTACTGATGTCTCCTCTAACCTGGATGAGATTGCTGTGTTTTTCCTTTTCCAATGCGGAATTAATGTTAATGTCGAAAATGACTACTCTTTGGCCCCTCTTCAAATAAGCCCTGGCAAGATCGGATCCAATCAAACCAGCTCCCCCCGTGATAAGTACCGTCATGACGCACTACTCCATTTCCGAAAACGAAAACATTTTCGACTTTCAGATGTAAGTTTACTTATGGTAAACGTGCAAACCCAGGGTTTTGGGTTAGAATCTCTTGTAAGAATAAGTTACTATGAGAAGTTTGGCCTTTTTGGCCCCTATGCTTTTCCCAGAATGAGGGAATTCAGAGTCGAAATATACCGAGTCACCTTGTTCCAGAATGTAGCTCTCACCTTTGAAGAAAAATTCCATCGCACCCTCAAGCACATAGAGAAATTCTTCCCCTTGGTGGCAAAATTCAGTCTGTATATTTACAGGATGGTCAAAACCAACCGTAACTATAAAAGGCTCCATATTCTTGCCCTTTTTCTCGAGAGCAAGATTCTCATAACTGTAGCCGTAATTGGTTCCTCGTCCATTGATAGGAGTGCCCTGACGATGCCGATTGATAACCAGCTCCTGGTTATGAACAGCGTCTTCAAACTTTGGAAATAAATCCGTAATATCTGCGCCCAGAGCTGTGGCTATTTTACCTAATGTAGAAATTGGAGGTGGGTTTTCGGAGTTTTCTATCCTGGACAGGTATCCTTTTGTCAAACCTATCTGATCAGCAAGCTCGCCCAAGCTTATGTTCTTGCTCTTTCTAAGCTCCTTGATCCTCTTTGTGATGATACCTTGATCCATAGTCTCAGTTTACTAATAGTAAACTACATGTCAAGTTTTTTTTCGAAAATGGTCTCAAATGTGTCTGTGGTCCTTTCTAAAATAATAATACCTTACCTAATGATCTTGACCTGTTTCTTAAAAAACGGCAGATCTAGCCGGATCATGGGAACCGCCTTCACCTAACCTGAAATTCTGTTCCTTTCGGAAGACATATCCAGCAAACGCTATAGTCACCTCGACCATCAGAAAATTTTTCTGATCAACGCCCGAGCTGGCTTGACAAATTGATACTGTTGTATCATCTTTCTATCATATGATACGTGGAGGTTTTCTCATGGCTGGTCATGTCGAGGAAAAATGGCTCCTTCTGATTCACCAGATACCGCCTAAACCTGGATATCTGAGAGTCAAAATATGGAGACGACTTCAGAGCCTGGGAGCTGTTGCCATCAAGAATTCCGTCTACGTGATTCCACGAAACGAACAGACTCTGGAGGATTTTCAATGGGTCCTGAGGGAAATAGTTCAATCGGGAGCCGAAGCGTCTATTTGCGCTGCCAATTTTCTGGATGGTCTCAGCGACGACCAGATTGAGGCCATATTTCAGGCGGCAAGGCAAGCTGATTATGCTCAGATGATTGAAGACGCTCAAGAAGCCCTTGATTCGGCTCCTTCTGCCGGATCGATAACGCCAGAAGATCTCCAGGGGCTTGATGGAGTGTTGTCACGTCTGAAAAGGAGATATTCCGCTGTTTCCAGCATTGACTTCTTTGGAGCGCCAGGTAGAGAAGAAACCTCCAGATTATTAGATCGAATTGAATCCCTATTGTCACAAGTCAGATCTGGCGAACACGCGAAAAATACAGGCGCCGAAAGTTTTGATTTAAGCGCATATCATGGCCGTACGTGGGTCACCCGTAAGGGGGTTTACATTGACCGGATGGCAAGCGCTTGGCTGATTCGTCGATTTATCGACCCCGCTGCTTCTTTCAGATTCGTCTCTGAACGTTCATATCGATCGAAGGAAGGAGAATTAAGATTTGATATGTTTGACGGTGAATTCACCCACGAAGGCGACAAGTGCACTTTCGAAGTACTGGTCGAACGTTTTTTAATTAATGACAAAGCCGTCACTAAGATAGCCAGGATCATTCGTGAACTCGATCTCAAGCAAACACCTTTTAGGATAGATGAAAGCGCAGGGGTATTGGCTCTGATTGATGGAATGGCTGCAACTGTCAAATCCGATGAGATCAGGTTGGAGAAAAGTTCAACAATGTTCAACGACCTTTATGAAAACTTTCGAAGAAAATGACCGAAGAAAGAGGAATAGCCATGCCAAGCATCGAAAAACATGCTGAAACAAGTCGAAATCGGACGGGCAGGGATTATCTGGACCTGCATGAATGGATGGACAAGGATCCCCTAACCAAAATTCAACGTCACGACATAACCAAAATTCATGAATACGGCCAGATGATGCTGGACAAGTACGGCCACGAGGGTCTGCAGGAATATCTCCAACACATCCACGACGATCTCCTGGCCCGATTCGGCCACGTGAAGGAAGATCTGGAGAAATCAGTTCAGGATACACTCGCTTATTTCGGAGTCTCAGCCAAGCCCAGGAAGTCGTTGCCATCTGAGTACGAAACACTTCTTGTAGACCTGGAACTACTGAGCCAAGCCGGTGTTGCGCCGGAGGACGTGATTCATTGCCAGAGAGTTTGTCGTAAAGCTCTTGAGATTGCTTCAAAAATTGACAAACCGCTCGACTACGACCTGATCGCAAGGGGTGGACTCTTACATGACCTGGGCAAAGCGAAAGGCCGAGCCGATGATCATGGGTTTCTTGGAGCAAAGATTGGTAGGTCGATGGGATTGCCCGAGGAAATTCTTAGAATTATGGAGACGCACGTTAAAGCAGGATTAACACCGGAAGAAGCCCGCGATGCTGGAATACCGGAGAAAGACTATGCTCCTGAAACTTTGGAAGAAAAGATAGTAGTTTATGCCGACAAACTTGTGGACATAATCTACTCAGCCGACAATGTGGTTTCATCAGCAGATGAGGCCGAAAAACGTTTTACCGAGATACTGTCAACCCATCCCAAATTGGCAAAAAGTCAAAAAGCCGCTCTAAGACAGATCAATAACCATCTGGAAATACAGTCCATGATCAACTCTATCTGATTAGATTGCGGAGGCTCGAGATGAAAGCCAATGATGATTCGGGTAAACATATCGTGAGCACGTTTGGTGGTCTTTGCGCCGTGGGTTTTCTTGCTCGGGCCTCGTATGGACTCGCTAGAACCCCTGTGTTGGCCCTGTTTGCCGCCTCCTTCGGAGTCGGTCCTGAAGCTATAGGATTCGCTGTTGCCATATCAACAGTAACCGGCATTTTCTTTAAAATGCCTGCCGGTGTCTTGTCGGACGTCATCGGAAGGACCAGGACACTCTTTATTGGACTCGGTGTGTTTGCCGTAGTCCCCTTTGCATATTTGTTCGTAAATTCATACGAAGCCCTGGTTGTGGTGAGATTTTTTCATGGATTCGCCACCGCAATCTATGGCCCGGTAGTAATGGCGGTTGTCATAGGGGTAGCAGGAACCAAAAAGGCAGAGATGCTGTCCTGGTTTTCATCCGTGACCATTATAGGAAACCTCGTGGGAGCTCCTCTCGGTGGCCTCTTGCTGACATGGCTTTCAGGTGACGCCAATCCCTCCCTGTTTCATTTTCATCTCATCTACGGAATTGTAGCAGCCTTGGGAATGTCATCCCTGATAATTGCTCTTTGGGTCATGCAAGGTAAATGGGATGCCCCTCAGTCCAACAATGGCAGAACAATAAGGGCGGTCCTGATCCAGTTTAAGACAGGCGTTAGGGAGATCTTGCTGGATCGCCGTGTATTGTTGACAAGCAACATGGAGGGGATTCAGAATCTTTCTGTTGGGGCTCTTGAGGCTTTCCTGCCAATCTACATCGTGTTTGTCTGCGGCTTCAGCGCATTTGAGGCCGGCCTGCTCTGGGGTGTTCAGATTGCTGTCACTATTTTGTCCAAACCCCTAATGGGCAGAATATCGGACAAGCACGGGCGGGCAAGTTTGCTATTCTGGGGAATGTTTGTTTGCGCAATTCCGTTTTTATTGATCCCCTGGTTCCGAGATTTCAACACCCTACTTTTACTGGCGGCCATTTTCGGATTGGGAGAAGCTGTTGTAACGTCTTCAGCCGCTGCGCTTGTCTCGGACTTCTGTCGAGAGGACAACCTCGGCTCTGCGATGGGCACATTTGGAACAATTTTTGACGTGGGTCATGCCTCTGGTCCATTGTTGGCCGGTGTTCTAATCGGCCTGCTGGGCACAGATACCGACTACCGAATTCCTTTTGCTATAGTAGCCCTCTTGTTGGTTATGGCGGCAATAGCATTCCGTAAGGGAGTTGGGTTTTATCCCGGCGCCAATGGCTCTAACGGCAGATAATCATTCTAAAAAAAGTGTTTTCATAGCTGTTGATGGTCCGGCTGTGACAGACCTCACTGCCGTTCGTTAAAGTTCTGAATGAATGTAACAGGTTATAGTGTTTTCATTTTTTCGCTATAATCAGCCATTTGAAACCCTGGTTCCGCCTCTCAAAAAGTTGATTTTTGGATTCGTCATGGAAGCAGTTGGACCTGCGTCGCTTTAGCTGCCGTTTACAACTACTCCGATGGAAAGTTCTCTGGAATGATTTCGAGAAAAACCTGAGCCCCATAATCCCGAGGCAATCCTAGTCGGTTTTCAAGATTTTACGCACACTTCCAGAAACGAGAGTTTTCTGATTTTAAACACGCACAACCTAATGAAATGACAGGAACTTACTGAGGTAGGTCAGACCCTTCTGGTTTGTGTCATTCTCAATTGAGTTACAATTGACTAATGATCATTTTTAGGGTATGTTTTTCTTTTTACTAGAAAAACTAGCCAATCGGCCTTTTTGTAACTCTGAAAAATTTGTTGGCTATAAGTTATTTGGTAATCAACTGGCTTACTCGGTTTAAGAAATAGGCGCGTCTAAATGAAGCTTACCCCTCGGATTATTGCTCGGCAGTTCCGGCTTACCTCTTTGTGTACCCAAATTTACATTTCTGAAGACTCTTGAAATGATATCAAGGAAATACTTGAAGAACAGTAGCATGATCATGAATTACCTGTAGAAGCAATGGAGTTATGCGCTGAAAACCCAATGGCCGGACTAATGACACAATAATGTTTGAGATGGCGCCTTTTCATGTACAAACAATATTATAAAAACATTGTTGCTTTGTTGTTTTCTGACTTCCTGCTCACATTCTTTACATTTATTCTCATCGGATTTTTGAGACCATTTTTGCCTGGCGAGGAGCTTGCGGCATCTGATGTAGTTCCGCACGTTTCTATGTATCTCTGGATCCCTTTTTCTATGGTGTTGGTTTTTAGCGCCACCGGGGTTTACAACTTCAGAGCGATCCCAAGACCCGGTGGACAGGCGAGGGATCTTGTCAGCGCTTATGCCATATGGGGATGGTTTCTTGTCGGAGCCTTGTATTTTACTTTTCGTGAAACATCCAGGCTTTTCATAGTGTATTTCGGTATAGCCAACCTCATCGTTCTAATGATTTCCAGATATTGTATCTGGCGCTTGCTTGAACTGTCCCCAAAAACATCCCATACCGCCAAAGTAGTTATCTTTGGCTCAAATCCAGGCGTTTCTACATTATGTAGCATGATCCTGAAAGATCTTCCCGCTGGTTTTGAATTGATAGGGGTTTCGGATTTCAACAAATCCCCTGTGGATGGTGATGGTCCCACATTCTTGGGCACAGCCGAGGAATTGCCCGACATAATAAGAGAAAAAGGGATTGACATCGTCATAATTTCTCTGGACCAAAATAGCCTCGAATCTGTAAATTCCTTGATAATCAAACTTCTTAGCATACCCGTAAGAGTTCTACTGGCCCACGACTATTCCAAACTGCCATGCCTTAAACCAGAAATCGAGCGGATCGAGGATGTTGTCATCGTAGGCCTGCTTGAACCGATCATCAATGGATGGAACAGATTGATAAAGAGGATTTTTGACATTTCCGTTTCGTTAATTTCCCTGCTGATACTCTGGCCGGTCTTAATACTCATCGCCCTGGCAATAAGACTAGAAACCTCTGGTTCAGTGATTTTCAAGGCAAAAAGGATTGGCAATGGCGGAAAACCCTTCACCATGTACAAATTTAGAACAATGTTCGAAATTGGGCCGGAACCGATCGAAACTCCGATTGATTCAAACGCTCCTGAGCAAAATGTCTACAAACTCAAAGATGATTCACGTGTTACCCCATTAGGAAAAATTCTGAGAAGATGGTCCCTAGATGAATTACCACAGCTGTTCAATGTTCTAAAAGGTGATATGTCAATGGTCGGACCACGCCCAGAACAACCTTTCATAACCAAACACTATGAACCATGGCAATGGCAACGCATCCAAGCCCCACCAGGAATCACCGGATGGTGGCAAATTCATGGCCGTAGCGAATTACCGATGCATAAGAATACCCACCTCGACATCTACTACATTGCCAATTACTCCATTCTGCTCGATATGAAAATTCTCCTGCTCACCATATTCGAAGTCATTAAAGGACGAGGAGCTTACTAGACAGTTCCCTACATCTAGAAAGATCTTCAAGAAATTTACGCCAAAATTCTTGGCGCGCTCGGATGTCCTTTATTTGGCGCCCCATCCGACACAACCTCACCTCAAAAAAATCATGTTTAACCCCATATCATCAACCCAGTTCCGGCCCTTTACGAAAACAAAGCTATTGTTCACAACAAATTGCCAATTAGATTAGAAAGGCTCGGCGCAACTGAGTTTAAACTGAGTTCAACATCGGACAGCTTCGCGACAGGTCATGCCCAAGCGTCAGAACCCTCCGAGAATAAGACAAGTTTTAAACTCAAGAATAATTGTTCATATTACAAATCGGTAATACCAATTGGAAGGAACATACGATTTTGTATGCTATTTGATCTCCCCATACCGAGCTCACTTGATCGGACCAGTACACGACTACCAACAATATCCATCAGATAGCGCTTCACGACCACATTGGCACAATAGTTGAACTCGTTCTGCCACAACAATGTTTTTTACAAGCGCCAAAATTTATGGAGACAACAAATGAAAAGAAACGAAGCGACCGAAATCATACTGGAAGCCAAAAAAGCAAAGGAAGTCACATGGAGTGAAATAGCCATGGCGGTCGGCGCTCATAAGGTATGGGTCACATCAGCGCTGCTCGGCCAAAACAGTATGAGCAAGGAAGAGGCGAACAAGGCCGTTGAGTTTCTCGGTTTGGGGACTGAAGTAGCCGAAGCGTTGACTGAATATCCCATGAAAGGCTCCCTGGATTCTACTGTTCCAGTTGACCCTTTGATCTACAGACTTCACGAGATTACTCAAGTTTATGGCACATCGATTAAGGCAATCATCCATGAAATGTTCGGTGATGGAATAATGAGCGCAATAGACTTTGAACTCGATATTCAAAAGAAGGAAGACCCAAAGGGTGATCGCGTGGTTGTAACCTATAACGGCAAGTTTTTGCCTTATAAGAAATGGTAAGCCGCCCGGGAAACACCTCTTAGGATAATTTGCAAGCAAGTTTTGTCGCCAGATGGTCTGGAGGAAATCAAATGTGTATTCATTGCAAGGATAAAAACGATATATCGAGTTGTTCCAGTAGCCTTGGAAATGCCTTCGACGCCGATGTTTCGCTAGAACACTGTTCGGTAAGCGATACATCTTCAGGTCCATCAATGGGTCTTCAGACCCACGAAGATGTAATAGACCGTGCGATTGAAAACGCCGTAGTAAAAGCTGTTTTCGGCGGCAGCGATGTTTCGCGCAGAAACTTCATGAAGCTGGTTGGTTCATCGACAGCCATGGCTGTTTTGTCATCGGTGTTTCCTATGGAAGCCGCCAAGGCTTGGGCAAAAGACGCCCCAGGACCTCTCGAGAAAAAGGACCTCAAGATAGGCTTTATACCTATTACCTGCGCTACACCGATAATCATGGCTGAACCAATGAAATTGTATGAAAAGCATGGCCTAACAGGTACCAAGGTTGTCAAGGCAGCCGGTTGGGCGATGATCAGGGACTGGGCCGTGGCAAACCAGGTTGACTGCGCCCATATGTTATCACCCATGCCACTGGCGATGACCATTGGAGCAGGCTCCACCGCTACTCCATTCTATATGCCCGCCATAGAAAACATAAATGGCCAGGCCATAACACTGCATGTCAAGCATAAAGCAGTTAAAGAACCCAAGGATATGAAAGGATTTACATTTGCGGTTCCGTTTGATTATTCGATGCACAACATGCTTCTGAGATACTACCTCGCCGAGGGTGGCGTTGATCCTGACAAGGACGTCAAAATTCGAGTCTTGCCTCCACCTGAGATGGTGGCAAATCTTAAAGCTGAAAATGTCGACGGTTATCTTTCTCCTGATCCGTTCAATCAACGGGCAGTCTATGAAGGAGTTGGTTTCATTTTCAAACTGACAAAGGAACTCTGGGAAGGTCATCCATGCTGCGCATTTGCGGCCTCGAAACAGTTCGCAACCGAAATGCCAAACACATTCAAGGCGGCTCTGATGACAATCGTTGACGCCACGTTCTATTCTCATAAACCTGAGAATAGAAAGGCCATTGCCAAAGCGATTTCTCCCAGGAACTACCTGAATCAACCCGAAGAAGTGGTTGAACAGGTATTGACAGGAGTTTTTCCCGACGGCCTAGGCCAAACCCGCAATGAACCGGATCGAATAGATTTTAACCCATTCCCTTGGAATTCAATGGCTGTCTGGATTCTCACCCAGATGAAGAGATGGGGCTATATAAAAGGCGATGTGAACTATAAACAGATAGCTGAAGACGTTTTTCTGGCTTCTGAATGTGGTGAAGCCATGAAAAAGCTCGGATATCCGGTTCCCCCGACCACTTATGAAAAGCATGTGATAATGGGCAAGGTATTTGACCCCGAAAAACCCGAGGAATATCTAAAGACCTTTTCCATTTCCAGGTCCTGATTATTTGCCCAGAACTGAACAAAACCAAATCACCTTCACTTGAACAGGTTGATTCCAATCCTGAAGAATCACAATGCGCCTCTTTTGTTATTGATTTTGGGAAATAGCATCAGAGGCGTGTTTTATCGCAGGTGAGATTATTTTCACTGGCTGGAGATATGATTGTGAACAAAAAAAAGAACAATTGGGTCGTTCTGAGCCTTTTGCTTCTGGTGATCTTTATCGGTGGATGGCAACTTTTTACCGCTGTTTTCAAAAATTTGCCAGGGCCGGCGCCGGTCGCTAAAACGGCTTGGTTCTTCCTCTCTGATCCCTTCTACGATAACGGGCCTAACGACAAAGGCATAGGAACCTTAGCTCTGTATAGCATTGGCCGACTGTCCGTTGGCTTTTTGGCAGGATCTTTGGTGGCGATAAGCCTGGGGGTAGTTCTCGGACTTAATCAAACCCTCTACAAGGCGGTCAATCCTTATATTCAGGTCTTGAGGGCAATATCACCGATCGCCTGGATGCCTTTATTGCTATATTCAGTGCAGAACAGCAATTTAACAGCGTTGCTGGTGGTCTTCATGGCAAGTGTCTGGCCTACACTGGCAAATACAGCTTTCGGGGTCTCAAATATAAAAAAGGACTATATTAGTGTTTCCAACATCCTACAAATGCATCCTGTAAGTAAGGTGTTCAAGGTCATCCTACCGGGCGCCGGCCCGACCATTGTCGCAGGACTAAGGATTTCGATGGGTAGCGCCTGGGTTGCCATAGTGCCCGCTGAAGCCCTCCTCGGTTCACTTGGACTCGGATACTTCGTGTGGAATGAATGGAATAATCTGTCCTTAACAAGCGTTATTTTTGCGATCCTCATTATTGGAATAGTAGGAGTTCTGATCGACCAGTTGTTCAACGCATTAGCAAGGCGACTGGCTTACGTTGATTAGGAGGCGGCATGTCATTATTAAAAGTAGACAGTGTTTCAAAATTTTTCTCGGTTTCCGGACAAAAACAGCCGTTTTGTGTTTTTAAGGATATATGCCTGGAAGTTGAAGAAGGCGAATTCGTATCCGTCCTGGGGCATTCCGGTTGTGGCAAATCCACTCTGCTTAACATAATCGCAGGCATAGATATCTCAAACCATGGCTATGTTTTTTTGGATGCAAAAGAAATAGTTGGAGCTGGCCTGGACCGTATGGTGGTGTTTCAGAATTTTGCGCTGCTACCATGGTTGACAGTTTATGGAAACATCAGGATAGCAGTGAAAGCCGCTCACCCTGATTGGGACAAGAGCGATATCCATGCCTGGGTTCAGAAATATATAGATATGGTTGGGTTGAGAGGCGCAGAGGACAAGCGGCCATCAGCGCTTTCTGGAGGTATGAAACAAAGGGTCGGCCTGGCTAGAGCATTCTCTGTGGAACCCAGGATACTACTGCTGGATGAGCCTTTCGCTCAGATTGACGCTCTTACAAGAGGCGTTATTCAGGAAGAACTGGTCAGGATGTGGGGAGAAACCGGAATTACAATTTTCATGGTAACTCACGATGTCGACGAGGCAATACTTCTTTCAGACAGGATTCTCCTCATGAGCCCGGGGCCTGAAGCAAAGATCATGGAAGAAATTAGCATCAATATTCCCCGACCAAGAAACAGGACAACCGTAATCGATGACCCAATGTACTATTCCTTGAGAAATCAGATCATTCGATTCCTATCTAAAAAAGACAGATTGGATGAAATATCGAATTAGCGGCCCCCAGTGATTTGTTCTCTACTTCTGATGGATTCATCAATAATTGCAGTCCAAAGCACATTTCATCGCCGCCTGTTATAATCCGGTTTCAATACCATGCATAAAATTTTGAAGCCGGATAGCTTCTCAACCATTCAGACAAGCGAGACCCCGGCCGTCAGCCTCACCTAACAAGAAGACGCTTTTGACTGTGCTCGCTAAGTGGAGCATTCTGTATTTCAAAAAAAGCAGCTCTCCCCGTGATTATGGTTTCTGGAACACCTGAGAAAATAGCAGCTTGCGAAAACATGGGCAAATCTAGAGCAGAGTTTTATTGCTTTTCGGCACTCATCTCTCGCGCAAGTTTGAATTATACGAAAGATTATCGCAAATATAAACTGCCTTTTAGGGTCTGCCGCGCCGGCTATCCTTCAGGTAGGCCTGAACTTCCTTGACATGTTTGCAATCAGGTTGATAACAGTTGCACGTCCATTGTTTATTCACCAACTGAATCGTGAATTTCCTGTCCTTGTCAACACAATAATATTCGCTGAGAATCGTATTATGAATTACTTGCATTATTTACTCCTTTAGCAATAATTGTTCTCTAAATTGTTCTTGCGGACACCCGACATTCAGCCTTTGAGGGTCGTCTTAGGCCAGCTTTCCAGTAGTTTCACCGTAGCGCTGGGCTCACATTCAATCAGGGTCATTAACTCATACCGTGTAAGCAAAATCGTTATTGTTCATAAGGGTCAGAATTGTTGAAACCCGAACTTTCTTATCAAAGACAAATGGTAGCGTTTTCAAAATGAACCTTGAGCGGTCCATGTTCGTGGAAACTAACAATGTTACCAGCCGGACGGCAAAAAGTAATCGGTAAATGAATTTTATCGGGTCTGATTGGTTAGAACGTTTCCAGAAATCAGAATCCCAGTAATACCTCAGTTTCTTGAATGTGGAATCGAAGGAATAAGCCGATCTCAAAACCCTTCGGTACCCCTTCAGAAGATCCTCGGGCGACATTTTGGCCGGCATGAAAACCACATGCTGGGTATCGTATTTGCTCCAGTCCGTGTCCATGATTCTCCCCTCCTGCTCCAGACGTTTGAATAATCTGGTTCCAGGTAAAGGAGTCAAAATATTGATCAGAGGCATGAGAAGATTTGATCTGTCAATGAAATCAATGAGTTCATCAAACGTGCTCTCAGAATCGCAGTCATAGCCCAGGATAAAAGAACTGTGAACCAGTATACCATACGACTGTATCTTTTTGATGGCCTCGATGTATTCAAAATGACGATTGACAACCTTGTCCATCATGTCGAGATTATCTTCAGATAATGATTCGAATCCTATAAATATTGCGCCACACCCACTTTGGCTCATCAACTCAAGTAAATCAGGATCCTGAGAAACGTTAATCGACGCCTGGCACATCCAGTTGATGTTATGAGCGCCTAGGGCCGTGAACAGACTCCTGGCAAAGACCTTGTTCGCTATGATGTTGTCATCAGCGAAAAATATCGCAGTTTTTTTCTTATACCTGGACTTATTTGAAGCAAGATACTTGATCTCCTCCATTACCTGATCGACTGTCTTGCTTCGGATCTTCTGTCCATCAAACGCATGCACGGAACAAAATTCGCAATGGAACGGACAACCCTTTGTAGTCTGGACAATATCAAGGAGATAATTCTTGCGTGACAGCAAAGACCTATCCGGAGCTGGATATGAGCTTAGGTCGACATACCCGCCTGCTTTATAAATCTTTTTGAGTTCCCCCTTTTCCGCGTCCTGGATTACAACGCTCCAGACCTCCTCAGCTTCACCAATCACAACGCTGTCACAGTGTAAAAGGGAGTCCTCAGGACACATCGAGGGGTGTATACCGCCCAATACGGTTTTTATACCCCTGGATCTATAATTCTCAGACACTTCATACGCTCTTCTGGCAAACATCGTCCGGACCGTTATTCCTACGATATCCGGATTCCACGAATAATCTATAGCCTCAATATTTTCATCAAAAACCCTTATTTCATGTCCCGGTGGCGTCAGACTGACCAGAGTCGGAATTGCGAGGAGATAGGAAATGTGTTTTCTGGATACGAGAAATTTAGCGCCAAATTTAAAATCATAGAAACTTCGTTCGGACACGTCCGAAAGTCTCGGAATGATCAAGGCAATTTTCATTATTCGAACTATTCCAATCAAAAAGATTTAGGACAATTACATGATCTCGAATCCAAAGACATCTGTAACTACGTTTGGATTTACTGTCAGAGATAATTTTCAGAGCCTGTCAAAATTCTGCGATGCAATGAGGGAGTACTTCGACAGCATCGATTAAGGCATGGGCAGCAATGAAGACATGAATATTTAAAGAAGGTTGAATGATTTCGACTGCGGGAACTCGCCCAGACAAGCTCCCGCACTACTATTCTGACTAGCAATGAGTACTCGGAACTAAACTACCAGCGGGAACCCCCACGCCTGTCGTCACGTCGACCACCACCCGAATTCTTGGGCTTCGCCTCATTAACCTTGAGAGCGCGTCCACCAACTTCCCTGGAATCCAGTTCCTTTACCGCAACCAGACCTTCCTCACGATTCTGCATTTCAACAAAACCAAAACCGCGAGATTTTCCAGTAAACTGGTCAGATATTATCTTCACGCTCTCTACTGCGCCATACTGACCGAAAAGATTTGAAAGTTCGCCTTCATTTGTGTCGAAGGACAGGTTACCTACATAAATGTTAAAACTCAATTTGAAGCTCCTTTTTAGAAAGTGCCCTACACATTAATGGTAGCGCATCCGGTTAATGATTGAAGCCGTCCTGGTAATCGGGATGATAAATAGACAGGATAACTGGAGCACATCCGCATCACAGGCTCTACGACCTACTATCTTAATTCTCGCATTACACCTGTGACCATGTTGTGAGGCGACTGGAGCGATACAAGTTAAGGTTCACAGTTATAATACACCGTGACCTAAGAATAATCAACAGAACTAGATCCCTTTTTCAAAATTATCTGAAACGGAACCATCCCTCGCCCTCGACTACAACCATTACAAATCCGAATGAGAAGCTAATACATCGGTAAAAATGGCTGCCGCTTCGCGATCCCCCCAGGTTGCTATGCCTGCCTTATTATTCTGTCCTCCAACTGCGAAAGTTGAGTTGTCAGGAATAGAAGTTGCGAAAATCTCAATTCCCTCCAAATTTGGGCTTTCTCTTTTCTATGAATGCCTGTAGTCCTTCCTGACTGTCTGGAGAGGCGAAACAGTTCCCTACACAACGGCTTTCAATTTCTAAGCCCGTCGACAAGTCTGTCTCCATTCCCTGATTAATGGCTGTCAAAGCGTTTCTCATAGCCACAGGGCTCTTTTCCGCAAGGCTTGCGGCCCACTGAAGGCTTTCCTCCATCAGGGAATCATGCGGAACAACCTTGTTGATCAATCCAATTCCAAGGGCTTCTTCAGCTGAAATTATTTTCCCCATTAGTATAAGTTCGAAAGCCTTTGCCTTTCCAATTAGTCTTGGAAGTCTTTGAGTCGCCCCAGCCCCGGGTATTATACCTAAATTGATCTCGATTTGTCCCAATGAAGCCTTTTCTGACGCAATCCTCAATGCGCAGGCAATAGCTAGCTCACAGCCGAATCCTAACGCATAACCATTGATTGCGGCAATTGATGGTAGCTGAAGATTTTCTATCCTGTTGAGAACGGCCTGTCTTTCGACTGAGGCTTCCACGGCTGATGACTGATTGCGGCCTCTAAGTTCCCTTATGTCAGATCCGGAAATAAAGGATTTGTTTCCTGAACCAGTAAAAATTAATGCTCTGACTTCCGGATCTTTTTCAACCTTATCCAGGGCCTTTTTTAGTTGCTTGAGCATGGCTGTGTTCAAGGCATTGTGCAGTAGAGGCCGGTTGAACCTCAGCACCGTAACATTGTTAACCTTCTCTGTTATGATTTCATTGCCAGTCATTTGCCTGCCCTCCCGGTTCATTTTTTGAAAACGTCTTTTTTAAAATAAAAACCTTCCGATGGGTCTTGTCTTTAGCGGTCGATTCAGAGGGATGTCAAATCTGGACCATTCATTGTCACTGAATCGGCCACCTGATCAAATGCCTGGATTGACGCAGCATCACTCATTTAGAAAACATCACTGCTCTTCTAGTAAATTCAAAAACGAATTTGCCCGTTCGGGAATTTTTAACACCTTTTACGATCCATTTCCATCTGATATGGACATATCTTCTCATCAAACATCATCCAAAACCGATTGGGCCCTGGTTTCAACATGCTGATTCTGCCTCACCTCATTTAGCGAAAATTGAACCGCGCAATACAACTTTAAGTAGTTTACATAATATCTTAATCTGCATATATTATTTCTATTGGATTGACTTGATGAACTCGTCTGGACGCATCAGCCCTGAGAACCTCGAACCGAATATCCACTAAATTTATTGCGATACTCATAAGGTTTTAATCCGGTATGCCTAAAAAATATTTTTCTGAAAAATGGAACGTCTTCGTATCCAACTTCAAAGGTAATTTCAGTAAAATTCAGCTTTCCTTCCTCTAGCAATAATTTGGCCTTTTCTACCCTGACTTTGTGCAAGTACCCCAGAGGAGTGACACCCACAGATCGACGAAATCTCCTTTCCATGGATCTGAGGCTCACACCAAACTCATTGGCGAGCCAATCGTAATCGATATCCTGAGATCCATGAGCCTCAATCCAATCCTGAATTTTCCCTACCAAAGCATCTCCATGATCCTTGCGCAAGGTTAAACTCCCGTAAGGGTTCTGCGACAACCTCCCCATGTCCAGAACCATGGTCTTGGCCGACTCCACGGCGATCCTCTTGCCACAATATTTTTCAACCAGATACAAACATAGATCAAGGCCAGCGCTAACCCCTGCTGAACAATATAGGCTGCCATGATCTATGAATATTCTTTCTTGTTCCAGGCGAACCTTTGGATATCTCCTTCGGAACATGTCGGTAAATCCCCAATGAAGCGTCGCCGTCTTTCCATCGAGGAGTCCGGTTTCTGCTAACAAAAAAACCCCGGTGCATATGCTGGCTATATGAGTCCCCTCATTATAATGGAGCCGCAGCCAGTCTGTAACTTTTGGAGCCTTTTCAAGAATCTGGTCAATGTAAGTGGCTGAGGAGATGATTATCAAGTCGGTTTGAATTACATCCTCAATGCCCAGATGAGGTTGAATGAAGACATTGTTCACGGACCTGATAGGCTGTCCATCGGCGGATGCGATGGACACATCAAAAAATGGCGCCTTGGGGAGCCCGTGAACCTGATTCCACAAGCGCCCCGCCTGATTCAATATATCCATCGGACCAAATATTGTAGTGGCCATGGTGTTATGAGGAGCTAAAATCGTAACCTTTTTCATCTGATCCTTCTTAATCTAATGATTGTCGTTTTTGCCTATCTATATTGTCGATTATGCCACTTCAGTTAGATAAATCCAAGAGCTATCATCTGATTCACCTGAGGCGATAACAAAACGCGTCAGCGCTTATTTACCAGCACGAAAGGAGACGAACCATGTCCAGAACAGAAATTAAAGATGCAATAGCTCCATGCGGCCTTTGTTGCGAAACCTGTTTTGCTCATGTGGATGGAAAAATTAGGCGCCTGGCCCTTGAGCTAAAAGAAAAATTAGGTAATTTTGAGCCTTACGCAATGAAATTCGAGACTCTCTTGGGCAATCCAATTTTTAGCCGCTACACCTCTTTCAAGGAGATGCTGGATTATTTTGCCTCGGAAAATTGTAGGGGCTGCCGCAAGGAAAATTGCAGACTTTTCAAAGAATGTGGTGTTAGCAAATGCTTTGAAGATCAAGAAGTGGATTTTTGCCATGAATGTAGTCTGTTCCCATGTGACAAAACCAATTTTGATCCTGTTCTTCACAAAACTTGGTTGGCTGTTAACCAAAAGATCCGGAAGGTGGGGATTGAAGATTACTATGAGCACGTGAGGACAGCATGCCGCTATCCGTAGCATCGTGTTGATTTAAATATTTTGCAAACGAATTTCCATTTTGATGTTCTGGATCTGGAGCATCAATTCATCCGAACGCTCGAGCATTTCGGCGCCAGTGACAAAACTCTTTCATTCATGGAGTCAACTATATTCCTCTTCGAGGTGGCCCACGACGACCTTTACGATAAAACCACCCTGGGAACTAACTCGAAAAAGAACCCTACTTCTTGATCGTCTTACGATTCATATCTTATTGAAAGGATTTCCACTGCCTAAAAAAACTTTTTCCCATGATATTCAGTTGACCGCACAATAAAGGGCGCCACACGTCGGTCTTTTATGTGATATCGAGAATTAATAGCAACCGCGTCAATAGAAATTAATGGCCAAAAACATCGGCTTCTTATAACATCACCAAAGAAAATTTCCTTTACTGTTCCATTTATTTCTCGAATGCTCGATGGTCCAGGAAACTTTTGGTGAAAGATAAAAATGGGAACCATCAGCTGTTTTCTAAGATTTCTCGTCCGCTCACGAATGTAAAGTTGTAGATCCTCCAATTCTTAACAATAAGGCTATCTTAACCTCGTGTTCGGAATGTCAGATAGAATTGATTGAGCAAACTGAACAGATAAAACTCGAGGAAGAATGGAATGAATGCCGCCGATAAAAGATCAGGGGTCTACAGGATGGCGCTGAGTCTCGTGTTGGCGCCTTTGGTCAGCTTATTTTTTACCCCTCAAGCCATAGCCCAATCCAGCAAAATTCGTTTGATCAAGCCAATAAAGAGCAGTGTGAATGCATATTATGAAGCAAGAATTTCCAGAGGGCTGGACGTCTATGTTGGGGCGAACTATCTTTTTCAGGTAATGAAACTGAGATCGCAGTTGGTGATGCAGAAATACGAACAGGAAGTCTTGTTTCCTAAGCTCCTCAGGGTATTGCAAGACGCGTCAAAGATGCAACTGAATGATCATGCTTTTGTTTTCATATCAGTAGCTCTAAAACTTGCAGGTGATGATCTTAAAATGGATCCACAACTTGAAGTAAGTGTCAACAAGATTGCGGACCAGTTTATGAAAGACGCCTCAAACGTACCTAGGGGACATTACACAAAATCTGACGAACTAAAACGATACTTCCTAGTCATGCAGTTCTTGACCAAGGCTGTTTTCGATGTAGACATTAACAAGGAATGGTACGCAGCAAGGTCATATCTAGTCTTTCCATTCGATGCATGGGAAAGCCTATGGTCTGGAGTTACCAATCCCTCTAACAGCTCTACCCTTGCTGATTTTATTTTTATCAGCGATTTTTATGACACCGTCAGCGGAAGATCTGATCTTCCAAATCTGAGTCACTTGATTCGAGGTTCTGTTCCTGCAGACAAACAGGCGATTCTTGATTATGCGAGGAGTCAGAACATGCCACGCATTAACAGGGAGGCGGGCGTCGGGGCGCAGCTGATTGGTGAGCGCTTTACCGTCACCCAATGGACCGTAGACGACCTTTCCCAGACCTTCTTGGCCAATAATCCCAAGGTTAGCAAGAAGGAGGCCTTCGCTACACTAAGGTTCAAGAACATTCTTATGGGAAGACAGACAGGCGCCAAATCAGTGGCTGGGCTGGATGGGAAAATTGGCTCAAAGCCCAACTCGCCTCCATCATATTACGAATCAGCGCTAAGGGCCGTTTTTGTCCTAAAACCAACAATTGATTATCGGTCATTTGTCAACTTAGCAGGGGCAAGCATGACCGCTTTGGGCGAACAGACAGTTCTCACTGTTAAGGAAAGCGTTTTGGTTCCTAAAACGTTACCTCCCGGATCTGAATCCAGGACAAAAACCGCCAGGATCTTCTTTCAGGACGGTATAGCTGATTTCGTGAAAAAATTGGCCGAGGCTGAATCCATCATTATGACCGCTTGCGAATCTCCTTCAGAAATAACAGTTTGGGAAATCATCATGAATGCTGCTTCCCGAAAGGTCTCTTTAACCGCTGATTCTGAGGAAGGCGCCTCGTTCTTGGAATTCTTGTCACGCATAGAGAACGACCCTACAGTAAGCGTGGATGTTTTTCATTTTAACGGTCAGTTTGAAAAGGGATATCTGCAGTGGGGAATAGTTCCGTACGAGGCGCTGTATTCTCCCAGGAAAGGAATAGCAGCCCGTGGAGTTGAGATGGTATTTTTTGAAGGCTGGAATGATCAGGCAGAC
Source organism: uncultured Desulfomonile sp. (assembly GCA_937930835.1). Taxonomy (GTDB): domain Bacteria; phylum Desulfobacterota; class Desulfomonilia; order Desulfomonilales; family Desulfomonilaceae; genus CAITZA01. The sequence goes on from CALGLN010000033.1 coordinate 91,344, forward strand.
AAAAGAATGACTAGACCGTTAACCAACGAAGATTGGCGCAAAATGGTAAGCAACGGAAAATTCACTAGATTTACTGCGCCTCTTTTTCATTAAAGTCAACTGCGAACTGTTTATTCTATCGATAGGAATCAGATTGATGAGGCCGGAGATTTATCCCCTCAAGAGTCAAATGTGCAAAATCTTGTAATCGCTTTCGAAGGAAGTATCTTCTCCGGCAATGGCTGGTTTGATTCAATTGGAAGTAATGTAAATCCTTGATTTCAGATAGGGGGATTTTCATGAAACATTTTTCGGCAATCCTGACAATCCTGGTGGCCATAACCCTGTTCGTCCACGCTGGAGCTTGGGGGCAGTCTGAGGCCGATGGAAATAAATTACTTCGTGAAGGCCAGGAATTTCAGAAAAAGGCACAGTCCAGAGATGACCTCGAAAAAGCCATGAAAAAATATGAGGAAGCCTTGACCGTCTTTGAAAAGGCTAAATCAGAAAAAGGTCAGGGAACTTCCCTCCACAGCATTGGATTAGTTTACAAAAACCTTGGGCAATATAATAAAGCGCTTGAATATTATGAGAAGTCACTCGCCGTCAAAAGAAAACTCGGTGACACGAAAGGCGAAGGAATTGTTCTGACGGCTATTGGATTAGTCTACGGCGACACTGGGCAATATGTCCAAGCTCTTGAATACTACAAAAAATCTCTGGCAATCAGGAAAAACATAGGCGATGTCAACGGAGAGGCTACCACGCTGAACAATATTGGACTGGTCTGCTATAACCTTGGGCAATTTACCAAAGCGCTTGGTTATTACGAGAAGTCTCTAGAATTAAAAAAGAAGGTAGGCGACATCAAGGACCAAGGAGCAATGCTTAGTAATATTGGGTTGGTTTACAACAGCCTCGGGCAATATACCAAAGCCATTGAGTATCACGACAAATCGCTTGAAATTAGTATGAAGGTGGGTGACATCAAAGGTCAAGGGGTTTCTCTAAACAACCTTGGAGCGGCATACATCAACCTCGGCAAGTACGCCAAAGCGCTAGAATACTATGAGAAGTCGCTTGCAAGCAAAAAAAAATTAGGCGACATCAAAGGAGAAGCAATAACTTTAAACAACATGGGATTGGTCTATGTAAAAATTGGCCAACATTCAAGAGCGCTTCAGCATTTCGAGAAATCACTCGAGATTTCCACGTCGATAGGTGACGCGCAAAACCAGGGCACAACGCTGAATAATATTGGGTGGGTCTATGCCCAGCAGGATAAATACAACGACGCAATAAATTTCGCGGAGAAATCCCTGTCTCTCAAAAAGAAAATTGGTGTCCCTACAAAGAAAACTATCGACCTCATCGCAAACTATTACCTTGACGCCGGGAACACAACCAAAGCTGAGCCACTGGTTAAGAAAACAGGCTACAACTCCACCCAGGGAAGATTGGCTCTGTCAAGGTCAGATTATTCATCAGCAATCACCTATTACACCAAAGACGTGAGTAGCGCTGAAAAAACTGGCAACGCTGACGCTCTATTCAGAAGCTATACGGGCCTTGGAAGGGCCTATGAGGGTATGGAGAATTTTGAAAAGGCTGAGGAATTTTATACAAAAGCCATGAAAGTGATAGAAGAAATCAGGTCCGGGCTGGCGCCCTCTGAACGAAAGAACTTTTTTGAAGTCAAGGTTAGTGGATTTAAGCGCTCTGAGCCAGCCAAGAGTCTCACCAGAGTCAGGATGAAACTCAACCAGCCTGATGGGAGCATTGAATCCAGCGAAGTTACTCGTGCAAGGTCCTTTGCGGAACATATTGCTCAGAGTTCCTCCGCAGGTTCCACAGGTGTTCCTACCGTTGTCATTGAGAAGGAATTATCTCTGGTTAGCAAGGTAGCCGCCTTGAAAAAGGAATTGAGCAAAGTTGACAGACAAAATGAGGCAGCCCGACATGAAATCTTGTCCAATGAGGTTAGAGAATCTGAGGCAGACCTGAATTTCTTCGTCGAAGACCTGTGGAAGCGATATCCATCATACGCCGCAGTTAAGTATCCCCGTCCTGTAACTCTAAAAGATTGTGGACTCAAGCCCGAGGAATATGCTGTCATCTTCGATGCCTCAGATGAGGGAGTTAGCGTAAAACTTATCTACAACAAAGAGATTAACCAGACTTTTTATATTAAATGGCCTCTCGAAGAAATGGAAAAGGATATCAAGAAGCTTCGTGAACCCATGGAAAAGTTGCGGTTCAAGGCTTTTGATGTCGATTTGGCCTCAAAACTGTACAGGAGACTTTTACAAAGAGCCTTGTTAGAGGTTCCAAAAGGGGCTCCACTGATAATCATCCCTGACGGAATTCTGGCAATATTACCATTTGAGGCCTTGGTCACAGAAGGAACCGCAATCTGGCAAAAAGCCCCTCTCGACGGGTACCCCGATGAACTTCGCGATTATCCCGGAAACGTAACTTTCCTGGGCGATGAACATCCAATAAGCTACTACCAGTCAATTACGGCCCTGACACTAGCAAGAACTCTGGGTAAAAAGGTCAATCCACAGAACAGGACATTGGTCCTTGCCGACCCCGTCTTCTCCAACAAGGACAACAGGGCGCAGCAGGCATCCGGCGCTAAGATGGCTGAATCAGAAAAGAACTTTAACATTGAACTAATGAAGGCCATCGAAGAAGACGATGAAATAAATCTTAGCATGAAACGTTTGCCCAGAACACTCCTGCTGGCTGAAGGCCTTCAGAAGATTTATGGGAATGATTGCCTTGCGTTAACCGGCCTGAAGGCTAACAAATCCGATTTCATGAGCAAGATGGCTCCCGGTCTGGAAGCCTATCGTAATCTGGTATTTGCGACACATGGAGTCATGTCCACGAAGATTCCGGGATTAATGGAACCATTCCTGGCTTTAACTATGGCGCCTCCTGGTACAGACGGCTTCCTGAAGATGTCCGACATCCTGTCCCTTAAAATGAACGCGGACGTGGTGGCTCTTACTGCCTGTCAAACCGGTTTAGGGAAAGACCTTTCCGGTGAGGGCGTGATGAGCATGGGAAGGGCGTTCCAGTACGCCGGAGCAAAGTCTGTGCTTATGACATTGTGGGAAGTGGAAGAAGCCTCTGCGATAAAGCTCACAGAAAAGTTCTTTCAGCACAGAAAGGATGGCAAGAGCAAGCTTGAGGCTTTGCAGTTGGCTAGAGATCAAATTAAGAAAGAGGGATACAGACATCCGTATTTCTGGGGCGGCTTCGTACTGGTTGGAGAAGCAATGTGACCTGAATAGATCGACAACTTTATTTGCATGCGAGTCACAATAAAATGTTCGCATGCGAGACGAGAAGTGATAAAATATTTTTGGACAACTGTGGCAAATCCGCACACTGGGACTCTGCAAATCCGGTTTCTTGAGGAAGGATAAACACATGACTAACTGGATTTATTCCGTCCTTACTTCGATTCCCGTAGTGGTTGCGGTTGCCATTCATCCTGGAAACCTTATGGCTGGCAGCCCTGAAAATTGCTCTGAGGCTAAAGGGCATTATAAGCTAGGCGCCAGTCTCTTCAATTACGAAGAACGCCGCGCCGCTTTTCAGAAAGCAGTCGATTTATGCCCGGATTACGCTGAAGCGCACAACAACCTTGCAGACGCATACGAAAATCTGGGGCTAAACAATAAACGTGTGTTTTCTCAACAGAATCAGATCGATGGTGACAGATACCTCGAAAAGGCCGAGAAGCATTATCAACAAGCCCTGAAACTGAAGCCTGACCTTATTGCGCCTCTACTCGGGCTTGCCGTCGTCAACATGGCTCAGGGACGCTATCCAATAGCTATCCAGAATTACCAGGAGGTTCTCCATAAAAGACCCGGATACCCGAACATGGAGGACCGCATAAGGCTTTTGAAGACAATAAATTCTTCAGCAGACAAAGAACAAGTCCGCAAAGCAATCGAAATAATATCTGAGATCACGAAAACAAAAGATGATATGAATCTCAAAATCATGGGTTTCCAGGATCAGGTTGTTCGTGACATCCAAAGCCGGCCCCGACAATCTTTCAACAATATCCTCTTCCCTCCATGGTCATCGGTAATAGAACAAGGTGATCCCATAAAACAGTTAAATGAAATAGGTCAAGCGCTGGTTTCACCTGAACTTAATTCTTTCAGGTTCATAATCGAAGGACACGCCAACAATGTCGGGGAATTCGATAGAAATATGACTCTCTCCAATGACAGGGCTAAGGCCGTAAAAGAATACTTCATAAAGAACTTCAACGTTTCCCCTGATAGAATAATTACTCAAGGATTCGGATTCACTAAGCCGAAACATTTGCCTGATACGGACAAGCGAAACCGTAGGGTGGAAATAGTTTTTTTTAGCGAAAGGCAGAGGGAATAACAATTGTTGTGTTTGAAAACACACATTCCCTAAAATGCCGCGACCGGGCAATACTTCCAGAGGTGTTGCCCTCCATGAATTCATGAAAAAGGATCATCAGTCTATAGTCGTTATTGATGATGAACGTCCCGTTGATTTCTACAGGTAAATAGCGCCTGCTGAAAAGCTTGGATTTAATGAAGATCAAAAAGAGAATTGATAAGACCCTATAAAGTATTAGAAACCGCAACAACATAAGTTTGAGGTAGTTTACTCAATTTTTTGCGTCCAATGCCCTGAGTTATTTTGAATACAGGAACTTCGTGAAAAAACCACTCAGACTCTAAAAACTGATTGACGCCCCAAAAGGGAATTCCGCTGATGATAATTTCTGAACGAATACTCGCCCGAGTTCAGTTTGAGGCCTTTTTTGCCGCTCAGGGTTATCTTGGCAAAAAGCCCATGAACAGTTGTCTTTACAATTTAAAGACTATCCGCATGGCGTCACTTTCAGATCATGTCTTTCATGGCAGCTATTGAGGTAAGAATGATTCGATGTTGGAGGGATATGGTTATGCAAACAATTCGACGTCTCTCGAACCTGAAACAATTGATATCTTGGGTGATGCTGCTTTCATGTTTTTTGATGGCCAACTCGCCTCAAAATACCCTTGCTTCTCCGGAAACCCGAGGGAAAGGTGATTTGTACGCCGTCATTGTCGGAGTTAGCAAATACAACGATCCGAATATTCCTCAGTTGAACCTCTCAGACAAGGACGCAAAAGACTTGTGCTCTTTTATAGATGACAGGAAGTCACTGTTCAACAATGTCAAACTTCAGCTATTTCTGAATGAAAACGCCACCAGAGCTAATGTCTCAAAAGCTCTCAGGGATGACCTCAAACTAGCCGGAAAAGATGACATGGTATTGATTTACCTTTCCGGACATGGGGCGGCGGATCCCTCTAGACCCGATGAATATTATTTCATTACCTACGATACTCAAATTGATAATCTCTACGGCACAGCCCTTTGGATGAATCAAAACGCTCTTTTCAAAGGCATAGACTCCGATCGTGTCCTCCTGATTTCCGACGCGTGTCACTCAGGTGGATTCAACCCCGGTTTGGAAAAAACGCTGTCAAAGGAGGCTGATACATTTTTTTCCCTGTTCAGGAATCTTAAAGGACGTATCGGGATTTCATCAAGCCGGTCTGACGAAAAATCTTATGAATTAGCCAAGTTCAACAACAGCATTTTTACACACTACCTGCTGAAAGCCTTACGAGGCGAGGCATCCAAAGGATCCAGCGATGGCCTGATCACTGCAAGGCAACTGTACGATTATGTTTATGATAAAACTCGACTCGAGACAAAGGGCCTTCAGAATCCGCAGTTGTACAGCCCTAAAGGTATGGCTGAACAAACAGCGATTTTCCGTACTCCAACATTTAAAGATGCCTTGAGAATCAAGGTGGGGTTTGTTTCTCAGGATGATTCAGGGCGCGAATCGCGCCTCACCAATGAATCAGTCCTGCGATCCGGCGATAAAATAGGAATTACTTTTCAACCCAATGCCGATTGTTATGTCTATATCTTTTGGTGGGATTCGTCAGGACAGGTCGGAAGACTCTTTCCTAATCCAAAGCTCACGGAAGGCAGTGGAGAGGCCAGGGCTGGACAAACCTACTGGTTGCCCTCAAAGGAGGGAAAATACTGGTATGTTCTCGACGACAATCCAGGGCTTGAGACAATTTATTTTGTAGCGAGTCGTCAAAGGAACCCCAGAATAGAAGCTCTTTATGACGAACTCAAAAGTCTGGGAGCTTCCGCACAATCTGGCAAAGCTATTGAACAGATAACTGGTGAAATGGAACGTCAAGTAAATATCATGGGACTGGCTGACTATGTCGTTCCCGACAAGTCAGCTCAGGCTTCTGGAAGTATTCTGGAGGCTATGGAGAATCAAATCAAGGTTTTAGGCGCAGACGCTTATTATTCTATTAGGTTCAGACACGTTGCACGGTAATTGATTCAACACTTCAATTCATGAGTTTTGTGACCGAATCAAAAATTTTTTGTTCAATATCAACAGGCTGTTACGAATATTAGTTACTAACGCTTTTGAAGGTTCTGGAGCAAAACGTGGCCAGAGATTAGGAGGGGTTGGATGAATGGTTCAGCTAAATTAATCTCTTTTTTTGGTATGGTCGCGCTGGTCATTCTTTTTGGCGCAGTTCAGGCCTATGGACAGGGCTATGGGGTCGCCAAGGATTGGAAGGACATCTATATTCTTCCAACAAATCCCAATCCCCAGAGCAACATAAGGTTAACACTGACTGTAGACAAGGGCGTAGCCAGACCAGGTGATGACATCACGTTGACTTTTTCGGCCGATCGCGAATGTTATCTGACCTTGATGGACCTGGGAACGTCAGGTCGCATAATCAGACTATGGCCAAATGACTATTCAGCGAAAGATAACAAAATACAGGCTAATGTCACAAGACACTTTCCCGGCCCGGGGGATAATTTCAAGTTCAAGATCGGAGGCCCGGACGGTGTCGAACGTCTCATAGCTTATGCAACCTCAGAGAAAGGAAAAATACTTTCTGAACAGGAATTTCAGCAACTTCAAAACACTGGATTTCAACAATACATTGGAGGCGCCAAGGACCTTGCGTCTAATTTCCAGAAGGCTGCGGAAGCTCTCTCTACAAATGTAAGCTGGGGAACAGCGCAGGTAAATATACGAATAGGGTCCGGTGATCCACCCTCTTCAGAAACGTCCTCCCCCTCGAAATTGCATCTAATTGCCGTCGGAGCCGACACTGGCGGCCTGAAATTCTGTAAGCACGACGTCCAGCGGATCGCCGACACACTTCGAATAAAAGGCGGCCTGCAAGAGTCAAACACAAGATTACTTCTGGGCGCCGACGCCTCCTACAAGAATTTTAGCGCAGCAATACAGTGGCTCGCCTCAGTTACGCAACCCGAAGACACTGCCGTGATATATTTTAGCGGTCACGGAAGTTCAGTGCCTGACAGGCCCCCAATAGATGAATTGGATGGCAGGGATGAACTGATTGTGCTCTACCCGGGCGCAAAACAAGGAATGTCTGCGGAAGCGATGATCCGCCAGAAAATCCTGCTCATTGATGATGAAATTAATGTGCTTGTGAAAAAAATCCCGGCGCGACGAAAGATCCTCATAGTTGATTCATGTCACAGCGGTACAGTCAGCAAACAAATGGGACTTGAGGTGGATGACCTGGTGTCCAAATATCAGCCTCTGATCGATCCCGTTACTGGCCAGGAAGACTGGAACATCGGCCAAAAGGCAGCCCCCCCCAATTATGGAAACGACCATGAAGGGCTGCTTGCAGCATGCCTGGATAATGAATCGTCTTACGAAAGCAAGTCTTTTGAAGGCGGCGTTTTTACCTATTTCCTGATCGAGGCTATCAATCAGGGTAGCCCCGATCTTGAACAAGCCTTCAATAAGGCTAAAGAAAGCGTGGCCCGATGGGTCAAACAAAGGAGCAAACCGGGAAAACCCGTGTCTCAGACTCCCAGCCTTACAGACCCACATGGTTTGTCAAAAAGTTTTCGATTCTCAAGATGATCTGTTTGTGAAGAAGGAGCTAACAAAATGTCCATGTTCAAAAACATCATGATGCTATTCGTCGTTGCCCTGATTGTCGGGGTGACATGCCTTACGAACCACTGTGTCGCCGGTTCTGATGTCAAAGATATCATTGCGCAGGTCAATGCCATTCAAAATGAAAACACTGATTTCAAGGTTGAAATCAAACCTGAGCGACCTGACGGAAAGTACAGGCCGGGTGAACAGGTGACCCTGGTGTTTAAAGCTAACAAGGATTGTTACATAAACATAATGGACATTGGAACAAGCGGAAAGGTCAGAATAATCTATCCGAACCAATGGCATAAAAACAACAAGATAGAAAAGGGAAAAACCTACAAACTTCCCCAAGATAATTCCAAATTCTCTTTCAAGGTCGAACCACCAGCCGGAGACAATTACATTAAGGCTATTGCCACTCTAAACAAGGTCGATTTGATTAAACAAGAACATCTGGACACCCAGGGGGCCTTTGCGGAATTAAAGGACCCCGAAACCGGAATTAAGGATATTGGGGTCACACTGAACAAGATCAGCGGCAAGAAGTGGGCCGAGGCCAATACAAAGATAATTATTGAAAGCCCAGTCAAAGCAGAAACTGCAACAAGCAATGAGAGTTTAAAGCCCTCGAACGATGAAAAGCCTCTTGTACCAGAAAAATCCACCGAGCCCGCTAAAAGACACGCCCAGACTGCCAAGGACCTGGTAGCAGTCGCTTCTGCCATCGAAAATGCAAATAAGGACTTCGGACTGAAACTCTCAATAGTTAATGAAAAGACCTCATTTGCCGTGGGAGACGAAATTAAGTTTGCTTTCTCCGCCGATCGTGATTGTTACCTGACTCTGCTTGACATCGGCACCAGCGGTAAGGTTCATAAGCTCTTCCCAAACAAATGGCATGAATCAAACAAGGTCGAAAAGGGCAAGTCATACTCAATTCCGCCAGAAGGATCTAATTTTGTATTCAAGGTCCAGGGGCCGGCAGGAAGGGAATATGTCAAGGCAATAGCTACACTAAAGCCCATTGAAAAGCTTGAGGGCGCTGTATCAACTTCAAAAGGCGCTTTCAGTGAAATTCAGGACGCAGGACTGGTCCTTAAGGACATAGGATTGGAGTTGTCACAACACGATGTAAAGAACTGGGCGGAAACAACCATCTCCTTCGAAATTACCGATGTTAAAATAGCATCCGAAAAACCGATGTCACTTAAATTGTGGAGTGACAAGAAAATCTACAGTCCAGGAGAAAAAATTGTCTTCTATTTTCAATCGGACCGCGACTCCAACCTTACTCTCATTGACATAGGTAGCAGCGGTAAGGTTCATGTGATATTCCCCAACAGGTATCAAACAGATAATGCCATCAAGGCAAATACAAAATATGAAATACCAAAGGGACCCAACCCGGATTTTGCCTACAAAATATTATCCCCTGAAGGGCAAAATACAATAAAAGCAATTTGCACGGCAAAATCGGCATCAACCATTTCAACTGCCACATCCTACGATAAGGAGGACTTCCCCTTGATGGGTATCCGAGATGAAGTCCTCAAAGACATAGCCGTACAACTCAACAAACTTGACCAGCATAGCCACGCCCAGGTGGATTATACAATAGAGATCAAGTAGTCTCAGGAAGGCCAAAATAACATGGAACAATATCGGATACTGAGATTGTTGTTAGTCTTGTCGTTTCTCTTGGCGCTTGCTGTGACAGCATTAGCCGAAACTGAGGAAGAATATCTTAAGCTTCGCATACAAGAAGAATCCTCAACCATGGTCCCCAAGGGGCTAGGCTCAAAACCAGGCGCCGATATCGTCTCTAAAGATGTAATAATTGAGCAACTCGTAAAACCACAGCCCCCCGGACAGGCCTCTTCAATAAACTTCTCCAGCGATTTGATTCTCTTTGATTTCGGATCCGCCAGGTTAAGAGAGGCCTGCTACCCGCAGTTAAACCAGATAGCGCTAGCCGTCAATGATCCTAGACTGGCTGAGATTCCTGTCTTTTTTGTGGACGGCCACACTTGCTCCATAGGTTCGGATGAAAACAACTGTCGACTTTCCTGGCGCAGAGCTGACAGTGTGGTGAAATTTCTGGTTAGCGCCGGTGTCCCACCCCACAGGCTCATTTCCAGAGGCTTCGGTGAACACTGTCCTGTTGCCTCCAATGATGACGAATACGGACGTCGGACAAACCGACGTGTTGTTCTAAAAAGCGGTAATGTGATTGTCCAGGAAGATCAGAACATGCAATGCCCAAGACGGTGAGTGATTCCCTATAAACTTACGATTGGCTTCAATATCTCACTGAGAAGGTTTTTATGTCGATGTTCTAAAAACTAGTCGCTAAAAGCGGCTCCACTTTTTGATCGACTTGTGATTTTGCTCACGCATGTCTTGTCGAGGAGACATGCCAAATTGAGATAACTGTACTTTGGAGGGGTTGCAACCGGCGGCCACAATAGCCTGGATCCATGAGGATAAACTCCCGACTCATCGCCAGCCCCCCAGGACAGGAAAAACAAAAAAGCCTGTATTAAACTCATTAGAAAATCGGCATCAAATTAGCAAACAGACCTTTGTTTTCTAAACTAAGCGGTTATGAAAGCGATCCCTCACCCCAACGAAGCTTTTTTCGTCGTGGTGTTTGGTAGTCGGAGCAGTTACAGAATGTTAGCCGGAACGATTTTGTGATTACCTGTAATAAGGCCGTTTTCCCGGCTCTGGCGCAACCTGTTTCAGAAACATTCCACGGGGTAAGTCATGAGAAGGCTCTTCGTCGTATCAATCGGAATTGTTGTAATGGCGCTGTGTTGGCAAGTAACCGCTTTGGCCCAAACCGAAGAAACTGGTTACAGCTTGAATCGAGAGGCTAACAACATAAAGAACAAAGCCCAGTCCAAAGCTGACCTCGAAAAAGCCATAAAAAAATACGAAGAAGCATTGGCCATCTTTGAACAGGCAAAATCAGAAAAAGGTAGCGGGATTGCTCTAAACAATATTGGTCTTGTCTATGACAACCTTGGTCAATATAACAAAGCGCTGGATTATTACGAGAAGTCACTTGGGATTTACAAGAAAATAGATGACGTCAGAAATCAGGGAATAACTCTTAATAATATTGGAGCGGTCTACGACAACCTCGGTCAATATAACAAGGCGCTCGAGTATTACAAGAAGTCGCTGGAGATAAGGAAGAAAATAGGCGACATCTCAGGTGAGGGAACGACCCTGAACAACATTGGATTGGTCTACAACAAGTTGGGTCAATATTCCAAGGCGCTCGAGTATTACGAGAAGTCGCTGGAGATAAAAAAGAGAATAGACGATGTCAAGGGTGAAGGTATATCCCTAAACAATATTGGATTGGTCTACGACAACCTGGGGCAATATAACAAGGCGCTCGAGTATTACGAGAAGTC
>CALGLN010000034.1 GCA_937930835.1 uncultured Desulfomonile sp.
TAGACGGATGGTTGAAAACAGGGGACCAGGGAATGATTGACGAGGACGGCCACCTCGTTATGATAGACCGCATGAAAGATGTGATGACACTTTCGGACGGCGCCAAGTTCTCACCTCAACTTATAGAAAACAAACTTAAATTCAGTATGTATATATCGGAGGCGGTTGTAGTAGGCCAAAGCAGACCCTATGTGGCCGCCATGATTAACATGGACATGGGAAATGTGGGCAAATGGGCTGAAAACAGAAAAATGACTTACACCACATACACCGATTTGTCCCAGAAACCCGAAGTCTACGAACTGATAGCAGGTGAGATAGCCAGAATTAACTCTTCTCTACCCAAACTTGCCCGCATAAAAAAATTCGTAATGTTGCACAAAGAACTCGACGCTGATGACGATGAAATGACACGAACACGAAAAATAAGGCGATCCTTCGTTGAGCAACGCTACAGCATGCTCGTCGAAGCTCTTTACGACGTGAAGGACATCGTGGACATAGCATCGGAGATCAAATACAGGGACGGCAAAGAGTTCCACATGAAGACGTCGGTCCAAATCAAAGATGTGCCGACCATCAACAGTTAGCGAGGCTGAATAAATATGCCAAACGCTTCCAATTCCACACCGTCCTCCGAGTTTATCCTTGAGGCCAAGGGTCTTTACCTGAAATTCGGAGGCGTAAATGTGCTCACCGACGTTTCCACATCAGTCAGAAGAAATGAAATATTCGCAATAATTGGACCCAATGGAGCAGGTAAAACCTGCCTTCTGAATTGTATAAACCGGTTTTACCAACCGCATCAGGGAACAATAATTTTCGATGGAAAAGATATCACGCGGCTGAAATCCCACAATATAGCAGCCCTGGGAATAGCAAGGACATTTCAGAATGTTGAATTGTTCAAGGGAATGACGGTTATTGACAACATCAAGTTGGGCAATCATGTTCATTTGAACACGGGGCTCATATCATCAGGCATATATTTTGGACCAGCCAGGCGAGCCGAACTGAAGCTGCGAAAAGAAATAGAGGAAACCATAATTGATCTTCTTGAGATAGAGCATATAAGGAAGAAAACCGTAGGGGCCTTGCCATACGGTCTTCAGAAAAGGGTCGAGCTTGCTCGAGCTTTGGCCATGAAGCCCAAGATACTGCTGATGGACGAGCCTGTTACGGGGATGAACCTCGAAGAAACGGAAGACATGGCCAGGTTCATTCTGGACATTCATGATGAATGGGGAATTACCATAGTCCTGATTGAACATGACATGGGTGTGGTAATGGACATTTCGGACCGTGTTTGTGTTCTCGATTTTGGCGTAAAAATAGCTGAGGGTTTTCCATCCGAAATAAGACACAATGAAGAAGTAATCAAGGCGTATCTAGGCGAAAAAGATCTCTCATATTCAAGACTTGGGGCATAGAAACAGATGGAGCCAATGCTCGAGGCGAATAACGTTGAAGTCATATATAATCAGGTTGTCCTTGTGCTCAAGGGGCTTTCCCTGAAGATTTATGAAGGGCAAATTGTCACGGTGCTTGGAAACAATGGGGCTGGCAAAAGCACTACGCTCAAGGCGATTTCCGGTTTGCTCAAATCAGAAGATGGGAAGGTAACCGATGGCTCAATAATGTTCCTGGGAGAGCGAATTGACAAAACGGATCCTGAGAAAATAGTCCGTAAAGGTATTTTTCAGGTAATGGAGGGACGCAAGGCTTTTGAAGACCTGACAGTTGAAGAGAACCTGCTTGTCGGCGCCCACACAATTAAGAGTCGTAAGCAAATAAAACATGACCTGGAGATGGTTTACAATTATTTTCCAAGACTCAGGCAGCGCAGAACATTTCTTTCCGGATACATAAGCGGCGGAGAGCAACAAATGATGGTCATTGGCCGTGGACTGATGGCTCATCCAAAACTGATGCTCCTGGATGAACCTTCAATGGGCCTTAGTCCTATGCTCGTGGGCGAAATATTCGAGATTATTCAACGTATAAACAGGGAGGAGAAAGTTACCATCTTACTTGTGGAACAAAACGCCAGGATGGCATTGAGCATAGCTGACCACGGTTACGTAATGGAGAATGGAAGGATAGTTCTCGATGATGATGTGGACAAGCTCCGAGAAAATGAGGACATCAAAGAATTTTATTTGGGCTTGACTGACAAGGGTAAGCAAAAAAGTTATCGCGATGTCAAACATTACAAGCGAAGAAAGCGATGGCTCACCTGATGATCGGAACTTGTTGAGGGGCGGCTCACCATTAGCGCCAAAGTCTGCCTCCAACCTTAGGATCTTATCAACCTATCTAATCCGCAATATTCATCATTAATCTCCAAAATCCTGCAAGCGTTCGATTTCCTTTTTCATGTCGCTGACTCCAGTAACTGCCAATTCCCAATCAAAATAGTCCTGTTCAGCAGCGAAATCGGGTTCGGAGTTTAAGACTCTTCGCCTAAAGTTTTCAAAACTTTCCTTATATTTCACCTCAAACTGACGCGACATGCTTTGATACTTGATGAGATTCTTCTGAGCACGTTCCAG
>CALGLN010000035.1 GCA_937930835.1 uncultured Desulfomonile sp.
GTCCTCGGGAAACCCACAATGACCATAAACCATTTCATGGCGTCGAAGAAATGAAACCACGAATAAAGTCCAAGGTTTCTCCGGAGTCGTAAATAAAGGCTCCGTGTCCGAAATTGCTATCCAACACATGGAATTCATTTGTTTTTCCTGATTCAGCAAGGGCGCTGCTGATCTTGCGCATCTGTTCGGGAGGATAACGCCAATCGCTCAGATAACTCAAGAGCAAGCATCTGTATGTCCCTTGCTTGAAACATTCGGAGAGATCTTTTCCATCTGAAGTCAGATCAAAATAATCCATTGCTTTAGTGAGATATATCAATGAATTTGGATCAAAGCGCCTGGCGGCGTTTTCTCCAATTTTATGCAAGAAGCTCTGGAATTCGAATTCTGGTTCAAGGGTAAAGGAGGGGCCGTTCTGGTGATTTAGCTTGAGTCCGAATCGTTGAGACATCACTTTTGGGTCCATCCATATCATTATTCCGAACATTTGAGCCAGTCCCATCCCAGATGCGGGGAATTCGTGTCCGTAATAATTTCCCCCCTTAAAATTGGGGTCACGCATTATCGCCTGACGAATTACCTCCCACAAGCCCAGATTGTGTGTGGTGGTTCTATGAGTGGCGCTTATTATGATTGCGTTCCTAAGCCTGTCAGGATAACGTTTCATCCATTGAAGAGTTTGGAAGCCCCCTAAACATCCACCCACAATCGTATGAAAAATCTTTACACCCAGTTCATCGGCCAGGAGCGCTTGAGCGTTAACCATGTCAGGGACAGTAACGACCGGGAAACTCAGTCCAAATGGTTTTCCAGAGGTCTTATCGATAGAGGAGGGGCCGGTACTGCCACCACAAGAGCCTAAGACATTTGAGCATAAGACGAAATATTTTTCAGTGTCCAAAGCCTTTCCCGGTCCTACGGCGGCATCCCACCATCCAGGTTTCTCAGGAGCCACACCTACCCCCTCGGCGACATGGGAATTGGCTGTAAGTCCATGACACACGAGAATAGCGTTGTCGGCCGAATCATTTAGAGCCCCGTATGTTTCATAAACAAGCTCAAAAGATTGAAGAGTTTTTCCGCTCTCAAGAATTAATGGCGCATCATGAAAGAACCTTCTCTTGCTATATTTCATCTAGCAGCCTGTCGCACGAGATGAGCATATTCTTTATGAATTACTACGCCTCCGGGATATTCGACCACAGTAGGAAGCTCCCGAACAGGACCTCGGACGGCTAACGCCAGAAACCGACCGTCTATCTCAATGGCCAGGTTATCGTCCAAAAGCTCTTTACAAATGGCTTCTATATCATGGGTTGAAAAACCCTGACGGGAGAATTCCATTATCATGGCGTCCTTTTCAGGAGCCCTATCAGCTGCAAAATAGATTTCTTTCTTTAATCCTGAAAATCTATGGCATTCTGAAGTCGCTACCGGTCTTGTATCGTAGATGACCAGCTCATCATCGATAATTTCCATGAGAAGCTTGACCTGTTCCTGCCAAAACAGATCGCGCCAATCTTGAACTTGGCGACGCAAGGTCTTGAAAACCTGTCTAGCTGTAAAGAAAGCTATTACCGGATTTAGTTCATTGACTGACCGAACTTCG
Source organism: uncultured Desulfomonile sp. (assembly GCA_937930835.1). Classification (GTDB taxonomy): domain Bacteria; phylum Desulfobacterota; class Desulfomonilia; order Desulfomonilales; family Desulfomonilaceae; genus CAITZA01. The sequence continues at coordinate 1,610 of CALGLN010000035.1, forward strand.
TCTTCAAAAAAGTATACCAGGTCGTTGAGGTCCTTTTGCGCAACGGGGTATACGTATTTGAATGGAGTCGAGGACCTCAACTTGAGATCATAAACTCGCTGGTTCTCGTGATAGCGGCTGAAACGGCAAAATTCCAAAGGAGCTACTTTGACTGGCGATTGCAAGTGTGACAGGAGTGGAATGAAATCAACCATTTCCTGGTACCATTCATCTTTGTCTCCTGGAAAATCATATAGAAGATTCCAGTGAACGCGAATACCAAATTCTCTGAGCCATTTCAGAAGCTGAATGTTCTGATAGGCCTTACAACCTTTGTTCATCAAATTAAGCACGTTTGTATTCAGGCTTTCGATGCCTGTTTGAACCCAGATTACACCGGCCTCTCGCAAGATCTGAACGTGTCTACGCTGTAGATTGGACTTAATCTCATAATACAGCCTATATGGGCTACCGGCTTGTTTGATCATAGGCAAGACTGTTTTGAGGTAGTTCATGTCAAGAATGTTATCGACAGTCTCTATGCCGTCGATTCCATAAAGTCCGTGAAGTTCCGCAAGCTCGGCTACGAATTTTTCCGGGTCCTTTGAACGGAACTTCATTCCTTTCCCGTTAAAACCACAAAATACGCAACCTTTACGTTGGCCCCACCAGCATCCACGAGATGACTCGACTGTCATACCCGGAACTATTTGATCTCTTATGGTAGCTGCGGAATTAAGGGTTTCAACAAAGTCCTGGTAATCTGGTGTCGGATAATCGTCCATAGATGTGACGGAAGCGCGGGGAACACCTTCATAGCCATTATCTGGCGCTATCGGATAGCCTATTTGTCTGTGAACCGGGCCGAACACTCCCCAAGGAAGCTCGTCAGACGGTATTTGACTTCCCATATCCAGGATATTTTTAGTCAGTGGAATTATGAGTTCGTCGGCCTCACCTGACACCACGTAGTCCACCCATTCAAAGAGCCTATGCGTAGAGAGGCCCATGATAGTCTCGCAATTGGCTCCACCGATTATAGTAATTACGTCCGAAGATAAATCCTTAATTCTTCGTAATAACGCAAGCGAGGGAACATGCTGGCAAAAGGTCGATGAACATCCCACTATTCGAGGATTATTCTCCAGAATTCGGCAAGCCAGTTCTTCTATAAACTCCTGCGCATCCTTGCGAACCGACCATAATAGGTCTTCAAGCTTGCGCCGGTCAACGGGAGTATAAACCTCATTCATCGTCATCACGTGGTTCAAATATTCATCATGGTCAGGAGAAAAATCCGGAAAGGCTATGTGGGAAAATGTCCAATCAGCTATGGCTAATCGGGGCCTGAACAGACTCACGCGGGTATATGGTAGTGTGCCAATCTTTTCGGCAAAAAGAATATTGGCATAGTAGCTCTTGGATTCAAATCCGGCACGATTAAGATGAGACTGAAGTAGCCCTAACGCGACAGAGGTTAGTTCTATCCGTGAATAGGGCATCGTAACCAGGGAAAAAATCATTTTATCTCCGTCGCTGAACCCTTACTGATCTTCTGTGAATCTCATGATTTGCGGTTCAGATCCGCAGTCACTCTAATCCATTGCTCGATGCGCAAAATTCAAATCACCGCTCAGGTCGATGTCTTGGACGTGAGGTATCCTCCAGGAAAGTCCTCAAACGGGCGCAAGGGAGTAACAGGTCTTCTCAGGGCCAATGAAATATATCGACCATCGAGACAAAGCGTCAGACGTTTTCTTAAATGGAAATCCAGTATGGCTCTGACATCTTCCAACTTGTTTCCGCGCTCGCTAAATGTCTCAATGAGCGCTTCTTCTTTAGGAGCTGAGTCACAGAAAAGATAAATATCCTTAGACAATTGTTCAAGGAAGTATTCAGGACGCTCAGCAATTGGTCTGGAATCAAGTAAAAACAGCTTTTCTCCTCGCAATTGCATCGTGAGTTCAGGATATGAATCGTTATCCTGTAATTTAACCCAGTCGTGCTGGATCTTTTTTACCTTTAGGAAACCAGGGTTTAAAAAACATTCTGCGAGCGGTGGCGCTAGCTGGCGTCGCATTTGTTCTTCTTCATCGAAATAGTAAACCAGGTCAGAAAGATCACTTTCGGGAATTGGATAGACCAAAGAGAACGGTCTTGCCGGACTTAACTTGAGTCCAAACTTTTCGGGCTTGCTGTGATATTGGCTGAAACGGACGTAGCGGACTCTGGTAAGGCTTCGAGGCGCCTGTAGATGGAACAGGCTGGGCAAGTAGTCGGCCATTTCTTCGTACCACGAATCCTGTTCATCAGGCAAACCGTGCATCAGTATCCAGCTACAACGAATGCCAAACTGGGAACACCATTTCAGGATTTGAATATTTTGCCATGCCTGTGTTCCTTTGTTCATCACCTCTAGTATACCTGTATGCAGGGTTTCGATTCCGGGTTGAATCCACATTACACCGGCTTCCCTGAGTTTTTCGAAGTCAGACCTATCGAGCCCGGCTCTTATTTCGAAAAAAATATCATAAGGCGATCCTATTTCAATCAGTTCGGGTATCAAAGTTGTCATAAAACCTGGATCGAAAACGTTGTCGACCATTTCAAATCGATTGACACCGTAGCGACTTTTCAGAACATTCAGCTCATCAAGAATAACCTCGACTTTTTTCTTCCGAAATTTCTTTCCTGAGCCATTCAGTCCGCAAAATGTACAGCCATCTTTTTTTTGCCACCAGCAACCTCTCGACCCTTCCGACAGCAAACCCATCTTGATTTCGGAACGGACAGCAGGAGTCTGATGAAAGGTCTTCATGTAATCGTCATAATCTGGAACGGGTTGCTGATTGAGGTCCTTGACGGTTGCTCTTGGATATTTTCCTGAGTCTGAACCATGATCTAAAGGGTAACCGTCAACTCTGTGTATGGGAGCGAACACTCCATATGGGATGAGATCGGAAGGCATATCATTTCCGTGTTGGAGGATTCCACGCGTTAACGTCGAGATCAATTCTTCCGCCTCTCCGGATACAACATAATCCACCCAATCAAACACCTTGTGCGTGGTCATGCCCATGACCGATTCGCAATTTGCTCCTCCCATCATTGTGACTATTTCCTGGTTTTTCTCCTTGATTTTCCTTAAAAGAGCCAATGATGAAACGTGCTGAAAAAATGTTGAAGTGCATCCCAGGATCCTGGGTTTTAACATGAGAATTCGGTCCACAAGATCATCAACGAAACGTGAAGCGATGTCCCGTACCCTCATGAGCCGACCCACGGGGTCCTGAAGATCCAGGAAGTTACTGTTTCTTTCATCCAGAAGCTTGATGAACTGGCCGGGGTCATGCGAGTGAGCGGGAAATGCGATGTGAGCAAATGTCCATTCGGCTATGGCATTTTCAGACCGCAATATCATCCATAAGCGAGAATAATCCCTCACCCCTATTTCAGAAGAGAATAGAATGTTAGCGTAAAGGCTAGCCGCCGAGAAACCGTCCCTTTGAAGAACGGCCTGAATGATCCCCAGGGCCAATGATGGAACTCGTACGGGGGCATATGGCATGTTGACCAGGCAGATATCCATTTTATCAATAAGTCATGTCTTCCAGAAACCCTTTTTCGTAGATCTCGTTGAGGGTGCCTCGAATGCCGAAAATGTCACCACCGGAGTCAACCAGGACGTTAATAATTTCAAAGGGAGTATGGGTTGATTCAGCGACCATGGCCCCTAGACGTTTGACGAATTCTCCACCGCTAAAAGAATGAGCCGAGCAATCTGATGCCAGAGTAAAGCCGTCCTCGGAAGGTTCATAATCAAGTCCGTAGCGGAATGATACCGGGGTATTTAATGGCAGGGTTTCCGGCATATGCTTGGAAATTGATTTGGTTATGAAATCACCGAATTCTTTGGAGTCTTTGAAAGCTCCCTCATCATGAATACGATATCCCATGGGCCACTTTTCACTAGCCTGGCACGGGCTGACAAGTTTCACTGTCTTGTCCATCATACTTACCAGATAGCCTGAGACGCATGCTATGGAGCTAGGGGCTGCATTTACATGGAGGCCAGGGTTACTGATATCTTTAGGATTGGCTTTAGAGAAAGTCTTTCCCGCCCTAGCCTTGCCATAGGACGACTCTTTGAGTTGCATGAGCATTTCATAACGTAAGAGTTCTTCAGGAGTAAAGACGGAATGCACATCTTTTAAAACTTGAGCGCTGACAATAGAGAACCTTGATGGCAGTGAATTGCCGGAATTGACCATATTGATTAGCCTGCGGGTCCGAACCAGGTCCCCGGTTGGAACAGCGGTGGTCGTTTGAGGAAGCACACCAACTATTTCTTTATAGTCCTCCAAGAAATCAAGGTAGTTGGGGTTGTCGAAAGGCTCAGTGGCCCAATAACAGAAGCTCGATTGGACGGCGGACCCGAACAGATCTACCGATGTTCCGAGAATGTCCCTCCAAAGTTTCACATTTTCCGGGGAGCGCTCGAAGAAACCTTCAAATGACTGAGCCCCAAGAGCGCAAAACCAGCATCCCACCGAACAGCCCTTTGAAAGTTCGAATGAGAATATTGGATGAGTAATGGCGTCACCTCGAGCCGTCCCCATCTCGCTGTTAGTCCGTTCCACCTGTCGTTTTCGCCATGCATTGAATCGTGGATCGGCTTGGTTCGAATATCCATCATCTCTTAGAATGGACCTGAAAGTAATCAGATCGTCAATCCAGGCCTTCCACAGTTTTGCCAGCGGAAGTTCGGGATCCTTACTGTCGTAAACAACCGAAGGGAGAAACTTCCGGCTAAACTTGGTCAGATCAACGCTTAAACCCCTCTGTTCAGCTATCTCATTGGCCTGGTTGGGATTTTGCTTGAGTTGCTCCCTGAATTTTTTGTCACCGGTGAGCAACTCAAGAAAACGCTTTATGTGAGCAATCTTGCGTAATTCATCCACGGATCGACGCTTTGGTATTTCCCAATAGTACTTTACCGAAGGGATTATCTCTTGACTCATGTTATGCTTTAGTTACCAATTTTGGACATTTGTGATTGCGTTTGGCGCCATCAGGTTCGATTTGACCAGAAATCAAGACTTGCCACGCGTCGCATATCAAGTAGCAATGATAACGCATTCGGCTTCAGCCGCTACAGTTGATGTGGTAGCGACGTCTTGAGCTTCTACCGCCGTGGTGACGGAGACGGCAAGAGCAATCGCTTCTGCTACGCCCTCAACATTCGTTACCGATGCTGTCACACTTTTCTTTTTTCCACCGGCGATCTTGTCTAGATCCTCTTCGCTTAATGTCGCTTTGCGGGCTTCAACGAAAGCCACTACCTCGTTCAGGGTAACGTCATATCCCTTGGCTTTAGCAAATTCAACAATCGCCTCATTACTCACCGCAGCTTTCTTGAGTTCATCCTGCAAGGCTTTGTCGGCCCTTACAGCCGATGCAAAACGTTCCACTTCAGATTGGCTCATCGAACAATCCTTTCTCTATTAATAGGAATCAATTTTGACACTTAAGGCGTGCCCTAAATCTTGTCTGAAAGATATCTGTAAACCCAAGGATAAACAAAAATAAAATATAGACTCTAAACTATAAGTTGAACAAAAATCAGCTCAACGGTTTCCGACAAAACTGACAATCCCATACTAATCGGGCGCCCCAACCATTTAATATGATCACTCTAGACAAGTTCTCAAATATTGATGTCAATAAGATGATATTC
>CALGLN010000036.1 GCA_937930835.1 uncultured Desulfomonile sp.
TGGTCTACGACAACCTGGGGCAATATAACAAGGCGCTCGAGTATTACGAGAAGTCACTGGAGAAAAGGAAGAAGATAGGCGACATCTCAGGTGAAGGAACGACCTTGGGCAATATTGGAGCGGTCTACGACAACCTGGGGCAATATAACAAGGCGCTCGAGTATTACGAGAAGTCGCTGGACATTAGGAAGAAGATAGGACACATCTCAGGTGAAGGAACGACCTTGGGCAATATTGGAGAGGTCTACAAAAACCTGGGGCAATATAACAAGGCGCTCGAGTATTACGAGAAGTCGCTGGACATTAGGAAGAAGATAGGTGATATCGCAGGTGAGGGAACAACTTTGAACAATATGGGTCAGGTCTACAACAGGCTAGGCCAATATTCCAAGGGGCTGGAGTACTACAAGAAGTCGCTGGAGATAAAAAAGAAGGTAGGTGATATCCGAGGAGAAGGGATTTCGCTAAACGATATTGGTCTGGTCTACGACAAACTCGGTCAATACGACAAAGCGCTTGATTATTACGAGAAGTCGCTTGGGGTTTATAAGAAAATAGACGACGTCAGAAATCAGGGCATAACTCTTAATAATATCGGAGCGGTCTACGACAACCTCGGTCAATATTCCAAGGCGCTCGAGTATTACCAGAAGTCGCTGGAGATAAGGAAGAAGATAGGCGACATCTCAGGTGAGGGAACGACCTTGGGCAATATTGGGGCGGTCTACAAAAACCTGGGCCAATATTCCAAGGCGCTTGAGTATTACGAGAAGTCGTTGGAGATAAGGAGGAAGATAGGCGACATCTCAGGTGAAGGAACGACCTTGGGCAATATTGGAGTGGTATATGCCCAGGAGGGAAAATACCACGACGCAATAAAGGTGACCAGGGAATCATTGGATATTGAAAATAAAATCGGTGTCCCGACAAAGGGAACCATTGACCTGATTGCCAATTATTACCTTGACGCCGGGGACTTGAACAAGGCTGAGCCACTAATTAAAGATACCGGATACGACTCGACTCAGGGAAGATTGGCCCTGATGAAATTGGATTACCCATCCGCAATTACCCATTACACGAATGACGCAAGTTGGGCTGAAAAAACCGGAAACGCTAACGCCCTGTTCAGGAGTTTTACCGGTATGGGCAGAGCGTACGAAGGTCTTGAGGATTACCACAAAGCAGAAGAATTTTATCAAAAAGCCATGAAGGTGACAGAGGAAATTAGGTCAGGGCTGGCGCCTTCTGAACGGAAGAACTTTTTTGAAGTCAAGGTTGGAGGATTCAGGAGATCTGACCCGGCCAAGGGCTTAACAAGAGTCAGGATGAAACTCAACCGACCTGATGGAAGCATAGAATCCAGCGAAGTTACCCGTGCAAGGTCTTTTGCAGAACATCTTGCTGAGAGTTCCGCCACCGGTTCAACCGGCATTCCGGGCGCTGTCATGGAAAAGGAATTATCTATGGTCAACAAGGTCGCCGCCCTTAAAAAGGAATTGAGCAAGGTTGACCGCCAAAAACAGTCATCCAGATATGATGTTTTATTCAATGAGGTCAAGGAATCCGAGCGGGACTTGAACTCGTTCATAGATGACCTGTGGAAGCGATATCCATCCTATGCGGCGGTCAAGTATCCGCGTCCGGTAAGTTTAAAAGACTGTGGACTCAAACCTGAAGAATATGTCGTCATTTTCGATTCTTCTAATGAGGGTGTTGGAGTAAAACTTGTTTACAACAAGGAGATCAACCAGACTTTTTATATAAAATGGCCTCTCGAAGAAATGGAAAATGATATAAGAAATCTGCGAGAACCCATGGAGAAACTGAGGTTCAAGGCTTTTGATATTGAGTTAGCCTCGAAACTCTACAGAAGACTTCTGCAAAGAGCCCTGTTAGAGATTCCAAAGGGAACGCCTCTGATAATAATCCCTGACGGAATCCTGGCAATATTGCCGTTTGAAGCCCTTGTTACAGGTGGAGCCCCGACCTGGAACAAGGTGGCGCTGGATGGATACCCTGATGAACTTCGAGATTATCCGGAGAATATAACCTTCCTTGGAGATGACCACCCCATCAGCTATTACCAGTCAATTACCGCTTTGACCCTCGCAAGAACCCTTGGGAAAAAAGACAACCCATCGAATAAAACCCTTGTCGTTGCTGATCCCGTATTCTCCCTTAAAGACTCCAGAAGCCAGGTAACAACACAGACAAAGGTGGCGGAATCCGATAAAAAACAGAACATTGAGCTTATGAGGGCCATTGAAGAGGAGCAGACCCAGTTCACCATGAAACGCCTGCCAAGGACTTCGTTGTTGGCCCAGGAACTAGAAAATATGTACGGGAAAAACTGCCTTGCCCTAACCGGTCTCAAGGCCAACAAATCTGATTTTATGACCACAATCGCCCCTGAGATCGGCACTTACAGGAATATCGTCTTTGCCACCCATGGCGTGATGTCTACGAGGATTCCGGGATTGATGGAGCCTTTCCTTGCGTTGACAATGGCCCCACCCGGCACGGATGGATTCCTCAAGATGTCTGACATTCTCTCGCTCAAAATGAATGCAGACATTGTAGCTCTTACCGCATGCCAGACAGGGTTGGGCAAGGACCTATCCGGTGAAGGTGTAATGAGTATGGGAAGAGCATTCCAGTATGCCGGGGCTAAATCAGTGCTGATGACCTTGTGGGAGGTTGAGGAAGCCTCCGCCACTAAACTTACTGAACGTTTTTTTCACCACCGAAAGGAGGGAAAGAGTAAACTGAAAGCATTACAGTCGGCCAGGGACGACATTAAAAAGGATGGCTACAGACATCCCTATTTCTGGAGCGGTTTCATACTGGTCGGAGAGACCAATTAATTGTGAAATGAGGCCAACGACGAGAAAGTTATAAGATTCGTAATCCCAAAGTCTACTGCCGCACACAGTCCATCCAATTCAAAAAATGACGGCGCCTTTTTTCAGTGCCGTGAAGACATTGGTTTCAACAATATTGGCTTAGTCGCTGGTCTCCTGTAAACTGCTGCTTCGGGAGAGCGGTTTAGTAATGTATCTATACATCTGGCAACTTCTTGATAAGATTACGACTATTGATGAGGATGGTTATGAACACTTCTGAAGGGGCTTTTCAAACTTGTAAGCGTAAAAAGTTAGGGTTCCTTGTAGGGATTTTTTGGGTATGCGCCATTTTCTTCGCTCTTTCATCCCACTCTTTTGCTTTGCCCCAAGGGTTTGTATACCTTGAGGATATAGAGCCAGGCATATTGCTGGATCTAAGATATTCAGGGAAAGACAATTTCATGGGTCGTCCCATTGACGGCTATTTGAAACCTAGATGCATTGTGACCAAAGAAATGGCGCAAGCCCTGAAAAAAATCCAATCTGAACTGCACGGTTTCGGTTTGGGTCTGAAAATATATGATTCTTATAGGCCTCAACGTGCTGTAGATCATTTCGTGCGTTGGTCAAAGGACCCAAATGATACAGACAAGAAGGACGAATATTATCCGAACATTGAAAAGGAGTCTCTCTTCAGAGAAGGTTATATTGCAAGCAAATCAGGTCATTCAAGAGGGAGCACGGTAGACCTTACCATCGTTTCGATCGACCAAAAAGATGCCGGCCGTGAAATCGATATGGGGTCTCCGTTTGATTTCTTTGACCCCAAATCCTGGACAAACAGCACGGACATTTCTCCCGACCAGCGCGCCAACAGGCTACTGCTAAAAACCATAATGGAGAAACACGGATTCCAGCCTTATGACAAAGAGTGGTGGCATTTTACGCTAAGGAATGAACCATTCCCGAATACCTACTTCGACTTCCCAGTTAAATGATACCCAAAAACATCTTATTTAGACGCTCAATGACATCGTCGACTGACTTTTGATCACTCTGGCTACAAGTCCTAAAACCATGAAATACAGACAAATAGAATTGAATGTTTTTCAAAAAACTGGAACTGGTAATAGCCATAAATTGCACAGAATTATTTTTTGCTTGATCGTCTACGGACAGTAGGCCACGTGGTTTTCAGCCAAAGGCTAATATTTAAGGGAATGTTGCTCGTACCATCATGTTCCATTTTAAATTGACGCACAATGCTTTCTTCAATTAGAATTAAATAATAACTTGTTGGATTATCAATACTTATTCCGGGGAAACTGATGTGAAGTCCAGACTTTTTGGAGCGGTTGGATTTGTAGCAGCCTTTTTCATTCTATCTTCATCTTTATCCGCCCATGCGCAACTGGGAATCGTTGAATCGCACGACCCCGCAATTTCGTTTACACCGACCGGGAATTCCTATCTGAATCTCATGGTAGGTCTAAGAAAATATTTTAACAGCTTTACGTCCTGGCAGCTCCCTGCTTCTCCGGGACCGCAAAATCCTATCAGTCGTCTGGAGTATCCCTGGGACCAGACATTTATAGCAATCAGAGGCTCCGCCGAATACAACAGTCTCGAAGTAAATATGGAATGGTCGGGAACGATAAATGTAATCTCCAGTCCAAAAGCTCAGGATAGTGACTGGTTAGACGCCAGGAATCCGAATCAAAAGACAACTTTTTCTGAAGCTGAAGCTACCCCACGATGTTGGACCGCAGATTTCAGCTGCAATATGCCGGTTCCCGGATTTCCATCAATGAGGGGCGTCATTGGATACCGGTTGAGCCAGTTTAAGTTTACGAATACCGACGGTTTTCAATACGGCATTTATGATGATGAAACAGATCACTATGGATACTATTCGATACCTTTACCCGGTCCATTTATAGAATTCAGTCAGTACTACAAGCAGATATACGGCGGCGGCATCTTGCAATCACCCCTGGATTTGGCTGAAATCTTAGGCGGATGGAGATTCCAGCCCCTTCAGCTACGCCTTCAGGCTGATGCGTCTTACGTCAGTGGCAATAGTCATGACCAACATCTTCTACGCAACATATTTGGCATCATCCGGTCTGAGGGCGTTGGTTGGCATGTCAATCTATCGGCCGGATTGAATACAGGCCGATTCAGATTCGATTTAGAGGGCGATCTAAGGGGTATACAAACCAGCGGTCAAATACAAACCCCAACGCAATACATCGATGGCGCAAAAGCTTGGAGTGAACAAAAATATCTAGGAATTAACGGTACGATATTCTTCTAAGTCATCCACAGATCCAGTCCATTATCAAATCATAGAGATGTTATTCCTTATCAAATCGGAATTTGCTGTCAGTACAAGTATTGGACCAGACAGATGAACTGGTATGCGTACGTGGCGCAGTAGGCAGCCTTCCTGACAACCACCTGAGACTACATAACCCTAATTTTGATGCTTTTAAAAAATTATAGGCGTTTTTTAATTTTCGAGGTTTAATCAAAAACGGGGCGAAACCTGATCGCTTTTCGGGAAATATTTTTTGGCTAGAATCATAACCACTTGGATTCTTTGATAGTTACAAGGGGAATCGAACACTTGTATCCGCCGCTAGAGGGCGATCCTGATGCAACAATGTCTAATAGTTAGACTGTTTGATGGGTCTATCGATGGAGACTATTTTTTTCACTGATAAGTCACACTCCACCATAGAATCTCGGACTATTGAGACATCGACAGAACAACAATGTGAAAAAACTACAGCAAACCGGGGACAAATTCACGACGTTATCAGGGGGCAAAACGATAGTCTATAACAGGCTGGTTTTACGGTAGTTTTTGCGTAGCCCCCAGGGGAATCGAACCCATTTCTCTGCCGTGAGAGGTATACCGATTAGAATAATATGAGCTAGCCTGAAAGACAGTCCCTTTGGGTTCCTGCTGGACACCGTGATGCCAGATGATCCCGAAAACGGGGGCAAGTTCCTTATCGAGAATTGGGACTCCGCACAGATGCTTAGAAAAAGACCGCCACAACTACAAACAGCGTTTTGAGATCCTTCAATAAAGGCTATTCCACGCCGAAGCAAAGACAACATTGTCTGTATTTGTTATCCGAGGACACCCCCGACAACTGCTAAGATCTTAGAAGGCTCAATAGGTTTATAGATTGCAGTTTTGCTCCCGCAGACATAAGGTCATTGGCAGTAGCTTCTCCATGGTAACCATTTATGATAACAATTTTCTGTGATGGATCTAGAGCCAAGAGTTCTTGAAGACAGCTCACCCCTACCTTTAGAGGAATGATTAAATCCAAAAAGACTAACGATATCTCCTCTTTCAGTTCGCTGATTACCTTAAGCGCCTCTCTACCATTGGTTGCAAAAATCACGAAATTTAAAATGGCTCGTGTCAGTTTTGGGTTTTTTCAACAACTTTGCTGGTAGTTAGCACTGACCTGACAACAAGGACAGGAGATTGGGCTGTCTTAATAACGTTTTCAGCGACACTGCCCAATAAAATATGCTTTAAGCCGGTCCTACCTCGAGTTCCCATTACAATCAGGCCAACGGCTTGTTCATTTGCAAGGAGAACAATTTCGCGGGCGGGAATGCCCATGCGCACGTGAGTTGACACTCTTTCAACCCCTTGAATGACCTGATCAGACCACTCTTTCAATTCGGCATTTGCCAGTTTTTCGGAGCTCCGAATGAGCCTGTCTATATCCGCTTTCAAACGGTCCTGTGAAGTTGGGAATCCTTCCCAAGATTCAATGACGTGTAATACCATCAAAGCCGCCTCAAAGACCTTAGCGTATTCGACGGCGTAATTTCCAGCTGTTCGTGAATTTTTCGAAAAGTCAGTACAATAAAGAATCTTTTTGGGAATCATTTCATCTCCCGTTTTCACAAGACTGTTTGAGCAATACTCCCTAACATTTCGGATCAGCGCTATTGTTGTGGAGAAAGCATTCTGCAAACTACCCGAAAATCAGGTATGCCAGTAACACAGAAAAAACCAACAATTGTACGACTAGGTAAATATAAAGATCACCGAAATGAATCCCTCCGTTTGGTCGAATCCATTTTCTTCGCGATTTGAAAAAAAGATCTCGAATATGAGCCATCTCAAAGACCCCAGTTTTTGACATCTAATTTCCCAATCATCCTTCTCCCTGTATCGGCTAGACACCTCGACGTCTTAGGATTGCCCGCCCAGCTTGAGCCAGAGCGGCGCCTTGGCTATTGCGTTTGGCCCTCTGAGCTTGCACAACTTTCTCAACGAGTTCATCAAGATCGCAAGGCTTGGCCAAGTACTCGAAAGCCCCTTCTTTCATTCCCCGAACAGCGGTATCTATGGCGCCGTGTCCCGTTAAAATTATTACCTCCACAAGCGGGTGGCGCTCCTTGATCAGCCTGAGCGTCTCAAGCCCACCCATCCCAGGCATCTTAAGGTCCAGAATTACCACGTCCACAAGTAATTCGTCCTGAAGTTTTTTTAGGGCCTCTTCCCCGCTGAAGGCAGTCATGATGTCAATCTTTCTCCGCGAAAGCCTTCTCTCCATGGCTTTTACGAAAGCTTCTTCATCGTCAACAAGAAGAACTATCGGATTTAACATTTCGAAATCTCCTTTCTTGAGGGAGAGCGCAAGAGTATTTTCTTGAATCTCCGGGATTGAATTTGAAATCTGCGATGACATCTCATCAACAGTCGTGCGGGACACAGACAAAACAATCATTCCCACGGCGGCGGAGAGCACGGACGCCACCATGATTGCTATCTTGGCTTTGTCATGGATTTCTGGAGAAGAATAAGAAAGGTCCGCTATGAACAAAGACATCGTAAACCCAATGCCGCATAGGACTGCGCCACCATAGATATGTCTGAAACTCGTTCCAACAGGCAGGACTGAAAGGCCGCTTTTCACGCACAGCCAAGTAGCTCCAAAAATACCGATTTGCTTCCCAACAAACAGTCCGAAAAGAATACCGAGAGATTCTGGCCCGGATAGAACATGGACCAACGAACCACTATCAAAACGAACGCCCGAATTAGCCAAAGCAAATAGAGGCATAACGCCAAAAAAAACCCAGCGGTGCAGTGAATGTTCAATTCTCTGCAGAGGAGGCTCCACTCTACGGCACATGGTCCGCAGGGACTGGATTACAGCCTGGTTGTTCTCGTTCAGATGGATAGTATAATCGCGGTCTTCCTGGGCTCTAAATCTACGAAGAAGCCGGGCTGAAACATCAGAGAAAGCAAAAGTGTTAACGCGGGAACGAGCCGGGATAGTCAAGGCCACCAGAATTCCCGCTATAGTGGCATGTACGCCACTCAGATAGATGAGCACCCATAGAAAAGCCCCTAGAACGAGATATGGCAGGGGACGACGAAATCCCAGAATGTTTATTGAGATCAGACAAAAAAGAAGAACACCAGCTCCTAATAGCCAGCCGAAGTTAAGATCCGCAGTATAGAACAGAGCTATGACGATGACTGCCCCTAAATCGTCAAAAATGGCTAGGCTCACAAGAAAAACACCGAGAAACGATGGCAATCTTTGCCCCAGCACCATCAAAGCTCCCATAACAAAAGCGATGTCAGTGGCCATCGGAATTCCCCAGCCGTTAGCCGAAGGGGTCCCCTGATTGAAAAAGTAATATATCCCGGCGGGCGCCACCATCCCTCCAAGAGCCCCAACTGCCGGTAGGATGGCTTGCCTGAAGGAAGAAAGGTCACCAACCAGGACCTCTCTTTTTATCTCCAGCCCGACTACGAAAAAAAAGAACGTCATCAGGCCTTCGTTGATCCAAAAATGGATTGGCCGATCAAGCGTCCATCCCCTAAAACCTATTGAAAACCCTGAATGAAAAAGATTTTCATAAGATTGGTAAAATGAGGAGTTAGCCCAGGCCAGGGCCACGAGGGCCGCCGCAAGCATCACTACGCCGCCTGATGCCTGAATCGCGGCAAATCGCTGGAAAGGTTTTATTATCAATTGCCCAAGAGCCTCTCCTTTTTGGAAGAGTTCTCTTTGAAACACGAAATTTTTCATTTGGATTGATTCTTCAGTAAAATGTCCGGTTAAGCTTCTCGAATTATTTACAATTTGTCTTAGCCATGATTGCGCTCGTATTTAGCATTCAAAGGCAATATATGTGCCATAATTCGAACAGGGTTTCCAAAAGGACACATGTCGTGAAAAATCAATAACATGAGGCTTGTGTCGACTGAGCGGGAACAATCTGATGGCGTTGTTGTGGTTTCACTAAGGAGCGATATTCTGACACTAATATTAATTATCTGATATTTAATAACATTTAACGCCAACAAAATGAAAACTGGCCGAAATCGGAGAGTCTCAAAAATAATTGGGTCAACTTGATAAAAAAGATATAACTATTTGAACTCACTATATATTACAATCCTGAATACGACCTGCCTTGCGAATCAACATTTTTAGATCCAATAATATTAAAGTAAGATAATCGCGATTTAATACTTTTGATCAGTAAGATAATCGCGATTTAATCTGAACCGTCTTGACAATCGGTGCATAGAGTCTCGAGATATGCCAAGAATGCTGGCAGCCTCTTTTTTGTTTCCGCGAGTACGACGCAACGCTTCAACACATAGGGCCTCAGTCAAAGTGTCTCTTATCTGACGCAGCGTCTTATCACGAGGAAAGTCTACACTAAACGACCAGTCTTCGTACGACTTGCCCAGCGGAGAAAGCCTTAACTGGAATTCGCCTTTTCCACTTAGCATAAGGGAACGTTCCAGAACGTTTCGTAATTCCCTAACGTTTCCAGGCCAGTTATATCTTTTCAATGACGCCTCATCGGACTCTTTCAGAACAGGAATAGAGCTAAATTGCATTTCTGAAGATAGTTTAGCCAAAATTGTCTCTGCAATAATTCTAATGTCATCTACCCTTTCTCGAAGTGGTGGGACCCTTATCGGAAAAACGGTGAGCCGATAATAGAGCGCTTGGAGAAATCGACCACAGGCCACTTCTTGTTCAAGGTTTCTGTGTGTGGCGGCGATGAGACGAGCGTCAACATGAATGTATTTTTCGCCGCCTACACGGACAAAAGAACGGGTATCCAGAAATGTAAGCAATTTTGCCTGCAACCCAAGCGGGAGTTCGCCAATTTCATTAAGTAGAATCGTCCCTCCTTCGGCAAGTTCCAGGAGCCCTCTTTTTTTACCTCGCGCTCCTGTGAATGCTCCCTGCTCATGTCCGAACAGTTCGGATTCCGCAAGTTCCGGGGAAATCGCTGCGCAGTTTATAGCAAAAAAGGGGCCTTCTGCCTTTTTTGAGTGATTGTGTATCCATCTTGCGAGATAATCCTTTCCGCTTCCACTTTCACCGATAAGAAGGATTATGCTGTCACTGGTGGACGCAAATGAGGCTTTGTTAAGAGCGGATCGCATTGCCTCGGATGGGTAGTCCGCAAGAGTGATCGGAGTAGGGCCCAGAGCTTTCCTGCGCTCTGTTATGTCCCTAGAAATGCCGTAAATCCCCACAATCTGGCCTTCATGGTTTTTCAAAGGAACCTTTATGTCATGAAAAGTGTGATCCACCCCGTCTATTGATCTTGTTCGCTCCTCCTCAATAGATTCACCTTTGAGGACTCGTAGGTCCGATTCCAGGATATGCGCCCGAGCCGCCTCTCCAAAAAAATCCTCTTCGGTCCGACCAAGAATATCTGAAGCCTTCCGACCAAGAATTCCCTCCATAGAAGGGTTAACGTATGTATATCTTCTGGACGTATCTTTGATAACTATAAAGTCTGGAGTATTCTCCACCAGAGTCCTAAATCGTTCCTCGCTTAGTCGGAGCGCTTCTTCTGCCTGCTTCCTGCTAGTTTCATCGCTGTAAACGGTAACGATTTCGCCTGAAGGGAGTCTGTATACGAAATGGTCCCTCCAACCCTCCAGCCTGTCGTCCTTATATTGAGTAACCGGATGATCTACGGGCTTACCTGTTCTGAGAACTTCCCGGAACACATCCAGAAGACCAAAAGCCGCTATAGAGGGAAAGATTTTAGTTATACTGCTGCCTATGACGGTACTCTTATCAATCGCTTCAATTTGTTCGGCTGATTTATTCAAGTCAACGAGAATAAAGTCCTCTCCATTTCTGACTGGCTTGTAAATCCCCACTCCGTTAAGCATGTAATCGAAGAGGCTCTTGTACCTGGTCTCATTGAGACGCAGATCATTCGCAGTCTTTCTCAGTCGGACCAATTCGGCTTCTAGGTCTGAGATTCTAGATACCAAATCTCTCTCTTCTGATAGCTTTTTTACATTCTCTTTAGTTGATTCCTTCATCCCTAAATCCTCCAAGGGTGAATGATCGACATGTAGAGGTGATCTTCTTTTTAGAATAGGCATTGCGTTTATTCAATGTCGTGATACCGCTTTACCAAACATCAATTACTATCCTTTATTGAACTACTCTAAATATTTAGTCTTTTTATACCACTATAGTTTCGCGATTTCAGAATCTCTAAATTCGCGCGGACAGCTCAGCTGATTTATCTTTTGCAATTTATCGATATCTGTAGCCTTCGAAAAATTCGTATAGAGAAATGACTTCTTCGTGCCGCATCCAGCATATCGGAAAAGGTGGACGATTTTTTTGACGATACCATGGAGCAGGATAAGCCTCCAGTTTTCTTGCTTCGGCAAAAATCCCAACAAATCATAGGACCGCAAAGCAATAGGCACAGCAGGCGAAAGCTCTTCACGACACTGTCGGTCAGCGGCTTCCAGGAGTTGCCTTGTTTCACGATTGATAAGCTCATACCATTTCGCAATTTAACATTTAACCCCCAAGTAATCGAAGTTGGCCATTGAGCGCAGCCTTTCGGATTGATCGTATAGTTCTCGTAATCCTTACATGAAGCTTTTTCTGGCTTCTGGCGAAAGCGCTTGTCTCACACGTTATTTTCTCAACCGATCAATTCATATCTCATAGTGTGAAGAGAGTAGATACGAAGCATAAATAAGAATTTATCTCGAGGAAGACCATGCGAAAATAGGCAGCCTTCCTGACAACCACTTGAGACTAAATAACCCTAATTTTGATACTTTTAAAAAATTATAGGCGTTTTTAAATTTCTGAGGTTTTCTGAAAAACTGGTCCATGTTCTAATGAGCCCTTTAATGCAGAGGCAGAGAAAGTTCTACCTGGATCATGTGATCAAAGCTATTATTTACATTGACAATATAGACCTTCCACGATCAAGTTGAGTGACCACAGGCAATGCAGAGATCTAACATCTGAGCTTCCTGAATGGGTTGTCTATTCCAGCTGGCAAAAAAAACGCGAAAAGCCTTTAACCCTAAGAGCATTAATGACAGAATAATTGATATACAATTGGAAGCCATCGGGAATTAACCGACCACCATCCACGGATCTTCAAATGGTCCATCGTCATCGGAGTCGGCTCACTAGTTTAGATAAAGGAGGTCGTAAACAATGGAGGGAAAACGCGTTCAAGATAGTCAGATCACTATGATAGTGGCAATGAATCCGGAGGATGCCAATCCAGTTGGAAACGTTCATGGCGGCGTGGTTATGAAACACGTAGACACGGCAGCGGGAGTTGTTGCGATTCGTCACGCCCGAAAGATTGCTGTCACGGCTTCAATTGACCGGCTAGATTTTCATAATCCTGTTTTCATTGGCAATCTACTTATTCTCAAGGCCTCACTGAATTTAGTCGGCAGGACTTCAATGGAAGTCGGTGTCAGAGTCGAAGCTGAGAATCCTTTGACCGGTCAGGTTCGGCATACGGCTTCAGCGTATCTTACCTTTGTAGCGCTTGACGAAAAAGGTCAGCCGACCTCCATACCTCCGTTAATATGTGAAACTGATGAAGAGAAGCTACGCTATCGTCAGGCCGAGATACGGAGACAATATCGGCTGGCGGAGAGACAGAAGGAGAGAGGGTGTACGATATAGAACTCTGGTATCCCTGCCATTCCTCGTGATACTGCCTTCCATGGCTAAAATGCTACCAATAATTAAGAAAAGGAAATCGTGACATGAATGATGGAGCTGCTCAGGATCCAGGTTCCCTAGTGGAAAAACAACTCAGAGGTGGAAATATTGGCGTCGCAGTCATGAACAGCCCTCACCAGGCCAATTGCCTTAGTTCTGAGCTTGTCTCGGGTATCCTCAATGCCTTCGATGAATTTGAGAAACAGGCGGTACGTGTGGTGGTACTTAGGGCCTATCCAAAAGCCAAAGTGTGGTCTGCAGGACACGATATGAAGGAGATCCCACTTGATGGACAGGATCCGATAACATGGAACGTGGCTTTTGAGCAACTGTTGCACAGAGTCCGCTCATTTCCTGTTCCAATAATAGGTATGATCGAGGGCACGGTTTGGGGTGGCGCATGCGATCTTGCAATGACTTGCGACATGCTGGTTGGGACCAGTTCCGCTGCATTTGCGATCACTCCCGCAAAAATCGGCTTGCCTTACAACGCGGCCGGTCTTACTCACTTTCTTGGCGTGTTGCCTCTCCATGTAATAAAGGGGATGCTCTACACCGCCGATCAACTCTCTGCAGAGGAGGCCCTTCGCTTCGGGTTGCTTAACCGGCTTGTGGACTCTCAAGACCTTGAGACTACTACCTTTGAGATCGCCGAGACCATCGCCTCCCGGGCTCCAAAGGTAGTTCGATTACTCAAGGCTGAGTTGAGGAAACTGACTTCTGGACCAGCGCTTAATCCTGATGACTTCGAGGAGATCCAGCAGTTACGGCGAGAAGCTTATCGGAGTAAAGATTTCGCCGAAGGTGTCAATGCGTTTTTTCAAAAGCGGGTTCCCCAATTTCAGGATGATTGATAACGGATAGTTTGTAAAAATCAATGGCTCATTTATGCCGTTCAGGAGATATCATGGTTAATGTTTCTGACCTCTACAACCAAAAACTTATGTCCGCGACACAGGCCGTAGCGAAAATTCCTAACAAGGGGAATATAGCTTTCGGCCTCGGTCCATCGAACCCCCCTGCGCTTCTCAATGCGCTGGCAGAAAGAATAGCGGCAAGAGATATGGAGGATATCCATCTTTATTATCAGTTGGCTACTGAGGCTGCTAAACCCCTCTTTAAAACTGAATTCCTGGATCGTGTCAGATATCATTCCAATTTCTTATCTGACATAGACAGGGCTTTGATAAGGGAAGCTGGATCAAACGCCGTAATAGATTTCATGCCCTCTTATCTCTGGCAGCTTCCTCGAGTGCTTACCGATTTCAATCATATGAACGTACTTATGATTACAGCTTCAGCCATGGACAAGCATGGCTACTTCAGTCTTGGAACAAGTTGTGACTTCGCTTCTACTGTCGCAAGGGACTGTGACATGCTGATGATTGAAGTCAACAATCACATGCCCCGGGTATTCGGTGAAAATGTGATTCATGTTTCGGAAGTTGATTCCATAGTTGAAAACCATACGCCCTTAATTCAACTGGAAGAAAGATTACCATCTGAGAAAGATAAGATAATTGGAGATAAAATTGCCAACTTAGTTCCTCATGGAGCCTGTTTGCAATTTGGCATTGGCAACATTCCTGATGCGGTGGCCCAGTCTCTTTTAGGTCACAAAGACTTGGGCATCCACACCGAGATGCTCACTAATAGCGTGGTAGACCTCTGTGAAGCCGGTGTAATAACTAACAGGAAAAAGAATATTCATAAATATAAGACGGTTTTTGCCTTATGTTGGGGAAGTAAACGACTCTACGACCTGATTGATGATAATCCGTCATTTGAAAGTTATCCTGCCTGGCATATCAATGATCCCGCCGTCATACAGCAGAATGACAATGCAGTGTCAGTCAATTCCGCAGTGGAAATAGACCTGTTCGGTCAGGTCAATTCTGAATTCGTAGGAGGGCATGAGTTCAGCGGAGTTGGGGGTCAGCGGGATTTCATGAGTGGAGCTTTTCGCTCAAAAGGTGGACAATCGTTTTTGGCTTTTCATTCAACAACCAAAGACGGGCAAACCTCCAAGATTGTGCCACACTTACAAGGACTTGTGACGGATCCGCGAATGGAGCCCATGTTTGTTGTCACAGAGTGGGGAATAACCAATCTGAAAGGTAAAACGAATTCTCAAAGAGCGCTGGCGCTGATAGATCTGGCTGCCCCACAATTCAGAGATGAACTACTAAAATCTGCCCTAGAAATGGGGCTTGTGAGGTAAGACCGATCATTAACTGCGATGGCCCGAACATTACCCGATACTCTCGCGTAATTTTGAGCGCCTGACTTTGACACTTTTTTTGTGAATACCCCGATATATTAGTATGTTGACTTTTAACTGGGGCACTACCGTTCCTTTTTATGTAAGCAGTTGTGTCATCCGACGGGGCGCCTCTGAGCGTTTTATAGCTATTGTCTGAAGTTCTGTTGGAATGGCTATATCTAACAAATTATTCTGAACCATATTTGAAGCTTCTATAGCGGTTCGCGAAAGTGATCCCAACTGTAATTGATACCTTAATTCTGGCTTTTCCCCGTCTTTTCCCATCTGAGGTTTTGAGTTCTTGTGAACCCTGGTAAAGATGTTTCTACCAATAAAGGCCAATCCAAATATGGTTCTGAGAACCAAAAGTGGTCTGATACCAAGAAATTTCCCGATTCCTGCCTGGCTTAGAAGTGAGCCAATCCTAAACCGGGTTAAAATGTGTCGATCCTATCTCTAATCTCTTGATCCTCAGCCTCAAATGAAGTAACTCTCATGATGGGACGTCCTTTTATTGTGCAATTTTTTTATGGCAATGCTTAAATAGGACATCGGACGTGCCTTCGCGAACTTATTACAACGTTTTAATTACCTTTTTGCCTCTTTTTTCAATTGCGAAAGTTGAGGTGCTATCTAAAATGTCAAAACTGACGCGCTGAATACGTGGAAAACTTCTCGAGAATCATCAACTGGCAAAAGGTCGAGGACAGATTCAACAAATTCTGCGCTCGAAAGTAATAGCAGAGAGCAACTTAGGGTAGTCCGAGTTGTCTTGGCCGCCAAGAAACTAATCATCGAAAATCCTCGAATGAAAGGAGCCATAAAGGTGAGAAGACAAAAGACTGGTCTGGCGATAAGAATTGCTGTTGCCGTTATTTTTATTGGTGTAATGGCAGCGTGTTTCACTGAAAACCATGTTTGGGGCCCAAGTCAGGCCATAGCGCAACAAGATAAAGTTCAGCCTGTCGATGCCGCTCTCCTTGCCGCCGGGCAGACTCTTTTTGCCGCCAATTGCGCCGGCTGCCACCATACCGACAAGACGGAGAACAAAGGTGGGCCAAGTTTAATGGGACTTTCAAAGACCAAGAAGCTCCCGACTAGTGGCCGCGACTTAACGGCTGAGAATATCAGAGCTCAGTTGAAGTCCCCGATCAAAAGTATGCCGAAATTTGATAAGCTGACAGATCAAGAAATCAGATCGCTGGTGGCGCATCTGTTTAGTCTCCCAACCAAGGAAGGAAAGCTCTTGAATGAAGACAGCAAGTCCCCGGTGATGGGCGGATCTAACCGGCCCGCTTTCGGCAAAGGCGCGACGAACCGGGACTGGTGGCCTAACCAATTGAACCTGAAGATTCTCAACCAGAACTGTCCCTTGAGCAATCCGATGGGTAAGGAGTTCAACTACTCTAAAGAATTCAAAAAACTCGACCTGGAGGCCGTGAAGAAGGACCTTTATGCGCTGATGACCGATTCGCAAAATTGGTGGCCGGCCGATTTCGGTCACTACGGGGGGCTCTTCATCCGGATGGCGTGGCATAGCGCAGGAACTTACCGCCAAGGTGACGGTCGCGGGGGAGCGGGGTCCGGCAGCCAGCGATTAGCCCCTCTCAACAGTTGGCCGGACAATGTGAACCTCGACAAGGCGCGCCGTCTGCTTTGGCCGATCAAGCAGAAATATGGCCAAAAGTTATCCTGGGCCGATCTTATGATCCTCGCAGGCAACTGCAGCCTTGAGTCGATGGGACTCAAGACCTTCGGCTTCGGCGGCGGGCGAGAGGATGCCTGGGAGCCGGATGAGACATACTGGGGCGCCGAAAAAGAATGGCTGGCTAAGAGCGACCAGCCTGGGAGCCGTTACACTGGCGACCGGGCTCTGGAAAACCCCTTGGCGGCCGTACAGATGGGCCTGATCTATGTCAACCCGGAAGGACCGGACGGTAATCCGGATCCGGTCGCCTCGGGACGCGATGTCCGAGAGACCTTCGCTCGCATGGCCATGAACGACGAGGAGACCGTAGCTCTGGTCGCCGGAGGACACACGTTCGGCAAATGTCACGGAGCCGGTCCTGCGTCCCATGTGGGGCCTGAGCCCGAGGCCGCTCCCATCGAGGAACAGGGCCTCGGCTGGAAGAGCAGCTTCGGCAGCGGCAAGGGGGCCGATACGATCAGCAGCGGCATTGAGGGAGCCTGGAAGCCGAACCCGACCAAATGGGACATGGGCTATCTGAATGTGCTGTTCAAATACGATTGGGAACTGGTTAAGAGCCCTGCCGGCGCACATCAGTGGCTTGCCAAAGACGTGGAGGAAGCGGACATGGTGGTTGATGCGCATGACCCTTCAAAGAAGCACCGGCCAATGATGACCACGGCGGACCTCGCTCTTCGCTACGACCCGATCTACGAGCCGATCGCCCGGCGTTTCCAGCAGAACCCACAGGAATTCGCAAACGCCTTCGCCCGGGCGTGGTTTAAACTGACGCATCGCGACATGGGCCCCCGCTCGCGCTATCTCGGCCCGGAGGTTCCGTCCGAGGAACTAATCTGGCAAGACCCGGTACCCGCTGTAGATCATGAGCTGATCGACGCGCAGGACATCGCAAACCTCAAGGCCAAGATCCTGGCCTCGGGACTGTCAGTCTCCCAACTGGTCTCTACCTCTTGGGCGTCGGCGGCGACGTTCCGTGGCTCTGACAAACGTGGAGGAGCCAATGGGGCACGCATCCGTTTGGCTCCGCAAAAAGATTGGAAAGTCAACCAGCCGGACCAATTGAAGACAGTGCTGCAGACCCTTGAGGGAATCCAAAAGGAGTTCAATAGCGCCCAGTCTGGCGGAAAGAAAGTGTCACTAGCCGACTTGATTGTCCTTGGTGGATGCGCAGGTGTCGAGCAAGCAGCGAAGAATGCCGGTCACAATGTGACCGTTCCCTTCACGCCCGGACGCACGGATGCGTCACAGGAGCAAACCGACGTGGCGTCTTTCGCCGTACTCGAACCGGTTGCAGACGGTTTCCGTAACTACCTTAAAACCAAATACGCCGTACCGGCAGAGGAACTGCTGGTTGATCGTGCGCAGCTGCTGACTCTGACCGCCCCTGAGATGACCGTTCTCGTCGGCGGCATGCGTGTCTTGAATGCAAACTTCGGACAGTCCCAGCACGGGGTCTTCACCAAGAGGCCAGAGACGCTCACCAATGACTTCTTCGTGAATCTGCTCGACATGAACACGACGTGGAAAGCAACCCAGGGAGACGAAAACGTTTTCGAGGGCTGTGATCGGGCAACGGGGGCTCTCAAGTGGACTGGTACCCGCGTCGACCTCATCTTCGGTTCGAACTCCCAACTCCGGGCCTTGGCGGAAGTCTATGGATGTAAGGACTCCCAGGAGAAGTTCGTGCACGACTTTGTAGCAGTATGGAACAAGGTAATGAACCTTGACCGCTTCGACCTCTCCAGACCCTAGCATAAACGTCTTCGAGGGCTTCGTTTCAATACAATCTGAAACGCAGCCCTTTCTTATGGCCTTTACCTACTGCTGCCCACAGGGTCGGAGCCAAACACGCAGTCGCATCGGTTCGCGGCCATTAAGCGTCCGGTAGGTCAGAATTCAAATCTCTTACGGCCAACCACCGGTAAAATATATAACTTGGCCTGTCACGAATTTGCACTTTCCTGATACCAGAAAAGCAATTAATTCGCCTACTTCCTCTGGGGTGCCGAGACGCCCTGCAGGAACGGTGTCGGCGATGATTCGTCGGCCTTCTTCGTCATCTATAAAACGTGCCCGTGGATAGTACATTTCACTGTATAGGTAATTCGGCGCAACAATATTGACCTGAATGCCAAAGGCCGCAACCTCCTTAGAGAGCGCTTGAGCAAACGCGGTGGTTCCAGCACGAATTGACGTTGGAACGGAAAATCCTGGTTCTGGACGCAGTTCTCTTGCAGATGTAACGAAAACAAAACACCCGTTCCCCCTAGATTTCATGCCTGGGAGAAGCAATTGAGCCAGACGGAACGGAAAGGCGAGAACAGATTCAAATGTCATTCGCAAGTCATCCAACGACACATTCTCTATCAGTGCCCGCGTTATGGGGTATGAATCGTTGGACACGACTGCGTCAACTGTTCCGAACTCCTGGGTCAGTTCCGACACTATACCCACTGGATCCGATTCACCTAAGCAGATTGCACGAGGATATGCCGTCATGAAGTCACTTACGACACGTTTATCTCCAAAGCTCCTGTCATGACAAATCACTCTAGCGCCTTGGTCATGAAGTGTCTTTACGGCTCCTGGACCAGTATACTGGGTTGCGTTAGTTATCAGCACTGTTTTCACGCTATGATCTCCTAAACTTTTGTTATTCATGGCGACATGATATGCTCCTGAATGGATCTATTTCATGACCCAAAGATCTGCAACCTGAGTGCCGAGGGAGGACAAAAATTGTGGTGTGCGGCAGTTGCAAAGTGCGGCGCCTGTTGAGTGATTAACCTTTTGCCTTTATTGGTGTCAATATTTTCCTCCCTTTGGATTTGTTGTTGTATGCTGATTAGGCCTGATGCTTCGATTTCTGGATCTCATTTGCCAGATATAGAAATTGGAATCACTTTGATTTGTTGACATCGCCTAAACGCGGCGATGCCATCTATTCAAAAACGGCCTGGTTTTCATATAAACGGGTCGCAGTCTACTCCAAAAATTCTTACTCCTGAAACACTGCTAAAATAACGATTTGAGAAAACGGGGGCAAGGCGGGGGCCAGTTCTTGGTTAAATATTGACAATGAGGACCGTATTTTCCTGAAGGATCAATAAAGGATCTTCTCACTGTAATTATTCTTGGCTCCAGATTCGGTTCGTTCTAAACTCACCTTGCGAGAATCCTAATTGCAACAATTTTTCCATTAGCAATCATTATTCTGATTGGAGTGTATGGGACATGCCAAGAAAGAACCAGAGATTTATAGTGACCGGAGACTACAGTATGGACAAATACATCTATCTCGATGGAATTGGAGATGAGACTCCGGACCTTAGGGAAACCTGGTTAGCGGCTAGCCAAGTCTGGACGGAAACGCTTGGTGGTGGAGTAGCTTCCGTCATACAGACTCTTCTTGCCTTCGGCTATGATCCGTTCGATCCGTTTGACATACCTGAAGCAGTTTCAAAGTCTCTCTACATCCTTACCAGGCAAGGCCTGGATCCCAACCGTAAATGGAGAATAGGCAGGGCTATTGTCAGCGCTCGCAGAAATTTGACCGGCTGTTCTACTGTATCCACATTGAGGGACAACTGTCCCACCAATATTCCTGCAATTTTCATAGATTTAAACCAGAGTGATCTGAGGAATAATATCGAACACATTCAGGCGTTGTTTGATTCACGCCCTTACATGGTCCGGACTCATGACCCACGAAAACCTGAATGGTCGAGCTTGAGGAAAAACGGTCTGCACAGAGGGATCTGGTTTTCATCTCTACAGGAAATGTCGGGTGGAGCGCTGTCCTTTGCAGGCAACTGGGAAAATGTTTACGATCGGTTGATGAAATATCTCAAGGCGGATTCCACGCTATGGGATGATGGTAAATGGAAGCACTGGCTTGTAATCCGGATCCATTCTGACGGTGTCTTGGCGGTTGGTCCGACCAAAGAGGGCGAGGAGGGCATTTTACTCATTTTTGCAGGAGATCAGCCGGGATCTTTTTTGAGAGAAGGGCACGGAGCTGTGATTGGGGGATGTGCCGTGTTTACAGCAGCCCTGGCGTCTGCCTTGTATGACATAGGATTGCTTAAGGAATGCCTGCGAAATGGGCTATCGATGGTCAGAAGTTTAACCGAGGAGGGTTACGTAGGGCCGCCGCAGGGGTTCGCCAATTGGAAGCTGCAAGGCTCTACGAATCTGCCAATCGCTGCATTGCAAAGATCTGGAGTCAGTCGCAACATCCTGGAATATAACCGGCGTTCGCCCCAAGCCAATTGGGACTCTGTTTGCAGGATTGTATGCGGCACGTCGGAGGAGATCAGAACCGTGACGGTCCTCAATATGGGTAACCTAGCCACATGTTGTCCGGATCATGCTCAGACTCTTCTTCGGTTTGAGAGCAGACTTAAAAACCATGTCAACGATGGAAAGGGTATACTTTCTTTCACAATCTTTGGAGGCCCAGGCTCGGGAAAGTCATTTGTAGCCGAGGAACTGGCCAAGGCCGTGGACCCTGGCGGGAATCTTTTTCAGAGTCGAATTTTCAACATTTCTCAGTTCGGTGAACCGTCCAGGCTACTTGACTCCTTGCAATCGATACAAGCAATTGGGCTTCAGGGAAAAATACCGTTTGTAATGTGGGACGAATTTGACACCACTTACCGGGGCGCTCAGGCGGGATGGCTTCCATATTTCCTGATGCCAATGCAGGACGCCAAATTTTTCGATGGATCATACGATATAGCTCTGGGGAAATGCATATTTGTTTTTATTGGCGGGACTTTCAGCGGGGAGGCCGAATTCAGGGAATGGGCTATGAATTCAAAGGAAGGTAAGCATCTTAAAGGAATAGACTTTCATAGCCGCTTAGATAGCAGCCTTACAGTTCCTTCGGTTGACATCGAAGTTAGCGATAGTGAAGCATGGGTTGATAATTCACCTGCAAAACTTGTTAGAGCGTTAATGCTAAGAAATTTTCTGAAAAAGCAGGACAAACTCGAGGCTATAAACCCGGATCTTTTGGCTTACCTGATTCACGTTCCTCTTCAACACGGAGTCAGAAGTCTCCAGCGGATAATTACCGCTAGTGAACTGAATAGCGCTCCCGTTTTTGAAACCTATCATTTACCACCTACGGATGTGCTGCAGATTCACGTTCGGGGATTGAATCCAAACTGCGTCGATCCAGTGACCGATTTTGTCGAAAAACTCACCGGCTATGACGTTCCCAGGAATGCGGCCCCGTTAGGTCTAAAGTGGAAAAAATAGAAACATTCGTCACATGTAGAAAATTAGAAAATGCGCCTTGGTCTGCCTATTGATAAAGCTGGATGTACGACTTCTCACAGGAGACGAACCTACTGGTCACGACATTGACATACAGGATTAAAAATTGTCCAAAAGTCATGTTTTACTTATTAAGTGATGGGATTATTTCTCATCCTATTGGTTTGTGTTAACGTCGTTAATGCGGATAATAAAAACGCTGTGTTTACAGACACCACATTTCAACGTGGTTTGGAGCAGGTCAAAAGCCTTTTGAAAGAAGGGGCATGTCCATGAAAATCCGTATCATTCAAATATTTCTTTTGTTGAAAGTGATGTCCTGGACGCTCGGAGTTGTGGATTCGTCTGCGTGCATGTCTTTCAGTGTTACCGCAAAGGACAGCAGTGTAATCATTGGTCGGACCATGGAATTCGGAGTTGACAGCCACTGGAAAATCGTCGCCGTTTCGCGGAACACTCAGTTCTCCAGCCCCGGGCCAGAAAACAGGACCGGCATGAAATGGCAAAGCAAATACGGATATGTTGCAGTATTGGGTTGGGGCTTGAACGATATGGTGGCGGACGGTATGAATGAAAAAGGTCTATCCTTCGGAGGGTTATGGTACGAGCCGGACGTCAAATACGAGAGTGTGCCTCCTGGCCGGGAATCCCGGGCCTTGGCCGAGACCATCATCGGAACCTGGATACTTGGTAATCTCAGTTCGATTGACGAGCTGAAAACAGCTATAAAGGACGTAATTATATTCAGTTATGTTGTTCCTGCGCTGGGCCAGGCTCCACCCGGTCACATAATCGTGTATGACGCAAGCGGAAAAAGCCTGGTCATTGGGTTCGATCAAAAAGGCTCTATGCAGCTTTATGACAATCCCTTGGGTATCTTGACTAAAGCTCCGGATTACCCATGGCACATTAAACACCTGCGGCAATACGTTGGCATGAATGACCAAAATCCCAATTCCCGGGACATGTCTGGAATCAAGTTGATCCCAACTGGCCACGGCGCAGGTATGATTGGCCTTCCGGGTGATCTCACTCCTCCAAGTCGTTTCATCCGTCTGGGCATGACGACGTATTTCGCGAACCAGGCCGAAAACGCGGAGAAAAGTCTCAATCTCTGTCAGCACATAGTCAACGCATTTAACATTGTAAAAGGTATGGCCGTAGACAGGTCGCCTGAAGGCAAAGTTACCGGCAGCTAAACCACTCAGTGGGCCTCGTTCCGAGGTGAGAGATGGGACAGGAAACTGAACTCAGTATGACATACCTACAGCTATCGCCACCAATAGACCTAAAATAATTATGGCAATTCCCAGCATCGTATTCTCCAAAAAGGTAACGGGCAGTCACTGAATCAATGGAAAAAAAGCGGCTCTGCAGTATGATTAAGGAAAAAACGTCAGAAGCGCTGAGACAAATCGGCAAAAAAGCGTTTCAAAGCGCTTAAAAAAACACTTTTGAATACACAATATCAAGAATACACTCAGATTCAAAATCTTTGAAAAACCATAAACCACTTAAAAATCCCATCGATGGAAGAGGGACACGTATATGCGAATCAAGGGAATCAAGCTTCAGATTCCAACCAAGGCTGTTGATGATTGGCAGAAAATAGTCAATCTCTTGTCTCGGATTACTTGAGCTCGCGCCGTTCTTTTAATGAGATTCGATGGAAACCATATAGAGGTCTTTGTTTCAAATGAATCGAAAAACAATCCAGACCGGTTTTGGACAAAAGGAAAAACTGCAGGATTCATGTCTTTATTGTGAAGAGGTAATAAAATCAGGAAACAAGCTTCTTGTGCCAAACGCCCTGGAAGATTAAAAGTGAACAAATAATCCCGATGTGGAATTAGGATTAGTCTCGTATTTGGGTTTTCCTATTTTTCTACCCAATCAGGCCCAATGCGGAACAATTCGTGTTCTGGATAACAAACGCAACGCATATTCAGAAGATGTTGAAAATCTCATGATAACTCTTCGTAACCTAATTGAGTCGAACATTGAAACAGCGTTCATGAATCAAATTCTGGGGGAGGAAAATAAACGAATCTCCGATTATTTGGTTGAGATTCAGGCTTTTTCGCGGCAGAGTCACCATTTGTTCATACTGTAAAAGTATCAGAGATTCTGCAAATAAATGGCGCCCTATTGAAGAATTTCTTGTGAAACATCCGAAGGCCGATTTCAGTCACGGAATCTGTCCTGATTGCAAGCAAAAGATACACCATTAATGTTCTTGGGTGTGACAACCTGAGCTGAGATAATCGAGCAAGAATATGGAAAACATGGACACGATATGGCTATGGGCCGGCTTTAACTTGGTCGTAATTCTGCTGCTGGTTCTGGATCTAGGAGTCCTGCACCGGGGCGATAAGGTGATTGCAGTGAGCGAGGCCCTGTGGCTGAGCCTTGGGTACGTCGTCTTAGCGCTGATCTTTGCCGGCGGCGTCTTCTACTTCATCAGCCGGGAAGCCGGGTACGAGTTCCTCACGGGCTATTTCATCGAGAAAAGCCTCAGCGTCGACAACATCTTTGTCTTCGTGCTCATCTTCATGCACTTTGCGGTGTCACCCAAATACCAGTATCGGGTGCTCTTTTGGGGCGTGCTGGGCGCCCTGGTCATGCGGGCAAGCCTCATTCTGGTCGGGTCAGCCGTCATAGAGGCCTTCCATTGGGTAATCTACGTGTTCGGCGTGTTTCTGGTCTTTACCGGCATCAAAATGCTGATCACTGTAGGTCACGAACCAGATCTAGAAAGGAACCGTGTGGCGCTGTTCATGCGACGACATTTCCGGGTCACGGAAGGGTTCATCGGCCACCAGTTCTTCGCCCGCCAGAATGGCGCGCTTTACATCACGCCCCTATTCATAGTGCTGGTACTGGTGGAACTGACGGACGTGGTGTTCGCACTGGATTCCATTCCAGCTATTTTCGCTATCACTACCGACCCTTTCATTGTTTACACGTCCAACGTGTTCGCCATCCTCGGTCTGCGGGCGCTGTATTTTGCGCTGGTGGGCGTCATCCACCGCTTTCACTACCTCAAGTACGGACTCTCCCTGGTACTGATTTTCGTCGGCGTGAAGATGCTGGTGAACGCCTATTTCGGAAAGGAATTCATTCCAACGGAAGTGGCGCTTTTGATCACAGCGTTCCTGATCGCTGGGTCGATGCTGATCTCCATAGTCCGCACGCGGAAGCTCCCTGAAGCGGAGCGCGCGGCAGAAGCGGCCAAAGCCGGGGCTTGGTGGGTACCCGGCAGCCCTTCACGGTCTGATAAGGTAAAACGACCGCCGACAAGTCCGTAATCAGCTAAGTTTTGAAAAATTGAGTTACAGGAACATGTTGAACAGGTAGCCTACCAGGATAATTCCAACCGTGGCTACGCCAATAAATACTACTATCAGTGTAGGTTTCAGAACTTTTCTCAAAATGATCGTTCAGGTGTGGATATAGGGATCACAGCCATCATGAAAGCCACCGGTGTTCCAAATGCGGCTCCATTTGAGATTAGTGCTTGAACAACCGGAATGACGCTTGATGCGTTACTGTACATAGGCACACCTGGAGAACAGCATGGTGAGTTTCCACTATGCTCCTTTGCCATAAATACCGCAAGAAAGTTCCCAGACACATAACCATGAATATGAGCGCCTACCGCGATACCTATTGTGACGTGCGGCCATACCTTCAACACAATGTCATTGACGGCGTCGAGTCGAAACCCGATTCTTTCCTGCCAGGTCATGGTTTCTTTTTCGATTGAAATTTGTCCAGATGTTGATTTGTCGGATGTCAGTTCGATCACCCGATCTTCGAGACATCTTTCCATATTGAGTCTACCAATAACCACGCTGGTAATAAGCGCAATAGTAAGACCGGCAGACATATACAGACTAGCCACCTTCCAGACGAGGGAGCCGAAAAGGACCACTAGCGCGACCTCATTAACCATGGGAGCGGAAAATAGGAAAGAAAATGTTACGCCGAGAGGGACACCGGCTCTGGCGAAAGCCATAAGAAAGGGTATCGCCAAAAAAGAACAATAGGCGTGAGAATTATTTCGTAATTTCGATCGCCTGCACGGCCCGACACTCCGAATCACCGTAAAGAATCTCAAGAATAGGAGCACCCGGAAGAACCCAAGGACCCAGGTTCTCAAATATCTCGCTACAACTTTCGTTGGCTGATTCCTTTGAACCTGAAAGGCCTAGTTCGAAAACCTCTCGCAAACCGCGTCGACGTCGATACTCACGCCAAGGTCGGAGACAGGAACGCTCGCTTCACGTAAGAAAAGGTTTTCCGATTGCCGGGACCTTCAGAAGCATCAATTAATAAAGCCTCCGAGAAAAATCAGTCCGGAACTCGGATAACCGTCTTGTTCGCTAGCAGTTCTTGAAGCTCCGCGAGGAGCTTCTTCTCCTGGGAATCGACAACAAGATCGGCCTCAGCTATAGCCAAGATCTTTTCATATTCCGAATTTGTGAGCTTACCGTCTTCGATGGCCTTCTTAATAATCTTCCCAATTTTCTCGCCTGATTCACCTGATTTCATAATTACCTCCGAATTTCTAGAAGTGGCCGGAATTATCGGCTACCATGGCATTCATGAGCCCATGAATACAATATTGACGGTTCAAGGGGTAGCCCATCTTTGCTGGTTATGTTCTGGGCATGGCTGCAGAAAAACCCGACACGGCCGACGACTTCCCCACGATCCTTAGAAATGCTTCTACTATAACCTTTGATACTACTCGACGACCTTCAAATAGTCAACCAGGTTTGCCAACACGGGAAGCTCCCCTGTTACCGCATCAAAATCCCATTATACGCGCCCCTCTTTAACCAATTCTTGGATTCTTTCAGCCAGGAATTTAGCTCAAGCAAATGTCCTTGCATCCGACGGCCCCATCTGGTTTGAATATTTGGAGTAGTAGGTTTTAATGCGGCCGTTGGAAGCCTCATCATGAGACAAATCGTTGGAGAGCAATTCCAACAGTTGTTTTGCATTCAGCATCTTGAACCACCTTTCTTGTTGGACCTGCCTGATCTGGCAAGCTTTTTCTTTTTCTCGGAGTCATTTTGACGTGCAGTTCCTACAACTCAAATTGAGGTGTAATGGTCAAAACCGCCTGCAAGTCAATCTGACGTGTCTAAATTGGATTTTCCGGATTTCTCCGAAGTCAGATTGACGTGTATTTAATAAGTTACCAGTTCCCTTAGGAATAGAGCCTGGGTAACTATTTAGAATAATAATTATTTTACTACCTGTAGAAAATAAAATGACTTATTCTCCTCGGATTAATACAAGTCATCAGATTTAGAATCCTTGGTAGCCCTAAATCCATTGTCTAGGTAGACATTCTTACCAGGAGGTTGTTGACCTACCGGCTGGTAGTTACCATTAGGATGCTGCTTCCATCTCAAGCTATACCGATATTTGCCTGCGTGATGAATAGTCCCAGGCTCTATTACATCGAAAAAACCCATCTGCCAGACTCTTTCCCTAGACCGGGTAGCGGTAGTCCTTGATAATCCTCGGGCCACAAGCTCGTTTATTGTAAGAACTAATTCTCCGTTGTTTCTAAGGACGGGAATACCCATTTTTAATCCTTTTCGATCCTTGGAGTTTTTCTTTGCGTAATCCAACTTGTTAAGTAGGGTTAAGGCTACTTTGACTTCGTCACCTCTTAGAGCGGCAAATGCTTTACTGTTAAAAATTGCCCTATTCAAAATCATGAATCTGCCTCAGGACCTTCTGCGTCTCTATCAATTTCTTCCCGCCATTGTTCGACCGTTTTGATCTGTTTTCTCATAGGTTCCGCCCTGAATACCCAGCCGTCCTTTTTTTAGGATGACGTGGTGGCTAGAGGCAGGACGGAATCCTCAGGGGTAGCTAACCCTGTCACCACGCCTACAGTTTAAAGCTCATAAATGCTTTTAATCTGCTGAAACGAAAGACAGGGCTGAGATTTAAGATGTTTTGATTGTCAAATTGACGGGAGTGTTACAGTGAGAGAAGACAGGTTGTGTTTGCTCAAAGATATACTGAATACAGGATGCCATGCCTATCTGGAGCGGCCTATCCTCCTGCAGTTAACAGTCACCGATGCCTAACAAGTGAAAGTTGGTACATAAGAGCAGGAAAATATTCGGAATGGTGTAGGAACTCACAAGATGGAGAAGACTGAATCCTTGGGAGGTGAATATACAAATGTCTGGTAAGAAAATCCTGGTAAATCTACGGAACCAGAAACTCTCAGCTTATGAGAATGATCAGAAAGTTTATGAATTTGGTGTGGTTACTAATACTAGCAATAGGCCTACCTTACCGGGCAAATTCAAGATTCTCCGTAAAGAAGAGAAATGCCATAGCCGTAAATATGATGTTGATATGCCATATTCAATGTTTTTCTCTGAAGATTGAAAGTTCTTCGGACTATCCGTTATTTGTTCCGAAAAAGATCGAGTTGGATCCAATAAGCGGAACTTCTACTTCATCCCTTTTAGAGAGAGTTCTTATGGTTTAGCTATTGGTCAGGACAGGTCAACTTGCAGCATCAAAATTGGTCCGGCAAAACAGCGAAATTATTGTTGCTCTAAAATTGTTACTAGTTCTTCTGGAGACACAAAGCAAACATCATATTTCGAATTAATCCAAGCCCTGTTACCGAGGGAAAGAATTGAACCTGTTCCGGCGGTTTTGGCCTCGTCCCGAGTACAGAAATAGTTATTCTTATAAGCAATGTGAGCTGCTACCGCGTCTCCATCGGCCCATTCCGCAATGGCTCGTGCTATAGCACTATTTTCAGAATCAGGTGTTACGCCCAGCCATACTCCCCATTCCTGGCCTTCTCTGGCGTATTTTTTACCAATGTCTTTAGCGTGTTTTACCCCGTATCCATGTTGCTCAATTTGCGTCATACAAATTAGAAAAGTTTGGAGCCTCTCGCCTTGCGAAACTCTTGTGTTCTCAAGGAAATAGCAGTTTTGAATGTCAGGATTTGACAGCCCACCTATTCTGGCCCCGTAACGCAACACACGAAATCCTATGCCTAATGCATCCCAAAAATGCGCAGTTAAATGAGGTGTGTTTCTTGGTTGATTTGTCAGATGGGGCTTGATAGTGAAGTCAATGGTAATCTATCCATCATTCATTTCCTCTACAGATGTCGTGATCTCTGCTTGGTAATTGGCAACGAATTCCTTTCTAAAATCTTTTTTTAGCGCTTACAGTGTGAGCATTGTTTCGAATAGGCAACCGCAAACTTTCCTTTCGATAATTGCGTGACGGATTTTCCTAAAACTGTCCATACACTTTTCTTTTGGAAATCTGTCCGGACTTAGGATTGATCTCCAAACGTTTGAGTCGAACGTTACGTGAATCACGTTTTGCCGCTTTGCCATTAGATTCATTGCTTCCACCCACTCCAAATTTTCAGACCTGCTTACCTAATTGATACATCCATGCACGATCTTTGTTGACATCGCCGAAATGCAGCGGCGCCATCGATTCAAAATCGGCCTGGTATTTATAAAAACGTGTCGTTGTCTATTCCAAAAAATCCGGACTCCTGAAACATTGCTGAAATAACAATTTGAGAAAAC
>CALGLN010000037.1 GCA_937930835.1 uncultured Desulfomonile sp.
AGGTTTTGAAAAAATCTATTAGGAGAATCCAAGAGACGCATAATTCTTTTGGTGTTCATTATTGACGACCTATACCAATCCGGACAGGAGCCAGTTTTCACCCCTCCCAGAATAGCCGCCTCGTGAGCGCAGCCTGCCTGTAACCAAGCACTATCTTTAATCCTGGATTCATGCTGACAAAACTTTTTGAGAAAGACTGCAGACGGAGGGCTTCCGGCGAGTCCATCGGCTAATTTTACCAGGACCATGCGCGAAATTGAGCGCCTACGATATACTGAATCTTACGGTAATCCATTTCATAGGAAATATTGGAAGTGACGTTGCCTCCCTGACTTATTTCGAGTGTTCCGGTGGGGTATGAATTGATTATCCCCATCTTCGCAAAACACCCTAGCCCGAGCATCTCGGTCAGGTGATAAGCCGCATCGACATTGAGTTCGAACACGAAGCTCTTCTTGAAGTTGGTAGTTGTGCTATAATGCTGCATGGGAGCGCCCAGGAAAGATTCCTTATAACTGACCTGGCCAAGAACCGCGGGAAACACGATGCCCTTGAACGATCCAGAAAGAAAATGGTTTTTTTGATCGAATTGAAGACCTATGTACGGGATGTAGGCTCGGGAATTTATGTCAACGGTATCGTCAGCGCTATATCCTGGAGCACTCGGCATATCTGCCCCTTTTGATACGGAGCTGGGGTCCTTGAATTTCACTGAACAGGAATCGAAACGTAGCCCAAAAACTACCGACCATCCCTGCTTCCTCCATACATCATCCCACATCCCCCTGAGTTCAAGCCCAACCAGGCCTATCTGGGTGTCTACATGGTCCCATGATCTGAAATAACCAGTCAAACCATTGTCGAAGTAGTAAAAAGATTGGGCTTCGTTAATCTGGGGAATCAGGTAGAACCCCTCAACCCCCACCTCCCAATTGGGGCCCAATGACAAGGTTTCTGACAGCCCCACACTGTATCCGCCCTCGTAAGGGAACATCTGAACAATCTCGCTGACGCCTGCGCCTTGATAGTCAGAATTCTCGAGTTCGATGAACTGTCCCCCACGTTTGTTAGGAACAATCAGACTAAGGAAAAATTTGGGAAATTCGGGATTCACTCCGAGAAGTCCAGACTCAGACATGTACCGTTTTTCATTCGAAGCATTTGAAATATACCCGGGATCGTTTCCAAAGAGTGTCGAATATTCAGACGCATTCGATACTGATAACGAAAAAAGACATAATGCAAGTAGCAGTAGGGTTAAGAACAGACCCCGACGCATCCCATCCCTCCCAGCAAGAACAACATACCACTAAAATATTAAAATCAATAATCGGCTAGTCCATGTATTTATAATAGATAGACCATTGTTGAACAGACGTCCAGATTTTTGTTGCGATTCATGTAACTTCTCCGTTATTTCGGGTCGTGAAATAAAAAAGGCTCATAGCGTAAGTGATGAGCCACACGGCTCATGGTCATATACTTGCACAGATCCTGGACACAACGCTCAAGGCGCCTTGTGCGCCTTAGATTGGCCTCTGCAACACCAATCTCTATCTGTCGAGTAACAGAACCGTCCAAACAGAACACCGTTTGAACCGGAAATTCAACAATGGTAAGACTCATAGATCTCCTAAACACTTTTCCATTTTCATTCTTCAACCAGATACGCATTTACGAGAAGATCCCAAATAATTGTATTATATTCAATCAGGGCATGAATTGTTCGTGACAAGACACAAAATGTCAAAATCGATTGGGCGATAGCATGAAAGTTGAGGCTGCTTCAGGGACATTGATTTTCGCGGAGACCTTGCGAATGAGATATCTTCCACTGAGTTTCTGGATCATTCTGTCATTGATGTTGGCCGCGTTCACGGTTGCTTTCCACCTTGGTGGAGGTCCATTTGTGGTTACGATCGTCATGGTCATTTTCAACGTAATCCTGTTCTGGAGGCTGATAGCGAGGTATTTGTTCGGAAGAGCGGTGATTGAAATCGGGACAGACGGATTGTATGTGACAACGAATTTTCCCAGGGGTAAACATCTCAAGCTTTTGGACTTGCATCAATTTTCCGAGGTAATCCTCAAATTTTACCCCGAATTTGGACACATGGGTTATTGCCGAGGCGGACTTGCCTTTCTCCCATGGTCGTATGGCATGGACGTTGCCTTAATGTTAGGCTACTATCGTTTGGAATCGTTATACTTCAAGCCCCTTTTTGGAGAAAAGGAGATCCATTTCCTTCTCAAGAACAAGACTGCGGGCGATCTGGTAGTTTTAAATACCAACAGGCCTTTAGAATTTGTCGATGCCCTGGAGAAAACTGTGCGCAGCTCCTTGAACAATTCATTCAAGGTGACCATAGAGTCAAAGCCCACATTCACGGTCCGTTATTTGCCGAAGATACTCTACTTTGTCGTAAGCGTGCTCCTGATAGTGCTTATATCCTTTTTGTCCACATATATATTCAGAAATTAGGCGTGGGATTTTACTGTCTTCTCAGTAGCGTAAATTCAATTTATTAAAAGATTCCAAAGTCCTTTAACCGGCCCCTGAGTTCGACATTTTTCCATTATACGAATTCACCGTATGCGCCCAGACTAAGAGGCCAGTCTGTTGAATCAGTCAGGATATCTTTTAGACTCCCTTTCCGAGCAACGATTTTTTCGTCTGACATAAAGCATGTAAACAAACCACAAGGAGCAGCCTCCAAAAAAAAGGAATCCGATGGCCGCCATAAATCGCTCTTCCGGTTCAGCAAAATACATTATCCCGGCAAGAATACAAAGAACTAGCGCCGACACCAGCATTAAGACGAGATACCAGATGCTGTAATGTATAACCGTCCTTTCCACAGTTTCAGAAAGTCTCAGCTTTTCTGAGGAGACCGCCATTCTTTTGGTTACACTGCCCGTCCAGAGAGTATATCCCACGTAATAAATTCCCACGAAAATCAGAGAGTAAACCAAACCCAACACCTGAAGGCACATGATGGAAACCATGATCGCTCCAAAATTGCACCACTTAAGTGTCGCTCTGATCCTGTCGGCCTCCGAGTCGGAAGTGACCACATAACCTTTTCCCAAAACTCCCCACGGATAAAAAATACTCTCTCCGGACTTGGACTTTTTGAACAAGGGATCAGAAAATGAATCCAAAAAACTCATGTTTTACTCCATTTCTGTTCGTTCCCAATGACAAGGCTCCATTAGCGTCCCGAAACTGAAGAACTCTTTTTGATGGCCAAACCGCGCTATTGTAGCGATCCCGAGGAGTTGGCGCCAACAGACAACGCAACCCCGCTCCTGGAGGATATACCCCTGACTCTTGACTATCAAGGCTTTACCTGTAGTGGTTGCACATGAGCATCTCTCCGACTCATCATGAAGGCAGCCTAGTTCAGCAGTTTCCATGTCCAACCCGAAGACCAACTTGTGGTCAGACTGAGCAAGACCCTTATATGGCTTATTGACAGAAAAGATGAACAGACAAAAAGCTGCGCCATTCAGATAGAACTTTCGACAGTGGCCACAAATTATGACTTGCAAAAATTCCTGTCAGTCCACATCATGGTGTCTTACGAGCTTTGCTGACACTTGTCCACGGAGATCAAATGTTAAAAAGAGCATTTTCCTATGATGAAGTTTGTAATTCATTTGAGTGGTCTGTTCCTGATTTTTTCAATATTGGGGTAGATGTCTGCGACAAATGGGCTGATGACACCAGCAAACTGGCCCTAATTCATGAAAGGCCTTCCGGAGAAACCAGGCGCTGGACCTTTCATGAACTTCGACAACGATCAAATCAGTTGGCAAACGGATTCCGAGCGCACGGGATAATAAGGGGAGACCGAATCGGGATACTCTTGGGCCAGAGTCCAGAGGCAGCGCTAACCCACATAGCCACATACAAATTAGGCGCAGTGGCGATTCCTCTTTTTACATTATTTGGGGTAGACGCACTTGAATATAGACTTGCCAACAGTAAGGCGGTTGCTGTCGTCAGTGATGACGCCAATGTGCACAAGATACTGGAGATATGGGATCGTCTTCCTGATTTACGATGGCTCGTGGTGACTGAAACGTTCGAAGGAAGCCGAACATTGAATTTCTGGAATATGATCGAAAACGGATCGGACATTTTCGAACCAGTGATGACTCGAGCCTCTGATCCGGCCTTGATCATATATACATCGGGTACCACCGGTCCTCCAAAGGGAGCTCTCCACGCCCACAGGACACTCTTGGGCCATCTTCCAGGTGTAGAATTCCCGCACAATTTTTTTCCGCAACAGGGTGACTTGTTCTGGACGCCGGCGGATTGGGCCTGGATTGGAGGATTGATGGACGTTCTTTTTCCGAGTTGGAGTCACGGTATTCCCGTAGTGGCGTCCCGGCCAAGGAAATTTGATCCTGAAGAGGCCTTTCATCTGATTGAAAAACACAATATACGTAACGCCTTCATGCCCCCTACTGCTCTAAAATTGATGCGGCAGGTCCCAAACCCGAAAGAAAGACACAATATAAAGATGAGATCCATAGGATCCGGAGGAGAGACGCTCGGAACCGAATTACTCGACTGGGCCAAAGAGGCCATGGGCGTTACAATCAATGAATTCTATGGCCAAACTGAGGCTAATCTGGTTGTTGGAAACTGCCACGAGATAATGAACATTCGACCCGGTTCGATGGGAAAACCAATTCCGGGCCATCATTTGCGAATTGTAAACGAAGAGGGAACTGATGTTTCTCCGGGAACGGTAGGAGAGATCGCCGTCAAAAGACCTGATCCGGTGATGTTCCTCGAATATTGGGACAACCCTCAGGCGACTCGTGACAAATTTGTCGGCGACTGGCTGCTGACAGGCGACCTGGCCCGGGAGGATGACGAAGGATATTTTTGGTTTGTGGGAAGAAAAGATGATGTCATCACCAGCGCTGGCTACAGAATAGGACCGGCGGAAATCGAAGATTGCATACTTAAACATCCGTCAGTAGGAATGGTCGCCGTGGTCGGAAGCCCTGACCCCATTCGAACTGAAATAGTAAAAGCTTTCATTGTGCTCAAGTCCGGTTGGAATCCCGGAACAGGTCTTGAGCAGGAAATCAAGGATTTCGTCAAGGTGAGATTGGCTGCGCACGAGTTCCCACGTGAAATAGAATTCATTGACGATCTTCCTAAGACGGCTACAGGAAAGATTATTCGCAAGGAACTCAGAAAGCTGGAGCTGGAACGGGCTGAAAATCGCTGTCAGACTGCTAGGTAGCGTTTTTTAACATCATCATTCTGTTCGAGGTCAGCTATGGTCCCCTCGTATTTGATGTGACCGTTGTCCACGATGTAGGCTCGATCGGAGTGCTTGAGAGAAAACTTGACGTTTTGTTCAGACAAAAGAACGGTGGTCCCCTCTTTTTTGAGCAAATCTATGAAATCTCCAAGCCCTTTAACTATGATAGGCGCCAATCCCTCAGAGGGCTCATCCAGAAGTATCAAATCGGGGCTGCCCATCAGTGTCCTGGCTATTGTGAGCATCTGTTGTTCGCCACCGCTAAGATTGCCTCCTCGACGATTAGCCAATTCTTTTAATCGTGGGAACAGTTGGTAAATTCGTTCAATTGTCCAGGCTGTCTTGCCTTTAGATTTTCTCACGCCGACATCCAGGTTTGCTTTTACCGTCAGGTCAGGAAAGATTCTCCGATCCTCTGGAACAAAACCAATTCCAAGCCTCGCAACCTTGTACGGGGCCATTCCCGTAATGTCGTTTCCGTTAAAAATGACCTTGCCGGATTTGGGCGGAGTCAATCCCATGACGCTGCGCATCGTGGTAGTCTTCCCTGCCCCATTTCTACCCAGTAAAACGACCACTTCCCCCCTATCGACCTGGAGTGATACGTCAAAGAGAATGTGACTCAACCCATAGAAGGTATTTATAGCTTGAACCTCCAGGAGCATGGCTAAACCTCTTCACCCAAATATGCCTCTATAACTTGGTGATTAGCTGAAATCTCATCCGGCGGCCCTTCAGCCAACAGCGTTTTGTAGCACAAAACCCGAACTATCTGGGAAATTCCAAAAACTATGTCCATGTCATGTTCAATGTAAACCATCGTAATTTTCATTTGATTCCAAAGATCCTTGACCAGGTCAACCGTCTCCCAGCGCTCCTCTGGGCTCATCCCCGCCACAGGCTCATCCAGCAGGAGCAATTTAGGTTCCAGAGCCAGGGCGACGCCGATGTCCAGACGTTTCTGGTTGCCGTGAGCCAGAGTCC
Source organism: uncultured Desulfomonile sp. (assembly GCA_937930835.1). Classification (GTDB taxonomy): domain Bacteria; phylum Desulfobacterota; class Desulfomonilia; order Desulfomonilales; family Desulfomonilaceae; genus CAITZA01. Next base: position 6,276 of record CALGLN010000037.1, read on the forward strand.
CGCTCTGATGTGAAGCCTTATCCGCTAATCCAACACTTTCCAGAATTTCAAACGCTCTTTTCTTGATCTCTTTTGAGCTGTTCCAGTGTCTGACAAACCGCAAATTCGTGTTGAGTCTGGTAATGATTGTGATGACTATGTTCTCCAGGACGGTCATTTTCGGAAAAATGTTCGTCCGTTGAAAAGCCCTGGCCATTCCCAGCCTGACTATGTCGAATGGCTCCATACCAACGATGTCTTGGCCTTCAAAGATTACCTTCCCTTGATCAGGAACCAGAGCCCCTGTTATCAAATTGAAAAGTGTAGTTTTTCCAGCTCCGTTAGGTCCAATAATTGCGCTGAGTTCTCCTCGTTCCACGGAAAAACTTATGTCGTTGAAGACCTGATTTCCTTCAAATGACTTGGAAAGGTTTTGAATGCTTAGTATGGGGTCAGACATTGAGGATTCACACTCCATTCCTCTCGCAGATTATGAACGGGACTTGTGAAAAATATTCTGGTACAGACCAACCAGTCCCTGTGGAGCAAAAAGGACCACTATCAGCAACAAGACACCCAGAAAAATAGCCCATATCTCGACCATACTCCTGTGTACCTGCTGAAGAAAGATCTTGAGAAAAATCAGAACCGAAGACCCTATGGCCGGTCCGGCCAAAGAGTACATTCCCCCTACAAGGCTCGCCAGGATTGGTTCGGCTGATTTACTCCAGTGCAGAAATTCTGTTTGAGCAAACCTGTTCAGCTCGCAGAGCATCCCACCGGACAAACCGGCAAACGCTCCAGCAATCACGAAATTGAGAAGCTGATACCTTCTTACATTGATGCCAACAAACTTGGCTCGATCCAGATTCTCCCGGATCGTTTTTATGGTCAGGCCAAAAGAGGAATTGACTATCATTCTTATGACAAGAAAGCACACCATGAAAATTATCAGGCACAGCCAATAATAATTGATAGGCCCGAGGATTTCCGGTCTAGGAACCCCATGAAGACCATCGTCACCGCCGGTAAAAGTGTACCATTGAAAAACTATCATAAATAGAAGTTGTCCGAACGCCAGGGTTAAGATTGAGAAGTAAAGCCCGGAAAGCCGGACACAAAACCACCCTATGAAGGCCGCGGTGACGGCTGCGACCATAGGAGCGGCTGGTAAAGCCAGGTACAAGGGAAAATCGGCTTTCTTCATCAACAGGGCTACCGTGTATGCGCCGACACCGAAGAAAGCGGCATGACCAAAGCTCACCATACCTCCGAAACCCAGGATCAGGTTCAAACTCATGGCGAACAAGGCCATTATTATCATTTCAGTTGAGACCCAAATCCAGTATTCCCCTGTCTTTCCCAGATTTCCAAGGAAGACGGGAAGAACGAAGAGAATTACGGTAACTATAATACCGGCTATCCACCCAGACCGGGATGGGTAAGTCTGATCATTCATTATGTAACTCAGCCTTTTAATGATCTATCGTTCAGGTTTTCCAAAAAAGCCCCATGGCCTGATAATGAGTACAAGCGCCATCAATGCGTAGGGAAAAACTAACGCCCATCTACCAAAAGGCAATTGAAAGAATGTTAGGCCAGTCCCTATTATAAGTGATCCCAGAAGCGCCCCGCCGACACTGCCCAGCCCACCGATCACTACAACTGCAAAACATTCGATAATTGTTTGCATCCCTATGCCAAGATCAATGTTCGAAAGTCCGGCGGTAAGAACACCTCCGAAACCGGCTAGCCAGCAGCCCAGCATAAATGTGGAGGTCATCACCCACGATACATTCACACCCAATGCCCCCAAAGTGTCGGGAAATGAAACGGCAGCCCTAATTATGTTTCCCGTTCGGGTCCTGTATAAAAGCAACCACAGCCCAATGGCGATCATTGGGCCTACCACAAGAATAAAGACGTTGTACGATGGCAGGGCCATGCCAAAAATATCCACTGAACCGGCAAGCAATTCCGGTCGAGCTACACTTCTAGGCTCACCTCCCCAGATTACCCTGACAAGATCATCGAGAATGAGCACAAGAGCATAGGTGAGAAGCAACTGCAGAAGGTGCTCCTCACGATAAACTCTCCTGAAAAGCGTCACCTCAAGCGCCAACCCTAAAATGGCAATTACAGGAGGCACTACCATCAGAAGAATCAGAAATCCAATTAAAGATTGTCCGGACAAGATAGTGGACAAGGAGTAGGCCAGAAAAGCCCCTATCATGTATATCGATCCGTGGGCAAAGTTGATCACCCGAAGGACACCGAAGACCAGGGATAGTCCCGATGCGATTATAAAAAGGAGCATCCCCTGGCTAAGGCCATTGATCATCATGAAAACAAATAGTTGCCAAGTCATCGTTTTTGTCCATCTAATGAATCAGGGTAAGCGAAAAATCGGCCGGGACGGCCCTGCGGGAAGTTGAAACAACCCCCGCGATGAGCCAATTCCCATGATCGAAACTATTTTTGTTCTGATTGAAGCTTCTTAATTTCTTCTACGGGCAGCCATACTTCCTCAGCGGGGACAGGTTGAACATCTTTCATGATTAGAAATTCTTTATAGTCCGGAGACTTTGTTGTTACACCGGCATATATTCCCACATTGGCCATGTGATCTTCAGCCCGGATGAAACGCTCACCCCTTAACGAGTTGAATTTTAGCCCTCCAAGGACATCCACGACCTTTTCTGATTCAGTGCTGTTTGCTTTTTTTATCGCCTCGGTAAGCGCAATCATCCCGTCATAAGCCATAATGGCCCAGTCAGCCGGCCATTCCTTGTTTTTGTCGTAGTATTTCTTTATGAATTCTTTCATTTGTGGGGTGTCTATGGCATAGAATGGCGCTCTGGCATACCCCGTGAGCCCTTCCGGCATATCAAGGCCTGTGGCCCTTAACATGTCAAGATCAAAAAGAGAACTCACAGGCGTTTCCTTGAAGACTCCGTACGGCTTCGCCTGCTTGATGAAAGCGCTCAGTTGCCCTCCCCAGAATGCCGCGTTTATCGCCTCAGGTTTTTTAGCCATCAGTGTGGGAATGAATGTTGAGAAATTCGACTCACCCAATTTAACCCAAACAGTATCCAGGATTTGAACATCCGGGCGTCGTTTCGCCATTTCGGATTTGAAACTGTTTAACTGATCATGACCATAAGCGTAATCTGGCCCAATGAGGCTGTACTTCTTGTAAGGCTTCTTGGATAAAACCACCGCCATGCCGCGGCCTTCTATTCCAGTGTTTGGAACAACCTGGAACATGTAAGGCTGAAATGCTGTAGTGGTGAGAGCCTCAGCGTTGGAAGTATGAAAGAAGATGATTTTCTTGAATTCCTTGGATACCTTGGTAACAGCCAAGGCAACGGCGCTGCTCGTGGGGCCAATAAGAAATTCACATTTTTCGCTCAGAATAAGTTCCCTCGCCTGGTTGGCTCCAACGTCCGGCTTGAGTTGCGAGTCACGAACCACGAGTTCCAGTTTCTTCCCGAGAATACCTCCCTTGGCGTTGATCTCTTCAATGAACATATCGAGACCAGCTTTCTGGGATTTGTAAAAGGGAGCGCCAATTCCAGACACATCCGCAATAAAGCCGAGCTTTATAACGTCTGACGCTATTGCGTTTGAACCAAGAGTAAATGCGGCTGAAAACAAAACCAGCGCCATCATCGCCAAAACCTTGCCTTTGACTTGCTTCATGTAATGCCCTCCGAGCTTGGGATATTTGGGACAAAGCCCATTTGCCATTAATGACGAAAATATGTCACGGAAAGAATAGCTACAGCATGACGAAGAATTTCTAGTAAGTTAGAACCATTCCTCCATCAAAAAGCAGGTCTCCTCCCACAAGGTATTTTGCAAATCTCGAAAAACCAAACAGGAAGAGATTGCCCACCTCAATGGGAGACATCATTTCTTTGACACGTGACTTGCCCATCATTACATCGGTCACAACCTCTTCAGGAGTAATGCCTCTCTGTTGAGCCTGAGCCGGTACCTGCTTTAGAGCAAGGCCGGTTTTGACAAATCCGGTGCTTACCGTGAACGATCTTATCTTGCCCTCGCCTTCCGCAGAAATGGACTGGGACAAGGCTCTCAAACCGAATTTCGTAATATTGTAAACTGGCTTGTTCATGGTGCACAGATGTCCATGCACGGATGACATGTTGCCAATAGCCCCTCGTCCATTCTCACTCTTTCTCATGTATGGAATGGTGAGCTGGGAAAGATAGAAAGGAGCCCTTAACATTATCTTTTGCATCAGGTCATATTTTTCCATGGGAAACTTTTCCACGGAATCGATATGCTGGATCCCCGCTATATTGGCGACATACTTGATTTGCCCGAGTTTGGCCGCTTCTTCTACAGCCGATTCAATTTCCGAGTCACTCGTCAAATCGGTAGGGATGAAAACCATTTTCCCACCCATGTCACGGGCCATCTGTTCAGTCAGTTTGCCGGCTTTCTCATCAATATCGAGACCGACCGTCACCAGGTTATTCGCAGCGGCTGCAACCGCTGTGGCTCTACCGATTCCAGCGCTCGCCCCGGTAACTATGCAAACGTGTCCCGGATTGAAGTCCTCGTCCACCAAAACCAGGACATCCTCTCTGAGGATCTTTGGCTCGTTGATGTCCATCTTTGTCTAAAAACCTCCATCTTTCATGACCTGACTGGTCACGAGGGATGCAAATCCCGAGCCACGTAAATTTCTATCATGCGGTGATGAATCCAGAGTTCTTTCATAACCTATTACTACGCCTCGTAGGTTTTTTTCAGCTGTTTGGGCAAAAAGGTGGCGCTGGCAAAACTGTATGCGATTGTGTATCATAAAACCTACATGTAGTTGCCTTGATACATGATATTGAACGTTTCTGATGCTTTTCACTCTCTGAAATCTTAAATGGGGAGACTCCCATGCCTGACGAATCACAAGATTTAACGACTGACAGAATCGGGGGCGCTGATTTTGCGACCCTGAAGGACAGGACAGAACTGCTGGAACTGATTCTGGACAACATTTACAATGGTGTCATGGTCACGGATCCCGAGGGTTATGTGAAATTCTTCAACACCCCATACGGCCAATATCTTGGGGTGGATCCCAAGAGGCAGATAGGAAGGCATTGCACTGAAGTCATCGAGAACACCAGGATGCATGTTGTGGCAAAGACGGGCAAACCTGAAATTAACCAGAGCCATTCCATCAAAGGCCAGAACATGGTCGTTCAGAGAATCCCAATTAAAAAGGACGGCAAGGTCATAGCAGTTTTTGGTCAGGTTATGTTTAAAGACATCAGGGATGTCGGCAGGTTGGCCAAGAAACTTTCACTGTTGGAATCAAAAGTGGAACTGTACGAGCGTGAATTGATTTCACTGCGCTCCACACGATACACCATGGACAGTATTGCTGGAACCAGCGAAACGATCCGTTTACTCAAAAAAGAAGCGCTGAAAGCCGCGGCCACCAATCTTACCGTTTTGATAACTGGTGAATCTGGAACGGGAAAGGAGTTGTTTGCTCAGGCTATTCATAACGCAAGCCCCAGAAGGCTTAATCCGTTCGTCAGGATAAATTGCGCAGCGATCCCCCGCGAACTCATGGAATCGGAACTTTTCGGATATGATCGTGGGGCATTCACCGGGGCTACATACAAAGGCAAACCCGGAAAATTTGAACTGGCCAACAGGGGAACCTTGTTTCTGGACGAAATAGGAGATCTTCCCCTTGAGATGCAACCTAAGCTATTGAGAGTACTGGAAGAAAAAGAGGTGGAGCGGGTTGGAGGAACCTCTCCAGTAAGAGTGGATTTTCGAGTTATTGCTGCGAGTAATCAAAATCTTGAATCAATGATGACGGAAGGCCGTTTCCGGAAAGACCTTTTTTACAGGCTCAACGTAATTTCACTAAACATAAAGCCTCTCAGAGAGCGCCCTGAAGACATCGTTCCGCTTAGCAGCCATATTCTGGGACTACTAGCCAGGGAGTATTCTATCCCTTCAGTCAAGATGAGCCCTGAAACCGAGACGGCCCTTTCATCTTATCATTGGCCCGGCAATTGCCGGGAGCTCTGTAACGTGCTTGAGAGAACCGTTTCCTCCCTAGAGGGAGATTTTATCCAGCCTGATGATTTGCCCGTACAAATTTACTCGGCCCAGAAAAATTCTGGGACATTGAGCCACATTCCTCTGAAAGATGTTCATGGAATCGCTGAAAAGGAAGCAATCTTGTCCGCCTTGACCGCAACCCGGAATAACAGGGCAGCTGCAGCGCGTTTACTCGGGATTCACAGAACTCTGCTCTATAAGAAACTCAGAAAATACAGTATTAGTAAGGAATCTTCAGACAAGCAGTAGACTAATTGATACACATTTAGGCCTGACGCAAAATGTTTTACGGCGACCCGCCGTTTCTGCTCCAATTGAAAAAACGAAAAAATACAAACCCCTTAAGTAGCCTGATCCAAAACACGGCGAATAGTTTCAAGAAGTTCAACCATTTCATAGGGCTTATGAACAACTCCCTTGGCTGCTGCCATATTCTTACTAAGAGGCCCTGTCTCAGAGAATCCGGTGCATACTATAACTTTTACTTCGGGGTTAATTCTCAGGAGTTCCGACATACATTTTACGCCATCCATCACGGGCATAATGATGTCCAATAGTATTAATGAAATTTTGTCCTTGTTAGTCTGGTAAATCTCAATAGCTTCTTTTCCATTACCGGCCATTATAACTTCATAGCCAACCTGAGCCAGAAGAGTTGCGCCAAGCTCTCGTATCTCTTGATCATCTTCTACCAGAAGAATTGTCTCGGCGCCTCCAGGGATCGGTGTATCAAAATTTTGGACTTCAACATCAACTTCTTCCTCAAGGACCGGGAAGTATATCTCAAATGAAGACCCCTTTCCCGGTTTACTTTTGCAGGTGATGTGACCGCCATGGAGCTTGACTATCCCATAGACTATGGCAAGCCCTAGTCCAGTTCCTTTGCCTGTTTCCTTTGTGGTAAAAAAAGGCTCAAAAACGTGACACATGGTATCATTATCCATGCCTTGACCGGTATCGGAAACACTTAACAACACATAACTCCCCTGTGTGGGTTCAAATTGTGAGTCCCCAGTGAACTTTTTGTCAAATTGAACCACATCGGTCTTGATGGTCAATGTTCCACCATTTGGCATTGCGTCTACTGCGTTGAGTCCCAAATTCATGACAATTTGGCTTATCTGTGATGGGTCGGCCTTGATGAATCCGAGAGAATTGTTGAGATGCAGATCGATGTTTATGGTCTTTGGGATAGTCCGGTGTAGGAAGTGCTGTACCTGGATAATTTCCTTGTTCAAGTCAACTGGAGCGTATTTTGTTTCCACCTTTCGGCTGAATGTCAACAGGTTTCTAACGAGTTCAGCGCCCTGTTTAGCCGCCGACTGTATCTTTTTGAGGTCACTTCGATCACGTTCATTCTGATGGCTACGATTGAGCATTAATTCAGAATATCCTATGACCACCTGGAGCAGATTGTTGAAGTCGTGAGCAACCCCTCCTGCTAAGGTTCCGATCGCCTCCATCTTCTGCGCCTGCAGAAGTTGGGCCCTAAGAGAGTTTGATTCGCTAATGTCCACGAGAAATCGAAAAGTGGAACGTCGCCCCTTGTACGAGATTTCACTGCCCCAGGTTTCCAGATCAAAGCGGCTTCCATCCTTCCTGATCCCGGTGACACTATAATGATGATTCACACCAATGCCCTTAGCCCGCCTTAAATTTCTTTCCTTTATCCGAGGTCTATCGCCCTCCAGATACAATTCTTCCACTGGAAGACCTTCTATTTCATCACTGGACTCATAACCAAACATTCTGAGGAATGCCGGGTTTACGTAAGAATACTTGCCCTGAGTGGCTATTCTGATGCCCATTGGAGCCGCTTCCAACAAAAGGCGCATCCGTTCCTCAGATTCTTCGAGATCTCTTTGAAAGAGTTTGCGCTCAGTGATATCTATGGCCGAAAAAACCATCCCTTTAGAAGGATCACCTGGAGATATATGGGAAGAACTCAGGAGAATGTCCACAAATGAACCATCCTTGCGTTTCCAGCGGGTTTCCAAGCCTTCATTTCCCTCGGCAGCGGAGCCCTCTGGCGCAAAAATGCCCGAATGATTAAACTCATTTGCATCTTCATAAAGAATTCCGGGGCTATTTCCGATCAGATCGTCAGTGTGAAACCCCGTGATTACGGACAACGACTCGTTTATCCACTTAAATACGCCATCCGTGACCAACCCAATACCTATTGGCGCAGTCTGAAGCACCGTTTTAAGAGTGGCCTCACTTTCCATTAGCGCCTTTTCCATGCTCAGACGATCCACTCCCTTCCAGACCGAATCCATCATCAGGGTAAGTTGCAGTATATCAGTCTGGTTATAGTCTGATTCTTTGTTAGCCACTCCGACTACCGCTACTATCCGACCACCTATGAAGACCGGAACCGTAAGGTATCTGTGCAATGGGGCATGTCCTTCCGGATAACCTCTCTTGAGCGGATTAGGAGCCTGAAAATCATTTACCAGGATAGGTTGACGCTGACGAACAGCCTCTCCCCATATCCCTGTTTTTTCAAGTTCATAGCGGGTTTGGGGGTTAGCAATGGAACACTCCTTCATGACCTCTTTGGACCAGGTATTCAGAACAAACTCTTCACTATCTTCGTCGTAAAAATAAATGTAACCTAACCTGCTATGCGTTAGTTCCAAAGCTCCTTCCAGGGCATGGTCCAGGAAATCCTGTACCGAAAAGGCCTTGTAATGCAGTATGTCGACAATCTTTTCCAAGCGAGCTTCATTGAGCTGCATGACCTCTTCTGCTCGCTTGCGTTCGGTGATGTCCTCAAATGTCATCAGGTCTTCCCCCGAATCCAACCTGACGGGTCTAAAATGAATGACCTTTTCGGCGCCATCTTTACAGGTAACTGAAAACACTCGTGGTCTGCTCTCCCCGGCCTTTGTAACTTTGACATCCTCTAACCAGGTTGAAATGATTTGTCTACGATATGCCGGGTCAGGGTAGGCTTTGGTTAGCCACTCTTTCCCATTTGGGACGTCCTCAAGACTATATCCAAACATCTCAACGAATTTTGGATTTACATAAGAAAAAGAACCGTCTGGCTGGACCATCACCAGGCCAAAAGGGGAATTCCTGCCCAAGGACTCGAACCTGCGCCTTTCAACACTAAGCGCCTCCGATATGGCATTTATCCCTGACAGATCTGTGATAACCAGGATGGCGCCCTTGAAAGGTCGTTTTGAATCCAGAAGGTTCATCCTGATATTAGCGTCGAAAACTGAGCCATCCTTTCTCACAAGTCTGACGTCCGCCTTGAATATCTTTCCACTGGTCAGGTCATTGTAAGAAGCCTCAAGCTGCTCTTTGCAGGAGGTCTTGCTCTCATAGATTGTACTTATGTGATTTCCGATATAGTCCCGTTTATCTGTAAAACCGAACATGTTCTCCCATGCCTCGTTCGCCCATACTATAAAGTCGTCACGAGAATGAAGAATT
>CALGLN010000038.1 GCA_937930835.1 uncultured Desulfomonile sp.
CAATTGACTGATTCTTGCGCTGAATTAAATCGGAGTGTGTGATTAAGTTCAATTCTTCCGGAACAAGACTATCCTGTTAGTATTTGTTCCGGATTTCATGTTTTTTACGCCCCAGATGTTGGATGTTTTGGAAAATTCCTGAGAGTTAACCAAAATTCCGACACACTCGAAACCTGCCGAAATCCCTATTGGGACGACATGTTCATCGAGGTTTATTGTTCTGTTTTTAATTTCACCGACCTCGAAAGCCACCCATCCGGAGGATTTGCAGACTCGGTGCAGTTCAATGAAAACCGCTTCCATCACTTCAGTCCATCCTTTGACTGATCTGGCCATGGTTATAGGAACTCCTGATTCGTTTGGATCGATGGAATTGAACCACAACCGAAGCCAGTTGTCTTTGGCGTATTGCACCACGTCAAGGAACGGAGGTGATGTAACTACAAGTTGAACTTCGCCTGATTTGATCTGCGGTGTGCTTCTGGCGTCGCCACAAATAAACAATGCGGAATTGGCGGCCCTTGAGAGATTGAATTGTTGCTCCTTCGAAATGGATCTAAGCAGGCTCTTTGTCTTGGTTGATATTATATCTCTTACATTTCGATATTGAGGAATCTGGTTCCTCGCTTTGTTAATCTTGATTTGACGTTCTGGCGAAACAGCCTGGTTAGGGGGCAGGGTATAGACTGAGAAAAAGCCCGTGGAATGTCCCGTTAGTCTGTTCGTGGCAACCATGGCAATCCAGCGATCCACGTCATCTTCCTTGTTCCGTTTTCTCCTTTCCAGCAAATACCGCCGCAAGGATAAAATTTCACTCAAGGTCTGTTTATGGAAAAACATTGAGAGGTCAATGTCTGAATAGACGGAAGAATCAGTCGGAATTTCAGCCAAACGTTTTTGAACCTCGGAGAGTTGAGGTGGAGTAAAACGGGGACGGACGAGCATTGAGCTTAAAGGGTTTGCGTCATTAGAAATGATTCTACGTCCAAGTAGACCAGCCTCCAATACCGTTGTGCCGCGACCGCTAAACGGATCATAAACTACCGAATCTTCCTCGGATAATAGCTGGATAAAAAAGCGAGGTAGTTGAGGCTTGAAGCATGCCCTGTAAGATATTTCATGAATGGAACAAGCCTGGCGCTGACGGTGTGTCCAGAATTCGTTCGTGTATTTATTTAGAACAACTCCGTTTAATTCAATGGGGCTTACTTCGGTCCGGGACTTATTGGTTTCAAACATGGAGATATTCGAGGAATCTTCACTCAGGCTAAAGTTTCGCAAATATAAATCGATATCAGCCTTTGAAACCATTTAAAATCCTGGAGTTGATGTCATGAAATCCAGTTTGTCATTGGACTGGTTGAAAATAAACGACCTCAGTACGAAAATCTAAAAAAAGTCATCAATTAATGATGTCTTCTTTCCGGCTTTTTGACAATTGCCATGAGTGATCCACCGAATGGCATTGAAAGCCCTTTTTTTATAAAAAAACCTTCCAGTTTGCAAACTTTGCCACAAATAGCGTTTAGCACAGGCGGGATAGAAAATTCATCGAACAAGTCATCATGCCGTGAACCGGTTTGAAATTTTCTGGAAATAATGAGGGCTGGCATAAGAAATGAAATAAAAGAAGTAATTCTCAAGATAGTGAAGCCTGTTTTCTCGAGCAGATTTCGTAGCCCACTTTTTGTGTAGCGTCTTTTGTGAAAGGCGCCAATGTCTTTTTCACTCCATAGAGATGGGTGCTGAGGAACGGTTATTATAGCTCCTCCGCCCGGCTTGATATGATCGAACGCTCTTTTTAACGCCGATTCATCATCGTCAAGGTGTTCGATCACGTCGAGGAGTCCGATGACATCAAAATCTGCCTTGAGAGGGGATTCAAAAATATCCATTTGAATGAGCGTTGTTCTGGCGAGTCTTTTCCTGGCGTAGGCTAGGCCATCAGCAAATAGTTCAGCTCCCCAAAAGGAGATTGATGGAAGTCTTGCCTCGAGATATTCAAGGACAAACCCGTTTCCGCAGCCTATTTCAAGAAAAGATCTCGCGTCAGCAAAATATCTTTTTAATGCCCACGCTATCAGGTCACATCTATGATGAAACCAGAAATGTTTGTTTTCATTGATCCAAAGAATTTGAAACAGATCATTGGAAAAACTGGCATCCTTATGACTGGTGGATGAAGTTGGCCCGTTTGTCTCACCCCGATGATTTAAATCGTCCTTCAAGCTTGGATCGCTGGATTTCAACATCAATTCATTCCCCCCCAAGAAATGGCAGTCTTTTTTTGAGTTCGCTACGGCTAGTTCATCGTCAGCATTGCTTGACGATGGTTAGCACGTATTGTAAACAGGTTATCAGGTTTCAATCCATTTTAAAAGGAGTCTATCCGTTTTGGATAATCTCACCCTTTTAATCACGGCGATAGCATTGGGGGCTGATGCTTTTGCAGTATCTGCGGCTGTATCCGGGGGATTGGATCAGGTTACATTCAGGCATACGTTTCGGCTGACCTGGCATTTCGGGCTTTTTCAGGCTCTCATGACCTTGATAGGGTGGTTTGGTGGAGCGGCGGTATCTGATTACATGTATGGTGTAAATGACTGGATTGCATTTGCTATTCTGACTGGCCTTGGGGTCAAGATGATCGTTGAGTCAAAAGATTCAGAGGCTAGAGTCAAGAATTATGACCCGACTCGCGGCTGGAGCCTCGTAGGACTGTCGATAGCCACCAGCCTGGACGCATTGGCTGTTGGAGTGTCGTTCAGTTTGATCGGCATGGCAATCTGGGGTCCGGCAGCAACCATAGGATTTGCGGCTTTGCTAATGACCTTTATTGGAACAAGGTTAGGTAAGAAGGCTGGAACTCACCTTGGAGAGTGGGCGGAGCGTTTGGGTGGGATTGTGCTGATTTGTATAGGGGCCAGGATAATCTATCAGAACTTGTCATCCTGATTAATCATCGGAATTGTGGATATCAAAATTGATAGCAAATGATATGAAAAACACCTCAAAGATCTATTTTATTATAATGCCATTGATCATCTGCTTTTTTACTTTCTTCTGTAATCCTGATGGCTTTGCGTCATCAGAAAGACATTCCGAAAAGCCGATGATATTGTGTTCTACTACTCAGATTGCGGATTTTACTCGCAATGTCGCAGGAGACTCCTTTGAGGTCAGGTGCGTGCTGGCTCCAGGAGCCGATCCCCACACATACATGCCGACTCCCAACGACGCTCAAATGGCAGTCAGATCAGTGATGTGCATACAGAATGGCCTTAATCTTGAGGGCAAGAACTGGATGGCCACGCTGGCCAAAGACGCCGGGAAACCAATTATTACGGCTTCCGACGGGGTTAAACCTTTAGAGCTGGAAACGGACGGGAAGAAAACGTCAGATCCCCATGCCTGGTTTTCTCCACGTAATGCTGCGATATACATCAACAATATAACGGCAGGGCTTTGTAGGCTGGACCCTTCAATCAAATGGGAACTCGAAGCCAGAGCAAGACTCTACCTTGCTCAATTACGAGCTCTGGATTCATGGATTCGTCAAACGTTTCATGTCATACCGGTCTCAAAGAGAATTCTTGTCACCAGTCATGATGCTTTCAATTATTTCGCTCAAGAGTTTGGGTTCAAGAATCAGGCTCCTGTCGGTTGGTCTACTGGTTCCGAGATTGGGGCTGGAATGACTCCCGCAAGATTCAAATCCGTCGTTGAATCAATAAAGAGTCTGGGGGTGAAGGCTGTTTTTGTGGAGAACAGCGTTAATCCCAAGCTTATGCGAGAAATAGCGCGAGAGGCAGGAGTCAAAATCGGTGGAGAATTGTATTCCGATTCTATGGGGACGGAAGGTTCGGCCGGTGAAACATACATAGGTATGATGAGAGAAAATGTCATAACGATCGTAAGCGCTTTGAAATGAGGCCAATAAATGAAGCGCCCTATGCTTGTAATAATTATTTGGACAATACTGATTGGTGGTCTTTATATCTACATGAATTCCCGAGAGAGTATCGTGGAGCCACCGGATAAACAGCACGAAATATCCAGCGCAAATTATAGATTGGTGATTACCACAACTGGAACTACCGAAAAGGATTCATTTGCTCTGACAGTCGGAAATGATAAGGCAAGCGCCATGTCGGCCAGACTGAACGGCGCCGAAGTCTTTCGCTCAGAAGAAGGCTTTCAGTCTGGCAAGCAAACAATTATAGATGATATCAAAGGTGTCAGGGTTGGGCAAAATGAACTTCTAATTGAAGTCAACCCAAGTCTGATGGCTTATGACCGCCCCATGGCCGTTCGGATACAATTGTTTAGATTTCTGGAAGAAATCGCTGACAGGACTCTTTGGACCGAACCGGGCGACAAGATGATTTCAACTGTTCAATTTTTAGTTCCGGAAGAATCATCCAGGAAGGAACATGACCACTAATACAACTAGAGTTCCTGCCATTGAAGTCGAAAATCTTACGGTTAGTTTTGGGCCAAGACCGGCTCTGCTCAATGTAAGTGTAACAATCGAGCAGGGTTTGCTAGTGGGAATAATCGGGCCAAACGGGGCCGGAAAATCTACTCTGGTTAAGTCAATTCTTGGATTTGTCAAACCGGATCTCGGGGTTGTCCGACTTCTTGGGAAACCAATAGAAGACGCCAAAGGTCGCCTTGCATATGTGCCGCAGCGGGGTTCGGTAGATTGGGATTATCCCATAACAGTTTATGAAGTGGCCATGATGGGAAGATATCCCAACATACCATGGTGGAGAGATCCTGGGCGCGAAGATCGTGAAATTGTGGAAAAGGCCCTGGAAATGGTCAGAATGTCCGATTTTAAGGATCGACAGATAGGAAGACTGTCCGGTGGTCAGCAACAACGGGTATTCATGGCTCGCGCTTTGGCTCAGGGATCAGACATACTACTCCTGGATGAACCATTTGCCGGTGTGGACGCTGCGACGGAAAGAGCTATCCTTGACGTCCTGGAAAGAGCAAAACAAACCGGGAGAACTTTAGTTGTTGTTCATCACGATCTTGCGACCGCGGCTGAATATTTTGACAGGCTAATGCTAATCAAACAAAGGCTATATGCGTATGGAACTCCGCAACAGGTCCTCAATCAGGAATTGCTCAGCGAAGTGTACGAAGGCAAATTAAAGGTCTTTTCTGGAATGGAAAAATCGGAGGAATGCCGTGCTTGATCTGTTTTTTGCGGCTTTTCTGGCGCCTCTGAGGGAAACTTTCTTCCAAAAAGCCCTTATCGGAGGTTCAATAGCCGCTATTGTTTGCAGTGTGGTGGGTTGCCTGGTAATTCTGCGACGTATGGCATTTCTAGGTGATGCGCTTTCACATGCGATGATAGCGGGTGTGGCAGGTGGCTACCTTTTCATGAAAATTCTCTTCGGAGCTGAGGCTCATGCTCCGGCCATGTTGATAGGCTCGTTGATTGCGGCGATTGTCACCGTAGCGTCAATAGGTTTTGTCTCGCGTGTTTCGAGGATTAAAGACGACACCGCCATTGGCATAATGTACACGGGCGTTTTTGCGGGAGGCGTTGTTCTTGTATCTGTTTTTCGAGGATACATTCATATTGACTTGATGCACTTCATCATGGGTGATGTTCTCGGAGTGGCCGATTCCGATTTATGGGTCGCGGCAATATCTGCGGGCATTGTACTGTCAATACTGATACTTTTTTTCAGACATTTCCAACTCACCAGTTTTGATCCAGTGATGGCCGCATCCATTGGATTGCCTGTCACTCTTATCGATTACACTTTGACGACTTGTGTTTCGTTGGTGGTGGTGAGCGCCGTAAGTATGGTTGGAGTAATTCTGGTCGTGGGGTTGTTGATCACTCCTGCCGCATCCGCATATCTACTTAGTGACAGGCTCGATCGCATGATGATTCTGGCGGCAATATTCGGCGTAACCAGTGTGACGGGTGGTTTATATTTGAGCATGTGGCTGGATTCATCGGGAGGAGGGGCGATAATGCTTTTCTGCTCCCTACAATTTATAATAGTCCTGATTTTTGCACCTAACTACGGGCTTCTGTCGAGATGGCTCAGGCTTCGGCAGGCATTGCCTCAACAATTGGTAGAAGATATTCTCGTGGAGACAAGTCGTCCTGAAAACGGGCTAACTGTCGATCAACTTCAACAAAAGATTTTGAAAGGCAAATCCGTTCTCAAAAAGGCCATAAAAAGAATGGCTCGTGATGGATTGCTCGAAATCAAGGATCGGACTGTCTTGCTGACCGCATCCGGAGCCCAGGAAGCTCACAGAATTTTAAGGGCCCATAGGCTCTGGGAAGCATACATGAGTCATGTTGGCCTGGCTTCTAATTCGGAGATTCACTCGACTGCTCACAAACTCGAACATGTCCATGATGAGGAGTCCGTTGATTATCTGGACGATCTGCTTGGCCATCCAATATATGACCCACACGGAGCCATTATTCCTCAGAGCGATTCCCATTGTTCTGTAGGAGGGGTTTGCAGTCTTAGTTACCTGAGAGATGGCGCTAACGGTGAAATATTGGAAGCGCCGGAAAATCTTCGTCAAATGGGGCTTCGTCCCGGAGTTGGAATTAGGGTAGGGCGGCGAAAGGAAAACGTCGCAGAGTGGCCAGTCTTTCTGAATAATGGCTCGGAGCTCGTTCTTGACCACAAATCCGCCGATGGCTTGCTGATCAAAATTACGTCGGTTTCTTCGTGAAAGAGCTTGACTTTTGTGTGAAGTAGTTCGAAAGTTAAGTGTAAAACAAGCATAAGTGTCGGCTCGTATTTTTTATCACCATTATCAACTATCATTCCGAATAGCAAAGGGGGCGCTGTGATACTCGATTTTCAGTTACACAACCTTACTGTGGTAGAAGAGCTTGAGTCAGGGTTATGGCGCATAACCTTGAAAGCTGAGGACAGTCTCTTTTGTGCGACAGTGATCCTGGAGGTCAAGGCCCCGGCGCTTGACATAAGATTTGCCAAACTTGAAGTTACAAGAGATGTCTTCGGCCTGGTTCCAGAATTGGCGGAAGCTGAAAAGAAGCTTATTGGAGTCAGGGTGGGTCCAGGCATGACCAAGATAGTGCGTGAAATAGTAGGTGGAGCCAATGGGTCGGATCGTATAGCGGAATTGCTTCTGGAGGCTATGGAAATGCTGGTCAACGCCATTACGGTTCCTGAGTTGAGAAAGGCCACGGAGCTAGGAGGGACCAAACCTGAAACTCATGGAGATGACTCTGTAACTGAATTAAATGACAGAGTGATAGGGCTCGAGATGATTCGCAAGCTGGCGGCCAATCCCCGACTCAAAGATAGCTGCGCAGCATTTAAGGGATTGGATTAGGCAGATTATCGTATCTTTATAAGAACGGAGGATTTCCTTGAGAACTACTTCAATGCCACAATACTCTCGTTTAAAAACTTGTGGAGTTCAGAAACAGGGTTCAGATCATCGCTTGGTTAGTGGAGTGCTCGAGGACGAGCTTTATGCGATGCAGTGTGAGATCCGAGTCAACTGGCCTGAGCTTAAAATAGAGTCGATCAAGACCAGAATGAAAAGATTTACTACTGACAGATGCTTGTTAGCACAGGATTTTTTTCAGAATTGTGTTGGTTGGTCGATTAATGCCGAGTTGGACGGAAAAATAAAAAAGGAAATTGGTCGTAATGGGTGCAGACACATGGCAATCCTTATGGTCGATTGCCTACATAGCCTTGTTAGGGCAGAGTTGGCCAGAGAACTCAAAGAAGCCCTATCATCAAATCCTCAAGTTGACAAAAAACAGTTACTCGACGACTTTCTCAAACGTAATCCCGACTTAAAGAGTTATTTAAGAATCAATTAGATTAAAAGGTTTATAAATGCGATTAGACCTTCATATACACACCACTTTAGGGTCCGCATGCAGTGTGATGACTCCTGATGATCTCATGAAAGCAGCATTGGAAGCAAAGCTTGACGGTGTCTGCATTACCGAACACAATCGAATTTGGACTCCCGAACAGGCGGACGAATTAAGTCAACGCTATGGTCTTGCCGTGTTTCGAGGCATTGAAATCACAACCACTGGCGGAGATATCCTCGTCTTTGGATTTGACCAGGAACCAGAAGGTATGTTGACTCCAGAGCAATTGAAAACAGGAGTTGATTCTGCTGGAGCCGTGGCGATTGCGGCTCATCCCTTCAGAGGGTTTTTGCTTTTTGGGTTTGGCATGCTTCAAATGAGCGTTGAAGACGCCAGGGATAACCCTACTTTCTCGCAGGTTCATGGCCTGGAAATATGTAATGGCAAAGTCACGGATGATGAGAACGAGTTTGCCCGGCAAGTGGCGGACATGATGGGGCTGATAAAACTGGGCGGTAGCGACGCCCACGACGTTGAAGCAGTAGGAACCTGCGTCACGGTGTTTGAATCTGACATCAAGAGTGATGTCGATCTGGCTCAAGCCATAATGAGTGGTAAATATTACCTTGAACGCTGCAAGTAATTGAAATAAAACTGATTTGAGGCTACTTGCCTGACGGGGCTGTAGTGAGAGGCGCATTACAATGAATGATGTCAAGTGGTCGGTTTGGACCAGGGATATGGAAAGGCTCTTGCGTCTGAAAACCTTTCCTGTTGGATTGAAACTCTATGAAGATCCTGACGCCCTCAAAGAAAACAAATGGTTGCGTAGGCCACAGGAAAGACTATCCCTTTGCCAATTAATAACGAT
The DNA here is from genome assembly GCA_937930835.1 of uncultured Desulfomonile sp. Lineage (GTDB taxonomy): Bacteria > Desulfobacterota > Desulfomonilia > Desulfomonilales > Desulfomonilaceae > CAITZA01. The sequence goes on from CALGLN010000038.1 coordinate 8,730, forward strand.
AGTCAGGACTTTTGACTGGACAGTAGGAGGTGTAGCCGACGATTTGGTTACTCCGGGTTGCGCTAGTGTCCTTGGACTCGCCGAGTTACCAGAGTTTGTGACCAGCGGGGAAATGAGAAGCAAGGTGTGGCTTCCCTCAAAAGATGACGCCGCCAAGTGCGAACAGGTTATGCAGAGAATTCCTTATGGAAAATACAAGGCCTTCTCCCTGGCCCCTACCGCTTATGATCCGTTTGTTCCGGATATGGTCCTTCTTTATGGAAATCCAGCGCAAATGTCCCTTTTAATAAACGCTATTCAGTATGACAATTTTGAGCGGCTCACCTTTTACTCCGTGGGTGAATCATCATGTTCGGATGTTATTGGCCGGTGTTTTGTGGATAAAGTTCCGGCTCTTTCGATTCCATGCTACGGAGAGAGAAGATTTGGGCATGCGGCCGACGATGAACTCGCAATCGGATTGCCTGCTGAAGAATGCGCAAGAATTCTCAACAACCTGGAAATTCTCTACAAGAAGGGAATTCGTTATCCGATATCGCAATACGGGGCTCAAGTAGGCCCTTATGCGGCCCTGGATGCTGTTTATAAGTTTTCGTCCCAAGTTCAGGACTAAATAGTATCACCACTTGCGGAATGTAAAACGGTTGCGATGAGTCACTTCAATAAGACACACCGCAACCGGAAATATGCAATTCATCCCTGAGCGTCTAGTCTGGATTTTTCTTGTCCTTGAGTTTCAGAGTTTCTTTAACCAGTTCCTTCTCATGGTCAAAGTTCACTGTTCTCTGGATCATGATTTTCTGAGCCATGACTGGGCCAGCGCCGTGCCAGGTTCCTACGCCATGTTGGCCTGCCGTCCAGTTCTGTAATAGCTTGTGAACCTTCATTATGTTTTCTGTTGGCTCATCGGACCCAAAGCTATAGAACTCCTCGACAAAATTACTTACCTCAGGATTCTTAAGCTCTTTTAGGGAAGGCATTGTCACAACAAGGCCACCGCCGATGTCACCTGCTAGCGCCATGACCCTCCAAAAGGAATCGCAAATATTCAATTTGGAGACATTGCCCATTAACTCGTCTGGCAGGTAAACTCCGGAACCAACCGGTTCTTCAGCCCCTAACCTGGCAGCCGCAAGTCCGCAAGCTCGGCCGGTCTCCCTCAACACTACCATTTCTGTCAGTTGGTCATTGATATGTGGCACATCATCAAGCCCTTTGTACTCCTGAATAAGCTTGCAGGCGCCTATGATTTGATTCATAAAGCCCACCTTGCACGTTCCTCCGCAGGTCATCCTGTGGGTCTTGGCGAAACGGCTAACAATGTTCAGGGAATAATTTGTCTCACCGCAGTGAAAGACTCTATCCCATGGAACGAATACGTCATCGAAAATTACCATGGCCGTTTCGCGTTGGCCGAAGACTGGATTGCCAAGCTCATATGGGTCATCCGCCTGGTCGCGTTCGGCCGAATATGGGGAATACTGGCAGACATAAGTTATCCCTTCCGAATCAGTCGGAGTGGCAAATGCTATCGCATAGTCGCTTTCCTCAGGGGTTCGGGCTCCCTGTGGTAGGACAACAAGTTCATGGCAAGCATAGGCGCCACTTATGTTAATTTTTGCGCCTCTGACGACAATCCCTTTACTATTTCTATCCACTACCTTTAAAGATAGGTACGGATCAGGCCAGTCGACCGCCCGTTTCATCCTATGGCCACGGGGCTCTGTTAATGCTCCGGCTACGGCAAGGTCATTTTTCTGAACAAATTTGAGATAATCCAGGAAACGAGCGTTGTAAGTAGTCCCTAGGTCACGATCCATTTCCCAGGTGGTTGACGCAAGAGCATGAAAAGCGTCGTAGCCTGCGCATCGATAGATGCATGTTCCCAATGTTTCGGCCGTGAAAGTTCCGGCCTGAGCCTTGGAAACCAGGTCCTCCACGCTGCCACTAACATGAGTATACCTATTGACACGTTCCTGTATTAGTGGTGAGAAGCAAGACATGATCTTGGAATAGCGATCATCGAGCGCCCAACTGTAACTTGCTCGATTGGATTCGAAAACAGTTCGAGTATTAGGATTGTCAAAAATGTTTTCGACCTGTTTTCCGTTCATAAAAACCCGCGGCTTTAGCTGTCTTACGCTTTCCTCAAAATCTTCCGGTGTCTTAAGAGCCATATCCGTCCTCCTAGCGACTTTTTCCCCCAATAAAAAATATCTCTCGATATGCCTTCAGGTCTGTCTTGCTATCCTTTTCTATATTTCCATAACGCAGTCCCAGAACCAGTGCGTTAACACTGTGAGCGCCATGAGACTTCAATACCCTGGCTGCTTCTGAAACTGTAGAACCGGTTGTAAAAACATCGTCCAAGATCAGCAGTCTTTGGTTTTTGATGACCAATGGATTTCTTACAAAAAAAGATCCCTTTATGTTAGCGAGTCTTTCCTTCCTTTTGAGCTGAGTCTGTGGAGTCGTATTACGTGATTTGGCCAGACAGTTTGTGAGAACATTGACTCCAACCTTTTTGCCTAGTTTCTTGGCCAAGATGGCCGACTGATTGTAGCCTCTCTTGATAAGGCGATCGTCATGGACGGGTATCGGCACGATCGCATCTAGGCTCGCGTCAGAATAACTTTCTTCAAAGGATTTTACGAGAAATCCGGAAAGCGCTTCCCCTAGAAACAAGGAATTGGAAAACTTGAACTTCAATATTCCACGCCTGATGACTCGCGAATAAAAAACACTGAAACGGGTTTTATCAATCAGTGGGGTTTTTTTTGAACAATTTCCACATAATTGATTTTGGCTATTCATGGTACCGGCGACAGGCAACCCGCAACACTCACAAATGGGACCCTCGACAGGAGAAATATCTTCATTGCAAGTCTTACATATGTATGAATCGAAACCTACATGCTCAATGCCGCAAAAAACGCAAACTGGCGGAAACATGAGAGCATTGATCGCCTGAAAACCAATCTTGAGATAGTGATTCAAATTGCCGGCCATTTTTTCGTGGAAGAGTTGAGGAATTTGGGGTTGAATTAACGAAAAATTAAATGGATAACTAAGTAAAACAACTTGAGCAGATCATGTCAATCAAAACCGAAAAAAACAAAAACGTAAAAGAGGTTAGTTTTTATTTGGGCAGGGCCGTGGAATGAAATCCATCATCACGTTGACCACCGATTTCGGCACCAAAGATGGCTTTGTGGGCCAGATGAAAGGTGTAATTCTCGGGATCAATCCCCTGGTTAACATAATTGATGTTACTCATGACATTACGCCGTACGCCGTTGGTGAGGCCGCTATTGTGGTCAAAGGGGTTATTGAGCGTTTCCAATTGCCCAGCATACATATAGCGGTTGTTGATCCGGGTGTTGGGGGACAGCGAAAATCAATTGCTATCCGGTGGGCTGACACATATCTCATAGGACCTGACAATGGAATTTTCTCGTATTTACTGAAAGAAAAAATAAATTATGAGGCCAGATGCATAGATAATCCGGATTTTACTGCGCCAATCAAAAGCGCTACTTTTCATGGCAGAGACATTTTTGCGCCGGCTGCCGCTTGGCTGTCGGCAGGAAGTGATTTCGAAAAGATTGGCCCCGTAATACCTGAGATTCTAAAACTTGACATGGTCGAAATTGAAAAATCCGGGCATCAGTTAAAAGGCCAAATCATTCATGTAGACCGATTTGGAAATCTTATCACTAACATTGAGGGACGAGATATAAATTACACTGAAATAGAAATTGATTGCGGGGAAATTTCCATAAAAGGCCTGTCAAATTTTTATAGCCAATCGAACCCGAATAGTCCTATCGCCTTAATAAACAGTTTCGACTTGCTAGAAATATCATTATTCCAAGATGACGCTTCAAAGAAATTTGGCGCCAAGGTTGGCGATGAGGTCCGTGTAATGGTCAAAAGCGACTCTTTGTAAAAACAAAGAAATTCACCGCCAGAATAGTCTGCCTCGACTCATTTGCTTGCTTCTCTAAAAGTGGCCAGTTTTCTGAAATCGATCACAAATTTCTGCTCAATAATATCACCGCCCCACCCGCTGGAAGGATGGTCCTGCTTGATAACAAAACCGGCCTTTTCGTAAATTGATCGCGCAGCTTCCAAGCCTTTAAAAGTCCAGAGAAACACACTCTGAAACTGCTTTTCATAGCAAAAATCCAAAGCCTTTCTGAAAAGCATTTTTCCAATTCCTGTTCCCTGAAATGTCGGCGATACTATAAACCACCTCAGACGTGCCCCTTGAACTTCTCTTAGTGACCCATCGATGGCTACGGAGCCAACGAAATTACCTTCAGAATAGGATGCCCACAAACCGTCTGTTTCTCTATTTAGCCGCAAACAAAATTCACTGAGTTCTGTGGCCACTTGAGCTTCAAAATTTACGTCAAAGCCCCAATTCTCAGAATAATAAACTGCGTGAGCTCGTGTGATTTCTCCAATTAATCCAGGTGAATATCCGTCCTGAATTTCAATCTCCTGTCTTGAAAACGCTTGTTTTTTCATTTCTGATCGGGTGTAAGAAACAGTAATATTATTCTAGATTGTTATTGCGATGTCTTAATTATCAGTCTTGATTTTTTTATTGAGACCACATTTTTCCCGTGCTTTCTCTGCCAGACGAAATTCCTTTCGACCTACCGCCTCACAATTTCTTCGAATTTCATCATCGGTTTCAAGCCTAAGTTCGGGAACTTCTGAAGGCCTACCATTAGCGTCCAGTGCTACGAACGTAAGATATGCCGAAGCCGTGTGCCTAACTTCTCCCGTCCTCAAGTTTTCGGCCTCAACTCGAACTCCGACTTCCATGGACGTCCTTCCAACCAGGTTGACGCTAGCCTTTAGGATCAGCAAGTCACCTACATAAACGGGAAAGTGAAAATCTAATCTGTCTATCGAAGCCGTGACGGCATTTTTTCTCGAATGCCTTATGGCTGCCACTCCAGCCGCCGTATCGACATAATGCATAATGACACCACCATGAACGTTTCCGACCGGATTTGCATGTTCCGGGTTCATCTGAATTGCCATGGTGATTTGACTGTCTTGAACCGATTTAGGTCCCATTATCTAACTCCGAAATGATTTTAAAAGAGCTAATCAAGTGATTATAAACGACTAGGAAAACATATAGATCATTTTTCTGGAGAAGTCACTCCTGTTAAACGCAGTTTATCAAAATCAAGCGGCAATCCTTTGGCTTCATCAGCTTTGAGACTGATTGCGTGGTGAGCGCATTTGTCGACGCACACACCGCACCCCATGCATTTCTCCCAGACAATTTCAGGGGCTCCATCCCATTTTATGGCCTCAAACTGGCAATATTGAACGCATGTTCCGCATCTCAGGCACGTGGAATAGTCTATAAAGGCTACATACCCAGATGACTGTATCATTGGAACATCGTACTTCATCATGGAAATCATTCCACCGCAGCAGCACTTACAGCAGTTGCAAATGGCAAAAAACCGGTTTAAACAGACATTCTTGAACCACGCGGTGTGGACATGGCCTCTGTCATGTTCCTCTTCAAGTATTTTGAGCGCCTCCTGCTTCGTGAGACGATGGCTCTTATTAGGGTGGTGTTCGAGGATAAAATTCACAATGGGCTCGCCGAATAACATGCAAACTCTTACTGGTTGGCAGGGGTTGTCTCGAGATTCCCGGCAAGGACAATCGTATAAAGCCATTTGCACAGGCGCAGACAAAACAATGTCCCTTGCGACAGGGTAGGGGATGACAGTCTCAAGATCCTTGAGATCGATGTCTTGATCCAAATTCACGATCTTGATTGCCTGGCCAAGAGTCAATGTCTTAGAATGATAATGGTTTCCAATTCGTCGGCGAGATTTCAATGAAGCTCTCGGAACGTAGTAGCGCAACGCATTCTTTATGTAGCTCTTACTCCAACGTGCGTAAAAATAAAAATGGAAGAAGTTTCCGTTCAAGAAATTTCTCATGCCAGATTGGCGAAAAAACGCCTTCGTTGATGGTAAGAGTAATTTCCCGCGCTCACCGATTATCCATACTGAAAGCAACATTAGGACTACTAAACATAATAGGAGTAGAATTAGTTCTAAAACTGTCATTCGTATCACAGGTATGCCCAGGACTCTTGAAATTGATCCTGCAGAAAAGTAAAGTTATCTATTGAAACTCAATCTTCGAGACAACATGGCCATTATTTCAGATTATATGCTCAGGCCAAAGCATATCATACTCAAAGAATGAGTGGTATCACCAGAACAGGAAAGCCAATTCTATGTCCTTATGATAATTACAATATTAAAGGCTAAAAGCATTCCATAAAATGAGTCTTGGATACTTAGAAGTCCACTTAACGAGCGTGCTAAAATTCTTAGGTTCAATTAAGCGACAAAAAAATTTCTCATGATTTGTTAAACTCTTGACATGTCGTATTACTGACGCTAATATTTTTTGGCTTTCCAATTAGTGTGGCTAACCAGTAAGCCCCGTCTTGGATTCCACAAAAAAACAATAATGCAAAGCGAGTTCGCTACGCAAACTTATCTCTGGACATGAGTTAATGGAGGCAAACTATGACCTACAGCAAACCCAATCGCAGCGCTGCGACAAAAACCAAAACGAGGGTAGAACCGGCTCCGATTTCTGGAATCTGCGTTACCTGTCTCGATGGATGCCCCGGTCCGTGTGAAATAGGGCGTTCCGCCATCAGGGGGCGGGAAACCATATATCCTCAGCCATTTGGAAAGATAACCGCGGGCGCTGACAAAGATTATCCAATTGACTTCTCACACTTCAACATTCAGGGAACCTGCGTTGGAGCCGTAGGTGTTGAGGCCGACTCCGATCTTGCGACATTCCCTGTTGTTGATTGTTCCACGGCTGTAGGCTCCGACGGCGGGATAAAGATGGATTTCCCTGTATTCACAGGCGCAGTTGGATCGACTTATATTGCCCGTATAAATTGGGAAGAGATTGCGGTAGGGGCAGCTATTTCCGGGGTAATGGTAGTCGCTGGTGAAAATATCTGCGGAATGGACAAGGAAGCCGAGTTCAAAGACGGCCGCATAGTAAGATCCCCCGAAATGGAGAGAAGGATAAACGCCTTCAACAGATGGTATGACGGCAAAGGTGGGGTCATAGTTCAGGCCAATGTTGAAGACACTAAGCTTGGTGTTCCAGAGTATGCGATTGAAAAATTAGGAATTGAGATATTTGAACTTAAGTGGGGCCAGGGCGCAAAGGACATCGGCGGAGAGGTAAAGCTCTCCACTATGGAGAGGGCGCTTCAGCTTAAGAGCAGAGGCTACATAGTGCTTCCAGATCCTACCCTGGATAGCGCAAAGCGCGCATTTGAGAAGGGTGGTATATCTGAGTTCGAACGCCATTCTCGACTAGGTATGGTGACTGAAGAGGGTTTCTATCAGGAAGTTGACCGATTGAGAAAAATTGGCGCCAAATACGTAACACTCAAGACGGGCGCCTATAGGCCAGCGGATTTGGCTAGGGCGATAAAATTCGCGTCGAATGCCAAGATAGACCTTTTGACTATAGACGGCGCTGGTGGCGGAACCGGTATGAGCCCCTGGAGAATGATGAATGAATGGGGCATTCCCACCGTTTATCTAGAATGCATGACTTACGACATGTGCGAAAAGCTACGGGCGAAAGGCGCCTATATTCCTCCGATAGCCATCGCAGGTGGTCTATCATTAGAAGATCACATTTTCAAAGCATTAGCTCTTGGAGCGCCCTATGTTAAGGCTATCTGTCTGGGTCGAGCTCTCTTGACAGCAGCCATGGTCGGTAAAACGAACGGCAAGCAAACGGCTGAGAAGATGGAGTCTGAGGGCAAGTCCATAGAAGAAGGTTACCTTGGATTATTCGCAGTCGGAACCCACCTGAAGGAAAGATTTGGCGACGATTTCAAGAACCTGCCTGCTGGCGCAATCGGTGTGTATTCATACATCGATCGACTCAAACAAGGATTGCAGCAACTTATGGCAGGGGCCAGAAAATTTGCTCTACCGTACATTGATAGAAATGATCTGGTTGCTCTGACAAGAGAATCCGCCAGTATTTCAGGGATACCATACGTCATGGATTCTGACCAAAAGGAAATAGAGGCTATTCTAAACAGCTAGGTAATTTCCAAACTCAAAACTTATGGTCATTCTCATAAGGGAATGGCCATTTTTACAAAACAATCCCATGACCTTAAGCCAACTCTACATCGTCTTTTTAAGAGTTGGCTTTTTTGCTTCAAATGTTATTTACTACCTTTTCACTCAAAGGTTTCTGTAATATCCGAAAGCCAAGAAACAAATTCGATTATTTGATGTATTCCGAGAAAAACTTTACGCAGATATCTCTGCCGAGTTTCATGGCAAAATATCAGTGGATAGACCCTATAAATTGATATAAAATAAAATTTCGCGTTTCATTCCGGATGAAGCAAGTTATTTACCCGTGGAGTTTTTTTAATCTTTCGAAGTCACACAATTATTTTACATGGAACATGAGGAAAAATGTTGGCTCCTGTATCTAGACAATTATGCATGAAGCTTCTGCTAATCATTGCGCTGGTTTTGAATTTTGTGTTCTTGCTTGAATTTTGCAGTTTGTCCATGGCCGAATCAAAAATTGATGTTCGGGTTGGAGAATCTTTTGACGTCAAATTGGAAACAAATCCTTCCACGGGTTATCAATGGGATCCAATCTTTGATTCTCAGTTTGTCAAATTGAAGTCAAGTTCTGTCGAGCCGAGCCCAGGAAAACTTTTGGGGGCCCCGACTGTGGTCTATTTCAACTTCGAGGCCCTAAAAGCAGGTGAGACTTATCTGAAGTTCAATTACAAGCGGAAGTGGGAACCTGATCCGGTAAGGACACAGACCATGAGAGTCAACATTGTAAAATGAAATTGTCTCATCATTATGTGTTTCTAGAAAGTATCTTGATGTAAGCACACGGTCTGATTGTTTCTCTTTCAATTAGCTGCTAGTTTTATAGCCAGAATGGCTAACAGGTCATGACACGTTTCAAGGAGACATCTGATGTTGAAGGATTATCCTAAAGCAATAATTACCAAAGATGGAACATGCGTGTTGTTACGTCCAGTGGTGGCAACCGATGAGGCTGCCTTGAATCACTTCTTTTCAGAAATACCCGCAGATGAACAGTGGTTTTTGAGGGAAAAACTGGATGAGCCAGAGACATTACATCGTTGGATCCAGCAGCTTAATTACAGTAGAATTCTCCCAATAGTGGCAGTCCGGGAGGACGATGGCAAAATAATAGCAAATATTCGTCTGCACCTTCACTCTGCTCCCTGTATTCATCATGTTGGACATCTAAGGATTATGGTTCATCCGGACTATCGATCTCAGAGGTTGGGAAGCTGGATGATCCTCGATTGCATAAAGATCGCGATGGACATGGGATTAGAAAAGCTTATTGCTGAATTCGTGTCAGGAATCGAAGATGCAGGAATTAACGCAGCCATAAAATTGGACTTTAAGCATGAAGGGGTGCTTAAGGATTATATAAAAGACAAAAAGGGCGAATACCGTGATTTGATAATTATGGTTCGAAATCTTGCGAGTGATTGGAGCGATTTTTGACAGAGAGTTACTCCAATTCTTCCGGTAGCCCAGACCGTGATACTCAATCTATATTGGAATCAGACAGAGGTCCGATTGTAATACAGTCCAAGTGTCCCCCAGGTCTGTTCAAAAACCTCCAGATGGATGCTGGCTTAGGTCATTTTTCCCACTATTCTTCAATAATCCAAAAGCTGGATTCTTTTGATAAATTTGCAACACGTAAAGATGGGCGTGTCTCGCTGGCCATATTACAGCCGAATGTTATTATCGGTTACTGCATCGGTTCCTATCCCGAACCAAATGACAGATGGAGCCTGTTGGGAGGATTGATGTATGAATTGGCGGCATTAGAAATATCTAGAAATTTTAGAGGCATCAATTTGGCTCATAAACTATTGGGCCAAACAATGGATGATGATTTCTTTGAAGACAAGATAGCCTACATGTGTGGATATTCTTGGCATTGGGATCTTGAAGGTAAGAATCTGACCGCAGGACAATACCGTAATATGATGAAACAACTTTATGGAAAATTTGGATTCAGGGAAGTTTACACCAACGAGCCCAATATTGCGTTAAGACCTGAAAACATAATGATGATAAGGGTAGGGGCCAGAGTATCGAACGAGGATCACCTGAAATTCAGGAGCCTAAGGTTTGGAATGAAACCAAAGTAGATATTACTATCTACTTTGGTCTTGATCATTTTCCGAATGCCCGATTGTGGGCCAAATCAAAATACTCAATACGAAGATTTTCCAGCTATCAGTCTCATTTCTGAGATCAACCCAATCTAAACTATTGCATGTACCCCATGAGTCTTGGAAGCCACAAAACTGTGTCCGGCATGTAGGTCATCATCAGAAGCACGATAATCTGTATGATCATAAACGGTAGGCACGCCTTTGTTACCCAGAACAAGTCCTTATTGACCATAGAGCCTGTGATATACAAACTGACTCCGACAGGTGGAGTACAATAGCCGATTGCCAGATTCACAGTCATTATCAATCCAAAGTGTATGGGATCGATGTTAAAAGCATGAAGCATAGGTAGAAAAACAGGCCCCAGGATTAGAGTGGCGGAAATTATGTCCATGAACATGCCTATAACAAGAAGGAGAATATTCATGGCCATGAGGAAAACCCACGGAGATTGAATGGTTGACAGAACTGCTTCGGTGATTTTCGGGGGTATGTTTTCCAACGTGAGAAGTCGGCCGAAACAACTCGCTCCAGCGACAATTATCAATAGTGTAGCCGACGTTACGGCCGAAGATATCGTAACCTTTTTAAGCTGAGAGAAGGTCATGGAGCGATGGATGAACAATTCGACAATAATTGCATAAACACAAGCTATGACGGCGGCTTCGTTAGCTGTAAAAACTCCAGAGAATATTCCAACGAAGATGATGATAGGTAACATCAGGGACCAAATGCCCTCTTTAAAAATTTCAAGAAACTCTTGAAAACTAGACACAGCCGTATAGACGATGTTCTTGTTTTTGCGAAGTAACAGATAAGTGTATAGACACGTGAGACCGGTAATCAATATTCCAGGAACATATCCCGTCAGAAATAGTCCCTCAAGGGATACGTTGCTTATCATACAGTAAAGAATCATTGATATACTAGGTGGAATAATAACACCCAAGTTTCCCGATGTTGTCATGATTCCGACCGTGTAGTCTTTTGGATAACCTTTTTCTATGAGGGCCGGTATCATGAAACCGCCAAGGGCCACCACCGTGGCGACTGTTGATCCCGAAATAGCTCCAAAAAGAGCGCAGGCTATAACACCTGCCATGCCGAGACCACCCGGAAGCCAACTGACAAAAGCATTCGCCATCTTTATAAGCCGGGCAACGATAGACCCGGTCGTCATAATGTTCCCACATAAGATGAAAAATAGGACGACTACCAAAGAGAAGTTATCCATACTGCGAAATAACGTTTGAGTGAGTAATAGGAGCGGCAATTCGGTAAAGAGCAAAAATCCCAGCACCGCAGTAAAAAACAGGCACATGAAAACCGGAATATAAGTTGCCATGCAACCCAATAGAATCAAAAGGATAATGACGTGACTTGACTCCATTAAAAGGCTCCTATTTTTTTCAGAAATCGGTCACCAAAAGTTTAGTTAACGTTTGATAAACGCGGATTGCCTACCGTAAGATTATGGCTTAACTGCTTTACCTTCCATGTAATCCTGATAAATGACTTGTATGGTCCTAAGAAGCACCGTAGCGCCCATCACAGGAATTATCGCGTAAAGGTAAACCAATGGAATTTGCAGGATAATGGTTTTCTGATTAGTCAGGACCTGCATCTCCGCCATCTTCCAACCAAAATACAGCATCATTAAAGCGAAGATGATTGTCACAAAGTTGCTGAAATAATTTAAAGGTCGTTTGAGTCTTGGCACTAACTGAACCAGGGCATCAATCTTAATCATGGATCTATTTTTAACCGCTGCTCCCAGTCCTATAAACGTTGTGTAGATTATGACTTCTCTCACAAGCTCTTCTGACCATGCCAGGGTATAGTTGAACCCATAACGCAAGATCACGTTAATGAACAGAGCAAAAAGCGCTATCATTACGGTAAGAAAGAGCGTCCAATCCTCAAAAAAAGTCAGAACTTTGTCAATGACATTGAGTATTTTTCCTATCATCTACTGATTCCTTCGTCTAAGTCATTGAACTTATCTTTACGGGACGAATGCCCCGTCAAATCAACTGGAGAGAAATTATTGAATAACACCCGATGCAGAATCGAAATGGGCCCGACGCTAAAACTGTATTGATGTTTAGGGCTGCTCTGTATGCCTTGATTCGTGCCTATCACTTTATCGAGGTCATGAGCGAAAAACGTTTTTAAGGTCGCCCTATATGTAAGTCCTCTGTCAGCCGAACGATCATGGGCTCACAACAAGCCATTTATTCTGGAATTTTAGATGAAATGAGGGAACCCAAATCGGATCCCCTCATTCGTTAGAGCTATGGCTTGTATCCGATAAAACCCTGAACTTCTTCCAAGAAGTTCACCGGCCTGTATTTATCTCCCGGGTAAAGCTTGTTGATTTCTTCGGCGAATTTCTTATGGACACTATCTCCGAGTTTCCTCAGCGTGTCCATTTCTTCTTTGGAGAGGCTTATGAACTCAATACCAGCCTTTTTAGCGGCATCAATTTGATCAGTTTCCTGTTGCACGGTTTCTTTTCTAATCTTCGCGCAAACTTCGTGAACCACTTCCTTGAATGTTTTCTGGAGATCGGGTGGTAAAGAATTAAACCACGCCTTGTTGAAAATCCAGATGAACAAGCCTTGAGCATAATTTACATAAGTGAAATACTTGGCGTCCTCGAATTTCTTTGTAATATTGCAAACAGACGGTGTGTGGTCAAGGCCCGTGATAACGCCCTGTTTCAGCGCGACAGGCACATCCGGCCATGGCATTGCCACTGGGTTAAATCCCCAAGCCTGGTAAAGCAACTGATTCACTGCAGCTTCAGCAGTGCGGAATTTGATCTTCTTGGCGTCCTCCAGATTTCGTACAGGAATTGTAGTGGCCCAGCCGTAATTGCCATAGCCTGTAATATCAAGTCCTATGATGCCCTGGTGATCCATGGCGTTCATGAAATGATCAAAGATCTGTCCACTGGCTACGAACTTGTCTAGTTTTTCAAAGGAATCGATCAGGAATGGAAGGTTTATGAGACCGAATCTTGGACCAAGGTTTGTTGCGGCTACTGAACTGCAACCCATCCCCTGTATGGCCCCCATTTGTAACTGATTGAGGACTTCAACCTCACCACCAAGCATTGAAAATGGTTTGAAGTCTATGTAGATTTGACCGTTTGTTCGTTTCCACAGTTCGTCCCGAATGGCAAATCCTGCGTAAACTCCTTTTAGGACTGGATGAGAGACGTTTGATACTACGCATTTGTATTTGGCCCCTGAGGGATCAAATGCCGGCTTCCACTTGTCCAGAGACGGCGCCTGTCCTATGGCGGGTCCCACTAGTAAGCCCAAGCTGATCAAGCAGACCATGACTAAAAATGCCAATCTTTCTACTTTCACGTCAACCTCCTTGCTAGTTATGTTGTGATGTCAGGTTACAATCCCCTTTCAGTTGCCAAATTTAATACTAGCAAATTACCGTCACAATTATTTTCAGTCAAGAGAAACATGACGCGTCAGTTCAATATAATGAACGTCTCAGCCCTTGGAGCAACCTAAAAGAGGAAAATATTTGATCCCGAAGGTCTTGTTGTATGGAAGGCAACTATACAAAATCATATGATAATTTGTTCAATGATATGTCAATGGCTTGTATGTATTGCTCAAGAGTCCAAAATTGCGTCTATCTCCAAATCTTACATCAGAGTTGAGATTCGTCAAGAAAATGGCTGTTTCAGACTGCCAGCAAAAACTTTTTCATGTTTCGAGGTCCGGCGCCGCTATCACAATGGGTTAGTAAGACTAATGATCGCTGCGCGCTGTGAATAATACAAAAAATTCAGTGTAGAGAATTAATTTTATTATGAAAATCTTTTTACAGCGAGGTGTCAATGTCAAAGTTTGCTTTTCGAGCGAGCGCGAAAGCCAACGGAGGCTTTGAGGTTTCAGTTTGGGGATTGGAAAAAGTTCATGCCAGTGCAAATCCCGTCTCAGTGTTTCCGTTACTTGCCCAACCGGTATTTCTTCAAAAATTTTGCGAGGTCTATCCTGCCGAATCACGACTTGGGTCTGTTGACATTTTGTGTTGAAAAAATCTATTTTTAAAACTAGGATTCGTTTCATTATGTTTGATGGAGTGATAATCATGCCCGAAAAATCTTACTTGGCGGGTAAGTCTATCCTGGCCGTGGATGATGAAATAGACATATTGGAATCAATTGAGGACATTCTGGAAGATTCCAAAATCGATCGGGCCAGCGATTACAATTCCGCGTTGGAAAAGATCAACAAGAACCATTATGATCTCGTGATCTTGGACATAATGGGGGTCAACGGTTTGAAGTTGCTGGAGCATTCTGTTGCCCGCAATTTTCCGACAGTGATGTTAACAGCCCATGCAATGAATCCGGATACCCTCTTGAGCGCCATCCGCAAAGGCGCCATAGCCTATCTGCCCAAGGAGACCCTTCCTGATCTGGAAGAACTCTTAAATGCAATATTCAGGGCGCATGAAGAAGGGGAGCCTCCGTGGAAGATACTCTTTGAAAAGCTCGGAGATTTTTTTGATAATCGATTTGGTTCCAACTGGAAGGATAAAGACAAATCTTTCTGGAAGGATTTTGAAATCAATTACCAGATAGGACGAGGGATTGAAGAGCGTCTGATGCATGATCAGCGCATCCTTGGGAAAGGCATCTAGACATCTAGGTCAACCGATTAGTCAACTTCCCAAGTATGTTTCCCGATAGGCTGCCTGCCCACATTTGCTCACTTTATATGCCTGCGAGTAATTTGTGGCATATACTAGTATTATTTCAATTCATTGACTCTACTCCATCGAATTCACGTCTGAATTTCTTTTAGGACGATCGCCCATGAGAGCTGCCATTCTGAGTTGGTCGGGATCTATGTTGCAAGGACCTTCTCATTCGGGTCTTTGTGAAACGCCGAAATTAATTGAGGCTATGATGGATCTCGGGATTGAGGTTCAGCCCATAGAAATTGATGTGAGCGAAAGCTCCGTAGATGTTACAGGCCCACTCGAAAGGGTCGGATTTGGAACGCTAACGAGTGCGACGAAGTTTTTTAGAAGCGCAGACGATTATGACGTGATTCTAAACTTTTGTGGATTTATCCCATTGTTCTGGGCCATGACTACGAGCACCCCAATTCTTACGGTGCTCGATCAGAAGGCGTATGCAAAAACTAAAAACTTTTCCGATCTATTTGCGTCCTCTTCCGAGTTTGTGTGGATTGGATCGGAAGGCGAAAAAGCTAGAAGTCTACGGGGCTATGTTATAGATGTAGCTTCCGGAGAACAGAGTGATGCGGCCTCGACTATAGCTAGGGAAATCATCAAAATAGCTGAACAGACCATGGAACGCCTCAAGAGAGAAGACCATAGACCGTGGGGATATTATGTGGTTTTGTCGGATCTCGAGGATCATAAGGTCAAAAGAATCGTAGTGTATCCGAAGAAAAGACTTAGCCTCCAGAGCCACAAGCGAAGATCCGAGCATTGGATGGTAATAAGTGGCCGGGGAGTAGTGACTCTCGATTCCAAAGAGATAGAGCTAGGGCCTGGTCAGGCGATTGATATACCCGTGGGAGCCAGG
The DNA here is from genome assembly GCA_937930835.1 of uncultured Desulfomonile sp. Taxonomy (GTDB): domain Bacteria; phylum Desulfobacterota; class Desulfomonilia; order Desulfomonilales; family Desulfomonilaceae; genus CAITZA01. The sequence continues at coordinate 24,641 of CALGLN010000038.1, forward strand.
CACAGAATGTCTAACAATGCCGATCAGCCGGTGGTCTTTGTAGAGATTCAGACCGGAGATTATTTTGGTGAGGATGATATTGAGCGGTATGAAGACGATTTTGGAAGGCTTTGATAGGAGTAAACAACCATTAACTCACAGAATCTCGTCTCCACAAAGTATTTTGACTATGCGGACGGGTTCTCATCTCACAAGGGTCATTCGAGCATGCAGGGCATTCTGGATCTTCACATGGGTCCAAATGTACAAGCGCCTCCGTTCCCTCTCCTAAATGCTTCGAAAAAATTTCTTCCAGTTCTTTAACTTCCATGTGAGCTTTCTCAAGACTCATATTCCTTGGCAAAATCAGATGAAAATCGATGAAGATTTTCTGACCGGATCTCCAGGCCCGAAGCTGATGCATGTCTATCCATAATCCTTTTCTGTGTTTGCTCAGGGCATCGCAAATGTCCTCAAGTAGCAACGGATCTGAAGCATCCATGAGACCACTTAAAGCTCTTTTCACTAGGAAAAGTCCGGAAACCAGTATATTGGCTCCCACAAGACAAGCTATCAATCCATCGATAAACCAATATTGAGTCAACATTACACCGATTAGACCGATGGCTACCCCCACGGAACTATATACGTCAGTCATGATGTGTTTGCCATGAGCAAACACGGCATCAGATCTTGTCTTTCTTCCGACACGGATCAGAAAGTAGCCGAGTAATGCGTTTAGTACCGTTACACATAACAGCAAAAGTATACCGATATCCAGTCGAGGCAATTCGTGAGGCCTAAGGACCTTCATTACCCCCTCATAAAAGATTGAAATTGCAGCCAAGATTATGAGAGCTCCCTCGAATCCTGCCGAGAAATATTCAATTTTTCCATGTCCATAGGGATGAGATTCATCAGGAGGCCGTGCTGAGACTATTACACTTCCTAGCGCAAAAGCGGCTGCCACGACATTGATTATGGATTCGAGCGCATCCGAAAGGATGGCTGAAGATTGTGTGAGATAATAAGCAAAAAATTTAGCGCCCATTAATAGAGCGCTTAAGAACAGGGCCAAACAGAGTATTTTCTTACCAGCCTCAAGACCCCCAGATTGTCTCAGTTTGAAGGACTCTAACAATCCTGTTTCAGAGGTCTTGAGGCCATCGATCAAAACTCTATTCCTCTTCGGGTAAAATTGATTGAATGCTTTTGGCCATTTCACGAATGTGTCTTTTTATGGACTGAATTGACTCCAGGATATCCAGATATAAGGAAGATGCCTTTGGAGCCGTGGAACCCTCCAGAAGTCGATCAATATGAACAAGCTGCATTTCCTGACACTTCTGGTCCAATGCGTTTGATTGCTCAATGACGTGCCTTATAAGGTGCTTGTTGGGGGCAATTATAATGTCTCTTAAATCTTTTAGAAGCTTCTGAACGGTTTCAAGAACATCTCCAACTTCTTGCAGGTTCTTGTCGCTCATGGGGATGGAATCACGAGTCTTGATTTTGCAGCAGTTCAGTATGCCTTCAAGAAAGTCTCCAATTCTTTCCAATTCACCAGGGAAAAGAATGACCGCGCGGCACATTTCAGGGTAATCCGTTATGGTGCATGCGAGATTTCCAGTGAGAACCTTCTCTTGCTGGTGGACTTCATCAGCCAAAACCTCGCAATTTTTTATTTCATCAGGGCAATCGCTCATGAAACCAATCTTGACTAATCGAGCCATCTCTACGAGTTTACTCAACATAATCAGTAAACCCTCTTCCAGGGTGAGGGTTTCCGATACAGGATGCTGGTATAATTCTTCAAGCTTTAATGACTCCGAATCTAATTTGGGACTGAGCATTCGCACTGGGTTAAAGAAAACGCGCTTGTCTTTCATCTGGTGAGACCTCCTAAAAACTTAATTGCATCTTGATTGTAGGACTTCAAAACAAGAAACTTTATAGCACTTGAACATGGGAAGAAACGGCGCATCCGACCGGGCCATTTCGAATGATGTTGCCAATATAGACCTGAGAAAACAAAAACGTCTGCGCTCATTTACATGAGTCGATTATGATTCGGGTTCCTCGTAAAAAGTATTTTCCCGCCTGGACAATCGTGCGAAAAATACGTTGTGCGTGTGATATTCCCGCGGCGTTCTTGACTGCAGACCGATAATTCCATTAAAGGCTAGTTTACCAATAACAAAATATTGGAATGGTGACAAGTATTTCAAGATTATTGAAGCCGCATGTGTGAATTGAACTGCCGCGTAGACGAACTGTCAAAAATATTTAATAGAGCTAAGGCATGAAGTTGACGCGCAATAAATTTAGCTTTTCTCATGAGCTGAAAATTAAAGTAGGGACGCTTGGGTAAGACGTCCCTACGACGGACGATGCGTCTGGCTTGGGTAACGCACCGGGGGGAAGTGGAAAAGATTTGAGAAATGAATACAGGCATTAACTAGTATCGGAAGAAGCAAATAATATGCCATAATATTCGTTCGTGATATCTGCTCCAGAAATGGCTTTAATGGTTACTAATCGAAATATTGTTGCGATAAGAACAATCTACAAAGGTGTAAAAAATGTTGACAGTTTGTAAAAAACATCCACTTCATAATTTTGGAGCCTAGCCTTGAGATTCCTTGGAAGAGCCAATAACAAATATTTTTCGTCGAGGATAAAGAATTGAAAGCTTTAGTATTTGATGGTCAGTTATCAGTTAAGGACATACATATCCCTGTTCCTAGGGACGACGAAGCCTTGGTCAAGGTAGGTTTGGCGGGTATATGTATGACTGACAAAGAGATAGTTAAGGGTTACATGAACTTCAATGGTGTTCTCGGTCACGAGTTTGTAGGTCATGTCGAAAGCGCTAAGGATCCTAGTCTGTTGGGTAAACGAGTCGTTGGGGACATTAACGCTGGTTGTATGAGGTGTGAATTCTGCCTCAAGGGTCTACAAAGGCATTGTTCGAACAGGTCAGTGCTAGGTATCTTATCGAGAAACGGCGCATTTGCGGAATACTTGACGCTACCCGTTGGCAATCTGCACATAGTTCCGGAGAACATCCCGGATGAATCGGCCGTATTCGTGGAACCCCTTGCGGCTGCCCTTGAAATTGCTGAGCAGATTCATGTTGAGCCTAATTTAGAAGTCTTGATAGTGGGTGACGGAAGATTAGCCTTGCTGACATGTATGGTTCTGAGACTCACGGGATGTTCCATCACAGTCCTGGGAAAACATGCTGATAAGTTAAAAATGTTTGAAGCCTATTCAGTTAACACTATGCTTTTCAAAGATATTGATGGCATGGATAAAAGCTATGACATGGTGGTTGAAGCGTCGGGTAACCCCTCGGGATGGCAAACAGCGGTCAAATTGGTCAAACCACGTGGTGTGATTGCATTGAAAAGCACCTACCACGGGGATTTTTCTTTTAATCCAGCCCCTTTGGTCATCAACGAAGTTTCTGTAATTGGATCCAGGTGCGGGCAATTTGAACCGGCGCTGCGTTTACTTAGCTCAGGACTTGTTGACCCACGTCATCTGATTTCGGGAATTTTTGAAATTGACGATTCATTAAGAGCTTTCGAAGCGGCTAACTCCTCAAATGTGTTCAAGATATTAATTAAAATGTTATAGGCCGAAGGTGAGATAACAATCAGTAGGAAAAACCCGATAGCTCGAAATAGGTTCTGGCGTGTTTTCGAAGGGTCGAAGCATTTTTTCCACTGCTGGAATTGAATTTAATTGGATTGGACGATTGCGGAATGTGTTCAATTGAACATATGAACATCATGTTGATTGATAATCAAGTTTTTCAAGGCTCTTGATCATGTATAATCCACTATTGAGCCTAATTTTAATGTGCTGGATATAATTCACATCGAGTCTTGATGCATTCTTTTTGTCTATGATGTTGTAAGCATATTAATCGATCATTCGCAGGCAAATGAATTCCTAAAAGGTGATTCGACATTTCAGAAGCTCTTTTTAAGGAAAGATAGGATTCGCGTTGGCAGCATCGCTCCGCCGCAAACGAAGAAATACTCGATGCGGCTTCAGATACCACCCGCATTACTGTCCTTCGTTCGTCAGGCGTAAGTGGACTGGCGTCACTGATTATTGAAAAAGCTATTCCTATTCCAGCGGCTGCGCCGCAAATTCCAAGAGATGCGCACGAACCACCAGGTATGAGTTTTCCCCTCCTAATAGCTTCACGGATGTCGCCGTCTGAAACTTGGCCACCCAAATTTCGATAACTTGTCAATATGATCGCAGGAGCCAAGCTGTGATGCTCTGGTCCGTTAAGAGGAAACACTCTATTTTTCCGAATCTGCTTCAACATTTTTATTAAATCAGTTTCTCCAGACTGAATGCAAAAAGCCTCAATAACAGACAAAGGGTTAGCGCTATGACAGTTGTTGCATACGTAGTGTCCTCGCTCACAAACACAAAGTGTCTGTTCAGAGTTGCCACAAACAGAGCATTGAGCGATGCTAGGGATTTGCGAGTACAAAAGAGAAGCTCCGCAAATCAAACAGTCCGTTAAATGTAAGGACAAATCTTGGTTCTTGTTCTTGTCGGATTCAACAGAGCAGCAGCCACAGCTTTGAGAGTCATCTTGCCCAATAAACGCTCCATTCTGGATATCAACCATCATCAGGCCGTTCGAGACCAAATCATCTTTCCCAATGGCGGCTTCAATTTTAATCTTCTGAAGGACGCCTCGTGTAACCAATTCAAGCCCTTCCTGGTCTAATGTCACATGTTCGAACGGCCCTTTATAAATTACAGGGACCGTCTCAGATGAACTAGGCTTAGTAGCCCTGAACGTAAGGGAAAAAAAAGTGTGACCGTCAATGTATCTGTATGGGAACCTGTTAAGAACTGATGAGCTGCAAAAACCTGCGTCCTTTATCATTGAGAACAGGTAGTTTTGTTTCAGCGCTCCACCGAGACACTCTCCGTTAAGTCTCGGATCTGTCTTGATTTCGAGAGGAATTTCTTGATCAGAGACTACATCCGAAATAACCATGCGTCCTCCTGGTTTAAGTATTCGGAATATCTCCGACAAAACCTTCCTCTTGTTGCCTGTAAGGTTCACTACACAGTTGGAAATTACGACATCCGCAAAATTGTCTCGAATGGGGACTTCCTCTAATCTACCCATAAGAAAATAGGTATTTTTGAAACCCAATTTTTTCTCAACTCTCAAACTCGCGGATTGAGCCAAATCCAGCATCTGTGGAGTCATATCGACCCCTACCGCCTTGCCCTCTGCGCCAACCGTCCTGGCGGCCAGAAAAACCTCCACCCCTGACCCACACCCCAGATCTACCACTGTCTGGTCTCTCACCACTCCTGCAAGAGAAATCGGACTTCCGCAACCATACATTCTCTTAAGCGCAAACTCTGGAATCAGGTCTTCTACAGAATCATCGGGTCTGATCGGATTGAGTATCACTTCATCAGGTTGATCGGCTCGATCGGCATAGAAGTTACGAACGAGTTCTCCCCCTTTCCTGGAAGAAAGAGTCAGCAAACAATTTGAGTGAGTGAAGTTTACATTCGGATCATTGTGGCAATCATAAATTATGTCTCCCATCCTAACCAAGAGAGAAGGGTTTGTTCCTGATCGGAGTCGATCAATTTCCTTTTCAATGACCTTCACAACTAAAGAATTGTAAACTGATCGGTACGGATCATCACCGATTCTGATTTTATTTTCCGAATCAAGATTATCCAGAATGCAATGGTCAATGTCCCCGCCACCGGTAATGAATCGAAGAGGATCCTCCGAAGCGCCCGCTATATCCAGCAATGAAAGATCCCTGATCCGATGAAGCAAAACACTATTACGCCATACGTTTTCTATGCCTTCTGACAGTTCGCCGGCGCCAAGATTAATCGTGCCAACCATTGCCGGTGTGGGATAGATCTTGCCATCTGGAGCTATTGTCAAGGAATCCCATCCAGCTGACCCCAAATCAAAACGAGTTCCGATATGGGTGAAAATCTGCGATCGAATTGCTTCCAGGTTGTCAATTTCTATTTCTAACTCATCAGCCAGGTCCAAGACTTCCCCCAAGCTATCCATGAGTCCATGTGCTGACGCAATAGGGACAAACCGGCCTTGCCCCTTTCGAAAATGCCACATAAAATGGACATTTCTAACGCCTAACCGGGAAGATGTTTTTATGAAGTCTCTCATGCCAATGGCAGTGTCTTCATTCACCGCCATTGACAGGCTGCAACCAAAGCCGTCGGATAAAATGCTCGAAATTGATTCAACCACGCGAGCAAATGCGCCGTGTCCACGTAAATGGTCATGGGTGGATTCAGAACCATCGACACTGACCTGAAATGTGACCCTCGATCTGTCCAGGTCCTTCAAGGCATGGGAAATGTTGTTGTAAAGCAATCCGTTGGTAAGAACTGCAATCCTTATGTTGTCATGACTAAGAAGAAACGTGATGATTCTAACAAAATCAGGATGAGTAAGCGGTTCTCCGCCGGTAAGACAAACAACGTTCAACCCCAAGGGTATTGACTGATCGACAACATCTTTGACTTGCCGGTAATTCATGTGACCGGGCTTTTTCAACCGGTCCGAGAAAAGGCAGTGACCACACGCCAAATTGCATTTATCGGTAACGTGGAGCCAGATCTCGTTAAGACGCTCGAGCTTACGAGAAGCTCTTCCTGAATATGGTCTCGCCTCTGGGGCCTGAATTGCTGATAAAAGTGATTTAATTGATAAAAGCTTTTCAACGGCGGAGTTTAAATCCTGCGTATTCTCCAGGGAAATCGACAAACCATCATCCGAGGCAATTTCCCGAAGAACAGCGTCCATTTTAGAGGAAGGCACGAACCAGTATGGTGTAGCGGGATCAATATATATGGCGTTTTTGGCGCCAACTATTCGCACAAACTGTCGGCCCAAAACAGTTAATGATTCTTGCAACAGCATTTTTTGGTTTTCTTCGCTGTTTGTTAAATCCCTAAAGTAATCAACATTATGAGTCAATTAGCGCACCATATTGATTTCCAGTGTTGAAGTTTCATCATTAGTAACAATTGATTCCACGTGATGCCAAATTTGTAAACAATAGGCCTTTTATCTCAAATACGACAAAGCCTGACGATGGACTGTTGGACTGACGCGATCACTCACAGCTTCAGATATGCTTCGGACAGCGGGAATAACCTTTTCCTTTAGTTCAGGTTTCATCAGTTGAACATGTTGGAAAACATTCAACAGCAACGATGCCACGAAGGTATTTATGGGAGCAAGTTCGGTTACGGTTCTTGCCGTCCATTGGAGGCCTTCATCAGTCCAAACTTTCTTGTTGTTCATGGCCATTGGGATGAACAGTGCTCGTGACCAGGTTGGATTAGTAACGTCAAAACTTGCCCTGTTTCTTTCTACTTCAATCATTTCAAAAACATCGGGGCACGTTCCAGACGAAATCACTCTCAGATAATTGGCGTAGGCGCTTAAATGACGATGCCACTTCTCATAAGTTTCTTCCAGGATCGCTTTTCTTTGAGGGCATGAGCTTCTATTAAGGGCGCTAAGGCCCCCCACCCGGTCGGTGGCCGTCGTGGACTTGTCTATGTGATTTAGAATGATTGTGTGTGATTCTTGGGAGTCAACAACTGTGATAAGTTCAAGAAGAGTTTGTTTCAATACCCTGTCTTCAATTCCTTCCTTGAGATCCGATTTCTTCCTGTAAGTGTCAAGATCGCTGAACATGGACACAATACGATCACGATACCGGCCGTTAATCGCAAAGATCAATTTTTCCTTGGCTCGTACCAAATCAGGGTACCATATGACATATTTCCTATTTAAAGGCTGCTCATCGATCTTGATCAGAAAAGCCTTAAGAGACGGACTCAGATTTCTCTCATACAAAAGTTCCCCGTAAAGATCTAGCCATGATTCTTCCACTTCGTGATTAGAGTTCTCTAGTATAGCAATGCGTTGTCTATCAGTAAGGGCGCGCATTGCTTCGACACGATTGAATGAGTCAGAATCAGACTTGGCCTGCATTGAAAGCTCTTTTATAGTTACTCCGCTGTTCTGGAATGACCCATAAAACGAGTATGCTCTGTTGAACGATGCAAAAGCGGGCTTTTGATTGACGTTATCAATCGTGAAAGTAGCGCTTGGATCCCTGATTTCAACTGTTCTTTCAGTGCCGGCTATCACCTGTCCGGATTCATCAAATAAAGCTAGTTCTAGTGGAATGTGAAACGGAACAGTTCCGTCGAGAAGCTCTTGGTTGAAACTGATCTCGTATGAATTGTCACGAGGTGAATACATAGTTTGAGCTGTCAGCTTGGGATATCCAATTCGATATAGCCAACCCTCTTTAAATTGCGACAGGGATCTTCCGGAAGCTTCTTCAAAGCAATCGAAAAAATCATTAGTAGTGGCGTTGGAATGTCTGAAACGGCTAAAATACAATTCTCTACCGGCAATGAATGCCGGCCGTCCCACAATTAAACGCAACATTCTTATGACCTCGGCGGCCTTAACATAGGTGACACCATCTATCAATTCATCAGGATCATTAAATCCATCGCGAACAATCCGTCCGGCTTTACCGGTGTCCTCAATTGCCAATGGACCCAGCAGGGGGTGCCTAATAGAATCCACCTGATTAAGCCTGGTGAAACCTCTGTCGAAAGTATCAGCCATAAATTCTCTCTCTACATCCACGGTGTATGCCTCATTGAGCCAAACATCGAATGGAGAATCCATGGTTGTTTCACTTCCACATTGGTTATGTTCAAACTCATGTACTATGACCGCATGAGCGTACATGAGGCCGCTGTCTAAAGTGTGCTCATGAATGAGGGCCGCATCGGTTACTATCGTTGTATTTCCAACATTTTCCATTCCTCCGAAATTTGATTTAGTCATGCAAATGGTGCGATAGGTGTCCCCGGTATACTCATAATTTTGTGTTTTCTTGATCCAAAGAACCGAGCGTTTCAGAATCTCCATGGGTATGATGGCTTCAGAAGCTCTACCCGGAGGAGTCAAGTATTCAAGCCGCACCACCCTACCACTGTCATAAACCACCTCGTCTTCCAACGTATCCCATGTTCCAGCGCACACAATGAACAGATATGGCGCCATAGGAACCTGATTGATGAAAGTTATTCGCTGCCGAGATGTGTCATTTTTCAAAATCACCGGTTTCCCATCCGGATTACTCTGTTTGCAAATGTTGCCGTTTGATATGAGATGCGAATATCTTGCGTCTGCCTCTATTGTAGTTCTCATGATACATTTGGCTCTGCAGTCATCAAAGATGGGCGCTATTCTCTGAAAGCCCCACTGTTGACACTGAGATATATACTGCTGAGGGCATCCGGGAGGGGTAACATCCTTGTATATTCCTTCGAGGATGTTGTCGGATGGAATACAACGGGTGACAGTGTTCAGTTTTGCTTTTGAACCGGCGATCAGTAAATCCGGGGTAAAAATAGTAAGCCTGTTCCTTGAGATGTCGTAGTTGTATTCAGCCGTTTTTGCTCCTTCCTCCGTTAGCCATGAGATCTTCAGGATTTCAAGGTCTCGGGCGTCCAGATCAATCGAGGCTAGGTCTTCTTTTGCCGTAAAATCAAGTGTATTGGAAACTTCAACAAAATTGTCCAAAAAATTTATGTATAAATCTAAATGATCCAATCTCACTTTTAATGGAACGAAATCCGAAGGTGTGTATTTGTAAAGGTTAGCCAATTTTACTACTCCTTTTGAGGTAAATTCAAAATCATGCCATTTAATAATCTCATCGAATATCACGCAAGCATGGTTGAAAAAATCTGTCTATCCTGACAGTCTAGGTATTTAGGAGAATGTATAACTAATATCCGTCCATGGCAATCGCAGTATAAGGAAACATCCTCATATCATACTAGGCGCCACGGGTATTAGAAGATCCAGGGGTGTCGACAAGAAAACATGTTTGTGTGAATAAAAATGCAATAGGTGAACCTGTTTCTTGACATTCTTGGTCTTTTTGGCTGATCATATCCATTTCGGATCATTTTATCCTTGTTCAGGTGAACAACATGATAACAAGCCAGTTCGGTCGACATAGAATCGCATCGGGTGTTAGCCAGCTAGATAGGTTACTAGGCGGACTATATATAGGTGACAACGTTGTTTGGCACGATGATTCAGGAAACTTGGCGGCTGTATTTTGTCTGAATATGATCCAGGCATCACAATCTCTCAACAAACCGGTTATTTACGTTAGTTTTGATAGATCCCCAAGAAACCTCCTGGACAAGCTAGGCCCATTGGCCGAAAGTCCCTTGCTCACTATCCTTGATTGTTTTACCTGGGGTAAAGGCGCAGGTTCTGATGTCTTCTTGCGTTTCTACTATGAGAACAAGACTGAATGGCCCTGTAGAATTATTCGAGTAGATGAGCCAAGGCAACCCACTCATGTGATGGATGCTCTCTATGGGATTCATTCCGGTTTCACTGAAGATGTCCGCTTTGTTTTTGAGAGCATAACCGGTATGGCGGAATTATGGGGTGGCGAAGATAGCATACTGAAATTTTATACTCATTCCTGTCCTAGGCTATATGAATTAAATACGGTCGCCTATTGGATAATGGAAAAAAACGCGCACTCCACCCGATTGAGGGCGCAAATCAATCAAATAGCCCAGGTTGCCATTGATCTGTCTATCAAGAGGGGAAGCACCTCACTTACCATCCTCAAGGCAGAGGAACGGGGGATGGATAACCTCCATAAACCATATAATTACTGGACCAAAGATCTAAACATCACTTTCGAGGAAGAAAGAAAGTCATCAAGACCAATAGAGTTGGGCATGCGCCTGCGAGAGGTAAGAACTAAAAGAGGCTTATCCCAAACGGAGCTGGCAAAACTCGTAGGCGTGACTCCTAGCACCATATCGCAAATAGAAAGTAATCTAATCTACCCATCCTTGCCGGCTTTGCTTAAAATGGCCGAAGTACTTTCAGTAGATGTGAGCTCATTTTTCCAGGAAAAAATGAATGTTGCGCGTAGAATAGTGTTTTCTTCCAATGAATCATCCGAAATCAAGTTGCCAGACATGCCCGACGGGTCTCTGGTGGCTCGCCTGTTGATCCCCGTAGATTTTGACGCCCAAGCGGAACCTTATCTGATCGAGTTATCACCAGACACCAAATTGCCTTCTCATTTTTTCATTCATAAGGGTGAAGAATTTGGGTACTTATTGAGCGGTAAGCTCAAGATGTTTCTAGATAAAGCTGTACACAACCTGAAATCGGGGGATGTCATATATCTAACCTCCGAGATGCCCAGTCAGTGGCAGAACCCGGGGCCGGCTGTCGCTCGATTGCTGTGGCTGAAAATGAAATAGTTCCAAAATCTTAATTTATTCAAAAAAAAGTTTTTTCGAGGGAACAAACACTTGTTGTCAGAGTCAATGATTCAGACATTCTAAGAAAACCTTCTGTCATTAGAGGTTTGAGAGGTTTACAAGGGCCAGATCAAATGAATCAAGAAACTACCTACAATTGTTTGCTCCCCAAATTGCCAGGCTCATTTCTCAGCGAATACTCCGTTCTCAGAGAATTTGCCTACGGGCCATGATCAAATTTGCAATATTTTCTTGACGCTAAAATCAACCCGGTATACGTGTTATAAGTTTGACTTAAAATACCCGGTAAAGCGGTAGCGCTAGTCTATGTATATATTAGAAATGATTGAAATACTGATGGAGAAATAAAATGATTCCTGTTTGTGAGCCGGCGTTAGATGGGCGGGAGATGGAATACGTTCGTGAATGTATTGAGACGAGCTGGATTTCGTCCGCCGGTAAATTCATAACCATGTTTGAGAAAAAATTCAGCGAATATTGTGGAGTTCCTCACGGGGTTGCATGTAGCAGTGGGACTACCGCTATACACCTGGCTCTGGTCGGATTGGGCATAGGCCCTGGAGATGAGGTCATTATTCCCGATTTCACCCTGATAGTTTCAGCGAACATGGTAATTTTGGCAGGCGCCAAGCCGGTCCTGGTTGATGTGGATCGAAGAACGTGGTGTATCGATCCGGAAAAAATAGAAGCGAAAATAACTCCCAATACCAAGGCCATAATGGCCGTCCACATGTATGGACATCCCTGCGACATGGATAAAATCAACTCAATAGCAAAACGCCACAATCTCTACGTCATAGAGGATTGCGCAGAAGCGCATGGCGCCGAAGTCAATGGCGTCAAAGTAGGCGCCTTGAGCGATGTCGCATGTTTCAGCTTTTACGGAAACAAGATCCTAACCACCGGAGAAGGTGGGATGTGTGTTTGTAAAGATGATGCGTTAGCCTCAAAAATGAGGCTACTATGTAACCAGGGATTTGGAGAGCCCCGGTTTGTTCACCAGGTTGTCGGCTATAACTATCGCCTCACGAATGTTCAGGCTGCCATCGGGCTGGCACAAACTGAAATGGTGGAACAGAAGGTAGACAAGAAGAGATGGATTGGGCAGAAGTATAACGAATACTTGGCGGATTATCCTCATGTCTCATTGCCTGTAGAAGAACCATGGGCAAAGAACGTCTACTGGATGTACGGCATTGTAATCAAACCAAGCATGGGAATGACCAAAGATGAGGTCATGGCAAAACTGAAAGAAAACGGGGTCGATACCCGATCATTTTTTTGTCCTATGTCATTACAACCAGCCTACAAAGGAGATGATTCAAGGTTCCCGGACGTTTCAGGGCATTACGCCGTTTCGGTGGATTTGTGGAACCGGGGACTCTATCTGCCCTCAGGTTTGCCCTTAACTGAAGATCAAATAAAGACTGTGGCTGATAAAGTCAAACAGCTCAAAAAATAAGTTGGAAAACGATTTTTCCGCTTTCTTTATAGGCAGCGATGAAAGTCAAATAGCTGTTTCTTGAGTCGGCAAGCGGGTTTGAGCCAATTGCCGTGAATATATTGGAGGTAGTCAAATATGGCGGACCCACGGGTTTCAATTGTATTAGCCACTTACAACGAAAAAGAAAATATACTAGATACCATTAACAGTATTTTCGAAAACGTGAAAGATTCTGTGGAAGTCATCGTCGTAGATGACGATTCGGCAGATGAAACATGGAAGATTGTTGAAGAACTCAACGATCCAAGAGTGGTTGTCATTCGCAGGGTAGACACTAGGGGCTTGGCCTCAGCATTCAATAGAGGAATAATCGAATCTCGTGGTGAAATAGTCGGATGGATGGATGCGGACATGTGTATGCCGCCGGCTCTTTTGCCCGAAATGATAGAAAAGCTTTCAGAATATGACATTGTCGTTGGGTCCAGATATGCTGAGGGTGGAATAGATGACCGAGCCGCTCTTCGCGTTATATCGAGCAAATTGATTAATGGCCTCGCCGGGTTGGTTCTGGGCTATGGCATTAGAGATTATGACAGCGGTTTTGTTGTGCTGAGACGGTCGGTGTTTGATAAGGTATCCATAATTCCGACTGGTTATGGAGCTTATTTCATGGAGTTTCTTTATACTTGCCGTAAGAAGGGCCTCACGGTTTACGAGCTACCTTACGTTTTTAGAGATAGGTCTAAAGGGGTTTCAAAATCAGCTCCGAGTATCCTGAAGTTTTTCAGAACCGGCCTTCAATATGTAGCTCGTATTTTCATCGCCAGATTGAGGAAGATTGATTGATGGCTCATGAAATTCTAAAACCCGGATTCGAACGTCAAGATGATAGAGGCCTGTTCAGGGAAATTCTTAATTCAGGCCAGTGGGAAGCCATGAATTGGGCCATGATGAAAAAAGGCTCGGTTTTAGGGAACCACTATCACAAGAAGACGACAGTATTTTTTTATGTAGTAAATGGTTTAGCTAAAATAAGAACTGTTAACGTGGACACCGGGGAACGGGACGAGTTCAGTGTTCCAGAAGGGCATGGAGTCATGCTGAGCCCCATGCAGTCGCACGCTATTCATTTTATGGAAGAGTCACAGGTAATAATGCTCAAATCCCACAGATTTGATCCGTCAGATCCTGACACTTTTCATCACACCGTTTAGGTTGTCAGTCTGGTTATTGGCTGGTTGAGAGAGTGGAATCTTACGAATATCAAACGCTGTACCACCACGAAACCTCTTACTGGTGGTTTAGAGGCCTTCATTCAATCATTATTGACACCGTCAAAGCTCTGGGGCTTGGAGCGAGCTCGAGGATCCTTGACGCTGGTTGTGGAACAGGGCGAAACCTTCAGATGATTCAAGACGGTGTCGGCGCTGAAGGTTTCGGTTTTGACATAGCTTTGGCCGCAGCCCCGTTCTGGCCCCAACGCGATCTCGATAAAGTGTGCTTGGCTTCCGCCAATGAGATTCCTATAAAATCCGGTTTCTTCGACGCAGTCGTATCAATAGACATGTTGGAATGCGACGCAGTGGATGAGTCTGAAGCTATTTCAGAGATGTGTCGTGTGGTTAAACCCGGCGGCTTTATAATCCTTGTGGTTCCAGCCTATGACTGGTTGATGTCGGAAGAACATCACAGAGCTGTAGGCGCTTCACGACGTTACAACATAAATAAACTAAAAAATCTGGCGTCAAGTCAGCCGGTCAAAGTGATTAGGACAACACACATATTCGCTTCCATGTTGCCCTTGGTCGCTGCTTACAGATTGTTACTACCGATTTTTAGAAAACCTTCGGCTGATAGGCCAGTTTCTGAAATAAAACCAATAAACCCAATTATTGATGAAATTTTATTTAGGGCTGTGAGACTGGAAGCTAGATTTGTCAAGAGCACTGGCTTGCCCTTCGGAAGCTCCATAATGATGATTCTTCAAAAGGTTCACTGAGGATGGAAAATAAGGCATGGCAACTGGGGGCTCCGGGTAGCCTCATATATGAATTCTTTGATTTGCTACGGAGAAATCTCAACAAAAAGCTTGTAACATATCTTTTAACGTCACGGGCTGACTGCAAATGTTTGACTGTTCTGGAGGCGGGCTCGGGACCTGCATATGCTTCTTCTCTTTTTTCTTCAGATCCAAGAGTCGAATTGGCTGTAGCAATCGATATTGATTATGAAGCCCTGTTCCAAGCCAGAAAAAGAGACCCGAATTTATGTCTTGTTGTCGCTGATTTGAGAAACTTGCCCTTTAAAAGTGGATGCATTGAAATCTCGTGGAATAGTAGCACGTTAGAGCATCTCGATTGCCCGGAGGATGCTCTTTGTGAAATGGAACGAGTTACTAAAGACGGTGGATCGGTGTTCGTGGGAGTTCCGTACCTATACGGGCCACTGGGGTTTCAGAGGCTCATAGAGGATTCTTCAACAGGTAATTGGATTGGTAAAACATATAGTTGTTCACAGTTGAAGGATATGATGAAGAGCGCCGAACTTCAACCACGGCATTCCATAAATTATTTTTTCAGATTTTTTGTCGGAGTCCTCTCAGACAAAAAGACTCTTTCCTGATTTTTAACAATTCCTGGTAGTTGGCGCCATGCTGGAGAATACATTCTGTCACATCAAAGGAATAGGCCCGAAGTCAGAACGAAAAATGTGGGCAGCGGGGATTTTGTCTTGGGACAATGTCATGAGCATGAAACACGGCATTTTATCTCCTCTTGTTACAAAATCCGTTGTAGCGGGCGTTAGTGAATCTGTTGAAAAACTGGAAATGGATGATGCCCGTTTTTTCTGTGACATGCTTTTGTCTACAGAAACCTGGAGAATGTTCTCCAATTTCAGACACAGTGTTGCCTACCTAGATATTGAAACAACCGGTCAATATGGATGCAAGGAAGAAATCACTACCATAGCGATGTATGATGGGTCCAAGTTGTATTATTACATCAGAGGACACAATCTCAAACAATTTGCGCAAGATATTGGGCGGTATGGACTGATCGTAACTTACAATGGCAAGTGTTTTGATTTACCCGTTATTCGCAGATTGCTTGGAATCAGGATGGATCAAGCCCACATTGATCTGAGATTTGTGCTTCACAGCCTTGGTTTTAGAGGCGGCTTAAAGGGATGCGAAAAACAGCTCGGCATAGACAGGGAGGAGCTTGACGGCCTGGATGGTTATTTTGCCATACTGCTTTGGCAAGATTATGTGAACAACCGCAATCACAAAGCCCTGGATACGTTGTTAGCTTACAATATTCTTGATGCAGTAAATCTGGAACCATTGATGGTAAAAGCTTACAACATGAAACTGGAGGCTACCCCGTTCGAATCTGATCGTACGATTCAAGACATTCCGGCAGCGCCAATAAACCCATTTGAGCCAGACCTCGAAACAGTTGATCGTTTGCGATCAAAATATCTAAGTTCATACTATTGATTCATGACAAAACCCTTCTACACTCTAAGTCCTGGCAAGAGCCAGTCTAAGTCGAAGTGAATTGGTAACGACCGAAACTGAACTCAGCGCCATGGCCGCAGCCGCGATGACCGGGTTGAGCAATATTCCAAAAGACGGGTACAATATGCCAGCTGCGATAGGAATCCCGATCACATTGTAGAAAAAAGCCCAGAAAAGGTTTTGTTTTATAACCCTCATGGTTTGCTGAGACAGTTTTATCGCAGATGCGACTAACCGAACATCACTCTTCATTAACGTGATGTCAGAAGCCTCCATTGCGATGTCGGCTCCGGCTCCAACTGCAATGCCTATGTCTGCAGCGCTAAGGGCTGGGGCGTCATTAATTCCGTCTCCTACCATTGCCACCACCCTTCCTTCTTGCTTGAGTCTCTTGATTTCATTCGCTTTGTCTGCCGGCAACACCTCAGATAAAACGTAATCAATCCCCATGTGGGCGGCAGTTGATTTGGCTGTCTGCTTGTTGTCACCCGTTATCATTCCAACCTTCAACCCCATGCGCTTTAGCTCCGCTACTGCTTCTGGAGCCTCGTCTCGAGGTGTGTCGGATATTGAGATAAGCCCTGACAATTTGCCATTTCTGGCAACAAATACGCAGGTTCTTCCCTGGTCTGCTTCTGAAAGATACTGTGACTCCAGGTCGCGTATGTTGATTCCGTACGATTCAACAAAACCTGCGTTGCCTAGAACCATGTCCACGTCTCCAGTCCGTACTTTGGCGCCCAATCCGGAAAAGGCCTCAAAACTGTCTACAGGAAAAGGCTCTACAGATCTGGTTAGGGCTTCATCGAGAATAGCCTTTGCCAACGGATGTTCGGACCTCGACTCGATGGAGGATGCTATTTTTAAGACGTCTTCCTGCGAATTCCCCTCGACCGATATGACATTAATGACACGAGGACTTCCCTTGGTGAGAGTGCCTGTCTTGTCGAACAAAATAGTGTCGAGCTCGTAAGCTTTTTCCAGAATTTCTCCGCCCTTGATCAGAATTCCATTTTCGGCTCCAGCTCCTGTTCCGACCATCACGGCCGTAGGCGTGGCCAATCCCATGGCGCAAGGACAAGCTATGATCAATACTGAAACAAAATTAAGCAACGCCATTGAAAAACTTGTTCCAGGAACCAAAAAATACCAGATCACGAATGTGACAACTGAAATTGAGATCACTACAGGAACGAAAATGGACGATATCTTGTCAGCAAGTCTTTGTATTGGAGCTTTTGAGCCTTGAGCGTCTTCAACCATTTTGATGATCTGCGAAAGCGCAGTATCCGCTCCAATTCGTGTAGCTCTGAACGTGAATGAACCGCTCCTGTTGACAGTGGCTCCGTAAACATCGTCGTTGATTGCTTTGTTAACGGGCATGGCTTCGCCGGTTAGCATCGACTCATCAATAGCAGTTTGCCCTTCTATTATGTGTCCGTCCGTAGGGATTTTTTCCCCTGGTCGTACAAGGATTAGGTCCCCAACTTTCAGCAGCTCAACAGGGACTTCCTCATTTCTACCATCCGTGATAACAGTTGCGGTCCGTGGTCTTAACCCTGCAAGTTTCTTGATTGCCTGCGATGTTCTTGTTTTTGCTCGGGCTTCCAGGAAACGCCCCAGAATAATTAGCGTAACAATCATGGCTGCCCCGTCGAAATACAAATGAGGCATAGCGTGTGTTTCAGCGAAAAAACCTGGGCTAAACGTTGCGACGACTGAATAGATGTAGGCGGACATCGAACCTATCGCAACTAACGAATTCATGTCAGAGGTTTTCTGTCTGAGAGCCTTGATAGCCCCTGTAATAAAACGATCTCCCACCCAGAAAACCACTGGAGTGGCCAAGATCATCTGGATCAAAGCCAGAACGAAGAAGTTTTGATGCCCGACCTCATAGAGCATCGGATACATGGAGACTATGTGTACTGCCACGCTCAGAACTATTCCGACAATCAGCTTTCGTTTTAAATCAACGATCTCAGATTCCCGGAGTTGTTCAGCGGGGTCCAGCGAGTCTATATCCACGATTCCCAGGTAATTGTATCCTGCCTCATCTAAGGCTTTTTTTATCTGGCTCAAATCGGGTGGATTGGTGCTATCTGAAATCAGGGTAGCCTTAGATGAAGCTAGATTGACATCCGCTCTTTTTACACCATCAACCGTTTTGAGGATGTTTTCAACACGTCTCACGCATGCCGCGCAACTCATCCCACCCACCGAAATGGTAGTAACGGAAGGTTTTGAATCACCCTCTAACTCCGTAGAAATGACCTCGTAGCCTAACTCGTCGATCTTATTCTTAATATCTTCAATGCTCACGGCTTCCGGGTCATAATCCAGGGTAGCCTTTTGAGTCGCAAAGTTAACGCTCGCCTGGCCAATCCCCTCAACCGATGTCAATCCATTCTCAACCCTTCGGACACAAGCGGCGCAACTCATGCCTTTAATTTGAAGACTTGCCTTAGCCAACTTCAAAACCTGCCTTCACAATCTTTTGGGTTACTTCCTGGACATCGATTGGCGCATCATGGGAGAATGTCGCCTCACCTTTTTCCAGATTCACCTTCACGTCTTTGATTCCTTCTACTGAATTGATTGCCTTGGTTACACCCATCACGCAATGCTGGCACGACATTCCTTTTATTTTGATTGAAGTTTCCATGGTTTTCACTCCTAAGCAAATGTTAGTCTGTTATTCTTCTCTTCCAGAAAGCCATTACGCCCTTTTTGCCGAACATTATCTGGATTAATTCCCATCCAGAGGCTCCCCGTTCGTTAAGGATGCTTACCAGAGCTCCAGGCTCTTCTACTGGAACCTCATCCACGCTACAATCTCCCCGATCCGTGCAGAAATACACTACCTTCTTGAAACTTTCAGAAGAATGTGTTGTAATTTCATATTCATATCTGTTCATGATGTACCTCGGCGTCTATTTGTTGAAGTCTCAAGCGAATAATCTATTATATAGAATGCTTTTCGAAGAATAAAAGGTTCAAATTTCAAAAAATAAACATGAAAATTTCGCCTGAATCGACCTGGGAAGTATCCAGCGAGCTACAACCCTCTTAGGAATAAGATAATCATCAGGAGGTAGAACATGAATGCGTCAGCGTTGAGATCTGGCAACCCAACTCTCGGGGAAACTACTTTTGAAAAAGCGTCGAGAAACCAGGCCGCATCAGGAGTCATGACTCTTCAGGGCGCTATCAATAAAACAGGTTTGCTGACCCTCATAGTTTTTGCCGCAGCCCTGTTTTCATGGACACGATTTTTCGCCAATCCTGAGCAAGGAGTACAGTCAGTCTACATGTATTCGATGATAGGCGCCATAGGAGGCTTCGTTGTAGCCATAGTCACCGTGTTCAAAATGGAGTGGTCTCCTGTAACGGCGCCAATCTACGCGGTCTTGGAGGGAATCTTCCTTGGAGGGATCTCAGCGATATTCGAAACTCAATACCCTGGAATTGCAATACAGGCGGTTGGGCTAACCTTTGGTGTTATGATTGTAATGCTTTTTCTTTACAGTTCTAAGGTTATCAGGGTTACGGAAAACCTGAAAATTGGGATTGTAGCTGCTACTGGGGCTATTGCCGTCTATTATCTGGTTTCTCTAGTGCTCGGTCTATTCGGTATTAACGCTCCATTAATTAATGACAACGGATGGCTCGGAATTTTGTTCTCTCTGTTTGTAGTTGGTGTCGCAGCATTTAATCTGGTTCTGGATTTCGATTTTATTGAAAGTGGCGTTCAAAAAGGCGCTCCACGCTTCATGGAATGGTATAGCGCTTTCGGACTACTGGTAACTTTAGTCTGGCTGTATATTGAAATACTTAGGCTTTTGTCCAAATTGAGGAGTAGAAATTAGATACCCGCAGCAAGCAGGCCTGAGGAATTGATTTGAGGTCCTTGACGAACATATTGTGCCCTTGAGTTAGTCGGTTCCAGGTCCTGATAAATACTCTTTTAGGGCTTGATGTGTTTGACCGTTACGACAAATTCTGCGCCTTTGGCGCCTTTACACAGAGATAGTGTTCCGCCGAGCGCATCAGCCAAAGCCTGCGCTCCGGCCAATCCTAGCCCGTGGCCTCTGACCGGGAAGCCTTCAACCTTTTCGCACTGAAAATATTGATCGAATATCTGCTGATGATAACTGTCAGGGATACCTGGGCCATCATCCCTTACCGATATGGTTATCGCTTCGTCATTCACCCTTACTCTTAAAAATACGCTCTTTGTCTTGTACTTGAACGCGTTGGAAAGAAGGTTAGTAATGATCAGACTAAGCTTTGTCTCATCAGTAACGACTCGAGTAGACAGCTCCCCTGCGCTAGCTTCCAGATGAACATCGTGTGATTTCAAAATGGCTGAGAACTTTTCAAGATCGGATTCATCTTCAAGAGCATCAGACACTGACGGATCAACCAGATCAAACACCTCAACCAATGATTCTCGAACTATTTCCAACGGAATACACTCAGAGTGGTTGACAATCCCAAGCGTCGCCATGTCCACTTCTAGCATGCTGTTGGTCAAATGCCGCAAACGAACGGCATTTCGTAGCATCCTCTTAATTACCTTTTCCTGCTTGGCATTGAGAACACCGTATCGATCCGGTTTGTCGATTAACGATCGTGCGCCCGACTCGATAATGTTGATCGGGTTCTTCAAATCATGAACTAGGTGCGCTGTCTGTATATTCCTGATAGCCACTTAAAACCCCCTAGCTTAAATGGCAGAGTACGCCGTTAGGTTAAGGATCTCACAGTTATCATTGCGTTAACGCCGCCCTAAAAGGGAACTCAATTTGAATCCTATCATTACATGGTAAGCCAAAGACACTATGCCGGTCATAGTCCCCAGTGAAAAACCAAGCCAAAAAGGAACCAACTCACCAGACTATAGTCTCTTCACCATTATACTATGAAAAAGCTACAGTAATGCAAGTTTGTTTTTGGTCCGTCAGCGAGTTTGTCAATTTTCATTATGCTGACAAAGTTCATCAGCCGATTCTTTCTTTATTTGACAATGTAGGACCTGAAATGATAAATTTGGTCAAGATTGGGCGGGTAGCTCAGTGGGAGAGCACTGCCTTCACACGGCAGGGGTCGGAGGTTCAAACCCTCTCCCGCCTACCAATTAAATTAATAGCTTAGGTCATGCGATGGCATGACCTTTTTTCTTTTTTTGCTGAAATGGCGTCATCTTGGCATCATTTTATTTTTCAGGACCACCGGTTCTGCATGAGCTACACCATTCAGCTGAGTCCGCCCATGTTCGAAAGTAATTGAATCGACAGCCAACCGTCGGTTTGCTGGACGTAAAATAGGTAATTTGTCGGAGACTATACGGAGCGCCACAATTGTGGTGCTTTGCTTCCTCAACAAGAACATGAAAATGATCTTACAGGAAGTTCC
The DNA here is from genome assembly GCA_937930835.1 of uncultured Desulfomonile sp. Classification (GTDB taxonomy): domain Bacteria; phylum Desulfobacterota; class Desulfomonilia; order Desulfomonilales; family Desulfomonilaceae; genus CAITZA01. The sequence goes on from CALGLN010000038.1 coordinate 46,426, forward strand.
GGTAACAGATTCCAAGAATCAGCAAGCCTTTGCGCTCATGTTAAATTGCTTGTTATATGCCCATGAACGCTGTTAAATAAAAGTGATTGTCTTGGAAAGCAATCCGCAATCAGAGCAAATGAATGTGGTCGCTCGACTTGTCCGGGAAAACTGGAAAAAATGTATGACAAGTCCAGGTTTGATAAATCTCATGCGGCAGTTGAAGGTCAGATCCAGGCATGAACTTTTCCTGCGTGAAGTAACAATATGAAATTTGTTCTGATTCCAGGAAGTTTGCAGTCCTTTGATTTTGAGGAAATTCCATTTTGAAACAAATGACCGACATGCCAACGAAATCTTTTGACTGTTCGGGATTGTTCTTCATAACTAAATTCACAGTTTGTAGCAGGCTGGCCGCTGGGAGAATTGGTATAGATGAGTTGATAATGTGGTGGAGGCGCTGATGTCCGGGAAAAGGCCCAAAGTGCTGGATGGATTGTCCGAACTGATGGTGTTCTCGAATTATCCTGAAGCAAAAAACATAATGATATTTGGTTTTGATTTCGAAGGAGACATCGATGTTGACGCCATGAATCTGGCTTTGAGCTACACGCTACCCAGTTTTCCCGAATTTATGAGTTTTGTGAAAGAATCCGGAACGGGTATGGAAAAACGGCTGAACTGGTTCCTTGATCCAGATTTCAAGCCTGAATTCAGGCAAACGAGAATGACAAACCTGGATAACTCATTGGGGTTTGAGCATTCATTGATAAATAGTCTCGATCAAAGCGTCAACAAGGACTGGGACTTGTTAAGAACCGTGCCGACGGAGTTTCACGTAGTTAGCCTTCCAGATGGAAGAAGAAGTCTTTTGGCCCTTGTACACCATGCGGCTGCTGACGGATGGACCCTGGCGTCATTTTATCGTGATCTTATGGCGCATTACCACAGGATTGTTACAGGGAATGAACCTGAATGGGCACGTGATTACGATTTCGTTTCCAGTGTGAAGACCCGAATGGTCGAAATGAAGAATACAAGACTTAATAACACCCTATATTTTTTGAAAAATATGCTAGATTCATACGTTAACAAACCTTGCCTTCCTTTGGGAAGAGGGGAATCTAACAAGACTGGGGTTCATTACAGTAAATTAGTACTTACTTCAGAAGAAACCAAGCACGTTACCAGGAACGTTTCACAGCGAAGTAGCCCGTTTATTGATGGGCTTATCGCCGGGATGGCCAGGTCAATAGATCAATGGAATGCCTCTTACGACCAGAAAATGTCAGGCGATATAATAATATGTGTGACCGTACAGATGCGAGGCCGGTTCGGAGAAGTCAATACAGCCAGTAACTCGTCTTCACTAAAAATAAGGCTTGGCGCCTCGGAACGCAGGGATCCTGATGTCCTCTACAAAACTGTTTCATCGCGGCGACAGATGGAACAGGAAAGCCTTTCCGATGTGAGAGTTTGCATGGCCAGCAACAGCCTGGCTGATTCAATCCGGATCTTGCCCCTGAAAATTAGACAGAAAATAGGGCATTACGTATGCCAGATGCGGCTTATACCTACATTGATAGCTCCGTTTGGGTTGATGTGGCCGGAGTTCAGGAATGGTAGGAGAACCGGTGATTCATATCTCAAGGAAGTTGGGAAATTGAATCTTATGGAATTTCATGCTTTCCCTTACGAGCTAGGTTATAATTGTCCGTTGATTCTCGGAGCATATACCTTCAGAAAGAGGCTCAATTTGCAAATTATGGCCTCGTCATGCCTCTTGACGGCGGAAGAAACTGTGCGTTTCACACGGTTGCTAAAGGATATGATCCTGGAGAGTCTATCTGCCGCATGGCAAAGGGCTTGAAATGACAGAGACACACAAGTTCCTTGATCCTAATTCCGAGTTGATTGCATTGTCTACCTTCGGTAACACAAAAAACGTTTTTGTCATAGCGATGGAAATAGAAGGGCCATTTGATGAAAGCGTGTTTCGCCAGTCAGTGTTAGGGACTCTTGAGCTCTATCCTGAATTGGGTTGCTGTCTGCGTGAGAGCATCAGAAATGGCAGACGTCACTTACACTGGCATCCGGTCACTGATCTCGAATTTCCAGTCACCGTCTCAGATCTGAAGGGATATGAGCCATCAAGACCGGTTCTTGAGACTATTTTAGAACACCTGTCACCCAGACTCGACAGGGACTGGAATCTCTTCGAGGAAGGGCCTGGGGAAGCCCATTTATTGAGGGTGTCGAAGGATCACCATATCGTAGTGGCGCTCATTCACCATGCTGTCGTCGATGCAGTCACGGCCGCTGAGATCGGAAGACAATTTTTCCTTAAATACAAGGAATTGATTACGGGTGTTAAAGACGATTTACAGGGAGTTATCACCGGCAGCGTTTCCACCTCAAGGAAAAGAGCTGCCAAAGTGAAGAAGTTCGAGTTGCGGGATTTTGTTCATAACGTTCGTTTGGCCTTGGCGCCCCTTTTTTTAAAGCCTCAATTACCGGTTGGCTCCGGGATCCCGGGGGATAAGAATCAGCGTCAGATAAAGAGAGTGCTGTCTGAAGAGGATACTGCGCGTCTAACCATGACGGCTCAAAAAAGCGGAGGTGTCTTCATAGACATTCTGGTCGCATCCAGCAATCTCGCAATCGAGAAGTGGAATTCACTTCAAAACGTTCAAACCGGTATGGTGACAACATCCGTTACCATGAGTATCAGAGGAAGGTACGAAAGCCTGGAACATTCGAATAATGTGAGCGCCATATTTTTTGAATCCACACCTCAAGAAAGAGAAGATTCCAAAAAATTACTCCGTTCGCTGGCCATAAGCAGAATCGGACAACTTAGAAAACAGATGGACCTGAGAAATTATGAGAATGTGAGCAGGATGATCACATTCCTCAGTTTCCTTCCGTTCAAGATAAGGCGTAGGGTGACACACCATGTAATCCAGAAACATAAATGGTCTATCGGCATTACACTTCTGGGCGTAATGTGGCCGGAAATGAAGAATGGCAAGCCTACTATCGATTCTTACCCGTTATGTGTAAATGAGACCCAGATAACAGAAGTTTATGGAACCGGTTACAAGACCATGACAGATACACCACTTCTACTCATAGTTTATTTCTTCAGGAGAAGAATCAACTTTATCCTTACAGCTTCAGGCTCCCTTTTTACACAGGAAGAAGCCGACACTTTCATGGACATGTTGATTGACACGCTGAAGAGAGGATTGAATTCATGACCACGTCTTGCGGCGATCAAGTCGTCCAAGATGGAATTTTAGGCTATGAAAAAAGTCCTGAGATGATCTCCTCTTGGGCATGCCCGATGTGTTTGGGGGACCCGAATTGCCAGGTTAGTCCGAGCTTCCGTAAATCCGACATTCTGTGACTGATTGAAAAAAGTTTTGTGACATAATAGGTTAATATATGATTGAGGTCCATGAGGGCTTTGAATACCCCCATAGTTCGGGCGCCCAAATTCCAGACCAATATCCCATGGTCGCCGGGTCCCGATTCACAGCTGATAAGAGCGAATTCAAA
>CALGLN010000039.1 GCA_937930835.1 uncultured Desulfomonile sp.
GCTGTTGATCTTCGAGGCGCATTCGGAAACGGTTGAGTATGAGCCCCAATTGGAGCCTGAATATGAGCTTACATGTCCATCGCAGTATACGGTGGCGATTTGCACATCGTAGACGTACGCCGGAGTGGGTTCAGGGACATAATACAGACCGCACCTGAAGCGCTTGCCTGTTACGAGCCCGCTCGCTTGGTAACTGAGAGACTTCCGCACGGTATAGGAGGCCTGTGAAGCGCCGCCGCAACCATCAGTGAAATTGAGCGTTATAGAGCCGGAACCGCAGCAGGCGGAACATTCAGGACTGGAATTCAGCGTGAGCGCTCCGGTGAAGCCGCTTTTCAACAATCCGTTTTCCCTGATGAGAGGACCTTGAGTATTGTTCAGGCATTGCCGGGTAAGCGTCAGGGAGGCGGTGTCAGAAAAACTGCAGGCGCCATTCACGGAGAAATCGTAAATGACGCCATCAGAAAGCGTTGAATTATCAGGAGGCGAGAATGTATAGGCTCCGGAAATTTTCGGTTGAACTATCGTAGTTCCGGTTTTTGCGGCGCCGCAGCCGTCGGTGGCTACCCACTGGATGTGGCCTCCACAGCAGGCGCTATTGGACGCCGACCCTATTGAGGAAGGTTTTCGTGATACATACCTCGTGACGCCATCCGAAACATAGCCGGTCTGGCTGTCCCAGGAGACCTGCCCTACTCCGTTGACACCGGTGAATGTTCCGGTAATTTCGCCGCCTTTACACGCCTGATCCCCGATCACGGGGTCACTAAGATCGAGAGTATTGCCCCAATTGGCGGCTATTGATGTTGGAGCGGCTATTGATAGCGCCGGCGGCGGAAAGATTCCTTTTTGACCGCAGCAGTCGCAACCGCAACCATTAGGGAAATTGAGGCCGGCGTTTAGTGTGAATTCAATAGAGTATCCCCCGCAGAATGTTTCGATGAGCGTGACCGTTCCGGAGCAACGATCGTATATGTCATCTAGCAAGAGTTGATCGGGAAGGTATTCGAGGATCATAACATCACCGGGCTCATAGCCCAGAGAGCGAAATCTGCCGTATTTGCCGGAATACGTTTCTCCAGAGGTCATGTTGGAAAATTCGACGCACAACGCAGGGCATCTTATTTTCACACGGGTCAGGCGTGGCGTGTCAGAGGCGCACATTGAGCCGTAATCTTCAGCGCTGACTTCCAGGATTTCACAGCCCGCGCTCCTGACGTCCTTACGACAATCACGCGGAGACATGGGTTTTGATGAGGAAGCGTATTGAGGCTTGTTTCCGAAATTCAAAACCGGCTCATCACAGCATGTGGTATTGGCAGCGTCGAAGTGATTGCGTTGAGGCATTGAATCGAATTGAAAGAGATATCCACGCTGCGAATGAGCGCACTTCATGCATGGGGACCTGTAGGGGATGGTCGAGGCTCGGTTGGCCTCGGAAAAGCTCAGATCCTGATAGACATGATAGGCGGTATAGCGTCCATCGTTTTTCAATTGTGGCTCCATTCACGAACAGGCGAAAATCCGATCTGCGCTCCATGAACGACAGCCGGCGGCGCCATATAGAAGCTGAACTTGAAGAAACGGCCCTGAATGTCCAATGATCGCCTTTCGGTAAGAAAGTTAACCTCATTTGTTGACTGAAGACGATCCAGATCCATTGAGACAGCTGGATGCGTCGATCCATCTATATAGATTTTCAGCGTTATCGGACCTGTGAGGCTCTTGCCATGCATAATCAGGCTGCGCAGGCGTTTGACGATGTGAGGCGCTCCGAAATTAAGCCACTGGGTTTGAGCGCCGGCGATTATGGGTTCGTTTTCATCAGTTGAAGCCATAGGGTCGAAGAGGCGCAGGATGCGACCGGAGTAATCGGATCCGAGCAGAAGTGATGATCCTGAAGCCCTTGGCATGAGCGTCATTGCCGATATGGACAGGCTGTAAGGGCCATGCCACGCCTTATTGTTAAGGTCATATATGATGAGGCGGTTGTTGCGTTGCAGGGGCTGAAGGTCCGGGCCTTTCATCGGGACAGCCCAGATGATCCTGTTCTTTTCGGGAAGGTAAGCTCCAACGGCAAGGTTGAGGTTGTCCGTGTCGATCCTGAGCTTTTTAGTGTTGGATTCGTCCCACCATGAGACATTTTCACTGATTCGATAGACCTTGAGGCCGGCGAAATACCATGCGCCGGACCTGTTCAGATAATACAGGCCCATGAGGTTTTTCATGTCCGATTCAGCGTGAGGCGCTCGCACGATAACTCTGCTGTTGATTGGGGCCTGACCGGCGGCTTCAGCTCGTTCGACCGAGAAAGTGGACGGGCTGTAGCCGTTGAGCAGATACCAGTCGTCGGATTTTGCGATAAAGCCCTGATTGAACGCTTCCACAGCGGCTGTTATTTCGCCCTGCCCTCCTATCCTGAAAGAGGCGGATTCTTCCCCGAAGAAACCGTATTCTTCGAGCGGGCGTGATATGTCTATTTGATCCGGAGCGTCCGACCTGCCGAGGAGGATAATTCTTTCCCGAGCCGTTATGGCTAGCTTGCTCTTTTTAAGCCTGTCCATTACAGGGGTTAGAGCCGCCTCGGTGATGTAGGTCTTGGGGGTGAGATTGGCGGAAACGGTCAGCTTGACCCAGTAGCCGTGGGGCTGGCGCTGATTTACGGGACGGTTGTGTTTCCAATCGTCGGGGACTTTCCAGCAAATCGTTCCGGATGTGGAGAGCGTCGCTCCGGTGGGACTTAAAGTTTGATCCGAGAATTCGTTCAGAGGAGCCCAGGAAGTCCCATTCCAGTAATGACCGCTCATGGTAGCCGCTGCTGCGTTGCTGAAGTCATTATGCAGTGTCAGATTCACCGAGCTGAAGCGTTTCAGGTAACCTATATAAATGGCGTCGGACGGATTCATTCCGGTGGGATTGTCCAGAGAGCCGTCATTGAGCCTTGCGAATGTGGGATAGGCGTAGTCGCTCACTTCAACCGAGAAATCCTTGAGCGAATTTTCGGACACGTCATGGAACACGAAGCCGAGGGGAGTTTGAGGCATACCGTCGCCGATGATGGATAGTTCCTGACATGGGCTCTGGAAGAGGATCCTCCGTATGGAGGCGCCGGTGAACGGTGAGCTGAAGCGGAACCTGAACCAGAATCCCGGGACATTGTTTAAACTGTGATAGGCGCTTTTGAATGGGTCGCCGGAGTGTCTGACAAAGCCTGAAGAGCCTAGCGCGGATGTTGAGTCCGCCCACAGGCCGTCGTCTTGCCATGTGTGAGAGTAGCCTTCCACTATCATGGATCCGGACTGAGGGCCGCCCTGTTCCAGGTCAAAGTGGAAAGCCTGAACATACGGAGTGTCACAGCATACGGCTATCCAGCCGTTAGCGGAAAAAGGCTCGATTATTCCCAGGGTTTCAGGATCCGTGTCACACACGGCGTCGGTGATGTCATCCCAATCCTGGCCATTGTTATAGGTTACCATGGCCGCCTTGGGAACGGCCCAATCGGAGCCTGAAGGGTCGAGGCAGCCCGAAAAAACCAGAGGAGGATGGGCTTTTCCTTCGGTTATAACCACACGGTCGTTAAGAGGCGCCACGGAAATCACGCCGGCGTCGGGGCCGAGGTTGAATACAGCGATCCAGTCCGGATCCAGGTCCAGGTTGTCATGATATATCCGCGTGGCCCAAACAGTAGAGCATTGTGATGAATCTTGCGCCTGGGCGATCAGATAGCCCGTTCTGGATGTGGGAAGATAGGCGTGAGAGAGGAAACGGACAACAGAGCCCTGTTCAAAACCGGTGAAGTATGATGAGCCGTCACGTGTTTTCAGACCAAAGGCCGAGGCGTCAATATCATTGGCCGAACTCAGGGATTTTTCAAAAGCCGCCAGAGGGTTGGAGCTGCGGTCTATTATACCGTTAGTCCAGTCGAACAGGTTTATGATGTTGTAGGTCGTGGATTGTTCGGCCATGTTTTTTTCCTT
>CALGLN010000040.1 GCA_937930835.1 uncultured Desulfomonile sp.
TTGATAGTGCTCAATGGGGCTCGCCGTATTCTTTCCATACGTAGCTGATTCTAACTTTTTTTCAGAGTTGCGGCAGAATTGAAGGCGGTTTACTCCGGACAAGCTCATAACCGACGAGATCGCTTTGGCCGACACAAATCGGCGACTGATTTTGAGAACGGACATAAAAGCCTCAGATGAAGCTATTTATTTGGCCTTAAACGCGTTTCCAAACAAATTATTGCGTTCATCCGTTGTCTCCATTTGGCGTGAACAGTCAAAGCGATAGTCTATTTAGACAATGCAGACATCCTGGAGATACATCGGAGACCGAAGAAGATTCCTGAGCGTGTCTACCAAGTGAGGGCCGGCCTTATATTATAGAAACTACATGAAAACTCAGCCAACAGATAGCTCACCTCACAAGTGTGTTCTCTAAGGTAAGCCTTGTCACTGCTAATTCATCAGTGCGATAAACTATCCGTCACCACATGATCGAGAGCCACACGCACAGCGTGTGGTGTAGCTATTGCTGGATTTTTTCCCTGAGAGAGTTTCGGGCGCTCTTCAGCAGAAGTCTCGATTGCCTATGGGCTTGAGCCCATATGACACACCGAGTTCCTTTGGATTTCACTTTCTCCAGGCTTTCCTGCCTGCGCAATCCGCCAATGAACACGTTCAGCGCAAGATCTTCAAGTCTAATGCTGCGATGGCGTACAGAACAGGAACTATCAACAGGGTGACAAACGTCGCAACCATTAGACCTCCCATCTGTGCGTAACACAGTGGTTCCCAGAGGGGCCCGCCATGCAACGCCAGCGGGACGAGAGCTATCACGGTCGCGGCAACAGTTATTGCTACCGGCCGAAGCCGCATGATGCCTGCATCAAGGAGCGCAGTGCGCAGGTCTTCACCTTCTTCGAGCTTTTCCTCAATGAAATCGAATAAGACGATAATGTGACTAACAATAACACCAACCAGACTAATAACCCCCAGAAAAGCCATGAACCCGAATGGTGACCCGGTAACTGCCAGAGCCCCAAAAGCTCCGGTCATGCCATAGGGTAAAGCTGAAAACACGATAAAGGGCTTGATTGCGCTTCTAAATTGGAACACTAGCGCCAGAAAAATCGAAATTATAGAAATGATCATGATCACTTTCATTTGGTCGAATCCTTTGACTTGTTCCTCATATTCGCCGCCGATCTCAACCCTGTACCCGGGAGGGAGAGATTTTCTAAACTCATCCAGTTTGGGGATTAAGGCACTCGTTACCTCAGAAGATAGAATTCCGGGGGTAGGAAAGCAGGATACGGTTATGGTGCGGAACTGATTGCGACGCTCAATTCGCTCGGTTTCCATTCCGTATTCAATGCTCGAAATCTGACCCAAGGGAACTTTTTGGCTACTCTCGGCAGCATACACATACAAATTTTCGATGTCACCAAGGCTAGCGCGTTCTTCCATCCGCAGACGGGCCAGTACCGGAATTGTCAAGCGTCCCTCCCGGAGGGTCGTGACCTCAAAGCCGTTCATGGCAGCGGACGAAGATCGCGCCACATCCAAATTGGTAACACCAGCGAGGTTGGCCTTATCCGGGTTAATCTTGAGCCTGGCTTGGAATATCTGAGCGCCCCAATTATTCTTCACACGGTAAGCATTGGGCAAAGAGCGAAAAATCTCCTCGAGTTTTTCCGCTGAAGCATGCAGGGTACTCATGTCCTCGCCCGAAATCCTGATCTGTAAGGGCAAACCGACAGGCGGTCCGGTTTCCAGTTGGCGCATGTCGACCCGCACTCCAGGCAGGCTAGCCATCAAGGATTTTTGGAAATCATCCACAACAAGATTAGTCAAGTGCTTGTCTTGAACTTCGATCAGTATTTGGGCATAATTGGCTTGAGACAATTCGGGCTCAACCGAGAACCAGAACCGGGGACCACCACCGCCAACAAATGTAGAAAGGCACTTGAGCACTTCCATCGGTTTGCCGTTCTTGTCAGGGTGCTTCGCTCCGAAGTCTGCCGCAGTTTTTACAAGCAAATTTTCAGCTGTCTTGGCAGCTTCATCAGTGGTTATTATTGATGCGTCTTCCGGCAGCCAAAGATCGACATAGGACAGGTACGAAAGATCCTTCGGAAAAAATTGTGGTCGCAGGAGCGATTGAACCCAGAAACCTGCGATCACAAGTATCAAGGAAATCAAGAAAGCTTTCCAACGGTTGTCAATAAGGAAACTGCCCACTCGATAGTACATTCCGTAGAATCCACTGGATCGTAGCTCTTCAACCGAAGGAACATGTTTATTGTGGGGTCGGAGCAAATAGTACCCAACGAAAGGAACGAAAGTCAGGGAAACAATGTAGGATGCCACCAACGAGCATGTAATTACTATTGGAAGGCTGTACAGGAAAAAGCCTGTGTCTCCAGTCAGCAGCAAGTATGGCAAGTAAGCTACAATGTTTGTGATCGTCGCATATAGAATTGCTTTGGCCAGCTTGGTGGGGCCTAACCAGGAAGCGACGTGACGCGACTGACCGTTGTCGAGTTCCCGTCTGATCGCATCATTAGCTACCACGGGATAATCCACCAGAAGTCCCAGAGCAATTATAAGGGATGCGATGGAAATCTGCTGGAGATCTATGTTCAGGAAATACATCATACCGAATGTCATGGATAGGGTAATCGGTATTGATATTGCCATGAGAAGAGCCGACCGCCATTCCCGGAATCCGATAAGCGCCACAATGACGACCAGGATTACGGCCTCATATAGACTGTTCATGAACAGATTGACATTTTCTTGAACCTGTAGAGGTTGATCAGAAGTCCGTTCCATAACAAGATCTTCCGGTAAGCGTTTCTTGATCCTTTCAAGGGCTGCGTCTACATCATCTGAAAATCTAGCGATCTGCTCTCCGGAGCGCATGTTTACAGCAAGGGTAATTGCTCGCAGTCGCTGCCAATTTCCCTGATTATCACGACGAATGAGGTAATTCACGTTGCGCGCCGGGGTTTCGTATCCCCTATGCATTTCCACCAAATCCCGGAGATAGGTTCCGGCTCCGGAATTGGTAGCGCTTATCATCGTATCGCCCAGTTCCCTCGCACTCGTGAATTCGCCTGAAGGGTCGATGATAAGGTTTTTACCCTCAAATTCGAGAATTCCTCCAGCAGGAATAACATTGCGCGCGCCCAGAAAGTCCTTTATTCGCGAAGGCTGGAGTCCATACGAAGCAAGCCGATCCTGGGAGTATTCCAGGAATACAGCCTCTCGTTGAATTCCCCATCTCGTTACCTTGGAAACAACCGGAACCGCATTGAGTGTTCGCGCAATTTCGTCCGTGAAGGCTTCCAAATCTCGCAAACTGTATTTACTGCCTGAAGACTCGCCTAATTTAACCCGGGCTAATAAGGGATTACGAACAATGACCGCCGGTTCCCATGTGTCGGGGCTGAACTCCGAGGCGTGCAATTCCTCATGGACGAATGTCCGCATCTGGCGGGCCAGTTCGTCATCATTCAGAGTCGTAGTTATGTCGAGCACTGCCAATCCGGGATCGCTGTAAACTAGGACGTCGCTGGCAATCCTTTTTCTAGTCCAAAGCTTGCGGAGCAGTTCAATCTTCCGCTCAATCCACCTGCTATCGGGTAGGTTTGGAAAGACCACGGCCAGGCTTACTCGGTCGCCTTTATCTGGTTTTGGGGCTCGAGATCGGAGTTCACGGATTACGGTTTCCAATTCTGTTGCGCGTAAATCGACTTCGACCTTTCCAACCTTCGGGGAGGCCACGGTAAGCATGAGCGTGGCAGTATCACCGAAGTCTTTGATGAACACAATTGGCCCAGCTCCTTCAGGGAGATCTTTTATTGCGGATAGCTTTAGGTTGATGTCGTCAAATATTTCCCCGGTGGACTTTACACTTTCCAACAATTTTATCTTGACCACAGACAAACCGGTGCGAGACGTGGATTCTATACGGTCTACCTTTTCGTTTTCTGCTATTTTTGCATCGATCTTTCGAGTGATCAGCTCTTCGACTTTTTCCGCCTTTACTCCCGGCCACGAACACATGGCGACTGCCACCCGCACTGGAATTTCAGGGTCTTTCCGCTGAGGCATCCGGGAATAACCATAAATTCCCCAGACCATCACGGCAACAAGAAGCACCCAGGAAATCTGTCTGTTCTCAACAAAGAACCTTGACACGTTGTGAGTATTAGCTATCAGATCTTCGTCTTTCTTTGGGGTCATATGAAAAACTCACTACTGGATTATGTTTACAATCTGTCCGTCAGATAAGATCGTGGCTCCGGTTGTGACTACTTGTTCGCCTGTTGCTAGACCGTGAAGGATGACAACGTTGTTTCCAAAAACTCTGCCAATTGAGACCTTACGGCCTCGCGCAATGTAATTGTCATTTCGTTTATCAAGCACGAAAACCATGTATCCTTCCGGGTCTGAGGGTGGACGAACGACCGCATGGAGCGGTACCAGGGGACCGGCGCCAACATGTTCAGTTCCTGCTAAGCTGACGGTAGCTATCATGCCGTCTTTGAGTTCGAGATCTGGATTAGGAACAGTGACTTCAACATCGTAGACCCTGCTTCTCTGGTCTGCGGAAGGGGAAACCGCTGTGATGATTCCATTGAATTCCCTATTCCGGAGCGCTTCTACTGTTATACCAAGGCTATCTCCGGGCTTAACATTCTTGAGAAGATAATCGGGAGCCCCGAACACCGCCTTCACCGAGGTGATATCCTGTAAAACAAACGCTTTGGTTCCCTGAGCCACAAGTGTCCCGCGCTCCACAAGACGGCTCACTATCAAAGCGTCGAGGGGAGATCTAAGAACAGTGTCATGCAAGTCTATCTTTGCTTGTTTCACCTGAGACTTGGCTCCGGTTACACGCGCCCGTGCAATGTCAAGTCTTTCTTTGTGCTTATCGAATTCGTTTTTTGATAGAGCGTCCGCCCTAAAAAGTCCTTCGTACCGATCGTATTCTCGACTGGCTTTCTCCAATGACGCTTCTGCCTCCTCTAGGGAGGAATTAGCAAGATCGAGCTTCGCTTGATAGTCGGTGTCCCTAATGCGGGCTAGAACGGCATTTTTGTCAACTTTATCGCCCTTCTGGACGTCCCGAGGAATTCCATCCGGTCCAGGAAGTTTGAGGATGTCTTCCACGTAGCCCCCTACTTTGAAAGCAAGATCGACCTGTTCCCTCGGAAATAGTGTGGCGGAGTACTTCAAACTTGCCGCTGGCATACCGGCAGTCACCGTGTGAATTTTGATTGGAATCGGTGGTTTCTCAAAGGGCTCTCTCTTGGAACACCCGACAGCTATACACAATGCTGCAAGAAACCCTATTGTGATCAGATATTTGAAAACGAACCTTGGCATGTTCATGTGCTACCTCGAAAGCGCTAGAAATCTAGCCTCAGAACCTACAACCGATTTGGGTTTGCAGCGGTCCATTATCACTGGTTAACGTGTTGCGGAGTTGAAAGAAGGCAGAGTATGGTTCTCTTACTTTTACCCCAATGCTCCGCCTAGCTTTTTAAACTACCTGATGCCCTTCTTGACTTTCCAATTCTCGTAGCTGCTGTATAGAGAAGGGCCGAAGAGGATCATCAGGATGACGCTCGAGCACACTAAAACTCCTATGACAGCAACAGACTCTATTCCCACTGGTCATTCCTTTCCTTTTCGTTTTTTCTTTACAGTTCAAGTATTAGGTCTCTTGTTTAAGGCCAAACAGACTGATTTTTTTCCAAGAGACCTTCCGCACCGGGAGAGAAGGCCCAGTCGATGCGGTAACCGACTCCTGGGGTTTCATTTCAACCAAGCAGCTTTTTAAAGGCCTGCTCGATTTGAGACATGCCGTTCGAGAGATCTTTCTCAAAAGTTGCTGCTTTTTCTTTAGCCATTTGCCTTTTTGTGTGGAGCTGAGCTTTGAAGTTGCTGATTTGCGTCAAGAAATCCTCCTTTTTGTTCTCAAAATCAGCCGATGCCTCAACCTTTTTAACAAGCAAGCGGGCTTCGAGCCCTTTCATTGCTGCTTCGTATTCAATGGCTGCCGCAACAAATTTGTCTGCTGAGCTATCAAAAGAATCACCAAGGACGTTTCCAACAGCGTCCAGATGTCTATCCACCGTAGCCTCCAAAGTAGCAATTGAGTGACGGATTTTCTTCATTTGGGCCTCGACCGCATCTCTGGCCTCAGCCTTGCCTAGGGCCAGCTGGACTTGAAGATCTTCAAAATGTGCCTCAATGTCCTTTTTTTTCTCTTCAGTGATTCCTTTCGCTCTGGCCACTTCTGACTTGAATTTGTCAAGAGCTTCGTCCAATTTTTTCCTACGCAGTTCAAACACAGCCTGGGCATGTTGTTCGGTCTGCTCCAGTTGCTCCTCTAATGCTGTTACAGTTGCTTCCCAGTGATCCAGCTTCTTATCGATTGATTCCCTGATCTCTCCAACCTTTGACATGACTTGTTCTCCTTTAAATTTCGTAATCTTGAGTGTATCTGGCCTTTCTTTAATGACGTGCCGGCTTACTATGTGGCGATCACCTCCCTCAGATGGGTACGCGCTATTTCCTGTCACAGTTTCCTTAGCTTCAAAGAGCTCGGGTTTTGATGAAATGGGGGTTGTCCTACCTCTCTGTGCTACGCAATCTTCAAAGTACTTTGTGTGGATGTGGTTCGGACCCAACATCGCAGAGAGACACTCAAATGCTTTGAATCTCCAATGCTTAAAGGCGTCTGGATCAAAATCGGAGTCCAGGACTAGCCGACCCGCGTCAATCAGTTCATCTATTAGGTTCTGTATGGTCATGATCAATTCCGTGGCGCCTAACGCAAAACCGTGTCCATATTCCTCATTGGGCCCTTACTTTATAAGTCTGAAGGACATCCCATCCTCTCTGAAGGGTTCGTATCCATCTTGATTTATTCACCAGTTCTTATAACTCCGTGGAGAAAAAGGTCGCTGACACTTGATAATTCCTCTCCCTTTCGGAATCCTTCAGGGTCTTCATTCATCTGGAAGAGGAAAGTGAGGATGAGCCCATAGAGCGCTAGAGCCATGTGATAAGGATCCCCGCCGCGAAAGATCTTCACTTCAATCCCCCTCTCAAAGATAGCGGCCAATTTCTTGAGGTATTCATCGCGATAATCGTGAAGGGTGAGTTCGGAAACCGGCCCCACGTGAATGTGGGCAGAGTTGTAGAACAGGCGCACGAATGGCTGGTTCTGAAAAAACAGTTCCCGATGGATGCTGATACATTTTTCTATCGCTTTCACTGGATCCTGTTCCTGTTCGACGGCTTCCAAAACCTTGTGGTGCCAGTTCTGTGCCATCTGCACAATAAGAGCTTTGTACAAGTCCTCTTTACTATTGAAAAATTTGTATAAAGTTCCCATCCCGAATTCTGCTTCCCCAGCTATGTCCTGCATGGAGACATTCAGATAACTCCTCTCTGAGAAAAGCCTCAGCGCTGTCTCGAGTATCTCATCACGCTGATGGATGTTTAGCCGCTCTCGGCGTGACAGTTTTTCATGTGTTTTGTCGTGCATGCGAAGCAGTGAATAGGTCATTGTTTTCTCCGTGCAGTGAGTAGATTGCTGAACCTGAACTATATTCTGAAGATGAATCATATTCAGATAATTGTCAAGGAAAATTTTTCTGTATTCCAAAAAACGTCTCCGCTCAGGGTTGGTCCTTGAGCCGGAGAAGCTGAGTCGTATAAAGAGAATCATCTGAGAGAGGTCCAGGTACTTCCGTGTTACCTTTAATTGAGGCTTCCTGTTGGTGAGGATCTTGTCATGAGCCTTCTACGACCGCTAGGGAAATTCTGCATCTCGTGAAAAGGGTCGTCAAGCATCTATGGGGTTGATCATTAGCGTCTGATCAGTTTGAGAAAAAATCTTGTGTCCTCCAATTTTCACGTATTATGCAGGTTTTCTCGTAACTGATTGGAAAAATAGGAGCGGCTTATTGACAGATTCGTGATTTTAGATGCACATGTCTTGTCCAAGGAACATGACTGATTCAGAGGGCTTCAATTTTGAATGGCTGGAAGCAGTGGCCAGAGCAGCGCCTATCCTGCGGAAAAACCTCCGGCCCATAGTCTAGATGCCGGGCAGGGGAAAATAGAAAAGCCTTCATTAAACTGGTGATGTTTACTAGACGCTATCAAGGGACTTCCAGAATCTCATGTATCCTTGTTATAACGTTTCTCTAAAGTTCCTTCCGAATGGAACAGGTTTTCTGGTTTAACAA
>CALGLN010000041.1 GCA_937930835.1 uncultured Desulfomonile sp.
CGTTACCTCGCGTATCTTGCCCGAATACTTTACCTTCGGCAGTTCAGCCATTTGCCACCTTCTTAAATTTGATTATGCTCTTTCTACTAAAACACTACTTGGTGTAGTCGAAATCTTAGGCGGGGTTTTTGCGTTTTTCGCTGCCGAACCAGTCCTTGGAATAAAAGTATCTCTCAGCAGTAGTAAGATATTTGTTGATCGCTACATCTCCTTCCGCCACGTTAATGGCAGTAATGTTTGATCGCCACTGATAACGGTCCTCTTCTTTGCCTTGAACGTAATCAGTAACCAGGATTTTGACTTTTTTGCCATCAAATCTTTCTTTTTCTTCAAAGTGTTCTGATGCCATAACCTCACTCCTCTCCAATCAGTCGAGAATTTTGTTTATTACGGCAAATTCTGCCTAGGAACATGCTTTTCCCGAGAATCGGGTAATACGATGGGTAAGCTCACATATTATGGAACAAGGAAACAGCAATCGCAATATTTTTTTTGACATTTAACATAGATAGCACGATTTATTAAAAATAGCGCGTCAACTTACCCCTGCTTTTCACCTGTATCGGGAAACAATACGTAGGTTTGTCTTTGAAATTGAGCAATACTTGGATGGGCTTACTATCCGAATGTTACTGATAATTGTTTAATACGGAGCATCTTACAGTGGATGATCATTTAGCCGAATGCCGGTAATTTACCATTTTAGAATTTGCTAACGCTCAGTTGATGCAGCTGAGCGTCAGCAAATTGAATTCTCTTAGAAAAAACTATAATCTAACTCCTTGTGGGCTTCGCTTTGACATATAATCCAGTCTGTTTAAGGCATTAACCATTGCTTTGGCTGAGGCGACGAGAATATCTTCATGCGCGCCTTTCCCCATGGCAATGTTTCCGTCCTCTTCGAGTCGAATAGAAGCCTCCCCCAAGGCATCAGTTCCACCAGTGATGGCACTGATGGAAAATCTGAGTAGACTTGGTCGTCTTCCAGTCAATTTCAGAATCGTATTGAAGGTTGCGTCAACAGGACCATTCCCCAGTTCAGCCCCATGGCATTCTTCACCATCGACCATCATTCTTACGGTTGCCGTTGGCACGACGTCGGACCCAGACATTACGTTTACAGAAAGTAGTTTATAGGTCTCCGCTGTTCTTAGGACTTCCTCAGCTACTATTGCTTCAAGATCTTCGTCAAAGATGGTTTTCTTTCTGTCTGCGAGATCTTTGAATCTCTTGAAAGAAAGATTCACTTCTTCTTCTGTCAGATAATAACCAAGCGCCTGAAGCCTTTCTCTGAAGGCGTGTCTGCCGGAATGCTTGCCCAATACCAGTGATGATTTAGATATTCCAACCGTTTCGGGGTCTATAATTTCGTAAGTAGTTCTTTCTTTGATGACGCCATCTTGATGAATGCCAGATTCGTGGGCAAAAGCGTTAGCTCCTACGATGGCCTTGTTTGGCTGCACCGGTATTCCCGTAATTGCAGTGACCAATCGACTGGTATGAAAAATTTCCTCGGTTTTGATATTGGTCTGCAAGTTGAAAGTCTGTCGTCTGGTTTTGAGAATTAGTGCCAGCTCTTCCAACGAAGCGTTTCCAGCCCTTTCACCGATCCCGTTTATAGTACATTCGACCTGCCTTGCGCCTGCCAGAATACCAGCTAACGAGTTTGCCACGGCCAATCCCAAATCGTCGTGACAATGGACGGATAAAATTACGTCGTCGATTCCTGCGACTCTTTTCTTGAGAGTCGTTATGAGCTCACTTATCTCCTGTGGATATGAATATCCGACTGTATCGGGAATGTTTATGGTGGAGGCCCCTTCACTAATCGCTGTCTCTATTACTTTGACCAGAAACTCTGGGTCACTTCGAGTGGCGTCCTCGCATGAAAATTCAACCCATTCTGACAGGGATCGGGCCAATCTAACGGCTTGTCCTGCTCTGTCTACAACCTCATCCCTTGAAAGCCTCAGTTTGTGTTTCAGATGAATATCGCTAGTAGCTATGAAAGTATGAATGCCTGGCTTAGCTGCAACCGAAACTGCTTGCCAGGCTGTCTCGATATCCTCAGCGACAGACCTTGAAAGCCCCACAACTCTTGAGTTTTTTATTTCTGAGGCTATTTTTCGAACAGCCTCTTTGTCACCCTCTGAACTTGCCGGAAACCCTGCTTCAATTATATCTACCCCTAGTCGCTCTAACTGGCGAGCCAGCTGGAGTTTTTCATGCTGGTTCATGGTTGCGCCAGGTGATTGTTCGCCGTCTCTAAGGGTTGTATCAAAAAATAATACTTTTTCCATTTCTTCCTCCGCCTAGCCAGCCTTTTTTGGAAACTGATCCGGAAAATATTTTTGGTATATTATTTTTAGTCTGGCTCTTGGCAATTTTGATAGCGCCGAATCATCAAAATGATGACCAGCGAGCAACTAGTTTGAAAACATTTACAATTAATTCTCTCAAATTTCAATCAACCAGGTCTGGATACGACTTTTCTCAGGTCATTAAGTATCTTGTAAGTTTTTTTTGATTATTATTAGAGACAAGTAAGGAGTATTGGCGTTTTTCAATTTTGTCAAATTGTTAACTATTTTTTGTTCGTCAGTCCCGAGATTACAGACAAACGTTGCCTTGTTCAATAAGTCTAATTCTTCGAGAGTCTGGTAAATGTCCTTGAACTGTTTGTAAGTTTTTAACATCACTATGTTATCTGATGTTTTGATTGACTCTTTTAGTTTTAGACCACCCCGAGCTCCAGAAACTATAACAAGAGACTCTTCCCCCTCAGACAAGGGCAGGCTTGCCGCAGCCGCTGCAGCCTGAAATGACGTGATTCCTGGCACACTTCTTACTCTGATTCCTGGCGCCACTTTTCTTATGGTTTTCATCAAATATGAGAATGTAGAATAGGTCAGAGGATCGCCAAGGGTTATAAAAGCGCAATCCAAACCGCGACTTAATACTTCGAGAACTCGATCACCATTCTTTTTCCAGGCTTCTTCCAGCACGGACTTGTCGTCGCACATTGGGAACGGTAATTTCTCAACATCCTTGGAACCCAAATGTTTTTTCACTATGTTTCCAGCTATGCTGTAATCGTTCTTGCTTGAGGAAGCGGCGAATATAAAGGGGACATTCTTTAGAACTTCTAGGGCTTTTATGGTTAGTAAATCCGGATCCCCAGGACCTACCCCTACTCCATACAAAATGCCAAATTCTCTGGTCTTCCTTGAACGAACATCTAGTGTCTGATCGCCAAGAACATTATCTGAAAACTTTTCAGTCAACTGTTTCATCCCCTGTAGAAAAGATAAGAATTCTATCCCAACAATCTCTCTACGAATTAGTTCATCCCCCACAAATGAGGAAAAATGAACTGTGACAGCTTTTCCACTGCTTCGATAGATCGTGGTCCAGGTCTGGAAAAGATTTGTTCATCTACTTCCAAATATTTTTTCTCTGAAACCACTCGGAGTTTTTTATAATGTGCCCTGTCCTTTAATTTTACAGGATTCCTGTTCATCGGTCCGATTTGAATTAAATAGAAGTCAGGATCCCATGAAAGAAGAGATTCTTCATTAACTCGCACGAATTTCTTCTGGACACTTACACAGTTGTTTCCGCCAGCATATCTTATGATGTCGTTTACGATAGAGGATTGCCCTGCTGCGAGAAGATTTGGATACCTAGCTTCGAAAAATACTTCTGGTTTTTGGGAAATCTTTGAGACTTTGTCTTGGACGTTTTTTAATCTGAGTCCCATGGTTTGCACAAGTAGCTTTGCCCTATCACTGGTCCCTGTAAGTATTCCAATTCTCTCTATAACTGAAAACAATTCGTCAAATGTTTCCGGACTAAAAACAGCTACCTGAAATCCCAGTTTCTTGAGTTGGTCAACCGGAATCATCGCTTCACGTCTGCCCGCATTTTGGAGAATTAGATCAGGTTTTAACGACATGGTTAGCTCAATGTTCGGTCTCATGTGAGTGCCAAGCACGGGCTTGTTAATAATGGATTCAGGTATTCGATCCGCCTTCGTTCTTGCAATCAAGCGCCCCTCAATTCCTAAAGCCGCCACTATTTCATTGTATCCCCCGTACAAGGCTATTATTCTTTGGGCTGGTCTTTGTAACTTTATCAGTTGGTTTGTGTCGTCGATTATCGAAAGAGCTTCCACTGGCTTTGGGTTCACAATTAGGATTATTAAGACGACTACGACTAAAAAAACCGGGGACAAAATGGGCCTGGGGCGATTTTGTAACAGGATGAAATGATATTTGGACTTCAGTTTCATATATCTCTCGCAAATTGTTTTGCTGAAAAACTTCATTGGTAGGACCGTCTAAAAGGATTTTACCATTTTTCAGGAATACGAGCCTGTTGCAATAAAGAGCGGCTAAATTGAGGTCATGCATGACGGAAATTATTGTCGCGCCTTGAAGATTCATTCGTGTCAACAAGTCGAAAACAGCCATTTTATGAGAAACATCCAGGTTAGATGTAACCTCATCTAAAAGGAGAATTCCCGTCTGTTGAGCAAGCACTCTGGCTACCGTGACCATTTGAGCTTCGCCTCCCGAAACATTTGTTATCGGTCGCTCACTTAATTTCAAGGTGTTGGTGCTGTTCATGGCCTCCAGGGCTATACGTTTGTCATTTTCCGAATAAAACCCCCACTTGCCAACATGAGGACTTCTACCCATCAAGGTTATAGAAAAGCACTTGAAAGGAAAAGAGATCTCCGTTTTCTGAGGAGCCACTGCGATTTGCTTCGACAATTCGTGAATTTCTAGCTCATCAATAACCGTCCCGTTAATCCATATTTTTCCGGATTTCGGCTTCAAGACTCCGCTCATGGTATTGATCAGAGTCGTTTTACCACTGCCATTGGGCCCCAGAATGCCAACCATCTCTCCCGAGTTTACTTTTAGCGATATTCCCTTGAGTATTTCGGAACCGCTATAACCTGCGTAAAGATCCATGATCTCAATCAATTCCGCTCTCCACTCGCCTCTTCTTGAGTAGTAGGCAGAAAAAAGGGCCGCCCAATAGAGCTGTTATTACTCCCACCGGCAATTCTTCTCCCTCTGGAAGTAAGGTTCGCGCCCCTACATCGGACCAAATCAAGGCTATCATTCCTATAAGCCCGGAAAGAATGAACAGGCGTCCATGATCGGGGCCGACTGTCAGGCGGACCAGATGAGGAGCTACTAGCCCTACGAATCCGATTACCCCTGAGACACTTACAGATCCTGCTGTCAGAAGACTCGCTCCTATTAAAACCCGTCTTCTCGTTTTTGATACGTCAACCCCCAGCTGCTGCGCCTGTGAGTCTCCAAGGGTCATGAGGTCCAAGTCTCTAGAATGGATTACGACCAGGACGAGGCCTATGATCAGATAAGGCAATGCAAAACCTAAATGACTCCAACCTCTGCCCTGAAAACTGCCCATCACCCAAAAAACTATAGACGAAACTGATTCCTCATCCAGCGATTTAACCAGAGATATGAGAGCCCCCAAAAATGTGGCGACTACGATTCCTGCCAAGACCATTGTGTCCCTTCTCACTCTTCCATCCACACGAGAAAGAAACAGGACGGTGAAAAGGGCTGCCAAAGCTCCTAGGGACGATAGGACGGGTATAAATCCAAATCCAGCAAAAGTCAGACTCGCTGCTCCAAAAAAAATTGCTAGAGAAGCCCCAAACGCAGCGCCTGTTGAAACCCCTATCGTAAAAGGATCAGCCAGGGGATTACGAAGTATTCCCTGAAAAGCAGCTCCAGAAACTGAAAGAGCCATTCCCACACAGGCAGACAAAACAACCCGGCTCAATCTGAGATCGAAAATCACGGTCCTGGTAGTTTCGTCAACATGATCTCCCGAGCATATTCCTACTGCTGAGAAAATGCTTCTTAATGTGTCACTTAAATTTACCGGAACTCTACCGATTGAGCTAGCTAGAGCGACAGACACAATTGATATTAAAGTCAAACTTATAGTGAGCAGAACAAAGCGCTTTCTGGCTTTCTCATGTTGAAGTTCAATCAGATCCAATCTGCTCGGTTGATGCAAAGTTCTAAGCTCTTTCCTTTAGAATGACATCTATTTCGTAATGGAATCCCGGAAATAAAAAACCCGGACTATCAATTAGTCCGGGGATTGCCCTTTTTTATCCACGGCCAAATTCCTGCCACTTTTCCACGACGGCTGGAAGATTTTCCCTGCGGGCAGGTCTTCTGACTTCTGGATCTATCTACTGACTGCGCCTTCCCGGAACCATGAATGATCCAGTGGCCTTTTGCAGCGTTCGTCCCCAGGCACAGCGGCGGGCCCGTTCCTGATTCTAACAGGATTCCCTATTGATAGTGAACCTGCAGGGTCTTGAATTCGACGCTATAAAATTTAGAAGGTTTTTGTCAACACTTTGCAAATGAATTCAGTTGAATAGATCTAATGGTCTGTCAATAGTCTCCCTTGAATTCGCTACAATATACTGACAAAAAACATATTTGTTTCAATGACTTTATTTCCAAGAGCCAGGCATTCCTCCGAGGTTAAATCACTATCCCTTTTCCATGTCTCGTCCGTTGGTTTCGATACGCTCGACTACGGATGGAGTTGACATGGCTGGCGAGGAGGAGACCTTTTTCTTTCTAAACTTGCTGATCACGGTAAATATTGGTCCTGATATTACGTAAGCAGAGCAAAGGAAAAATGGTATTTGATAGGGCATCAAAGCGATCA
Organism: uncultured Desulfomonile sp.; assembly: GCA_937930835.1. Classification (GTDB taxonomy): domain Bacteria; phylum Desulfobacterota; class Desulfomonilia; order Desulfomonilales; family Desulfomonilaceae; genus CAITZA01. The sequence goes on from CALGLN010000041.1 coordinate 6,742, forward strand.
GAGCCAACAACACCACGAATATTAATGTTGAACTAAAGGGTTTTTCTCTCACGAGAGTCAGGTCTTTGAAAGCATGAAATTTAATTGTGCTAACCATAAAAAAGGCGAGTAGAAGCATTGTTATTAGCAAGGCAATTTTATAGTCGGCAGGATTAAGTTCAACATATTCCATAAAAATGACTGTAGTGGCAAGCATGGCGGCAGCAGCAGGTATAGGCAGACCGTTGAATTTCTTGAGATCAGGATTAACCGATTGAACGTTAAAACGTGCAAGCCTCAAAGCTCCGCAGGTTACAAAGATGAAAGCTGACACCCACCCGAGCCTTCCAAAAGGCTCTAATACCCATGAATACATTAAAAGAGCTGGCGCTACCCCGAAAGATATCACATCAGCTAATGAGTCTAATTCCACACCAAATTTTGTAGATGTCTTCGTTAGACGAGCAACTTTACCATCAATTCCATCAAAAAATCCGGCGACCAAAATAAGTGCTGCAGCTAACAAAAATTGTCCCTTAATGGCCAGAATTATGGAATAGAAACTAAAAAATATACTTGTGAGAGTTAGCAATGACGGGAGAATGAAAATTCCCTTTTTCATTTTTATGATTCTATTTTTCTTGCGCTGAGCCCTTTCAAATGTGTCTTCGACATCCAGGGGGCGTTGAGCGGGCCGCAGGAACACGCGTCTTTTTCTTGAAGTAGATCCCATTTTATACCCCTCGTGTCGATTTTTGATTGAGCCAACTTTTAGATTATATTCGCTCAAACTATTTATAGATATTCTAATCTTTTTCGGCGGGATTTACAAACCATTCGAGGAAAGTTGTGTTTGGGATTATTCAGGCTTAATCGTATTAACTTTGGCAATCACCGAAATTCCAGCCCTGACCTTGTCACCGGTATTCACCAATACGGTCGATGTAGGCGGGAAGTAAAGATCAACCCTTGAACCAAAACGAATAAGTCCCATTCTTGCGCCCTGAACAACATCATCTGATTCTCTGGCCCAACAGGCTATTCTGCGGGCTATTTTCCCTGCAATTTGAACTACTTCGACAGCTCCCCAAGAAGTCTGGACTAGAACGGCGTTTCTTTCGTTGAGAGTTGATGAATCAGCGTCTCGGGCATCCAAAAATGAACCTGCAAAATGTTTGATCCGCAAGATTTTTCCCGATGCGGGCCACCTATTGATGTGCACATTGAATACGGACATGAAAACACTGACGCGCGTATACGGCCCGTTTCCCAGTGGACTCATGGCTATTTGCGGATCTACCGACATCACCCTGCCGTCGGCGCTTGAAATGATGTAATCCGGGTCTTTAGGACTATTTCTTTCAGGATTGCGAAAAAAAAACCCGACTAGCAGAGCTGAAAAAAGGAAAAATGTTGACAATGTGTTTAAGTCATAGAACCAGAAAATAACTGCCATTAGCATTAAGGGTATTAGAAAAATGAGTGATTCTCTGGCTATAAATTCGTGGTGGCCGTCCGGTGATTTCATTCAGACGGCTCCGAATAACGAGTCGATTTCCGACCCCTTGGAAGAGCGACCGTTCCAGTTCTAATCAGTTCTAAAATTCCTAATGGAGTCAAAAGTTCAATCATTGCTTCGATCTTGCCTGCTCCCCCGGTTATTTCAACAATCATCGAATCTGAAGCAATATCTACTATCTTACCTCGGAAGATATCTACTATTCTTAGCACGTCCGCTCTTTTGGATGAAGTGGCCTTGACGCGTACTAAAGCCATCTCACGATCCACATAATCTCCCTGAGTTAAGTCTTGAACCTTGATTACATTTATGAGCTTTCTGAGCTGTTTTATTATCTGCTCAATTATGGCTTCACTGCCATAGGTCACCACAGTCATTCGAGAAACGTCAGGAGACATTGTAGGCGCAACACTCAAGGAGTGAATATTGAATGCCCTTCCCGAGAACATGCCTGACACACGAGCCAGAACGCCCGGTTTATTCTCCACTAGCACTGAAATAACGTGTCTGCTTTCCATTTTAAACCAGAATCATTTCTCTTAACGAAGCGCCAGCTGGGACCATTGGGTAAACTCCCTCCTCCCTATCAACCACGAAGTCCATTATCACTGGACCCGGAGTTTCTAGGGCCTTCAATATCAATGGCTCAACTTCGTTAGTCTTGGTGGCCCTCAATCCCAACGCCCCGTAGGCTTCAGCCAGTTTGACAAAATCCGGGGCTACCAGGATGTCGGTATGCGCATAGACATTGTCGTAAAAACGTTCTTGCCACTGTCTTACCATACCCAAATAACCATTGTTCAGAATAGCAATCTTTACCGGCAAATTATATTGTTTTACAGTTGCAAGTTCTTGAATATTCATCTGAATGGAGCCATCGCCAGCAATATCAATCACTATCTTGTCTGGAAAAGCGATCTGAGCTCCAATGGCGGCTGGAAATCCATATCCCATAGTCCCGAGACCACCAGAGGTCAGAAATGTTCTAGGGCTGTCAAAAAGATAGTATTGCGCTGCCCACATTTGATTCTGACCAACTTCTGTTGATATTATCGCTTTACCGTTGGTGAGTTCATAGAGCTTTTCTATAACATATTGAGGCTTGATTATGTCGGTTGTTCTATCAAACCTCAGCCGTTGCTCATTTCGCCAAGCAGTTAGCTGAGCATGCCAGCTCTTGAGACACTCACCACATTCTTCAGATTGTCCTTCTTGTCGAAGCGCCTCAATTAGTTTTTCCAAAGCATCTTTGGCGTCACAAACTATTGGAACATCGACCTTAATATTTTTCTGGATGCTAGTCGGATCTATATCTATGTGAATTATCTTGGCATTCTTAGCAAATTCCTCGACTTTTCCTGTGACACGATCATCAAATCTTGCGCCTATGGCTAAAAGTAGGTCTGCATGATTCACTGCCATGTTTGCCCTGTAAGTGCCATGCATTCCGAGCATGCCAAGCGACAAGGGATGGGTTCCTGGGAAACAACCCAGCCCCATCAATGTCATGGTCACCGGAAAGCCTGTCATCTTGACAAAAGTCAGCAATTCTTCGTGGCAACCCGACGTAAGCACGCCTCCACCTGCGTAAATAACCGGACGCTTTGCTTCACGAATCAGTTCCGCAGCCCGAGCAATCGAAGGAGGATGGGCCTTAAGAGTAGGCTTATAAGTCTGAATCTCTATTTGCTTGGGGTAATCAAACTTGGCCTTGGCCTGAATTATGTCCTTAGGCAAATCAATCAATACTGGACCCGGACGTCCTGTGCATGCAATGACAAAGGCCTCCTTTATGGTATGAGCTATGTCATCGATCTTTTGAACCAGATAGTTGTGTTTTGTGCAAGGTCTTGTAATTCCTACTATGTCAGCTTCCTGGAAGGCGTCATTGCCGATCAGCGGCGTTGGCACTTGACCTGTGAAAACAATGACTGGAATAGAGTCCATGTAGGCCGTTGCCAAGCCTGTCACTGTGTTAGTCCCCCCAGGCCCTGAAGTTACCAAGCAAATACCGGGTTTCCCAGTAGCACGCGCATATCCATCTGCGGCGTGAACTGCGGCCTGTTCATGTCTGGTCAATATGAATTTGAAATCCTCTGAAAAATGGCGGACAATTGCATCGAAGATATCAATTACCGCCCCTCCAGGGTATCCGAAAATTGTGTCTACACCCTCCTCCTTGAGGGCTCTTAAAAGAATCTGCGCTCCATTAATTTTCATTTCGTGTAACAGCCTGTCGGGGTAAATCCGTGCGGAATTTTATGAACTTTCAGCTCTGAGTTTTGAGAGGATTTTTTCAATTTGATCCTTGCCTCTGAGTTTCTTTTTTTGAATTGTTTTGCGTTCTAATTCCTCAGATGGTGTGAGATAGACTCGTCGATTGAAAACTTCAAGTTGTTCCTCAAATTCCAGGTGTTCCTGCCAAAGTTTATTCAACTCCGGTTCACGATCTTTACACCGTTCGATAAGTTCAAGATCCCGTTTTTCCATCTCAAGACCCTTTTCGTGGAATTTTGTTTCGGCGTGAGGCAAATTTATACGCTGTGGCCAATTTTTTGTCAATAAACCCATGGGCAGCGCGACAATGATGGGGATTGTTTTTAATAGCAATTTCGAAATGAAAAAACTTGCTAAAAAATGTCTGTAGGGTTTATGTTACAAAAAGTAGTTTCCTCATAAAATAATCCAGAGACATAACGAAGCGGCGAAACTAGTTGGAAAACCGGGGCCGCTCTCTTAAGATTTTCTTAATTCAAGGAGGACAGCAAATGGCTGAACTGCCGAAGGTAAAGTATTCGGGCAAGATACGCGAGGTAACG
>CALGLN010000042.1 GCA_937930835.1 uncultured Desulfomonile sp.
CCTGATCTGATTGGAAAGTTAGATCAATCTTCAGATCTCCAAGAGTTTTTCTGAGTTGAGCAAAAAGCATGGTCAACCCTTAATTTCCATCTGGACTTTTTTTGCAAGATAGTTTGACAGGATTAAGGCCAGCATTGCCACGATTACTGCTATGACACAAAGCCTCATCGCTCCATGCTCTCCGTCCGGGACTTGAGTCAGGGTGTACAATGCTAGTGGCAAGGTTCTAGTTTCGCCCGGAATATTTGACACGAAGGTTATTGTGGCTCCAAACTCGCTGAGACTTCTCGCAAAAAAAAGAATCACTCCGGTTAGAATTCCAGGAATAGTTAGCGGCAAGGTCACTGTAAAAAACACCCTAATCGGGTTGGCCCCAAGAGTTCTTGCAGCCCATTCCAGATCCCTGTCAACAAGATCTATCGACAAACGGATGGCCCTAACCATTAATGGAAACGCCACTATCGCTGATGCCAGAGCAGCTCCTTTCCAGTTGAACGCGAAGGTGATTCCAAAATTCTGATAGAGCCATGCGCCTATGAAACCCTTTCGACCAAATGTTAAAAGAAGAAGATAGCCTGTTACAACAGGAGGTAAAACAAGAGGCAAATGTAACAGGCCGTCAAGCAGCGTTTTACCGGGAAATGTTTTGCGCGACAACAGCCAGCCAAAAAATATGCCAAGAGGCAGGCTACCTAAAACTGCCCAAGCTGACACCCAAAGACTTAATTTTAACGCCTCCTGTTCAAGCGCCGAGAGTTGCAAATCCATTACTTGACCACAAATCCATATTTCTCAAAAATCGTCCTGGCATCATTAGACTTAAGAAATTCAAGGAATCCCTTGGCCTCTGGAGAATCAGAACCTTTTATCAAGGCAGCCGGATAGACTATTGGAGGGTATGAGCCTTCAGGGAAATAGTCTACAACCTTGACTCTTTTCGAGATCGCAGCATCAGTGGAATAGACGATGCCCAGAGGGGATTCGCCTTTTTCCACCCATGCCAAAGCAGACCTGACATCGTTGGCGCGGGCAAGTTTGTTTGATACGTATGACCACATTTCCAGTTTTTCGAGAGCAGCCTTTGCATACTTACCTGCCGGAACGTGATCCGGATCACCAGTCGCTAACAGACCGTTACCTAGAAACTTTGCCAGATCAAGTTTTGGCTCTATCTTAATCTTTACATCGCTGGATTCCGGAGCAATTAGGGCAAGCCTATTCCCTAGTAGATTAAATCTACTGTCAGCCACGATGAGTTTTTTCTCGTCCAGATAGTTCATCCACTGCAAGTCAGCTGAAACAAAAACTCCCGCTGGCGCCCCATTTTCAATTTGTTTGGCTAGTGTAGAAGAACTCGCAAACGAAGGCACAAGCTTGATTCCGTTGCGATCACCGTATATTTTCCCAATTTCTGTAACGACGTTAGTCAAAGAAGCGGCTGCAAAAACTTTTAATTCCTTGCCGGACGCAGATGAAAGGCTGTCCGTCCAAAGAATCTGAGCGACCGCCAGACTCGCTATAAACAAATAAACAAGACTCGTTTTTATGGACTTTTTCAATTTCTCCTCCTGATTGTCATGACGTCTAATATTGCTGTTTGCAAAAGCAAGACAACATTTACGCCAATGAAGTTATGTCAAATTAGACATAACCTAACTATCCAGGAAAAAAACGGAATTGTCAACGCGGATTTTGATGAGGTCGCTGGCATTGCAGCTAATCGACTGAAATATGATTATTAATGTCCGATAATTATGAGTAGTTATGGAAACAATATACATATTTGATTACAAGAATAACAAAATCACAACAAAAAGTCACGATCAATCCACATGCAAGATTACCGCAAAGGAACTGAACGTTGCCCAGACCTCTTCGGATTCCCAAAGCGAACATCGTTGGAGACTTTCTGCGGTCATCAAAGCGCAAATTTCAGTTCCATCATGAATCTGAATTGAGACTTCGCTGACCACTTTTCCAGATAAGATCCTCGCAATCCTGCCACGGATAAGGTTTTCCGATGAACAATTAGGGTCTGACGAAGATTTTTGAACAACAACCCATGGGGCTTTCACTTCGGCGGTTATTAAGGATCCTACCTTTATACCTAATCGCGATAAACTGGTGTTTGTGATTACAGATGCAATCATATCTCCAGTCAGAGTCATGACTTCAACTAAGGACTGAACGTCCCCGGAGGAAATCCTCTTCACTTTTCCGAAAAAAGTATTTCGGGCGCTAGTCTTTCTGGAACTTTCTCGTTCTACGAAATGTTTGGTTACCTCCTGAATTTCATCGTCAGACAGCGCTACCATAGAAACAGTAAGGTTCGGTGTTGAATGTCCGAGAATACGCTGAACCACAGGTAAGGGCACGTTGCTCTTCATCAATTCCACTGCTCGAGCCCTTCTTATAGCCTGTGGAGAACCTAATTCCTGTGGTAAACCGCACGAGATGGCTCTTTCATAGAACTTCCGTCGTACATGGCCTTCGTCAGTTCTCAACGTAAACGATTCAACATTTGCAGGGATTATTTCCTGCAACATCTGCCTGATTTCGTGCATTAGACTAGATGACATATGCACTCGGCGCCTCGAATTCTTTTCTGCTTCGCCTAAAGATATCACAGCGTTCTCACAATCAAGGTCGCGTAACAAATCAACACTCAACACCTCATTCAACTTGGCCGCCGTGTAACGAATGAGGAGGAAGATGATCATCATCTTCTTTCGAGACAATCTCACATCTGAGCGACGAGATTCTTCGGACCATAGCCGGAAGGAGTTTTCTAGTTTTAACAGTTCTTCTGAATCCAGACACCTGTTCTCCAATAAATCCGCATAAATTCTGGAAGGATTGAGCAATTCTATCAGTTCCTAATCAGAGATATTGTTGACCATGTTTGCGTGTAGCCTAAAAAATAAGAAATACAGTTTTTGCCAAATCCGCAAGGAAGAGCAAACAGAAATTCTCAAGAAATAATACCCCTTAAATCATTTAAATCAAGACACAAAGAAATTACCTTGACACGGATCGGTGACGCCTATATTCTAGTGACACGTTTTTGAACAAATACGTGTTAGTTATTAAGCGGATAGGCCGTTTCAGAGTTTTTGATAGTTTTATTTCCACTACTTGTAGCCTTGGTTTTCTAAACCGAAAGTAGATTCGGGAATTAGGAGAGCAAATTGTTATTTCCAGTTTCCAATGTTGAGACGGCTATTTGGATTCCACCTTTAGTGGGAATGGTTATTTCTTTCTTCACCTCGATGGGCGGCGTATCGGGAGCCTTCCTCATTTTACCATTTCAAATGAGTGTGCTTGGTTTCAGCGCCCCCGCTGTCACGCCAACAAACCTGGTATTTAACGTAGTAGGTATTCCCAGCGCCGTTTATAAATATTTCAAGGAAGGCCGCATGAATTGGCCGTTGGCCTGGAACATAATCTTCGGGACTTTCCCAGGGCTTTTTCTCGGTTTGTTCATACGGATATGGTATTTACCCGATCCTCGGGCATTCAAGCTATTTGTTGGATGCGTGCTGATGTATATCGGGGGAAGAATGCTTCATCAGGTAATATTCTCAAGAGGCAAGCAATCCAAAGACAAGACGGCTGAAGAGAAGATGCGCAAGCAAGCGCTCGCCAATGGATCTAAACCGAAACCCGATGGTAGTGGGGCCATAAGAACATTGAGTTGGTCTCTGCGAAAAACTGAATATGAATTTTTCGGAGAGCGTTTCAGTTTTCATACCACCGGGCTATTTCTCCTATCACTTGTGGTCGGTTTGATAGGTGGTGTGTATGGAATCGGTGGAGGCGCAATAATTGCTCCATTCATAGTGTCGTTTTTTGGCTTGCCAATCCATACCATCGCCGGCGCTACGCTTATGGGCACGTGCGTAACATCAGTTGGCGGTGTCATTTTTTATGAGCTGATTGGACCCATGGTAGCTTCTTCAGGTCAGGTCGTTCGTCCGGACTGGCTATTGGGATTCCTTTTCGGAATTGGTGGGTTTGTAGGAATGTTCTTCGGGGCAACCGCCCAAAAATATATACCCAGTTCCTATATAAAACCCGCTCTGGCGATTCTAATATTGGGTCTGGGTATAAAATACTTTCTAGGTTACTTTTAGTCCCTCTGGCTCGTCACTTTGAAACAGGTCTGCTTACGTCACAACATTTTCTAGAGAAGATTCCAGTGACATTCGCATGGGTTGTTTCCTGAATCATATCCAGTAATGATTTTGTCAATCCATAATGCAAAATGGTTACTCCTGCAAACGCGTTACGACTGTCTCTGGTCATGAACTTGTTTGATTTATTGTTTCCCACACTGAAGCACTCAAAACTCCCCTCCAAAATACCTCAGCAGAACTTCGATATGAGCCAGGGTCTTTGGCCAGCCCAAGATCAGATGAACCAACCACTGGTGTGCCACAAAATTACGAGTTGTAACAAAAAAATGTTGACATGCCTTCGTGTGGCATATTATTGTAACTCGTAACATTAGTTTTGTTAAAATTCTATTTTTATGAATTAGCGTTCGAACAATTCCTGGGGGAATGGGCGCCGTGACGCCTACAGGAGTGGTTTGTGCAGGCCTTTCGGTTTGAGGAGGGTTAATGAAAACATTTCGCAAGGCAAGTTTCATACTCGTGGCCGTTGTAGTAATTACCGCTTATTTTGGTTCAGATTCCTTTGCATGGGAATTCTCAATGGATGGTCAGTTCAACTATATATATGAACGTTATGATCAAATGGGGGCCAATGGTTTCTTCGGAAAGTATAATGTTGACAGGTCTACTGGCAGCGCACTCATTCCCGCTGGAGATTACAGAAATTTGAATGGCTGGTTTGGTTTTCAGGTCAATGATTTCGTTTCGGGTTCTAACGCAGGCCGGCATTACCAAACATTGGAGCTATATCCGAGTTTCAGGATAAATAAGGCCATTTTGTTCAGAGGAAAATACAGGCTTGGGAAATATGGCGACCCTTATGCGTCAGACTATATAACGAACACCATGCCTGGAGTTGATGTGGCCACTTCAGACGGACAATGGACTCAATGGTGGGTCATGGCGCAGACGCCTTTGGGACAGTTGGTGGTTGGGAAGCGTCCGGAAGCCTTTGGAGTAGGGCTTCAATATAATGGCGCCGTTAACAACACCACTGAAGGTGTCGCTCTGGTGGCGCCATATGGTCCTTTCAGGATCAGTTTTGCGGTTCGCCCATTTTGGCCTCAGCCTCCAAACGGTCAAATAGGCGCCAGAAAAGTCGGAGATAACCCGAACTTTCGACTGCCACCCGGTTCGCCCTATTACAACCTATTCGACATGAGTGGCATTATGAATTACACGGTGAGGTACTTCACAACCTATCAGGCTGGGCCGATAGACGCAGGTGTTTTTCTTGCCTGGCAGGGATGGCATGCGGGTCCTGAGGCGCGATCTGCAGCTTATACCTCCTCAAATGATGCAGGAAATCAAGTTCAGCCGGGTCCGGAAGGATTCAACAATTTTAACGCCTATGACCTAAGTCTGTATCACGGGACTATCTACTTTAAGTACAATAATGGAAGATTCTTTTTCAACACCGAATGGGCTTACTGGTACGAAAACAGTAGATTGTCACGTAGCGTGTCGGACATTGGTAGTCCGGGCATGGCGCCAAACAAATTGAATGGAAAGGGGCTTGACTATTCAGTTGCGTCATGGCGTCGAATGATTGAATTCGGCGTTATGGCTGGTCCGTCCAGACTTTCCCTGCTTTATGCGTACTTGCCAGGTCCTGACCGACGAAACGGCTACGTTTACAATGACCAGTCTTACAATCAAGGGCCTGGCCAAGGGAACTATACGATCTTCAGGCCATACTCATACTTGTTGGGTTACGTGTACGGTTCCGGGGTTAACGCATTCGACACGGGAAGGTATGGCTATTTCAATGCGGCTGAGGTTCTGGCTGGCAGAATCGATTACGCTCTGGCCGCCAACCTAAATATCTTTGGATCATTTTTGTGGTCTCAAAGATCAACGCATGGCTATAGCTGGGGGTATTTGCGACCCGCCAAGGATCCGAAGGTGACTCCAGCTGTCAACGCTACTGCCTCGGGAATATCCAATGTCATAAAATGGATTCCTTATGTGGGATATCAAAATAACGATGGAGCCCCAAATATTCCTGATAGAGAACTTGGATGGGAAGTTACAGGTGGTTTTGAGTGGGAATTGCTTGATCGTTATAGGCTCAGGACAACGGTCGCTTATTGGAAGCCTGGAAAATGGTTCAGTTATGCTTGCGTGGACAGGGGAGTTGAGGCATGGAACAGGGAGACTAGAACCAATTACAATTCCAATCCTTACTACCCTTTTGGTGTAAATCCTGATAGGGAAATAGATGCTATAATGGGAGGGGAGGTGGCTCTGACAGTAGAATTTTAGGCAGGGTCACAAAAGTCATGAAGCGCAGCCCGGGGCCTGGATGATCCATTGGTGGAATAGATGGTTCCGGTTGCGTATTTTTTCTAGGAGATGTCAGTTGAATAAGTCCAAGGCAGATTTTTTCGATTCAGAGATTGAGTCAGATTGGTCCTCAAACGACTATACACCCGAGGAGCTTGCTAAATTGGAGAGAATTTTCCAAGCTTCGGAATTAAAACCTGGGGACATGGTTATTGAGCCGGGTTGCGGAACAGGGAGACTGACAAAACTTATTGCGGAAAGAATAGGACCCTCAGGGGTTGTCGTCGCATCGGATATAAGTCCAAAAATGATCGCCAAAGCGCATGATAGACTTCGGAATTATGAAAATGTTCAAATTTTTTTGGAAGAGATCGAAAAAGTTCCAGTGTGTTTGAAAAGTTTCGATATGGTGTTATGTCACAACGTATTTCCGCATTTTGACGACAAGTTTTTAATAACGTCAAAACTTGCCACAGCGCTCAAACCAAACGGCAAGATGGTGGTTAGTCATTTCATGAATTCTTCTGGAGTAAACAGCTTGCACCGGAAAACAAATCCAGCTGTGGCTAAAGATTTCTTGCCTGAAAATGAGCAAATGCAACAAATCTTCAGTGGCGCGGGACTAGTGGTGGAATATATAGTCGATGATGATAAAGGGTATTTGTTAAAAGCCCATAAGAAATAAGCCCTTAGAACTCGAGGCCTCATTATTCTAAAACGTGGAATTTCAAAGGCTGGTCTGATAAATTTCGACTGTTTTTGAAAATTCATTAAAAGAGGCCTGAAAATGAGAGAAACTCTTAGAGCTCTATCCTTTACTTTCTCAGCGGGCGTTTTCGGCGCTGTAATAAACAGTTTAACCGTAGTTTTATTTTCACATTACGGATGGGCAGTTGCGGCCGGTTATAAGCTTCAGGTGAATCTTTCTCCTCCAGGAATCTATGAATGGATCTATAGGAGACTGGTATGGGGCGGTTTCTGGGGCTTACTGTTCCTAACGCCTTTCTTCAGGTCGATGCCACCGGTGAGGATAGTCGTTTTTGCGCTGGCGCCATCTATTTTTCAACTCTTGGTCGTTTTCCCATATTTTGTTAACAAAGGTTTTCTGGGACTGGAACTAGGGGCTTCAACCCCTCTGTTTGTTATTGGCTTCAATATAGTTTGGGCATTGTTCGCCGAGATATGGCTAAAAATAGCTTCCCAGAAATGGTAATATATTGATTTATATAAATTGCTTATCTTATTTTAATCATTAGCTTACATTGACATGCATCTCATGATTATGTTAAACTCATGAACACAACGCGTCCACCAATCGGAGATCATGTTGAAAAGATTACGCTGCTTTCTTTTGTTGCTTCTATTATTAATCATGTCAGTGTTAGCTCAGGGGTGTGGTGGTAAGATAGCCTCAACGGGATCAGCATTCGTCACAGACGTGTCTCCGCATGGTGTTTTTGGGATGCAATACGAAGATGGTAAGGTAGAGTGGAAACGAGTGAATCCTGACAATCCTGTTGAACAGACGCGGATAGCCTATAAAAACAGATTATGTCCAGCGCGCTATGTTGAGACAAAAAGGGGCAGTACTCTGACATTTATCGATGGAAAGACCATCAATTATTATCCCATCCATTAGAAATTCATGAGTTCAACATTGTTGCCAAATGTTCTAATGTTTTTCTCTCTACGAAACATACCCTTTGGATTTTCTTGAGACCGTAAATCTATCCGATGCTTACAAATCCAAGTCCCTGATTTTGACTGAATAAGCCATGGCTAGCAGGATGGAATTGAATTTGGTTTGAGCTGTGTCTCCTCGAGATGTCAACACGATCGGACTGGTATTGGGTCCCGCTGTTATGATGCCTCCAATTTCAATTACCAACCCAAGGCTTCCCATTGTTTTGGACAACAATTTGTAAAGAACATTGGCTGTATTGATTTCAGTGGCTACCAAACAATTGGCGTCACCCATGATTTTGCCATGATAGCGCTTTTCGTCGGCAACTTCCGGAACCGTAGCCAGATCAAAGGAAAGCGGGCCTTCTATAATTAGGGGACCGTATTTTTCTTGAAGTTCTTTCGATTGTTCCTCAACCTCAGCGGCCAGCAAAGTAGCTGGGATGGCGGAAGTCTCCTTTTCTACTGCGGTTATTATAGCCAATTTCAATGGGACTGTTTTGCTAACGACGTGGCGCACAACGTCCATTTGATTCTCGATGGCCTTGAGCAGTGTGGAGGACTTTGTGAAGACCGGGTTAACAGCTGGATCAGATAGCGCAAAAAATCTGCTGTCCGGGAAAACGATCAAACCTGACCATGAGGCTGTTTTCCTTTCCACAGGTTTGCCGTCTCTTTCGTCATCCGTCTTATATATTGATAGGGCAACTTTAAGCAAATGAGACGTATCTACGCTACCTTTCATCACGATATGGTCACGGTTGTTTTGCAGAAAGCTTTGGAATACTTGCGACATGGAAATCTGTTTTTGTTCTGAGTCTATGGCAAGAGGATCAATAGGTATCAATTCAACGCCTGGATCGTTTGTTGGGGAAATAGGAGCCTTTGATCTCTGAATTGCTTCAGTTATTTCAGAGGGATCTCCTATGAGCGTTATCTTGTTCAACAGTCCATATTCTTTTGCGTTAGCTACCGCAAGCAGAGCGTCTTCATTCTCCGCTCCCACCAGGACGAGTTTTGCGGGTTTCGAAGCTTTTGACTTGATAGCTCCGGTTACGTCATCAAGTAATTTTGAGAAAGAGAACGTCTCTATGGATGACCCGGCAGCGCCGAGCACTTGAAGCGCCTGGTTCATGCTTCGGGTTTCGAAACCATAATTGAGCCTGGATTCTCCCTTTGCAGGATTGACGTACATCTCGAACAGGTGATTAGCTATAAGGTACTCGTGTTCTAGAGAGTCTAAGCAGAGCATAGGAGTAAAAGGATTGTCTATACGGTCACGGATTTTGTTGAACAGCTGCATGAAGAATTTGTCGTTGGCCTGCATACTGGTTATTGCTATGTAGTGCGGCCTTTCGGAGACTTCTCCGGCTGAACACATTTCCAGTGCCATAGCCGTGCTCCTGGCGTAAGAGTCGACTACATGCATTAGTGACGAAGCCAATTTTGATGAAATTTTTCCTGATTCAATGATCATGAGCAATTCACAAATTTCTGTCACACCCGTTCCAATTTCTCTGGACGCAAGACGGAAATTGGAAGGAATGTTGAAACCCTCTTGCTCCAAACGCTGTACTATTTTGGCAAAATCAAAATTGATGAGAATTCGATTAGCGTCCTGAGCCACTATTTCTCGAATGATCGAATGTCCATTTTTGCGTACAACCGATGCAAAGAGTTCATCAAGTGTTAATACGAGTAAGTTCAGGTCCTGCTGCTTGTATTTCTTGATTTGTGATATTAGAGCAGCGATCGATTTGAGTGGAGTAACTTTCACGTAGCCCTTAAGGCTTTGCCGCAGTTCGTTGGATGCAGTCCTGAACAGGATGTTCTGGTCATGTGACGCCAGTGTTGAAAAAGAAAGAGGGCTGCAAACAGAGGCGTTAATTCTGCCCCTATCGTGTTGTTTCCTTAATATCTCCGATAGTTCCCAGGCGACCAGGGCCCCCCGATTCAGTGAACTATTGTGAAGTCTTTTCCATGATTCATCTCGCACATTCTCTGTTAGCACGTATATTCCATCAGGCAGGGTTCCTAAATCACCCCCACCACACACGACATCAGTCACATCAACCAGTTTGATGCCGTTCTTTAGCATAATGTTGACAATTTGTAAGGCTAGTCCTTCCGGGGAATTACCATGAGTCAGGAAGTCGATCTCGGCTCGAAACAATACCTCTAGGCCTCTGACGGCAAGCACATATACTGCATACCTTTTGGCAATGATGGCAACTGTGACCGTATTCTTAAGTTTCTTGATGATCTTGAGAACATCCTTGTGATTAAGCTCAGCTACCTTTCTGCTGGCAATGTTTAGAAGGATTTTTTTGATGATGATACTCTCCCGTCCTGGAGTCGCCGCACGATTGAGACTCAGAATGTAAAGAGAGAATAAATCACCGTATACTGATGCCATTTCGCTGAAAGTCCTGACATCCTCCAGGCCCGACATCGTCCTGAAGAGGAATTCGCTTAGTCTGCAGTATTCTTCAGGATCTCTTAGAGACAGGTTGATCTTGTGGATTTCTTCAACAATTCCGGACTTTATAAGATCCGCCAGTGACTTCAGCTTGAGGTTGATAGAAGCAGAAGATTCGGCCAGTTTGCGAATTTGTCTTGTTGTTGAACAATCTGATGAAGCCGCCAATCTG
This sequence comes from uncultured Desulfomonile sp., assembly GCA_937930835.1. GTDB lineage: Bacteria > Desulfobacterota > Desulfomonilia > Desulfomonilales > Desulfomonilaceae > CAITZA01. Next base: position 10,796 of record CALGLN010000042.1, read on the forward strand.
CCATTAAAAAATGAAGACTCAAATAGCCCTGACTCAATCAACAGCGCCTGGAATTTATCTATATATTCATTGAGTTGTGCAGATTCGTTTACCATGGGAAGATTCACTCCAACATGAAAAAATTGACTATCATTACTTAGACAATAGATGTAATCTATCAAGAGTAGATATTACTTGCAAACTTGAATCGAATTTTGAAAAATACCAAACTTCGCAATCACAACCCAAACGGAAAATTCATTTTCGAGGTTGTGAAGTTCAAAAGTCCAAGAAGAAAATGAGTCACTAAAATCTGTTGCTTGTACTTGGTTGCCACAGCTCAGTGGCGACGATCTGACCATTTGCCCGGCAGTGTATCAAAAGTCCTATGTTTTGGAGGAGGTTTTCATGAAAAGAAGTTTAATATCCATTTTTGCCTTGTTCATATCCGCGGTGATTGTTGTCTGGTCTGTTCCGGTTCAGGCCGCAGACGAAATCAAGGTAGGCATAATAGACACCTATAGTGGACCTCCAAGTTCATATGCCCTCGATGTGCTTGATGGATTCAAGCTCGCCATGAACAAGATCAATGCTAGTGGTGGGGTCCTCGGCAAAAAATTAGCCTATGTTACCAGGGACGACAAATTCAAGGTTGATCTAGGTCTAACGAGCGCAAAAGAATTAATAATGAGGGAAAACGTCAATCTGCTCGTCGGCACTATCAATAGCGCAGTCTCACTGGCGGTTTCTGACTTGGCCAAGAAAGAAAAGATTCCATTTATAGTTACTTATGGCAAGAGCTCCAACATCACGGGAGCCAAAGGGCACAAGTTCGTCTTCAACATGAACGAGAACACTGAAATGATAGGGAAGGCGGCTGCAATTGGTTTGTCGAAACGTCCGTTTGTCAAATACTGGATAGCCGGTGATGACTATGAATATGGACATGCGGTTGCAGATGGGGTCTGGAATCACCTAAAGAAAATCAAGCCTGATGTACAACTCATGGGCCAATCATGGTGGAAGGTTGGTGAACCTGATTTCACGCCTTACATCACGTCAATCCTTTCAGCCAAGCCGGATGCCGTGATAGTAGCCACGGGTGGAGCCGGTTGTATACCGTTTCTCAAAGCGGCAAAGAATACCGGATTTAACGAAAAAATACCTATGTTCATGCATACTGCCACGGAATTATCCACTCTCAGGCCCCTTGGACTCGATGCTCCGGAAGGTGTCATCGGAACATCCAACTATTATTTTTACTTTCCTGAAACAGACGCAAATAAGGTGTTTGTGGAAGAATTCAGGAAAGCATATGATCGCTACCCATCATTTGGAAGTTTGATAGGTTGGTACACAGCGAATTTCATAGCAAAGGCATACGAGAAAGCTGGTAAAGTTGACGCTGAGAAATTTGCTGAGGCTCTTACCGGTTTGTCGATTGACACACCGATTGGTCCCTTGACAGTGGGAAAGTTTGATAATCAATTGATGCTGCCGATGTTCATGGGAGTTACGAAGAAGGTCGCCGGTTACGACTTTCTGATAGCGTCTGAGATTATGACAATTCCAGCTCAAGAGATCGTGACAACCGAAGAAGAGGTAAAAAAAGCCCGCGAGCAAAAATAGGAAGAGAATTAAGTCTAGATGGATTGGTTATCAACTCTCACAGCCGGCGGCTTGGTTCAGCAATTCATCGTTGGACTAAGCCGATCCACCATACTTTTTATAGTTTCCTCAGGGCTCAGTCTTGTTCTTGGTGTTCTTAGGATTCCGAATGTAGCTCATGGTTCATTGTACATGCTAGGGGCTTTTCTTTGTTTCTCAATAGCATCCCTGTTTGACAACAGTTCCATGGGATTCTGGATAGGGCTGGCCCTTGCGCCGTTTTGTGTTGCATTTGTGAGCCTTGTGGCGGAAAGGACACTGTTCAGCAGGCTCTACGACAGGGAGCATCTTATGCTGCTGTTGTTCACATTTGCCTTGATGCTGCTGTGTCGTGATGCTGTCAAGATTATTTGGGGATCTGAGTACCGGTCCCTTGCGCCTCCGGTGGCATTGCAGGGATCTTTTTCAGTTTTTGGCATGCTCCTACCGAAATACAACTTGTTTCTTCTCGGGTTAGGGCCTTTTGTTGCAGTTGGCCTGTGGTTCTTAACTCAAAAAACCAAAATCGGAAAGATTGCTCGAGCTGCTGCGGTTGATCGCGACATGGTAGGGGCGGTAGGAATAAATGTTAGTTGGGTGTTTGCTTTTGTATTCGTGATAGGCTGTTTCCTGGCAGGTTTGGGAGGAGCTTTGGTTGCTCCTACTCAAAATATTAACCAGGGGATGGACCATACCCTCATCATGGAAGCGTTCCTCATAGTAATCATAGGGGGACTTGGTAATGTTTGGGGAGCGCTGTTGGGAGCGTTAATCTTTGGACTTACAGACTCGATGGGTATTCTTGTATGGCCTCAATTTTCCATAGTGTTTCCGTACGCTGTTGTGGTCATTGTTCTCATTTTCAGACCCACGGGGCTGCTGAAGTCTACTTGGTAGAGAGGGCTGATGGGCTTATCTAGAGCTAGTTCCAAACTTGTTTCATTATCTTTTCTTTTCATAGGACTTTTGGCTTTATCTGTTGCTCCATTATTCTTGCCGAGATTCTTCATCTACCTGACGGCTTTGGTGTTGCTGACAGGCCTGTTGGCTACTAGTCTTAACCTGGCTCTTGGTTTTGGAGGTATGTATCAGTTCAACCACTCGGTTTTTTATGGCTTAGGGGCTTACGGACTGTCCCTAATGCTCATAAAAACGTCTTTACCTCCCTTGCTTGGCTACATCGTTGGTCCAGTAATTTCCGCCATTATGGCTCTGATAATGGGGATAATCTGTGTAAGGCTTTCCAAACTGTATTTTGGAATGCTGCAATTGTCACTGGGATCATTAGTTTGGGTCGTCATATACCGCTGGTATTCGTTCACAGGCGGGGACGATGGACTTCACGGGGTACCGATTCCACAACTTTTCAGCTCAGTCACGGGCTCGTATTATTTCACCCTAGTTGTCACGTTTTTTTGTATGGTGATCCTTTATTTTATAGTTCATTCTCCTTTTGGAAGGATTCTACAGGCAATAAGAGACAACCCGGAGAGAAGCGCAAGTGTTGGAATCAGGGTTAGACTTCAGCAATTGATAGCGCTTGTTATAGCCGGTTTTTTTGCAGGGGTGGCAGGCGGCCTTTTTGTTACGGTTGAGGGCTCGGCTTTTCCTGATCTATTGTCTTGGACTTTGTCATTAGAGCTGATCATCATGTGTTTGCTTGGGGGATGGTTCACATTCTTCGGTCCCATGCTCGGGGCTGCCATTATTGTGTGTCTTCGAGCCCTCGTGGGAGGATACACGGAATTCTGGACATTGGCGCTAGCGATAATTTTGATGTTACTCATATACTTCCTGCCAGAGGGCGCCCTTGGATTCTTCGAGAGAATTTGGCATGGGAAAGCCAGTGCCTCGGGAGAGGTGAAATGAATGCTCAAAGTTAACGACATTCAAAAATCCTTCGACCGTTTCGTGGCTGTAAAGAGGGCAAACCTGGAAGTTAGTCAGGGAGAAATTGTGGCCGTCATTGGCCCGAACGGAGCTGGAAAGAGCACGCTGTTCAAAATTATTTCCGGGCATCTAAAACCGGATAAAGGGACAATATCGTTTCGGGGTAAAGACATAACCTCAATGGCCCCACATCAAATATGCAGGCATGGACTGAGCCTTTCTTACCAGATCGTCAATATATTCAACCGGCAAACCGTTTTTGAAAATGTCCAAATTTCAGTCTTGTCACGTATTGGCAAAGCTTTCGACTTCTTCACACCCTCCAGGAACGTGGCTGTTCCGGAAACAGATGAGATTCTGGCGAGTGTGGGGCTTCTGGGAGTTCGTGACAGGATTTGCGGCTCATTGTCGCACGGCGAACAAAAGGTGCTCGAGATTGCAATAGCGCTAGGATCGAAACCGGAATTGCTGATTTTGGATGAGCCTACAGCAGGAATGTCTCCCGAGGAAACTTTCGCGACCATCAGTCTCCTCGAAAAACTTAATAAGGAAGGCCTTACAATTCTGTTTTGCGAGCATGACATAGAACTGGTATTCTCATTCGCCAATAGAATTATGGTAATGCAGCAGGGTATTTCAATAATTCAGGGGCCTCCTGCGGAGGTCAGAGAAAACAGGGAAGTGCGAGAAGCATATATCGGCGGTTCAGACTGATGCTTTTAGTTGAAAACATTCATACTTATTACGGATTAAGCCACATTCTCTTCGGAGTTTCTCTTCAAGTCTCAAAGAGAGAGATAGTCTGCTTACTAGGAAGAAACGGAGCAGGGAAGAGCACCACCATGAAAAGTGTTATCGGCTTGACCCCTCCTAAGAATGGCGAAATAAAATTTAAGCAAACAAGCATTGTGGGCATGAAGCCGTATCAAATAGCCAGAATGGGTATTGGCTTTGTGCCTGATGACCGAAGAGTCTTCTTTGATCTAACCGTTGATGAAAACCTCGAAATTTCTGAAATGCATACTCAAAGACCCAATTCCTGGGATCGGAAACGAGTCTACGATTTTTTCAAGCCGTTAGGGCACATACGAGATAGAAAAGCTGGATTACTCAGCGGCGGAGAGCAACAAATGCTCACCATCGGTCGGGCGCTAATAACAAATCCAGAGCTGCTGTTGCTCGATGAGCCAACCGAGGGTCTGGCTCCCATTATCGTTGGCATGCTTGAAGAACACATTCTTCAACTCAAGAAAGAGGGCCTAACCATTTTACTTGCTGAACAAAACCAGAAGGCAGCTCTTAGACTCAGTGACCGTGGCTACATTCTCGATAATGGGGTCATAAAATATTCCGGAACTATCGATGAATTACGTGAGAACGAGGAGGTCATGAGGAAATATCTGCTGGTGTAGAATTTGAAATGAAATGAAGATAATAATCCCCTAGGTCGACCTGCTGATTGCCCGCCTGTCAGACTAAAAGCACAATTTTGTTCTAAAATTTTCCAATCTTAATGGAAAGCATTTTTTAACCCGCCCCACTTACCGCTCTGTGATTAATGACTGAGAAGTCACAATTTTAAGAAGCGTTGTCTATTTTAATTGATATTTGTTTAGTGGCACGTTATTTTAGGTGGTGCTATTAGATTCGTTCGTTTTACAGATAGGAGTTATGTTCATGAAGAGACCAGTCGCTATTTATATGATCTTGTTTCTGTTGTCATTTTTGTCATGCCTGTCCTGTCAGGCTCATTTTGCAATGATAATTCCTTCGAGTGATGTTGTAGGGGCATCGGACAAAAAGGACCTTGATTTGATGATACAATTCACTCACCCTTTTGAGGGTGGACCTTTAATGCACATGGATAAGCCTGAAAAATTCGGAGTTGTTATTGGGGATAAGGTTGAGGATTTAACAAACGCTTTGATCGAGAAAAAGAGAGATGGAAAGTCGACATGGGGGACTTCCTACAAATTGGCAAGACCCGCAGACTATATTTTTTATATGGTTCCAAAACCGTATTGGGAGCCGGCTGAAGACAAGTTCATCGTGCATGTGACGAAGGTTATAGTAGATGCCATGGGGGCTGAAGAGGGGTGGGACAAGCCTATAGCAAAGGAAGCTGGACTACCTGCGGAGATCATCCCTTTGACACGGCCTTATAGCCTTTACGCTGGAAACATATTTACCGGGCAGGTCCAAAAAGATGGCAAGCCTGTAAAGGATGGTGAGGTCGAAGTGGAATTCTGGGGCAAAGGTGAGTCTAAGGCCCCGACTGACGCTCATGTCACTCAGGTCATCAAGACCGACCAAAACGGATATTTTTCATTTGTCATGCCTAAGGCAGGTTGGTGGGGCTTCTCGGCCCTAATGGAAGGGGATAAGCCTCTTAAACACGATGGTAAAGACAAGGCAGTGGAACTAGGAGCCGTATTGTGGGTTCACACCTATAAAATGGAATAGTCCGGCAAAATTAGCAAAAGGCTCAAGACATTGAATTTTCACATTTAAAACCGAAGTCTAGTAATTATCCGAGGAGTAGCCTGACGCAAATAGAATGTCGAAATTCGTCTTCGTTTTGCCTGTTGCAGTTATGGATGGACGCTAGTCAAAATCCAGACTCATGAACGGAAGATGAAATAAACGGCCCCAAACAAGCATAGGCCAGCCCAGAGGAAATCGAGCTTTAGAGGTTGTTGCATGTAAATCACTGCAAACGGGGCAAACACTGACAAGGTAACGACTTCCTGGACTATTTTGAGTTGCGGCAAGGTCAACTCCGTGTAACCAATACGATTAGCCGGTACCTGAATGAGATATTCAAAAAGGGCTATGCCCCAACTTACCAAGGCCGCAATGTACCACTTCCGGTCGTTAAGGTTCTTAAGATGCGCATACCACGCAAAAGTCATGAAAACATTAGACAATGTTAATAGAACCACAGTGCTTAGGATTGCTTTCATATATAGCTTCAGCCTTTTTTCTCAGGTTGTTTTGGGCAAACCCAACGGGAGAAATTAAACTCACCTTGACACCTTGTCAACTACTCAAATGCTTTCGAATGAAGGTTAGTTATCATTTTCTTGTGAGGATTGACTATTGAGTTAGTTTGGCAAGTTTGCAGGTGAGACTGGACTGGAAAGGCGCTTCCCGAACAAGGTGTTGCTCTTGGATTTTAGGTCCCAATGAACCAAGAGCTGAGACCACTGGGAAACGCCTTTGATTTTGGTTAGACTTTGTTGATCTGGAAAGATCAAGAAGCAGTTTTGGCCTTTCTTACAATTGCTCTTTTCTCCAATGGGAGAGGAGGTGGGGCAGGCTCTCCAACGATCTTAGTGACGGCTCCGAATTTGGGTGGGCAGACCTCAAAGCAAGTCCCACACTTGATACACTTGTCTTGATCGATAACATGAACCTGCAGTTTTCCGCCTTCTATCGCTACAACCGGGCATCTTTTCAGGCAAGTTGAACATGCTTGGCATTTGGCCGGGTCGATGTAGTATGAAACCACCTCTTTGAACAAAGCATCGATTTCATCCTGAGTGAAAAGTTTTTCGTAATCTGTCGGATCCGTGAGACGTGAAGCCAATTTTTCCTGATTCACGATCTTTATATAGGGTATTAGCTTTGAAACCTCTGACACTCTTTTTCGTAATTCATTTTGGTCAATGCCTTCGGTGGAACCGAGTGGTCCCAGCTTTTTGACCTTGTCCACGAAACGATTGACGACCTCGACGAATAGATTGGCTTCTGCTCCTGACATGAACTCTATGTTTAATCTATCCGGATTGATGCCAATGTGTTGCATGACCCTCTTGGCCAATAGCACCACGTTCAGGGCATGGTAATTTCCATGGGTGATGTAATTGCATTCGTTCAAATGACAACCGCCAATAAAAACCCCGTCCATTCCATTTTGGAAAGCCCGGAATATAAAACTCAGGTCAACCCTGCCCGAGCACATCAAGCGGATCATTCTCATTTCAGTCGTGTATTGTAGTCTGGAAACTCCAGCTAAATCGGCAGCTCCGTATGCTCACCAGTGACATACAAAACCCAAGACTTTTGGTTTGAACTTAAGTCCTGAACTCATATGTTTCACCTCCTCAAGAATTTACTAATTGTTCGCGGCTAAAACGTTATTACTTGTAGCCCACAGCTGCCTCCAATGGCATGGCTTCCTCCACGGGTATGGCCGCGTCGATTTCGCTCATGATTTCCTGATCCGTAAAATGTTTGAGCTGAATAGCTCCAGTTGGACACTTAGTGGTGCAAAGACCATCCCCTTTGCACAGGACAGGATTGACAAAGGCTTTCTTGGCCTTCTTGACCTCACGAAGTTCCAGAACACCGTAAGTGCAGGCAGAAACACATGCCCCACAACCTATACACCTGGATTCATCAACTTGGGCGACAGAACCTGATGCAACGACGGTATCTCTGGAGAGCAGAGTCAGGACACGTCCGGCTGCTCCATAGGACTGGTTGACAGTTTCCTGAATGAATTTGGGATAATGCGCCAATCCGCATAGATAGACACCATCTGTCCCAAATTCGACCGGCCTCAATTTGACGTGAGCTTCTTTAAAAAATCCATCTGGACTCAACGTCACTTTAAAGAATCCTGCGATATCCCTGGTGGATTCAGAAGGTATTACAGCGGCGGCTAAAGAAACGATGTCGGCATCCAGGAGGAGCATCTTTCCAAGCACATAATCAGTTACTGTCACTTTTAAGACAGCTCGTCCATCCTCGGATTCTCCGGGTTCAACAGCGGGCGGTTCCTGGGGTTCATAACGTATGAACTTGATATCCTTGTTAGAAGCTTCTCTGTAATGGTCTTCGTTAAATCCGTAAGTCCGTATGTCCCTGAACAGAACATAGATGTCTATGTCGGGATTCTTCTCTCTTAGCTTAAGAGCGTTTTTTATAGATTGACTACAACACAGCCTGCTACAATAGTTCCTGTCCTCATTTCGACATCCAACACACTGGATCATTACAATACTTTGAGCGTTCACGATCTGTTCATCGTCATTGACGATTCGCTCTTCCAAATCCAGATGAGTAATAACCCGATCATCCTGACTGTAAAGGTATTCAGCGGGTGTATATAGATCAGAACCTATGGCTATTACGGCCGCTCCGTGCTGGATTTCAGTCACGCCTCTTTCAGATTTTACGGTTGTCACGAAATTCCCAACGTAACCTGTGGCATCGGTTATGCTAGCATCATGGTAGACTCTAATCAAAGGATGCTTGTAGACTCTTGAAATTAGCGCACGAAGATATTCTTGAACGTCCAATCCATCGAGAGTTGAATGAATTCTTCGTGCAATTCCGCCAAGTTCTGAGGTCTTTTCAATTAAATGAACCTCATGGCCTTGTTTTGCGATTGATAAGGCGCAATTCATTCCGGCTATTCCACCACCGACAATCAGAGCGGCCTTATTCACAGGAAGATCAAATTCCTGTAATGGCTCCAGTTGGTAGGCTCTCGCCACCGACATACGTATGATGTCTTTAGCCTTTTGGGTAGCTTCTTCTTTCTCCTTGGAATGAACCCAAGAGTTATGTTCCCTAATGTTTGCCATTTCAAGGTAATACTGATTGATTCCAGCTTCTCGAACTGTGTCACGGAACAGGGGTTCAAGAGTTCGGGGGCTGCATGCCGCCACAATTACCCTGTTTAGCCCCTTTTCTCTGGTCATGTCAGTAATTTCTTTAGCCGAATTTGTTGCGCAGGAAAAAAGTTGTTCCTGAGCGTGTACTACATTTGGAAGGGTTTTACAGTATTCAACCGTTTCGGGGACATTGACTATTCGTCCAATATTGGCGCCACAATGACAAACGAATACGCCAATTCGCGGCTCCTCCATGCACACGTCACGTTCTGGTGGATAAACCCTCTCTTGAGAGAGATTTCCTCGCCTGTAATTGAGAAGTTCACCTATCTGGGAACTAGCTCCACTGGCGCTGAACACCGACTCAGGAATATCCACAGGACCCTGAAGGCCTCCACTGACAAATATTCCGGGCCTGTTAGTAGCCATTGGATTGGTAGAAGTTATGTTGCAGAAATTGTGAGCGTTAAGTTCAATACCGAATTTCTCCGAAATGTCCTGAACATTTTTGGGTGGATTTAGTCCGACAGACAAGACCACCATCTCGAATTCTTCTTCCTTGACTCCTTCATCAGTAGTAGAATAGCGAATGGTGATATTTTTGGTTACAGGGTCTTCCTTGACTATTGAAACGTAGCTCCTGATAAATCTGACATCCGGGAGCTTCTCGGTCCTTTCGTAAAACCTCTCGAAATCCTTCCCATATGCGCGAACGTCATTGTGGAATATTGTACATTGTACATCGGCATCGTGATCTTTGGTTACAATGACCTGCTTTTGCGTGTATGTGCAACAAACCGCCGAACAGTAGCTATTCTCACCCGGAGTGACCCGCCTGGATCCCACACATTGAATCCATGCGATCTTATGTGGATGCTTCAGATCAGAGGCTCGTAAAATTTCTCCCTGATAAGGGCCCGTTGAGCACAATAGCCGCTCGTAGTCCATGCTAGTAACTATGTTGGCAAACTCACCGTAATGATATTCTTTCTTCACCTTTGGATCAAAAGGCTCCATCCCCTGGGCTAGAATGATAGCGCCTACCTGTATCTCCTTCTTTTCCGGTTCCTGATTCAGGTCTATGGCGTCGTTCTTACAGACTCTCTCACAAATGCGGCATTTCTTTTCTTTCAGGTATAGGCAGCTTTCATCAATGTATGTGATCAGTGGGATGGCTTGGGCAAAGTATACGTGGACGGCCTTGTTCATAGATATTTCCTGATTGTATTCATCGGGATATTTGGCCGGACAGTATTCAACACATATAGTGCAGCCGGTGCATTTATCTTCAAGTATGTACCTTGGCTTCTTGACCAAAGTAACCTTAAAGTCCCCGACTTCACCTTCTATTGCTTTAACCTCAGTATATGTCAATACTTCGATGTTTGGGTGCCGGCCGACCTCGACCAGCTTGGGAGCAAGTATTCACATACTACAGTCGTTGGTCGGAAAGGTCTTGTCAAGTTGCGCCATGTGACCGCCGATGCTAGGGGCTTTCTCGACCAAATAGACCTTGAATCCTGATGTGGCAAGATCAAGAGAAGCTTGAATGCCACTGATTCCGCCGCCAACTACCATCACATCACCAAAATTTCCGTCAGGTAGACTATTGAGCACACGTTCTCCAGCACGCACTATTTCCACTTCATATCTCCTCTACGGTAATCCTCTTCTCAAACCAATTCCTGAATGATCTCCGTAATATCTTTGATTTCGATTCTGTCAGCGACATCCATGGTCACTCGACTGTCTTCAAGCATGGTGATGCAGTAAGGACATGCCGTCGCCAGCACCTGCGCATCTCCCGCGAGAGATTGATCTATCCTGAGATCGCAGAACCGCTCTCCCTTGAGTGTCTCCATCCAAACTCTACCGCCACCACCGCCACAGCAAAGGCTATCCGAGCGTGAATCAGCCAATTCAACCAATTCAAGGCCAGGGGCGTTTTTCAAGACCTCACGAGGCTCGTCATAAATGCCGTTATGCCTGCCCAAATAGCATGGGTCATGGTATGCGACTTTCTTCGGATACTCGCCCTTTATCTGAAGCCTTCCTTCGCTGATTAATTCAAAAAGATACTGGGAAATATGTATTATTTCAAAGTTAACTCTGAAATCAGGATATTCATTTTTAAATGTGTGATAACAGTGAGGGGACGACACGAGTATTTTTTTGACACCGTTGTCTATAAAGGTCTTTATGTTCTCTTTAGCCAAGCGCTTGAAAAGTTCTTCGTCACCAGTTTTTCGGATACTTTCGCCACAACAGTTTTCTTTTGGTCCTAAGATTCCGAACTCAACGCCAGCCTTCTTGAGAATATTTGCTGTCGCCTTAGCCACTTTTTTCAAACGTGGATCATACGATGGATAGCAACCGGGAAAATAAAGAATCTCCATATCTTCCGTAAATTCTGGTATCGATAGGCCCTCAGCCCATGCCGCTCGCTTAGCTTTATCCTCTCCAAATGGATTGCCCTCGCCAACCAGGAATGCATTGACAGTTTTGATAGCCTTAACAGTAGGGGGATAAACCCCGTATTCATTAGCGATCCTACGTAAAGCTATTCCCGAATCTATTTGTCTGACATCCCTTGGACATTGTTGCGGACATCTGCCACAAGTGGTGCACAGCCACATCTCTTCACTTTCAATATCGGTGAGGCCAAAGGTAGCTTCCCTGACCAATTTGCGCATACTGAAAGATCTCACCCTGTTCCATGGGCATACAGAATCACAAAGACCACATTGAAAACACCTCTTGAAGGCATCCCCTCCGCTGGCCTTAATGACATCGATTATTTCCTTATATGGGGTTACAGTTTCCAATGTTAGTGTTCCTCTTTGTTGAAGCCAGACTTCTAACCCTTCTTGGAAGCTGACATCCGGGAAAAGGTATCCATGACTTTCTGCAATCCAAACTTGTCGATCATGGCCTCCAAGCCGATCTCAACCTCCTCTGCTTTTACCTGTTCCTCCGGTTCTTCGACTTCTTCTTCACGCTCTTCATAAATGAGCGCTTCCGCCAGGCACCACTGAACGCAAAGTGGTTTTTCATTTGGAGGGTTGTCTTCGCACATGTCACATTTCAAAGGTAATCCAGAATCAGGTTCTTTGAAGATGTCCCTGGAAGGGCAGGCGGATCTGCAAAAATCGCATTCTGAGTATTCCTTGCCATCGATGACGTACTTGCCTCGTCCCATGCATTCGGCTTTAGCCTCTTCACCCGCGTAAACAGGCAGATATACATCGGATAGAGGATCACGAATCAGGCGAATACGTGACCTGGCCGGATTGTTACTACTATATTTGGGCGCAGCATGGAAGGCGGAACAAGCCACCTCACACGCACGGCAACCGTTGCATTTATCAACGTCGATCTTTATTGTCTTGACGATCTTCTTTTTTTTCTCTGCCATTACGGTCACCACCAATCCATATTATTGATTGACTGCTTCAGACGAGGAACCAGTAGAGTCACTCTCGCCATCGTCAGTCAAAATGCCTCTTTTTAGCAAGTCTTCAGCCACGTAATCCAGGTCCAAATCATGAAGAGCCTCTTTAGTCGGTATACCGTCCCTGTTCCAACCTTTGAATTTGTAATAAGCATCCAACAATTTCTCTTCCAATTCCGGAAATCTCTTTTTCCAATGATTCTCAGGTGGTTTTTCATCTGCTCTTCTAAGTCCTCTTCTAACGTTAATAGCCCTTAGAAGATTACGATTCCGTCGATAGATCTTCTTCAGTCCTTCTTCATCAAGGTCTATACCCAGCGCCGCCGAAATGAATTCTGGATAATTGTGAATGTGATATGGGGGCTTGAGCGGAAATGACGACAGACCAGCGCACATACCCAACGCATCGTCAATGTAGTGCATCATTTCCTGCCAATCGACTATGTCCACGGACATGTCCACTGTAGGATAGTAAGGATTTGATCGCTCTCCCCTGAATTCCCAGTCCATGAGGTATTGCTTGAACTTTTCATCGGGAACTTGAATCCAGTCTTTGACAAAGTCCTCTCTTTCTTCGATGGTCGGGAATGGAGACTGCGGGAACTGACCCTCAATTTGCGTAATATTGATTTTTTCGCCGGTGCAATACATTAGAAAATAGACCGGATTAAGCATTCCGAGCTTTAGAGGTAATTGTTCGTGTTTCTTTATGTTATTATGCGCATAGGCATGAGCGCCGTTGCCAATCTGTTCAGCCGCCCAGTGGGTTCCGTTAGCCAAAACATCACCGATACCCTCTCTACGGACGATCCTGTCGAGTAGCCAGAAAAATCTTCCCTCATTGTCCGTAGGACAACCTTCAAAATCCCTTTCTGAAAGGATTCCGGCTTCCAGGAGTTCAACCGCAAAAGCCATGACCTGAGGCGTTGAGAACCCGTCTACACCGTATTCGGTAGCTCGTTGAGCAATTCTAAAACCAAAGTCCAGGTCAGAGTAAGCGGCCATCGTGTACGTGAGCTTGGAAAAACACTTCATCATGTAAGTGGATATGCCTGGAACAGAAATTGTAGCTCCACACTTCATCGGGCAGTTATAGCAACTGATAAGGCGTTTCCTGACGTTCTCCTGGGTTTGCCTCCATTTCTCCTCAATCTCGGCATTCCAAAAATTTCTTTTTCTCTCGCGTGAATTTCCCCACATGAAATTTTGAGTATGCCATTCTTCATCAACCAGCTTCATTTCCTGGGGGGAGCCTAGGCCAGCCAGAATGGGCATTACTCCTGGAACAGGCTTCTCTTCACGAATCTTTATGTATTGCAGGACTTCGTTGCAGAGTTTCATGAACTCGGCTGGACGAGCCACGTTAATGTCCTTTGTGCCCCTAACCGCAATAGCCTTTATGCCTTTGTCTCCCATTACGGCGCCTAACCCGAGTCTACTGGCGCTTGACCTGCCATGTTCAATTGAAGCAAGGTAAACTCTGTTCTCACCCGCTAGACCTATTGCAGCAACTTGGACATTAGGATCTTTTAATTCCTTTCGAAGCGTCTCCGCTGTTTCTACAGCTCCTTTACCATGCAAATGTGAAGCGTCTCGAATCTCAACCTTGTCGTTGTGGATCCAAATATAGACCAGGGAAGGGGACTTTCCTCGGAAGATGATTTTGTCGTAACCAGCATATTTTAGTTCTGGTCCCCAGAATCCTCCCATCATCGAATAACCCATCAACAGAGTTTGAGGTGAGTAGGAGCTGACTATCGTGCGATTAGCCCCTGTAGCCGGTGTGCCGTTCAACAAACCTGTGGAAAATATGAGCAAATTGTCCGGGGAAAATGGGTCTGTCTCCGGTGGAACCCTATCCCAAAGGATCTTGGAACTCGTTCCTAAACCTCCAAGATGAAGTTCCGTGAGTCTAGGGTCAGTAGCTACCCTTTCAATACTCCCTCTGGTCAAATCGATTTCTAAGTTAAATCCTGTCTCAGCGTACCTCATCTTGCCAACCCCTTAAGATGAACCTTCGAGTTTTTGTTGTATGTCGGACCAGCAAAAAATTCAGAATAAACTGCTTCCGAATTCGGGAAACAATACTGACTTGCATTTGGCATCACTCTCAATGTGAATATAACTTATATTAAATTCCTGTCAAGACTTTTTGCTTTTATGATCCAAAAAACAGATGAGATGGCAGGATTCAGTCAACAACATGGATGGGACTTTTTTTTACTCCCAATTGTAACCTTAAGAAATAACTATTAAAGACTGTATTTGTAAAGTGCAAGACGCCTGTAAATTATGACATCTAATGATTATTCGTTCACGGCAGTTTGGCCAATGTGAAAAGAAAGTCCTTGACTCAATTCTGTATGGGTGGTATTCGAGTTTGATCCAAGATATAGTAATTCTTGTGTCTGTCTCCTGGAGTTTTCTCATGGATTTCACAGGATCGCCCGGAAATACTACTAAAAAGGCGTCCTCTTCGAAACGAAGACGATCATCGGCTGACGTAAAACGTCAACTGATCCTGGAATCCGCCGAAAAAATTTTCGCGTCTCGAGGTTATTACTATACGACTATTGCTGATATATCCAACGACTGTGGGGTTCATGAAGCGTCCATTTTTCAATATTTCAAGACCAAGGAAAATCTTATCGTAACAGTTCCGGAGCGACACCTCAGGGACACATTGGCTGGAATTACTGAACATCTCCAGGGTATGAAGGGCGCTGAGCCCAAGCTTCGAAAACTTATTTGGCATCAATTAAGAGACCTTTCAATTAACAAGAATTACACGTCCATTTTATTACGTGAATTAAGGACATTACCCAATTTTTATGAATCACCCGCATATGAGATGATTCGAAAATACAGCGCCTTTGCGGCAGAGGCTATTAGAGAAGGTATCAAGGATGCTGAGATTGAACCTGATGTCGAAGTAATTCTTGTCCTGGAGATGATTTTTGGGGCGATTGACAGTGTTGTCCTCAGGTGGCTTTTTTTTGACGATCCTTACGACCCCAATGAGGCCGCTGACGCCCTTTGTTCATTGATTAAAGCATCGATATGGCAGAATCAGCAGACTGGCGTCTTTGAATATGGCGATGAGCCTAGTCGTGGTGAAATCAGGCGTCGCAACATAATGGAGGTAGCCTCAGAGGTCTTCGGGAAGAAAGGATATGGAGGGGCTACCATTTCCGAGATAGCGGGGAGAGCAGGAATCGCTGAAGCTTCTATTTATCAGTATTTTAAGAGCAAGGAACAGCTGCTGGTATCCGTTCTTGGTCCCTGGTTTATCGAGCTGGCCGATGAACTCGAGCGAGCATTTTCCGGTAAATTAAACCCTTATGAACGGCTCTTACATCTCTTAAGAAGATGGGCTCTGGATTTTCAGATTCGTGAATGGGAAACACGCGTTTTCATTCTGGAGTTGTACAGAAATCCTAAGTTTTACGAATCTCAAGAATATCTTAACACCAGACGTTTCTGGGAACTGATAAGACAAACTGTGGAGGAAGGTCAGAAAAGCGGTCATTTCCGCAAAGATTTTCAGATCAGCTACTATCTGCACCTTGTTCAAGGCGCTTTCGAACATGAGGCTCTTGCACGAATGATGTTGTCTAAAAAACAACCCACTATCGCGAGTACAGAGCAAATGATCCATCTACTGCTTAGGGCAATAAAAGCTTAATTATTACGTTTTTGTAACCTCGGCGCCGCATGTTGAGGACTGCTACGTCAATCGATTGACACATCATGAAAACTCGTTCTCTGGATTAAAGCCGTAATTGATGCTAATTCAGCCCTCAAAAAATCAATATAAATAGTCAGCAAAAACACAAATCTCGCTCCTCGACAAATGCTACCGTTTCGTATGTTTTGTTCGGTTGACCATACGATAATGTAGCCTTTATCTTTCTTCTTAAACGGTCTAGAAACAATTTTCTGTCAGTAACTAATTGTAATCATATGTAAACTATCGTGTTACATCGTTTTGGCACGCTATATGCCCTGATGTGTTTCGAGTAGGTATAGCGCCTATTGGGTTTGAGAAAGAATCGTTGACATACTTGGCGCAGGTGTAGGGAAATGTTTTTTTCACACAAGAACAACGGAAATGAACGGCACGGTACGGTTATAGCGGCTCTAGGATTGAATCCCAGCAAGCTGACTTCTGGACACATCAAAAACCTTGAAAAGGAATTTGGATGCGCTTTTGAAACAGGCGAATTGTTGATATGGGTTGAGGCATCTGAGGAACGAGCCGAGCAAATTTTTGATACCCTCAGGAGGCGACATTCACCTTTCTAGGCTGTTAATTGGCAATCTTACTATCAGGAAGGCCCAAAATTCATATGGGTTTTGATTTGGGCTTTCCTGAGCTCAATCAATTCTTTGCCGGCAAACCAACACTCTGAGCTCCGATGATGCGTTGATCGGGGGAGAGTTTCATAGTCTGGGCAAGGTTAGGTTTGTCGATCGACACTCGGTAAACCGTGGCCAATCCCTCGGATGCGCAGAACAGATATACGTTTTGGGCAATAAATCCGGTGTCCATGGAAGCAATATTGATTTTTCCTGCTTCATCGCGATCATTCATTCTTGAGAGATCTGCAACAAATACCAAATTTATTGCAGCGTCCTTGAAGTAGGACTGAGTTCCAGTTAGGGCACGAAAATCCCCTGATACTATTGGCTTAAGAGATAGCGCTTTGGCGTCATAAATGTAGATGCCATCTGAGGTTACTACGTAGAGGTCTATTTCCTGTCTGTTTCTGGCGGAAGGAGCAGTTCTCCGGCCTGAATCAGAGCGATTAATTCCCCAGGCGGCCCAAAGAAGATTGGAGAGAGTCTGATTGGATAGATTTCCGGGGTTGAACTCGCGCGAGGTCTTCCTGTTCTTGAGAGCCTCCATTAAGGTCACGCTCTTGTCCATTTTAGGTTCCGGTAACTTAATCGGTTCTGACTGCTGCGCAGAGCTTAACGTAAAAAAACTGACCGCAAAAATGAACGACAAAATAGTTACTAAGATTCTAGATTTCAT
>CALGLN010000043.1 GCA_937930835.1 uncultured Desulfomonile sp.
TCCCGTGTTGCCACGAGAACCGGTGAGCTCTTACCTCACCGTTTCACCCTTACCTTCATCTCTGAAGGCGGTCTGCTTTCTGTTGCGCTTTCCTTGAGGTTACCCCCACCGGGAGTTACCCGGCATCCTGCCCTGTGGAGTTCGGACTTTCCTCCCGCGCTTTTTGCGCCGGCGATCGCCTTGTCACCCCGGATTCTTTGCCCTATATGACAACCTGTTCGAAAATGCAAGACATTACGTAACCATAAAACTCTTGAAAAACTTGCCATTATCATTTATAATTTAATTAAATTGTTATACTTGCGCCGGAGGCGCCGATAATGTCATTAAATCATAGAATACCGATTTGCTTGCTAATTACTTGTTTCTATATGTTTTTTTGCCATACAGCCAGCGCCCAAACTTTGCACGATATCCTTAGTTCAAGTAATTTTAACCTCTTTCGAAGTTCTCCTCCAGCTAATAGCCTGGAGCTTGACAGTCTCAACAATAATATTGTCAATCCTGCTCGCATGCAGGGCAAAGTTATCATTCTCAATTTCTGGAAAATCGATTGCTCGGCGTGCGTCATGGAGAAGCCCATTTTAGAAAGATTGCAGCGAAAATATTCTGATCGTGGTTTGCAAGTAGTTTCGGTCAATCTTTTTGACAGACCATCTGATATCAAAGATTATCTGAAAAAAAATGATTATCCTTTCATATTCGCTTTTGATTCGCTCCAGCGCTATACCGTCAATCAGAAACGACTGCCATCAGGGGTTCCCACAACCTTTGTGGTCAATTCGGATCTTGAAGCTATTTACGAAATTCCCGGATTGCCAACAACATACGTGATCGATAGGTATGGTCGAGTGACCGGTTATTCGATTGGGTTGGTCAATTGGGATGAAAACAGCTTGACAAAGTATATAGAGTCCCTTTTAGGGCCTGAGACCAAATTGGCGTCAGTATCAGAAGGTCTATTTTCTGGCAATGCCCGTCAGGGAACCAATTTCACCAGTGGGCCCACAAAATCTGGACCTAGAAAAAATGAAAACGCTGAATCGTCCTCCTTGGTAGCTCCGACTACTCAAATTATTCCTAGTGTTTCAGAGGTTCCCAGCGCCGCTCCTACATTGCCATTCCAATCCACGGATCAGGTAGGGAGCACAAACGTTTCGTCGGGAAAAGCTAGTCCCAACAAATCGAATTATTCTGATCAGGATTATATTACGGTAACAACTCAGAAGCCTCCGAAACAGAAGAGAAGTTCTTCGAATAAAAAGGAAAAAAGTCCATCGACTAGAACTACAACTCATTCGAACACACCCAAACCTTTTGTGCCGTCAAGCGCTCAGAAAAACACGGGGTCTTTCGAAAAGAGCCAACAGCCTGGAGACATTCCTGGAGGAAAAATGGGCGTTTCCTCTACTTCAGTTGGAGGAACTATGAGCCGAGAAAGTTCCCTACCCCCTCTTCCTGCAGCCATGCCATATAGCCCGCCAAGGGGCGCAGGAGAATTAGCCTCGACGCAGACCAAGCCAGATAATTCTGGCTTCGTAACCTCCCGAATGCCAGGATCCCAGGTCACATCAACAGTGGGCCGATCCGCAGACCCTTTGCCTGCCGCTCAACCTGTAGGTCCTCCGAACTCTATAGGCATATCCATAATGGATTCATTTGGAAATTCCGCCAGAGTTACATCCTCGAATAATACATCCGAATTCCAATCACCCGACCTCACCCCTCCGGCTACAGTATTTGGTCAGCTCTCCCGAGACATTCAAAATTTAGGAGCCGGCATTCGCGATACTTTCAGCTCCCTAATTCCAAAAACTCAATAAAGACTTTTTGGAATCATCTAATTCCTCGAATAGGGGCTCAGGCTCTTCGTCGTACTTCAATCTATTGCCCAAAGCCAGATTATTTGCTAATCACTAAAAGCTTATTGTCATTTTGGCGAGTCGCTTAAACTATGATTTTCTCCAAGCCAATTAGGTTTTGCAAACCCATTGCAACATTTATCTGTCTCTTGATTGTTGTAGGCTGCGCCTCCAGAGCGACTCACAATGGGGATCTGGAATTCCTGATCAAGGATTTGGGGAAAAAAGCTTATATAGTGAATCAGTTCAGAGCCGAGTTCACCAAGGTGAAGAAATCCCCCATTTTCAGTCACGATATGATTGTAAAAGGAAATTTGACATTTCAGAAAGAAAACAAATTTCAGCTCATCCTAAGCGGTGACATCAATGTAGAAATTTTGTCTGACGGCCAGTTTGTGATCATAGTCCATGACGGCAAAGACGAAGAATTCTATCATGTTAGAGGCGACCGAGATCGATCGAAGTTCTCGGACCCGCTCATGAGCATTGTGAATACTATTACTAGTGGCGATCTCGAGAGGTTCGCTAAGGTCAAGCAAAAAAGAATGGGCAACGTATTGGGTCTTGAAATTTTGCCCGGTATGAATCCTGAATTTGAGAATATCAGCGATGTCTTGGTTGAATTTAATGAAGCGGGGACAGTTCAAAAGGTTGTCATCAATTTTAAGGATGGCTCCAGAGACACTACCATATTTCAATCGTGGTCAATGCTCACACAGGATGACCCATCAATCACAAAAATGAACGAAAAACTCGAACAAATTGCACGACATGCTCCCTCGGGAATTCTTCCTGGCTCAACCAGACTGTGGAGTCAAGCTCAAGACAGCCCGACTGACACAATAAATGGAAGACAGAAAAAACCAATGACCTCAAACCACCAAAAAGAGATTGACGACGGACTTCTACCAACTGGAGAATGACATTTTCTAGACTTGTTGGTGAGATCTTGCCCACGGCGATTTGAGATGCTTGTTCGTTACGAAAGCGTAAACCGTCAGGGGGGTGGCAAGTATCAATATTGCAGTACAAATTAAAGCAGAAATCAACATAATTGGGATGAACGCGAACATTACCAATACTGTCCTAATTATCGGCGCTATTTCTTTCCAGCCAGAAATAGGGAATTCGATCACTTTCCAGAACCTCGAACATCAATTGGTATTCGATGACCGTTGTTGGTATTTAAAACGCCCACCAGCCGTCCATCAGGCGTAACATCTCCATTGAATACATGTCCCTCGTGATGGGAGGCAACAACCTTGTTACCCCTCACGAATCCCTTGAAATGGTAAGTAGACTTGTTACCAAAAAGGTCATAAAGATAGGCGACCCCTGAAAGATGTTCGCCTTTCTGGGAAGTTTGAGCCTTAATTTTGTGACCAAAAACAGAGGCTTCCCACTTTCCAGTAAGCTCTGCTGCATCAACTACGTCACTCGCGCCCAACACCAGCAATACCAGAAGAGCCATCGTTGAAATTTTCTTCATGTGGAACATTCTACTCCATCCCATCCGTGAGATTTGGGTTAATGACAGTTCACCGTGCAATGAGCAAATCAGGGGACATCCAGGCGTATTGTTCCTGTCAATGCCCTGACTACCTGTCGAGCCAATCGTTTGCCTGATGATGAGTCCGTTCTGACCAAAGCAGCAATTGCCCCTTCATCCAGAGTTCTAACCATGATGAGACTCGACGATATTTCCTGAACCGAACCATCCGCATCAAGCTGCACAATTGCGTCCTTGGCAAAAACGACAGTCTCTGGATCTTTCTCTTCTATCTGGAAGGCCATTGATTGAGCAATGCCCAGAAGTAGATGACGATCCGGTTTCACGCTCGATTTAGGAATGTAGACTTCAAAATGCCCATCTTGTTCCATAGTGATGACAAGTTGAAGGTCTTTTTTTAATAGTGGGTTATTGATTTCCGGAGTTATTCTGAGCTTCATTCATTAATTATACACCAATTTTATAAACAAGTTAAGGCAATATATCAATTCTTAGGTTTAATAATTTTCAACGTTTCTTCGTGCGAATTACTTCCGACAGCAGAATAGTGGTAGCGCTGGTAACGTTCAAGGATTGGACTTTACCGCAAATTGGTATCCTTACTAGCATGTCACATTTTTCCCGTGTTAAACGTCTAACCCCTTTACCTTCAGAACCAATTGCAAAGACTACCCTGCCGGTAAAATCGATATCAAAGACATCAGTCCCTTCTTCGCAGTGAGCTCCATATATCCAAAATCCCATATCTTTTAATTGATCTATTGCTCTGGCCAGATTTCCCACCTGACAAACGGGTATGTGTGCGCTAGCCCCTGCAGAGGCTTTTTCGGCCGAGGCCGTGACCGTGACAGATCTGTCACGCGGCAGTATCACTGCCTTTACTCCGAAGCACTCTGCGCTCCTTAGTATGCCACCCAAATTCTGGGGATCCTGAATCTCGTCTAAGACTAACACCACCCCATCACCTTCTCTGAGCCTGTCTTCTACATCTTCTAAGTCCAGATATGGAAATGGCCCTACCCGGGCCAATATTCCCTGATGCTGAGCCTGACCACAAAGCGATTGGAGTTCCGGTAGAGAAACTGAACGAAATCTGACGTTTTCATTAGCCAAAAAATCTTTAGAGCTCTTTTGGATTAAAGATCCTTCGAGCACTAGCACTTCGTGTATTTTTCTTCGCTTTGCCTTTATCGTCTCTAGGACCGGATGAATGCCATAAACGATTTGGAATCTAGAGTTGATATGATGTTTTCTGTTCAATCTTTCTTGGTTTCAACCACCAAATCCGGATTATTTTTCTTTTCGTCTCCTCCTGGTAACCTGGAGGATATCTTTCCTGAAGCTAGCTCTCGAAGGGACATAACAACTTCTCTGTTGTCCCTATTTCTCACCAAGAGAGGGGCCCCCCGTTTTAGTTCCTTGGTTCTTTTTGATGCAAGAATAACCAGAGCAAATCTGTTTTCTACTTTTTCCAAACAATCTTCTACTGTTACACGCGCCATAATTCCCGCCTATTCTATGTTTTGGGTCTGTTCTCTTATTTTTTCAACTTCAGCCTTCATGTGTACAACATGATTGGAAATATCCGTCGAAGCCGACTTTGATCCAAGGGTATTAACCTCTCGATGCAATTCCTGCAAGAGAAAATCCAATTTTCGTCCTAGAGGTGAACCTTCTCTTCCAAAAGACTGGAATTGTTTGACATGGCTTTCAAGCCTGGTGAGTTCTTCAGTTATATCAGATCTCTCCGCAATTAGGGCCAATTCCTGGATCATCCTATCGTCATCCAACTCCAATCCCCCAGTCAGATCCTTAACTCTTCGCTCCAAGCGAATTCGCGCATCCTCCCCGATCTGGTCAACCAACGGAGCTATAGCATCAATCGATTTTCTGATGCTTTCCAGTCTCATTTCAATGTCTTTCCATAGCGCCGCCCCCTCTGTCCGACGCATTTCCTCCAAGGACAACATTGCCTGACGAAGACATTTCTCTACCGTAGGCCATTCATGATCGAAACTCTCAAGGCGATCCACAGGAACCACTATTTCCTTAAGACTTAACATGTCTGAAACAGTTATGTCTCCTTTGAGACCAAGCTTATCCTTTAGATCTAGAAGCATCCTATGAAATTTTTCCGCCAGTTCATAATCAAGCATCACATCAGTAAAACCGGTTCTACCACCGGATCTCAAAACTAAAATTTCGAATTTCCCCCGATGCGATGTCTCAGCAATTATTTTACGAATCTGCGGTTCAAAGGAATTGTAGCTCTTGGGCACTCTGATAAAGATATCGAGAAACCTATGATTGACTGCCCTGACCTCCGTTACGATCTCAACATCGTCCAGGGTTGCAGAGGATCTACCAAAACCCGTCATGCTCTTGACATATCCGTTCAAAGACTCAACCCCACTAATTTGCATTTGTAATTCTCTCTGATATTGTTAAATACTTCTAGCATGTATGGATCCGAATAATCTGGATATGTCCATTCCAAGGGCCTAAAGGATCCTCTTCTAAAAATGAGTGTTAGATCTGCAAAAATTCCTTTGTCCAAGTATATCCTATGAGCGTTGTTCTTACCAGTAGCCAAAACAAGGTTACCCAACGTTAAAATTCCAGGGTCCAGATTGAATATTCGGCAATTATCAGCCATTTGACGATTTTCCAGTTCGTTGGTGGTGAGTTTCACTCGCCAGAGTTTATTTCTATCAATTAGATCATGGAAGATCAGTAAGAAACGGAAAATTCCTGCCCCAAGTTCCTTATCGTAATAATTTGTGTAGCCAAATTCCATCGGCCCAATTTCCTGCTCAATTTCCCCAAACTCCTTTTCCAGATCTCTCCTCACTAGGGACACAGGATCATCAAGAGATGAAAGCATACTCACTATCAGACAAGCAGGCTCAGGAATTTTTGGCTGACTCAAGGATCCCTCACCTCAACGTGTAGAGAATCTTAATAAACAAGCAATTCATTGAGAGCATTAAACAAAACACAAAAACCCGACAAGACTTGCTGTTCAAAAAATAACGCCGTTTCAGGCCGGGACCGTTTCCAAACTACAGCATCGTCTTTTGAGTGTTCATACAGAATCACTAACCAACTCGCTAAACTTTTCGAATTTTTTCCTGCTCCTCTTCAGAGGTCTTGCAATCTATGCAATGGGTGGTCACAGGTCGCGCTTCCAATCTCTTAAAGTCTATAGGTTCACCACAAACGTCACAAAAACCAAAACTGCCGTCTTCTATTTTTTCAAGCGCTTTTCTGATCTTATTTATAAGTTTCCTTTCCCTATCCCTGATTCTGAGTTCGAAATTTCTGTCAGATTCAAGAGAAGCTCTGTCTGTGGGATCTGGAAAGGAGCATTTACCCTCGTTATCTGTCATTTCATCTACAGTTCTGCCAGCGCCTCTAATCAATTCATCAAGTTGCTTTTGGAGAATCCCCTGGAAATAATCTAGATCCTCTTTGTTTAACTTCATCATGTCCCTCCAATGACCAATCCTGATACGATCACGACCAAGATTCCAAATATCAATGGCTTTAATACAAGTTTCTCTGTTTCTAGTTAAGCAAGTTTTAAATCGATTCTCAAACTGCATCCAAGATCTTGACAGTTCGCACGGTCAGCTTGTGAAGCGGATTTGGCCTCTTCCTAATAGATCATGCAAATGAATGACTCCCATAAGAGATCCATTCTGTATAACGGGCAAGGCCGTGATAAGTTTGTGCTCCATCACTTCAAGAGCTTCGGCGGCCTTTCTTTCGGGATCGATAGTGAGAGGATTTTGGGTCATCAGGTTTTTAGCTTGTCGAGAGAAAAGTCCTTCCTGAATTTGCAGCGCTCTTCGCAAGTCTCCGTCCGTGATAATCCCCAGGAGGTTGTCATCCGACACTACAAGTGTGAATCCCAAATTCTTCTCATTAATACTTTCAAGAACTTCGTCCATTGTGGATTCAGGTTCGACCTGAGGCGCTGAACGGCGATCAAGCATCATATCCTTAACCTTGAGATTGAGTCTTTCTCCCAAACTACCGCCGGGGTGACTTCTTAGAAAATCTTCCCTATTGAAACCTCTTCGTACCATAAGGGCAATAGCCAGGGCATCACCCAGGGCCAGAACAGCAGTAGTGCTTGCGGTCGGGGCCATGTTTAAAGGACAGGCTTCTCTTTCCACCCGGCAATCTAATGTAACTTGAGCCATTTTTGCCAATGTAGATGACATGACTCCTGTCATGGCTATGACCTTTACACCTAGTTTTCTGATCGTAGCAGCCAACGACGTAATCTCGGTAGTCTCACCGCTATTAGATATTGCCACCAAAACATCATCCCTGCCCACTATTCCTAAATCGCCGTGTAGACCTTCCACAGGATGAACGAAAATTGCAGGTGAACCGGTACTAGTAAGCGTGGCTGCAATTTTCCTGCCGATGAGACCTGATTTGCCGACTCCGGTAATTATTATTCGTCCTCTAATAGAGTAAAGCAGGTCAATACAACTTTCGAACCTTTCATCCAAGGCATCTTTGACTGTCCGTATGCCCTGTGTCTCCAGATCGAGAACCTGTCTGGCAATTTCAAGCGAAGTTCCGTTCATTTTAGAGATGCCTTGTAATAGCTTCTTTTACCAAGTCAACAGCCCATTTAACTTTTTGTTCATTTTCTCCCTCAGCCATGATACGGCACAATGGCTGAGTCCCGGAGTATCGAACCAGTATTCTTCCCGAGGCCCCCAATCCTACTCTACATTCATCCATAACCTTTTTAATTTGAGGCACGCTTTCTATATCTTTTCGGCATGTCACCTCGACATTTTCCAGCACCTGAGGAAACTTGTCTACCAATGAAGCTAGTTCAGACAGTTTCTTACCTGTCTGTTTAATTACTCTGAGGACTTGTAAGGCGGAGAGTATGCCATCACCAGACGTGTTGTGGTCCAGAAATATCAAGTGTCCAGACTGTTCTCCTCCAAAATTTAACCCTTCCTCGAGCATTTTCTCGACCACAAATTTGTCGCCAACCTGGGTTCTCAACAATTTTACACCTATCGACCTCATGGCAACTTCAAGGCCCATGTTACTCATCACGGTAGAAACCAGGGTGTTCTTCTTCAATTCACCTCTCTCAGACAAATATTTAGCGATCAGACCCATGATCTTATCGCCATCGACTACATTGCCGTTTTCATCAGAGAAAATAGCCCTGTCTGCGTCTCCGTCAAGAGCCACACCTAAGTCAGCGTTCCAGTCTTTGACAATTCCACAAAGTTTCTCGGGGTGTAATGACCCACATTCATCATTAATATTAGTGCCATCCGGCGTTTTTGCTATAGTCTTTACGTCTGCTCCCAACTCCTGGAATACAAGTGGAGCCGCTTGGTATGCCGCTCCATTGGCGCAGTCGATTACAATTTTGAAATCATCGAAAGATAATTCACTCGGTATGCAACTTTTTAGAAAAACAACATATCGTCCCACAGAATCATTAAGAGATATGGTCTTGCCCACCTTGGCTCCTGTAGGGGCTTCGAAAAGGCCAGGCTGAGATTCGAGCAGTTTTTCTATCTGAATTTCCACATCGTTTGATAGCTTGTAACCAGAAGATGAGAAAAATTTTATTCCGTTATCACCAAATGGGTTATGAGACGCTGAAACCACAACTCCCGCAACACATCTCATGTTCCTGGTCAGAAACGCTACCCCCGGAGTGGGAAGATGACCAGCCAGGACGGCATCAATACCAACGGAACACAAACCAGACGCAAGGGCCATCTCAAGCATGTCAGACGAAAGCCGAGTGTCCTTGCCGATTAGAACACGAGCATGACCATGATTCTGATTACGGGAAACCCAACCAATTGCCCGCCCCAACATCACAGCCATTTCTGCTGTCATGGGTGAAGTATTGGCTACACCCCTGATCCCGTCAGTTCCAAAAAATTTCTTGGGCATAATAGCTAGACCTTAATATAATTCATCGGTTAAACAGCCCACGCCAATAGTCTTACTAACTGTCACATTGAAAAGCATAGCGTCAGTTTGAGACTTATGTTTGGTAATGCGGCTCATAGTTAATAATGCGTTTGAACCTCTTAGAATGGTAAATACTTTTCTCGTAGATTATTACGCCTCATCCTGAAAGCAATGCCATGGAAAAATTGAGCGAAAAAATTTATAAACGTACATACTAACAAGATATCGGTAACATTACAACTTTTTTATTTGCAAATATAATATCTTCATATGATCATCTCAATGCCGATCCGAAAACATAATTCATACTGCCTGTTTTTTTACAGATGCGATGCGTTCAGATTTAATCTGCTAATTGCCCTACCAATATGATATAAAGTGAATATGGCAAAGAAAGAAAAGACACTTGTTGCTTTAGTTGGCAGACCTAACGTCGGAAAATCTACCCTGTTTAATGTTTTCACCCGATCGCGCAAGGCTCTGGTAGATGATACACCGGGGTTAACTAGAGACCGTAATTATGGGGATGCCGAAGTAAGAGGAAGGAAATTCACCGTCATTGACACAGGTGGATTTGAACCCACCACAGAAGACGTGATTTTATCTCAGATGCGTTTTCAGACAATGATGGCCGTCGATGAAGCGGACATCATCGTATTTGTCGGTGACGGGAAAACCGGTTTGAGTCCGTCGGACTACGACATTGTTCGAATTCTCCAGCAGGCCAACAAAAGTGTTCTATATTTGGTGAACAAGGTTGATTCGGAAAAACATGAAAACACTTCAGCGGAATTTTATGGTCTTGGCGTAGATAAACTATATGAAATCAGCGCTTTGACTGGTTACGGCATGGACGAATTCATCGATGACTTACTTTTACTCATTCCTGAACCTCTTTCAGAGGAGCAAGTTGCGGATGATATAGACGCCGAAATTATAAAGGTAGCCGTAGTTGGTCGTCCTAACGTAGGGAAGTCAACGCTGATAAACCTTTTGTTAGGCCAAGAGAGACTTCTAGCCAATCCCCAACCGGGCACCACACGGGATTCTATAGACACCATTGTCAAGAGAGAGGGTCGCAGTTACCTTTTTATTGACACCGCCGGGGTCAGACGACGTTCCAGAATAGTTGACAAAGTTGAAAAGTATAGCGTAGTAAAGGCATTTAGAAGCATTGACAGGGCTGACATAGTCATTGTGATGCTTGACGCGCTTGAGTTTATCACCGATCAGGATTCGAGAATAGCCGGTTACGCATATGAAAAGAATCGCGGAGTTATCTTAGCGTTCAACAAATGGGATTTGGCCAAAAAAGATTCCAACACTATCAATCGCTACATAGAAGACACTCGCCAGACTCTGAAGTTCTTGGATCATGCCCCAATTGTTACTATTTCTGCTCTAAAGGGGACCAGGGCAGTTAAATTGTTTGGCCTAATTGATGAACTCTATGCGTGTTATACAAAAAGGGTTTCAACTGGTGAGTTAAATCGGTTTCTAGAAGAAACCGTCAATCGGAACCCACCTGGAATGCACAGAAAAACCAAAAGGATAAAACTTTTCTACATAACTCAGGCCCAATCTAGGCCCCCGACCTTTATTATTTTTGCAAATTATCCGGAGACAATACATTTTTCATATAGACGATATTTGGAGAATCAATTAAGAACTTACTTTAATTTTGGTAGCTCACCCCTAAAACTTATTTTTAAAAAGAGGGAGAGCAGAACTTTGAGACCGGGACGATAGCGTCCTGGTGAATACGTAAATATATCATATTGCAGCAACAATGATTGAAAAGCGTAATCAAATAGTTAGATTTGGTGAAATTCAGGATATGGTGAAGGCGTATTACCCCGACGCCGATCTGGATTTGATTCGGGGAGCTTACGTATACTCAGCACGTGTTCATCAGGGACAAACACGGATGTCGGGAGAACCGTACCTTTCCCACCCAGTGGCAGTGGCCGGAATATTGGCCCAGATGAAGCTTGACGAGGCTTCCGTCGCAACGGGATTGCTCCACGATACCGTCGAGGACACCTTAGCGACAACAGAAGAACTCGAAAGATTCTTCGGCCCAGAAATAGCAAACCTAGTAGATGGTGTGACCAAGATTAGCAAGATTCCTTTTCAGTCTAAAGAGGAGCGTCAGGCTGAAAATTTTCGCAAAATGATCCTGGCCATGAGCCGAGATATTCGAGTGTTGCTGGTGAAATTAGCTGACCGACTTCACAATATGAGAACCTTGCAACACATGCCTCGTGAATCACAAATCCGGATAGCTCGAGAAACCATGGAGATTTATGCTCCACTTGCTGCCAGACTTGGAATCTATTGGCTAAGAACTGACCTGGAAGAGTTGGCGTTCCAATATATAGAACCCGAAAGATTTGCCTATATTCAGAAAAGACTCGAGGATTCTCTACAGGAGCGAGAAGCGTACGTTAACACCGTACTGACCATAGTTCGCGAGCGCCTCGAAAAAGAAGGCATAAAGGCTATCCTTAAAGGACGAAACAAAGACATTCACAGCATTCATCGAAAAATGCTCAACCAGCGTCTCGAATTCGACCAGGTCCACGATCTAACTGCTTTCAGAATAATACTTGATTCGGTGAGCGACTGTTACACTGTTCTGGGGTTGATTCATTCATTGTGGAAACCTGTTCCAGGAAGATTCAAGGACTATCTGGCCATGCCCAAGAGCAACGGCTACCAATCATTGCATACGACCGTGATAGGCCCGGAGGGCCATAGAATTGAAATCCAAATCAGAACTCATGAAATGGATTTGATTGCAGAAGAGGGAATTGCAGCTCACTGGTCTTACAAGGAAGGCAAGTCCGTAGACGATGAAGACGCCAAGGTTGTGAATTGGCTTCGCCAAATGATGGAGTGGCAGCAGGAACTCGAGGATCCTCGAGAGTTCCTGGAAAACGTCAGGGTCGATTTGTATCCTGACGAAGTATATGTTTTCACCCCGAAAGGTGATCTCAAAGAGTTTCCTAAAGGCTCTACTCCCCTTGATTTTGCCTATTCAATCCATACCGAAGTTGGTCACAGCTGCGTGGGGGCCAGAGTCAATGGAAAGATGGTGTCCCTCAAATATGAGCTTGTTACAGGCGACACCGTTGAAATTGTTACTTCTGTTCACCAAAGACCAAGCAAAGACTGGCTTAAACACGTCAAGACCGGTAGGGCTCGCACCAAGATACGTCACTACATAATGGCTCAGGAAAAAGAAAAAGCCATTGAGATGGGAAGAGATAGTGTTGAGCGGGAACTTAAAAAATGGAGATTGGATATAGCACGCTTAGAGAAGGATGGAGAACTCCACAGAATTGCTCAGGAATTTAATTTCAAATCAGAATCCGAGCTTTATGCTTCGATAGGGTATGGCCGACAATCTGCAAAAGTTCTGGTGACACGGCTTATTCCGCTGCATGAGAGGGAAAAGGTAAAGATTGAACACTCTGAGGAACGGCAGCACAAGGATTTCCACGGAACGTCAAAAAGTGGTGTTCGTGTTCAGGGGCTTGCCGACGTGATGGTTAATTTTGCAAAGTGCTGCAATCCACTGCCTGGCGATTCTATCAGAGGTTTCATCACGAGGGGTCGAGGAGTAACCATACACAAGAACGATTGTGTAAACCTGAACGAAACAGATGAAAAGAGAATTGTTGACGCTAGCTGGGATGAAAAGCAGGCTCACGATCGCATGGTCAAACTTGTAGTCCACTCAGTTAATCGTCCGGGCATGCTTGCTACAATAAGCGGAGTCTTTACTTCGAATGATTCTGACATCATACAAGCCAATGTAAATGTCATCAATGACAAAGAGGCCAAAGGGTTTTTCTTGGTGAAGGTTCGGGACGTGGACCATCTAGGCAGGATAATGCACTCACTCAAGAGGGTGAAGGGAGTAGAAAACGTTGAGCGCCTGGGAATGGCTTAATTCATTTTAAAATTCAGGATGGGAAATATATAGGGTGGCGATTTCGAGGATTTTTCGCCACCGTATAAACTTCTAAAATATCAATATTTAAGGCCAGACAAAATAGACTCATTCACCAGCAAGCCTATTAAGGAGCCTTGGAAATCATATTTGATCGGATGCAGCGCGTGCAAACCTTGGCTCTACGGACACGACCCGAATTCTCAATAATCCTCAACTTTTGAAGATTGGGCAGCGATATTTTCTTCGTGCGGTTATGCGCGTGGCTCACATTGTAGCCTCGTAAAGGCCCCTTTCCGCAAATTTCGCAAACTCGTGACATTATATCTACTCCTCCAGGAGGCATCGTGCCTCGTGCTTTTATTTGCTCATTTCAACGAAAGCCATTCTCAGTTGAAACAAAGTATCTTTTATAACTTTTTTCTCGTCATCGGTCAAGTTTCCACGCGTTTTTTCTTCAATCATTGCGATTATATCTATGGTTTGGCGAGCCCCGATCAAATCTTTCTTGGGCTGTTCACCACCTTGAAGCTGTATTAGACCCAATTGAAAAAGCGCAGTTTGAGCCATACCGAGGACGAAAGAGATGAAATCCACTGGAGCAGGAGTGGATTTGGGTTCGCCTTCAGATTTTGTTGAGTCCGAGGGACTAGGCGGTTGCTGAGTCGAATCTGCCTGAGATGGGTCTTTTACCTCGGATTCTTCTTTCTTTTCATCAAATGAAGAATGCCTCTTGTCCCTTATTACAAACCCGGTTTCGTTTTCAGGTTCCTGCATTTTCAACTCCTTGTTTTGATAAAAGTTATCATAATTGACTATATGTCAATTCATTGTATTCATTCCCAGTGAGCCCCTGAAAAAGTTTCGGATATTGAGAGTAAATACGGCGTCATCAAACAGAAAGGCCCGAAGAAATGATTTGGTCTAAAAGTTAGATCTAACATCCAGAGGGTTGAGTCTTTCAAACTCAGTAACTAGATCTTTGGTATGTTCGTCGATATCTTTTGGAAGCATCAATTTGAGTTTCACAAAGAAATCCCCTCGAGATGAATCCTTGAGAGAGGCAAAACCTTTCCCTTTGAATCTAAATTTTCTGGTGTGACCCGACCCTGGTGGGATTCTAAGAGCTAAGCGTCCATCAGGGCTGGGAATTTCTATAAGCGCTCCAAGCATGGCTTCCCCTAAAGTTACTGGCAGTTCCATATGGATGTCATTTTCCTGCCGTCGAAAAAATTCATGTTCTTCGACAGTTATTTTCAAATACAGATCGCCCGGTCGACCACCTCTGATTCCCAGGGCGCCCTGCCCTGCAACCCGTATCCTAGATCCGTTATCTACACCTGGAGGAATCTGCACTTCAATTTTCTTTTGGGATGTATCAATTGATACTCGAGAGCCTTTGTACGCCTGGTGAAAACTTATCCTCACACTATGTTCGATGTCCTCACCCTTAACGGGTCCCTTCTCAAAACCTGAGTTATCATTTCCCCGACTGAAGAAACTGGAGAACAAATCCTCATATGGAGATCTAGCTCCATAACCCGACGAATATTGAGAGCCGAATGGGTTAGTTCCAAAACCTCTAGACCCAAAACCTGGCCCCTGGCGGAAATTGTTAAAACCACCAAAGGCATTCCCAGGGTCGGCATTACCAAACATATCGTAATTCCGACGTCTCTGTTTGTCGCTGAGTATCTCGTATGCCTCTGAAACCTCCTTAAATTTACGTTCCGATGCTTTGCTGTTGGAATTAACATCGGGATGGTGTTTACGAGCCAGACGTCTAAAAGCTTTTTTTATCTCGTCATCTGATGCGCCTTTGTTAACGCCAAGAACTTTGTATGGGTCAATATGCGACATTTGTTATATTCACCAGAATTCTAAATCCAAAAACGGTTTGGTAGAACAAACCATATCTCACAGTTGAGCTTGTGCCACACAGAAATGTTGTCTGTTGTACAAAAATCAATTTCAAAACTTTGGAAGTGGCCGTTCAACCATCACCCGGCGCATTCAATTTTTACACATCTATCCTCAATATCAGGTGACTTGGGCAAATAAAGTTGTAACACGCCATCAACATATTTGGCTTCACATTTATCAACATCTATGGAGCCAGGCAAATCGAAGCTTCTTTGGAAATACCCTTGAACTCTCTCAACGCTTTTGTATTGTGCAGATTCATATTCCTGTTCCACGGTTCTAGAGCCAGAAAGTATTACCTTTCGCCCCACTACTTCGATTTCAATGTTTTCTTTGCCTACTCCGGGCAATTCCGCCCAGACAACGTAAGCGTCACTGGTTTCCAGAATGTCAAGAGCCGGGCACCAGCATGGGCCACGCCGTAAATCAGTATCCGAGGACTTGGCGCCTTGAAGTCTGTTGACTCTTTCCTGAAAACTGAGCAGATCTCTTAACGGATCCCATTTAATTAGTTTCATATGCATCGCTCCATACAGTCATTCTAAATAAGAATTCGAAGATCCAGTGACTGCGCAATATGCTAAGACCTTTCGCAAAAACAGTCAAGTGCGCCATCGCCACACTAAATATAATTCTTTTCAAAGCTTGCGAAAGCCTTCGACGTAACCTAACTCCTCAAGTTTCTTTAATAGAAGCACTCCTTTTCCTGACGGAGCGGCAATAGTGTGAGTCAATTGTTTGCCATCCGCTTTAGCGGGGAAAATGCCTGGAGTAGTCTTGATTTTTGGATTGATCTCCAGAATGAGTCGCGGAGAAACTGACAATATTTTTGCTATTTCCGCCACGGGAAGATCTTTAGAGAGCCTGACATCGGAGAGCTGGTCGAATATGAATGGGGCAGGATCTTTGAATTCAAGGCCATAATATTGCCTGTTGGTATAAATAATTTTGAGAGCTATCCACCGGTCCAGCATGTCTTCAATGTTCTTTGGAAGAGGAATGTCCCATGGGTTAGATGTTCCGTACTTATCTATGATTTCGGTTGTGGTTTTTGGTGAAAGCAAATAGGCTACCGTGGCCATAAACCAATTGAAATTGTAGTCATTGTGAAGGCTTGATATTCTGTGGGCAAAGCATTTTGTGGAGAGCTGGATGTCAAGCCTGTCGTCCATGAAAGAGTTGTCCCTCATCTCAACACCTTCAATGGCTGAGCAGGGCTTATCGAGCAACCACGCCCCAACTCCCTGGGGTTTGGAGCTCCTAGCAGCGCCAGCCATAACAGGCGCAAGCCAAATAAAGTCCTCTGGAACACCGTTCTTGGAAAACGTCTCTCTGAGTATCCAGTTTGAACGGGTTTTCTCCAGAAGCCATTCGGTCAAAACACTCCTCGCGTCATAGAGCAAGAAGTTCACTTGCGAAATTAGTCGAGATCGCAAATCTGGTCGATCCAATCGAAGCTTTTGGCCCAAAAAATCGTATTCCTTTCCCAGCTCAGGGGGAAGGTCGAATCGGACCAAATGAGTCTGACCCTGAGATCTGGGCCCCTGAACACTTTGGGCATGGCTTGATTGTTGGGCTTGCGCCGAAGACCAAGTAAAAACAAGAATAAAAAGGAAAACTGCGCAATTTTTCATATCGTATGAACAATCATTGTCTCTTGACACAGTTTCAGAAGTTTATATGAGCTATCATTTTACTTGAGCGCCAGTACGTTTTTCCAGTTGCTCGAGCTTTTGACGAACCAGCAGATTTTCGGGATTTAGAGTCAGCGATTTCTTGTAGGCTTCAATTGCATCTTCAATGCGGTCTTTGGCAGAAAGCACGTCCCCAAAATGCTCGCTTATAATCGGGTCGCTTCTTACTCTCACAAAAGCCTTCTCGAGAATTTTCAGGGCTTCATCGATTCGGCCCTTTTTGTATAATATCCAGGCCAGAGAATCCATTATGTATCCATCGTCTGGTTTTATCTCCAAGGCCTTTCTGACAAGACTTTCAGCCCTGTCGAGGTCTGAATCCATTATACCAAGCGTGTATCCGACAAAATTCAGAGCGCTGGCGTCGTCAGGCTTCTCCAGCAGTATATCTTCCATTGTTTGCATACTCTTGGATCTCTGACCGCCTTTTTCAAATGCGTTACCAAGAGAATACATTATTTTTGAATTCTTGGGATCAATCTCTAAAGCTTTTAAATAAATTTTGGCGGCTTCGGAATAACGGAATAGCTCTTCAAGTATAGACCCCTTTATATGTAATATCTCCGAATCCTTAGGTTCAGCCTCAATTGCTTCATCTACATATTTTAGGGCTTTGGAAGGCTCTTTCATGTTCAGAAACATCAGGGTTAACACTATTCTTGAGTTCACAAATGAGGGTTGTCCCTTCACTATTTGAGTAAATTCTTTTTCAGCCTCTTCAGGTTTGCCTTGTTCTCGCAAGACTCGCCCCAGGTGAAAACGTACCTGGTCCCATCCGGGTTTGCTTTGAAGAATCCTGTCAAATAGTTCGCGTGCTTTGTCGAATTGCTTCTGTTCCGCGAGAATTAACGCCATCTTTATTTGTATGCCCAGGTTGGATGGCGCCAGCTTGGAAAGCTCTTCAAAAACTTCGTATGCCTCGGAAAATTTTCTCTGGTTAGCCAGAGTTTGACCCAGATTCAAACGGGCCGTCAAATTGTAATTATCAAGCTGTAAAGCTTGCCGAAAACACTGCTCTGCCGCATCATAATTCTTCTGAAGAGTATAAATCCC
This sequence comes from uncultured Desulfomonile sp., assembly GCA_937930835.1. Taxonomy (GTDB): domain Bacteria; phylum Desulfobacterota; class Desulfomonilia; order Desulfomonilales; family Desulfomonilaceae; genus CAITZA01. The sequence continues at coordinate 17,980 of CALGLN010000043.1, forward strand.
ACCTAGTTCCAGATAAGCCTGAGCAGCGCTGTCTCCTTTTTTTTCTGCCAAATTAGTAAATATTTCTATAGCCTTATCATATTGCTCATCTTCAACGTAAACCTTACCTAAATAGAAATATCCATCTTTTTCATCAGGAAATTGCTCGATCATGCGGTTGAATGTTTTTTCGGATTCTTTGAGTAATTTGTGGGAAGCTTGAAGAGACCCAAGAAAAACGTATAAATCACGATCACCAGGTTTTAGTTCCAAGGCTCGGCTGTAAGCGTCAATAGCTCTGAGAGAATCGCCTGTGACAGTATAAATCTTTCCCAAGAGAGCGAAAGCTTCTGACGAATCTGGGTTCAGGGTTGTCGCGTTGCGGACTACAATTAGGGCATCTGCAATTTTTCTGTTCCTAGCCAATGCAGTAGCTAAACGTATATTCAGGTATTCTGAGGTCGGATCTAGATCTATAGCCTTCTTGAAGTACTCGAGAACTGCGTTGGTGTCACCACGGCTCTCCGATTCTTCGGCCATCAAAAACAGGTAACCAGGATCCTTTTCCAAGTTAGGCATGCTGAGCTTCTTTATTTTTGGGGCAGCGTCATATGTATTAACCGACAATGACGAGCTGGGAAACATCATACAACACGCAATTAAAATACACATTATTACAATAGCCTGAGCAAATATTCTCATGTTGTTACCAGTTTTTGTTTTTTTTATATGATCGAACTACTTCTGAAAACTTGCGAGCATGACAAATTATAAAAAGATGCGAAAAGATACCCGGATGGGTTGTGCCTATGAGCGATGCCTAGTGAATCTTTTCAGCCTCTTAGCCCACGAATCGCCGAATCGTAGGGAGGAGATCCAAAAACAGCGCTTCCAGCTACAAAAACATCGACGCCCTCTTTTCGTAAACTGGGAGCAGTTTTCGGACTGACACCACCATCTACCTCCAAGAGAATGTCATAGCCACCATCATCAATCATTTTCCTGGCAGCCGAAATCTTAGGGATCATGGTCCTGATGAAAGACTGCCCACCAAATCCCGGGTTAACTGTCATTAGCATTAAGACATCTATTTCTGCTAGCACGTTCTCCACAAAGCACAATGGCGTAGATGGATTTAGTGCGGCGCCTGACTTCATACCCAGTTCTCTAATTCGTGTAAGAGTCCTGTGCAAGTGAGGACAAGCCTCAGGATGAACTGCAAGAATGTTCGCTCCAGCTTGCTGAAAATCCTCGAGATAATGGTCCGCATTATTGATCATCAAATGGACGTCCAGAGGAATCTCGGCCACCTTCTTCGCTGCTGCCACCACCAACGGCCCGATCGTTATGTTTGGAACAAATGAACCATCCATTACATCCACATGGAGCCAATCTGCACCTGCATCCTGGACACTCTTTATTTCATCACCCAGCTTACTGAAGTCAGCAGACAATATTGAGGGCGATATCAGAACTCCCTTCTTTCTATCCATTGAATCCTCGTTTCCTTTAAAGTTCTACACCTTCAACTTTATATTTACATTTAGGGCAAAGCCCGTCCTTTATGGCATATTTCTTAATCGTGTATCCCGACCTGTCTATGAGAGTATATGAGCACCCTGGACAAAAAGTTTTCTCTCCGGGTTCCCAAGGTATATTGCCGGTATAAACGTAATAGAGACCTTCATCTAGTCCTATTTGGCGAATCTTACGCAAAATCACGGCATCCGTAGGTGGGATTCCTGTTTCCTTATATCTCGGGAAGAACCGACTAACATGCCAGGGCGTGTGAGGGCCTAGTTCAGCCTTGATAAAACGAACTAGCTGCTTGATTTCATCTATGTCATCGTTCAATCCCGGGATCAACAGGGTAGTGACTTCTAGCCACACCCCTATTTGCCTCAAAAACTTCAGTGTGTCCAGAACGCCTTTCAGTTTGCCATTGCAATATTTTCTATAAAAGTCATCGTTGAAGGCCTTGAGATCAACATTGGCTCCATCTATGAGACCTCTAGAGTCCTCAAGCATCGCCCTGGACATATAACCGTTTGTCACGAAACAGTTCAGTAGCCCTTTTTTTCGGGCCTGAATCATGGTGTCTCTGGCTAGTTCGTAATATATGGTTGGTTCGGTATATGTGTAAGCTATACTTTCACAACCAAGATTCACGGCCATTTCAGCTAGTTGAGCCGGAGCGATATTTTGACCGATTATTTCACCCGATTCATGGGGTGGTTGCGAAATTGAGTAGTTCTGACAAAATGTACACCTGAAATTGCATCCCATTGTGGCAATAGAAAATGATTTGGTTCCGGGAATAAAATGAAAGAAGGGTTTCTTTTCAATGGGGTCCACATTAGTTGATATGATCTTGTCATAGACAAGGCTGTATAAAACCCCTCCACGATTTTCACGAACTCCACACAGTCCTCTTTTGCCATCCGCAATGGCACAGTCGTGGCGGCATAAGTTACATTTCACCAGATTGTTATCTAGCTTGGAGTATAAAGCCGCTTCCATCATAGTATACCCCCTCCCAATTGATTAAGCAGGCGTGACCGGACCCCTTCGAAATTGCCATTAGACATAATCAATACTATATCCCCAGCTCTAACCGTCTCCAATAAATAGTCCAGCACCTGATCTCCATTGTCAAAAGCTTGTGCCCTGCCGCCCCTGGAATTGATATCCTTTGCGAGTTGCCTGGAACTGAAAAGATCAGCGCTATTGTCGCTTGCTCCCACGGGCGGTTCTCTCAAGACCACCAAATCTGCTGACAAGAAAGAATCTACGTATGTCCGTTGAAAAATGCTTCTCCTGGAAGTATTTGTCCTAGGTTCAAATACCGCTACCACCCGTTTGCCGGGGTTGGCTGACCTTACAGCTTCACAGGTAACTTTTACTGCAGTGGGATGATGCGCAAAATCATCTATAATAGTAACACCTGATTCGTGTTCATAAATTTGTTGGCGTCTTTGGACTCCCCGAAATTTTTCCATCGATTTTATAGCGGTTTCAGGTTCCAATCCAAGATTTGAAACAGTCGTTATAGCTGCCAGGCAATTTAGCGCATTGTGGATTCCGACGAACGGCAATTCTCCCTGACACACAAAGTGGTCATGCAGATATATCCCGACGGTCAAGCCATTTGGTCTTTGTTCCAGAATTCTTACCGTCCACTCCGCCCCATCCTTCAATCCATAATGCTGCGTTTGACGACCGCTGAATTCAGCCACATTCCGTACTGTCTCGTAATCTGAACAAGCTATGACAATTCCTTGGGCGGGCATTGCAGACAAGAACGCCAGAAACTGAGATTTGATCTGATCTATGCTCTGATATATGTCGGCGTGGTCGAATTCTATTGACGAAACAATAGCTAAGTCTGCTCTATAATGTAGAAATTTCGGAGTCTTGTCGAAGAACGCAGTATCGTACTCATCTCCCTCTATGACAAAATAATTTCCTCTACCAAGCCTACTGCTAAAGCCAAAATTTGTCGGAATTCCCCCTACAAAAAAACCAGGATCAAGCCCCTGGTCATACAAAATCCAGGCGATCATTGACGTCAAAGTCGTTTTCCCATGTGTTCCAGAAACCACAAGGCGCTTCTTTCCATTCAGAAAATAGTTTTCGAGAGCTCCGGCCATTGAAGTGTAAGGCATTCCGAGTCTTATGACTTCACGGGCCTCAGGATTTTCAGGTCGGATGACATTGCCAATGATCGCCAGTTCGGGTAATTCTGAAAGATTTTTTGGGTGATACCCTTCGACTATTTTGATCCCCAGGTCGTTTAGCACATCGCTCATTGGTGGATAAACCGACTGATCTGATCCTGTGACTTGAGCCCCTGATTCTAGAAACAACCTGGCTAGGCCAACCATTCCTACCCCGCAGGCTCCCAAGAGGTGGACGTGGCTTGGATTCAATGGAAGTGGCTTATCAGACTTCTTAACAGAATGAACACTCATGGGAACAAGTTGCTAACATTCGGAGATTTCAATGTCAAGGATAGCTAACCCAATTATTTTGGCCAAAATATACGCGCTCAATAACTACAAGCGAGCATTATTCAACCGTCGGAGCAGTGAAAAAAATCCGAATTTTAACTCATCCGGTGAAAAGGACCAGCTAAACGTCGAATCAATGACAAAAATACTGTTGGCTTGTTATTCTACAGGAGCGTAAAAACAACGTTTCGGGGAATTTACTAATCCCTTCTTCTTCAAACTATCTATTATCTTGGACACCTCTTTAGAATCAATTCCAGCGGACTTGGCTACGTCTCCAGGTCTTACAGGCTTGCCGGCCTTTTTCATTTCATCGAGAACCAGTTTTTCCTTATCTTCCATAGACTCTACCTCAATATTTGTAGTTTCTGTCCATTAAATCCTTTTGGGACAAGAGATTTTATGAGGTATAATAACATTTTCTATTTCTGCTGCCAGAGAAGTTTTTTTCAGCATATAAAGTTTATGACGAGAATGCAAAATTTCGGGACGACTGGAAAAATCGTGTAGCCATTACTTCGAGGAGAATCATAATGTTGGAAGATTTCAAAAAAGAAATCAGATTGAAGGACAATACACCGATTCTAATAAGGCTAGCCAGTCCGGATGACGAGCCTAGCCTACTGAATTTCTTTTCCAACATCCCTGATCATGAAAAATGGTTTCTAAGAGATGATATTGTGAAGCCTGAAGCTTTCAAATCATGGGTAAAGAGACTAAACCACGAAAAGATTTTACCTCTCGTGGCAATCAACATGTTGGACAGCAATATTGTGGCCGATATTCAACTTCACAAGCCTAAGGCAGAATGTCTACGACATATTGGACACATTCGGATAATGGTTCATCCCGATTACCGAAGAAAAAGTTTGGGTCCATTGATGCTTCAGTGTCTCGTTCAACTAGCCATGGACCTAGGTATCGAAAAACTCGCTGCGGAACTGGTTGTGGATGTTCAGGAACCAGCTATAAAAGCGGCCACCCGTCTAGATTTCAGAGAACAGGCTCGATTGAGAGATTACGTCAAGGGAACTGACGGAAAATACCATGACCTTTTAATAATGGTGAAAACTATCCAGGGGAATTGGGACGACTTCTAAATATTCAAACAAACAATTAGTTATCGGTTTTTTAATCTTAGCGCTTGACCACCAGATTCCTCAATGCTATCCAATGCGCCATACAGAATCGCAAGTGATCTGATTTGAACGATGTTCAGAGTGATGTGGACTTTACGACCAGGACCCAAAATAAGATCAGGGCTGGACAACCTCTTGCGCCAAGCTGCAAGATTTTGATGCAGGCTCTGTTGCGCTGATTAGGTTTTGATTTCTCACTGATGGTTGTAAAACCGAAGATATCGTTTAAGCCTATTTTCATGCGCCGGATGTAATGAGCGTAAGCCATTCACAATTCATGATTATTCTAACATTATGGGGGCTATAGCCGAATTCGGGTATGAAAGAATTCCAGCGATTCAAATAAGGGTTTTGAAAATGCAAAATTGAGGTATTTTCCAGTTGCCCTGGTTTTTTGATTTGTTAAGTATTGCAAAGTTGCAACTTGAATATCATTTAGCTATCTAAACTGTATTTAGATAAAACGGTTAAATGGAAAAAAAATTAGGAATAAAACGACTTCCACGTTTTGGTAGTTGTCATAATAGCATGGCCCTTGAGCTTCAAGTGACAATGGAGTTGTTATGAGCGATAAGCTTACTTCTGCAAGCGGTATAAATGACGAAAATTTGATAGCATTGATGAGCCACCCCTCAGAAGGACTGAAATTCGATCGGGTTTTTTCTGCTTTAGATTGCGACCCATTTGAAATGGTAGATTGGTCAACTCGAGAAGCATCAATAAAGAATCCTTCAGGGGAAGTGATATTCGAACAAACAGATGTTGAAGCTCCTTCAAATTGGTCCGACATGGCCGTAACTGTTGTAGCCTCAAAGTATTTTCGAGGAAAACTTGGGTCAGCCGAGAGAGAAAGTAGCATCCGAGAGCTAATTTCCAGGGTTGGAGACACCATTGCTCGTTGGGGGGCTGATCAGGGTTATTTTGATTCAGACCAGGACACTGCCGTTTTCAGAGATGAGCTTGTAACGATCCTTCTTAGCCAAAAGGCGTCATTTAACAGTCCCGTATGGTTCAATGTTGGTGTAGAGCCAGTTCCACAATGTTCAGCGTGTTTCATACTGGGTGTGGATGATACAATGGAATCCATTCTCCATTGGTACACCCAGGAAGGAATAATTTTCAAGGGTGGGTCCGGTTCCGGTGTTAATCTTTCGAGATTACGGTCAGAAAGGGAACCATTGAAAGGGGGAGGAACCGCATCAGGCCCCATTTCATTCATGAAAGCCGCAGATGCTTCCGCTGGAGTAATAAAGTCCGGCGGGAAAACTCGGCGCGCAGCCAAAATGGTTATTCTAGATGCTGAGCACCCAGACATTCTGAGATTTATACATTGCAAGTCCGAAGAAGAGAAAAAAGTTAAAGCCCTTATTCAGGCAGGGTTTGACGGGTCTTTTGAGGGAGAGGCTTATTCCACGGTAGCCTTTCAGAATTCCAACCACACAGTACGTCTTTCGGACGATTTTATGGAAGCAGACGAAAAGGATCGTGATTGGCAAACCCGTTATGTTCTGAGCGGAGAGGTGGCAGACACATATCGAGCTCGGGAGATAATGCATGAAATAGCTCTAGCAGCTCATTGTTGTGGAGATCCCGGGATTCAATTTTCCACAACCATAAACAAATACCACACCTGCCCTGAGACAGCCCCAATAAGATCCTCAAACCCATGCTCGGAATATCTAGGTATCGACGATTCGGCGTGCAATCTGGCCTCCCTACGATTGACGGCGTTTCTCGATTCCGTGGGCAAGTTTGATGTTCCAGCGTTTTGTCATGCGGTCGACATAATGACCACCGCACAGGATATCCTCGTAGACCGCGCCTCATATCCAACCCCGGCGATAACTAGAAATGCCAGGAATCTCAGGGCTCTGGGATTGGGATTTGCCGATCTAGGAGCGCTGCTGATGAGTCTCGGATTGCCGTATGACTCTGAAGAAGCTAGACAATACGCCGGAGCTATCACCGCAATTATGACTGGCGAGGCATACTGCCAGTCCGCCAAAATTGCCGCTGTAAGGCGTCCTTTCAAAGAATTTGATAAAAATCGCAACGCAATGCTGCGCGTTATGAGAAACCACAGGGATTACGCCTATTCGGTCGACAAAATTGAAAACGATGAAGATTTGACGGAACAGGCAAGAAGTATTTGGGATCTTGTAATAGAACAAGGCCTCAAACATGGTTTTGCAAATTCACAGGTTAGCGCAATAGCTCCGACTGGCACGGTTGCTTTCATGATGGATTGCGACACGACCGGTATTGAGCCTGAATTGGCTCTGGTGAAACACAAGGCGCTTTCTGGTGGCGGTTCCCTAGTTATTGTTAACAGACGAATTAAACAGGCTCTTGAACGGCTAGGTTACGATGAGGATCAGATCACAAGTATAGTCAATTACGTGGAGGAAAATGGGACAATTGAAGGCAACCAGGAACTCAGTTCAGATCATTTGTCTGTTTTTGACTGCGCGTTCAAGCCATTGAACGGAAATCGTTTCATATCTCCAGAAGGCCATGTAAAAATGATGGCCGCTGTGCAACCTTTTGTCTCTGGGGGTATTTCGAAAACCGTCAATCTTCCTAACGACGCCACCGTAGCGGATATTGAGAAAATTTATAGATTGGCCTGGAAACTCGGACTCAAATCCATAACTGTCTACAGGGATGGTTGCAAATCCGCTCAACCCCTGGTTCTGTCTGAAACGAGAAAATCTACTGTTCAAAGGCCAATCAGAAGAAGATTGCCAACCGAATGTGAAAGCGTGCGACACAAATTCGAAATTTCTGGCCACAAGGGGTATATACACACTGGTTTTTACGAAGATGGGAAGGTCGGAGAAATATTCATCAGAATGTCTAAAGAAGGAAGCACGATCTCCGGACTAATGGACACAATAGCCACCCTAACTTCAATTGCCCTTCAATATGGAGTACCTCTTGAAGCGCTTGTAAATAAATTTAGCCACGTAAGGTTTGAACCGTCAGGATTCACTAGTAATCCAAATGTTCCATATGCAAAATCATTGACCGATTACATTTTTCGGTACTTGGGCACAAGTTTTCTGGATAGCGAGGGCCAGAGCCTCGCTGGTCTAGCTCCCATCGAATTGACGCAATCAAATGAAACGGTGGAATATGCCGCTCCAACATCTGCCCATCTAGATTCACCTGGAGCGCCAAAAAATTACGGACACGCTTTTAAGCCTCAGTCTGACGCTCCGGCATGCTTTGAGTGTGGTTCGATTATGACGCGAAGCGGCTCGTGTTATAAGTGCATGAATTGTGGAGCTACTAGCGGATGTTCATGATTTACAAATGTCAAAAACAGATTATTAAAATAAATTTTCCATAAATTACACTAATACAAGGATCAACAAAATCTAATTGCATACCAGGCAGTCAACGACTACCTCGCCGCGTTGCTGAGCACAGTCCGAAGCGGTGGTGCGGATGCAATGCGGTCTTTTCTTAACTCACGAACATTCTTTTATGCAGCAGTCGACTTCGTCAAATTGAGAGCTAACACTCCAAGGAGTGATAGCCAGAAAAAGAATTGAAAGAAACATTATGAAGAAATTCTTCATCAGGAACCTCTAAAAAATTTTCTTGATGTCTCATATATCGGGTTAGAAACCTAGCACATGGAACAGAAAATTAACAGCCTTTATCTATGAGTGACAATCCGAGTGATTACAAATAGCCTCCGCATCGAGTTTCAATAATATTGACACAGTCGAGTGAATTAAATTATTATGTATTTTTGTGACAAAGGCGGCTTAGCCAAGTGGTAAGGCGACGGTCTGCAAAACCGTTATACGGCGGTTCAAATCCGCCAGCCGCCTCCAATATTGCGAAACAAAAAAACCGGCTTTTTTAGGCCGGTTTTTCTTTTGCCATCTCGCTCATCAGTTGAGATTCGGACGCAATGACTCAACAGATAACTACAGTTCCTTTGACAAGGCTTATCCATGAATTTTTATTTCTTTGAGCCTTTTCCAGGTTTCCTCCGAGTACCATATATCGATCATTTCATCCCTATAACGCTCGTCTTTGATCTTCATGAGTTCAGCAGTGTCAGATCGAAGCAGTTTTTTAATGCTTTCAAATGCTGGACCATAGTGTGACACGAAATCCATAGCAGCCTTAAGAGCTTCTTCTGTCAGCCTGTCTGGTTCACAAACCTTATCTACCAATCCCATTTCCAGAGCCTCTTCAGCGCTGTACATAGCCCCTGTGTAGGCTATGATTTCCGCTTTGCGCTGCCCGACGCAGTATTTCAACATCTCAGCGCTACCCGGGAATAAAGATGATCCAAATGTAATCTCATTTAAACTAATTTTAGACTTACCTTTAACCATTATTCTGTAGTCGCATGCAGTGGCCAGCATGAAACCACCGGCAATAGTGTGGCCACTTAGTGCGGCAATCACCGGTTTATTGAACAGAAAAAGTTGAGTATAGAGATTCGCAAATTTCCTTACAAAACGCGTAAAATCCTTTTTTGAATAGCCTAGAAATTCAGGAATATCCAAACCAAACGAAAAAAATACGGGGTTGCCAGTTAATATTATCGCTTTGACAGATGAATCTTTAGAGTATTCTTCAAGGATTCCAGATAATTCTTCCGCCATTTCCTCGTTGATCGGATTGACTTTTCCTCGATTAAGAGTCAAGCTCGCAACGTTTCCCGTGGCAGATTTAACCAAAAAACTCATCAGATTAAGCCTCCTTATGACTTGCATTCAATCAGTCGAACAATATTTTACGGAATTACAATGCTTCAGATTAAGCAGCATTAATACTCAGATGTAAAGATGATTTGAGAGAGTGTAATGTTGATTCTTCTATAGTTCTATCTCGGGGCCAACCCTGTCCTGGAATGCGCACAAGATGCTACCCTTCTGATCGAGGAAGGCTGGAACACCCTTTTTGACTATTTTAAGAGCTAGATCAGCGCGGTTGTTAGTTTCGGACATGTGAGCCAGAATGACGACCTTGAGTTCATCGTTTACGATTCTTTGCAGCAACTGTGCCGTTTGATGGTTAGACAGATGACCAAGCCTTCCCCTCACCCTTTGCTTGAGCTCCCAAGGGTAAGGCCCATCCATGAGCATTTCTGGGTCATGGTTACTCTCCAGGACCACTGCCTGAACATCTGACAACAGATTTGCCACCAAGGAGGTTGGAACGCCGAGGTCTGTAGCTATACCTATGCGCGTAGATTTATGTGAAATGCGAAAACCAACCGGTTCCGCGCAGTCATGTGGAACTGCGAACGGGTGCACTCTAAAACAAGAAACTTCAAAAGACCTGCCGGTTTCAAAAATTTCAGTCGCCGCCAATTCTCCCATGGATTTGCTGGCAACCGACATTGTCCCACTGTTCATGTACACTGGGATCTTGAATTTTCGTGACAGGACGCCCACTCCCTTGATGTGATCTGAGTGGGCATGAGAAACTATAAGCCCCTTTATTCTGCCTGGGTCTTCCCCGACTTGATCAATCCTTAACAAAAGTTGCTTGCACGTCAACCCAGCATCAACAAGAATGGAGTGTTCACCCTGACGAATCAAATAGGAATTGCCGCTACTGCCACTGGCCAGGGGCACTATCTTCATTTTACTTCCCGACCTGTAATTCTGATTGAGTGTGCGGAACTTATCGCTCCACAGGGACCATGTCAAGATCAAATACACCTTTGAGTTGAAACTGAACGTTTAGAAAAGCCCCGGAAATCCAGCGACATTCCAATTGGGCAAACTGGCAAAGAATAAACAGGCTTCCTAGCCGTATCCCATGAGTTTTCCTATCAAAATGGCGCTTAACAAAAGAGCGACAGCCCAAGCCTGAATCGATGGCCCATATTTTTTAGGAGTTTCATTTACCAGATCCCTTGCGCTTTCAGAAACCTTGTCAGTTGACACTTGTCGAATTATGCTATGAACGAGATTTTGAAATTGGCCGAGGGTGTTTGTGAGCAAAATGGGTTTGGCCGATCCGGACTCTATTATAAGAAAAACTTTTCTACCAGCTCTCAAGGAGTCTACGTAAGATATGTCGCCCCATGAAACCTTTGATTCTCGGAATAATTTTTTTATGGTTACGCCTTTGGAATCCAAAAATATTTTTCTTGCCAATATTTCCGCTCCCAAGTAATAAAATGGCGCAAGTAATACTAACATTAACAAAAATCTTTCGGTGTTTCTCTCCAATACGATGATCCAAGAACCAATCAGCATTGCCAAAACAACTGGAGGAAGTATTTTAAGATCGACCCTAAACTGCAAGCCACTTTGAGATTGAACCATTTCAGCGTCCTTGTGAGTTTACTAAGATTTTGATATTATGATCACATTTTGGCGCCTAGTAATTAGGCCTTCTAAAACTTACGATAACCTTGGCAAAGGAAAGACGATGTTTAGCAAAAGGATTAAGATACTTAATGCCCTTATTTTTTCAAGTTTTTTTGTTTTTATTATTTGTTTTAACTCATTAGCCGTAGAACCAGCGTCCAAGTCTCCTGACTATCGAGAATTAAAAATGTTTAGACAGGTCATGGAGATAGTTCGCAAGAATTATGTCAAGGATGTGTCAGATAAGGAGCTAATTCAGGGCGCCATAACCGGTATGCTTCAATCTCTCGATCCACATTCGTCTTTTCTCACAGAGGAAATGTTTAAGGAGTTACAGGTTGAAACTAAGGGAGAGTTCGGTGGCCTAGGTATTGAAATCACCCTGGACGGAGGAGTCCTTACCGTAGTGTCACCGATAGAGGACACTCCGGCATTCAAGGCAGGCATTAAACCCGGCGACAAGATAATAAAAATAAACGGCGAATCTACCAAGAACATCACCTTGCATAATGCGGTCAAACAGATGAGAGGTCCCAAAGGAACCAAGGTTAACATTACTGTTATGCGTGAGGGGTGGACTAAGTTTCGTGACTTTACTCTGACCAGAGACATAATTCATGTGCATTCAGTGAAAAAAGAGACTCTGGAACCAGGCTACCAATATATAAGACTTGTAAATTTTCAAGAAACTACTGACTCGGACCTTGTACAGGCCATCAAAGAATTGGGGGATGATGAAAAGATCAAGGGGATGGTTCTTGACTTGAGAAACAACCCCGGAGGATTACTGGATCAGGCCGTAAAGGTCACCAACCTGTTCATAACAAAAGGTTTGATAGTTTACACAGACGGCCGTGTCAAGGATCAGAGGATGGAATTCCGAGCGTCCCAGACGGGTAAACACTACAAGTTCAAAGTGGCTGTTTTGATCAATGAAGGAAGCGCTAGCGCATCAGAAATAGTTGCCGGAGCCCTTCAGGACCATGATCGTGCTTTGATTTTTGGGACAAAATCATTCGGAAAGGCCTCAGTCCAAACCATAATTCCTCTTGATAACGGCTCCGGCCTCCGACTTACGACGGCATATTATTACACTCCGAAGGGGAGACATATTCAGAAGACAGGTATCCAGCCAGATCTTGATTTGAAACAGGAAGTTCAAAAACAAGAAGAGGAAGAAATAGAGGCGGAGACCAAACAGGATAAGAAAAAAGAGAAAAAGAGTAGATATCTTAAGGAGAATAAGGCTGAATTAGAAAAAGATATCGTGGTCAAGAAAGCCTTGGAATGGTTAAAATCGGATGTTACAGTTAGAAAATTCAAACAGGACAACGAGCGCCCTTCCCAGGAAACAGCCGCGCTAAAAAATTAGGTTTAAACAACTTGTTAACGAGAAAGCCTCCCGAAAAATCCGGGAGGTTTTCTTGTTTGAACAAGATCAGACGAAACGTCTTTTCATGGCTTGTATATATTCAGGAACGCCCCCCTGAGATTCATTCTCGATATGTTTTTTGGCAGAAAGAAGCTTAGATCTGATTGCAGGATTCATGATATCGTCAAGTTCCGTGATTGCCCCGCCTCTCCTTCCGAGCTGAAAAAGAATTCTGTCCTCATCGCTCATGTTGAGATACCGGTCTATGATAGATAATATTTTTTCTTTGTCTTCTGGTAACTTACCGTTAACCTCTTCGAGTAGGTTGAGTATGTGATCGCTCACTATGGTGGTATCGATGTCCTCAAGCCTACCAATTATCTCTCTGATTTCCCTGACCATTGAGTCCTCATCAGGGGTCTGAAACTCACCTCGACTTTCCATTTCCATGAGCTCGCTACTACGTCTTATGTATAAGGACCTGAACCTCACATAATCTGGGTTGACGGCATTTATTACCCTGGCAGACTCCCTGGCGTGTTCTTCCGACAATTCTATGCCACCAATTCCGGGCATCACATAAAGACACAGAGAAATTCCCGCCTCAACGACACGTTTTCCTCCCTCAATGAGTTGTTCAGACTTTGCTCCTTTTTGAATCATTTTTAGGACCTTGTCGGAGCCCGATTCCATTCCTACATGCAACCTGGTAAGACCACATTCCTTTAATCGAATGAAATCATCAACGGACTTCGAAACCAATGATGAAGCCCTAGAATACGAAGTTACCCTAATAACCTGAGGAAAACGCATTCGAATATGATTCAGAATCTCAACCAGTGAGCTTGTCGATAACATTATCGAATTAGCATCCTGGAGGAAGACCGTTTCTCCACCTGACGCCACCCAATATGCCACGGACCTGTAAGAGTCAGGCAAACTAGCATTTGAGAGAATATGCCTGAGAACACCATGTGTAATTTCACCACCCTGACCACTGCGCCAGGAATATTCTCCGATTTCATCAAGTATTGATCGCGCCGAATCTATGTCGGCCTTGATTTCGTCGATAGAGCGTCGTGAAAATTTTTTGTTCTTATATGTGCCGCAAAAAACACATCTGTTCCAGGGACAATTGCGTGTTACCCTAATCAACAAACTTCCTGCCTCACTTGGTGGTCTGATGGGCCCCTGCTCAAATGTCAATGATGTATTCATTAAGTAACTAACTCTCCAACTCTACTGTTTTAGGACGTGCGCACAGACCAGTACAGTCTGAAGCCCCATTTTTAGATTTTACTACAAGATATTTACGTCAATGCGATTTGGCAAGTAGGTGGCCGTTCACGATCTGTCTGAAGTCTTTTTGGAGGATTGCGGTTAGCTTAGGGAACCCGATTTGAACAACTTCTCAGGCAGATCATGAAACCATGGCCTCACTGACCGACTGTTTGCCTAATTTTTGAAAAGTGATTTCCTCTGTGTGGATTTCTTTTAGACGCCTAGCCAAAACTTTACATCGTCGGCAGGGATTATAAGATGACTCATATCTGGTAACCTTACCGCCCCCGCGTGTAGCCATCTCTATCTTGAGTTCCTTGATTTCAAAATACATTCTTAGACAATGCCGTATGTTCCACCGCCCTTTGAAAACCCGGCAGGTGACCGCATTCTCATCTAACCATGATCTTTGCACTGCCTTCATTTGTATTCCACTCCTTTTAAGAGCAGGATCCCTGGTTCTCCTAATTGTTGAATAATTGTTTTTAACCGTTCACAATTGAAAGCTTAGACAACTTTTTTTTTGCAGAGTTCCGTTGCCCGCCAACTCGTTATTTTATCCTGTTGAACGTATTTACGATTGACTTAAGTGGCTTTTGATGATATTGAAATAGCCTAGAGGAGTAGATGACGACTTTCAAGACAAGCCGGAAGATCGCCCCTTCAGTTAAACGAAAAGGTTTTCGTGTACCTATTCGCGCGCTATTGGTAGGAATATTCATCACCTTTTCGGGATCTATATCATATCTTTACATTACAGCTGGATACCAATTCCCTTTCAGTTGTGACCTGAAATCTGATCCTGTAGTTTCAGTCAATCAGAGTTCAGCCACATGTGCTGTGACACCAGATTCTTCGAGCTCCACTGCAGTTGACAATACCTTGGGTGGATCCCAGGAGATTACAGACGTTACCGCTCCCGGTGATAGCCTCTACTCGCTGTTGACTGACAACCTTCCTGATGAGTCTGCGGCGGTTCAGCTCGCACGGATGTTCGCTCAAACTATTGAGGCGAGTTTGGATCAGCCATTCGACTACAAGGCTCCAATGCAGGTGGGAAAAAGGTACAGCATTTCGGTCGATAGGGACGGACGTTTTCTTTCAGCCGCTTTAGAGCTTGAACCGGCCCACGTGTTTCATGCTATTCAGGATGAAAACGGACTACGTTGCTGGAAAGAGGAGGTAGTCCTTGATTTCAAGACTGAGACTTTGTCTTTTGAAATCGATGGAACCCTTACCGAGTCCGTATTAAACACTGGCGAAGGAACTGAATTAGCTCTAAAACTCAGCAATCTTTTTAGATGGGACATCGATTTCCACACTGAAACCGTTAGGGGTGATATCTGCAGAGTTTTGTTTGAGCGACGTTATGCTGATGATAGACCGTCAGGATACGGAAGAATACTCAGCGCAGTTTATGAAGGTAAAAAAACCGGAACTAAAACTGCCATTTTGTTCAATGATGAATACTATGACGCTAATGGCATGGAACTAAAAAAGAATTTTTTAAGATCCCCCTTAAGTGTCATTAGAGTCACGTCCCGTTTTGGCAAACGATTCCATCCTGTATTAAGAGTGTGGAGAAAACATAACGGCGTGGATTACGCTGCCGCCCAGGGCACACCTGTCTGGTCTGTAGCAGGTGGAGTCGTAACATTTTCTGGCTGGCAGAACGGATACGGCAACTATGTGTGCATAAAGCATGACAATGGTTATGAGAGCCGTTATGGCCATTTGCACAGAATATTTGTTGCCAAAGGACAGAGAGTCAAACAGAGACAGAGGATTGGCACAGTTGGGATGACCGGGCTTGCGACAGGATCGCATCTCGATTTCCAGTTGTTAGTTGGTAACAGACATGTCAATCCGTTAAACGTAAAAATGGCTCAAAGCCTTAGAAGCGTTCCCGCTCCTTTGACAGATCGATTCGCCCGTCTTGCTCAGGACAGGTTGTTAGCTCTAAAGGGTCTTATGGTTACCCAAGGACCTGAAGTTAACACTAAGAAATTAACCCTTCAGTAATTCCGCACACATACTTTCTTTCACTCTGGCTTTTAAATTTTGATCTAACGCTCAGAATCTTGACCTTTCCACAGGTTGTTTAATTACTCGTAATGTTATTAGCTAGCTGTACGTCGTGAGAATGGTTTCTTGACGTAATTTCTTATAAAGTATATAATAATATATTATAAGGTTTAATAAATACTGGAGATACTGAGCATGACAAATAGGATTGTCCTAATGGTAGTGGCGCTGACTTTAACGTTCTGCGGTCCGTCACACGCTTTCCTAGATTATCTTTTTTCTGGATCAGGGAGCAGGGACGCAATAGATAATTCGGCGGTGGGGGATCTAAGGGCATGGTGGTCTGGAAACCCTGTTTACACTTTTAACCCCTACTACTCTGGTTCTGCGACCATGGGACAGCAGCAGCAACAAGTTCAGCAACAACCGCAGGCCATGCCTCAAGCGTCGATTAATTATGTTCCTGGTGGACAACAGGGCGGAGGGTATGATTCTGCTCAGCAGCCAGGATCATATGGTTATCAGGGCTACTCCCCCGGTGGTAGTTATCAACAGGCTCCGCAGGGAATGTATGGCCAAGCCCAA
This sequence comes from uncultured Desulfomonile sp., assembly GCA_937930835.1. GTDB lineage: Bacteria > Desulfobacterota > Desulfomonilia > Desulfomonilales > Desulfomonilaceae > CAITZA01. The sequence goes on from CALGLN010000043.1 coordinate 34,724, forward strand.
CCGTCGTTTCAACCGCCACCTCAGCAATATTATCCCACCCAGCCACAGGCTCAACCTGTTTATCAGATACCCCAACAGCAGCAATATGCGCCGATGGGAGGCGCCCCGCAAGGCTACCAGACTCAACCCGGAGCCTATCAATAAGCGTTAGTTTTCCCTTGAGGGAGAATAAAAAAAGAGGCTTGTCACGCCTCTTTTTTTATTCTGCGCTGGTCAGTGATTTGAGACGACTGGAAGCTAGTCGTCCTTGCGTGGTGTGAGGATTATCTTTGACAATCTTTTGGAAGATTATTTTTGCAGATTTTACATCTCCCATTTTTTCGAAGGATTGGCCCTGCTTAAAAAGGGCGCTTAACTCTTTTTTAGAGCCGGGATATTCTTTTATCACCCTATCAAATTGAAGCACGGCCTCATCAAATCTCCCTTGTTCAAGCTTAGCTTCACCGATCCAGTATATAGCGCTGGAGGCGAATTGGCCCTTGGGATACTTCTTGAGATGATCCTCAAACTGGGCTATGGCTTCTTCCAGTGATCCACTCTTAAAGGTCGAATAGGCTTGCCTATATGATTTTTCCTCTGGGGACACGGATGCGCTTCTTGTTTCTCCTGAGTCATCGGAATTGTCCAAGCTTGCTAGAGCGTTTTTTGTTTGCGGTGTATTATCGCGCGCCTGTGACTTTGTTGATGAAGAGCCCGAACCAGCCGGAGTTGGAAAGGTATCTATAGCGGCCTTTTTTGAGGCTTCCATTCCAATCTGTTTTTCTATTTGATTAACACGTTCGACAAGATCGCGAACCACTTTATCATCCGAACCAGCTGATTGGAGCCTTTCGATCTTATCACGAAGTTTCTGCATCTCGGTTTCGAGATCTTGAATCCTGTTCGCCACCTGTGTGGATGCTTGTTCAAAATTAGGCGTCGAGTTGGCAGGCCTAACGTACGGTAAACTTGGATTGTTTGATCTGGTCAAGCAGCCAGAACTCGATGCAGCCACTACACAGCATGCTAGAATCAGCCATTTACCAGTTAGTGGCTTTTTGATGCAGACTTCGGTGATTCGTGAAAACGTAGAGCTTATAAGTCTCATTTTGCAACTCTGAGGTATACTCTTCTGTTTTTCGCCCATGCCTCTTCGTTATGCGCAGGGTCCACCGGCAACTCTGAACCGAACGAAACTGTCGAAATTCGATTCGGAGCTATTCCGAGTGTCGAGAGAAACTCTGCGACAGCGCCAGCTCTACGTTCACCCAACGCTAAGTTGTATTCCGAGGTTCCGCGCTCGTCACAGTGACCCTCTGCGATCACTGACACCTGAGGATTCCCTTTTAATATTTCAGCGTTGTATTGAACCGCCGCCTGGGCTTCCGGGGATAGACCATATTTGTCAAAATCAAAATAAATCACTCTAAGAGTTGATTGCACTCCATGAACATCCGCTTCCGAGATCTGACTACCGCCAAGACCTGGGATTGGCGGTCCAGCTTGCTGTTTCACTATCTTCTTGGCGCAACCACCTAGGAGCATCAATGCTAGAAATATTCCTATGTTAAATGTGACTAATAATCGGGTTCGCATTTGTCTCTCCTATTGTCTCAAAGCTGCCTTTTAGCGAGCATTGTTTCGAGACCATGCAGGACTTTTTCCTGTAATTGGCGACACAGGGATCTGTATAGATCCTTTGGCGTCCATGATATATATGCGTCTGGCGCCGTCCCTGTTGGATGAAAACGCAATCAACCTTCCATCCGGTGACCATGACGGTTCCTGATTAGAACCCTGATTCGTCAATACCTTGAAGTCCGAACCGTCCGATTTCATCACACATATCTGAAAACGCCCATCTATCCTGCCTGTAAAAGCTATCATGTCACCTCTTGGTGACCAGTCAGGGTCAGTGTTGTAATTACTAACAAACGTCAGCCGCCTCGGTTCTCCTCCACTGATGGGAATCACATATATATGCGGAGCGCCGGCCTGATCCGAAACGTAAGCTATGCTAGTTGAATCAGGCGACCATGTGGGAGAGATATCATTTCCTCTCCCATTAGTCAATTGTTTTAGCGTGTCACCTTGGGTATTTATAATAAAAATCTTAGGTATTGATTTAATACTCATCGATAAGGCTATGTAATTACCGTCATAAGAGTAACGACCAGAAGTGTTGAGGTTTGATTTTGCAGAAATCGGAATCAAGCGCATGGACGAGAGGCTTAGAGACCAGAGATCTGGTTTTCTATTAATGTAAGATGTGAACAGAATGCTATTTCCATCCGGGGCCCATTCTGGAGAGAGGTTAATCGTATTGGTTCTAGTCAGTTGTCGTAGATCATGACCATCATAATCCATTGAATAGAGTTCTCTGGACTGAGAATCACCAACAAAAGCTATTTTGCTTGAGAAACACCCCGGAGTCCCTGTCAATTTTTCGATTATCCTGTCATCGAACAGATGCACTAATTTCCTATAATCATTTACTTTAGCAGTAAACCTCTTGCCGATTTCGAGTTTTCTCAGGGCTACATCGTAAAGTTTCGCCTCTATGACGAGTTGATCCTGCTGAACATGGAATGATCCCGTAACAACTGCCTGAGAGCCTATTTGAGCTAGGTAATCAAAATTTGGCTCCTGGTTTGCGTTCAGAGCTGCGGAAACGGAGGCCTCCACAATTTGAAACATCCCTGTTATGAACAGATCATTCTTAACTATTGCGGCAAGATCTTTTCCGTTAATGGAGCCATCCGAACTGGAAGTGAAATCCAGAACTGTAATCGGCATCTTCATCAAGTTCGGATTATCGACATCTATCAGGAGCTTACCTTCAGCGGGATAGGACATAGCAAGTCCGATCATCAGGCTGATGAGAGAGATTAGCATAATCGTGAACTTGTAGAATTTTGGAATATAATTTTGATAATGTTTCATATCTGAGAGTTGAAATTCTTAGAACATATCTTAGTCATGGCTTTTGGCAACATTGATTGAGGAATTCATGATAAAAACGTCATTGCATTCCACCTGGAGTGAACCTTAGCGCTAAGCCACCGGATTGCCTAATTTTCTCCGTGACCTCTTGAGGAATCGGAGGAAAAGGAGCGGCATGAAATATGGCTCTAAGAGCTGAATTGTCGAAGAGTTTATCTCCTGAGCTCGAATCTATGCTCGCATCGACTAATTTCCCGTCTTCTGCGATCTGAACACCGATCACGGCAATTTTATCCAGTTTAGTCTGGTCTCCGAGCAAGGACCAATGTGTGTTGACCTTATTTTTCACTAATTGTAACCAATGCGAGAGCTGTGCGTCTCCAGACGCTATGGAAGACTTCCCTGAAGCCCCTGCCACGTTGTTAGATGCTGATACAGGTGTTTCCTTCTTCTTCTCCTGCATTTTTGAACGCAATTCGGATAATCTTTTTTCAAGGTACTTGGAATTGTCCGGTTCTTTGAGTGGAGTGTTTTTCTTTGAAATAGTTTTAGGTTCTTCTATTTTCTTTGCAGTTTTTTTACGTTTTTGGACCTGTAAACTTGGAACTGTTTTAGCTTCAGAGAACGAAGAAGTTAAGCGTTGTTCATTGGGCATGTGCGCAGTGGCCGGTTCAGTGAATTCCGTGGCGATTGGCATGACAGCTGGCTCTATCATGGCAGTCTGCTGCGGAGCTAATTCTAGTTTAGGGCTCCCCGACTCTACTAGTTTGACCTTGGACACGATTGTCCCAACACTTTTAGGCGCCGATTTGTAATTATATGATACCAGCATGATCGCGACTAAAGCGGCCACATGAACGAACACAGAGACCAACATCATTGTGTTCGACGCCATCCGCTCTGATTTTAGGAGCTCTGAAATCATCTTGCTCCAGAAGATTCCTCCTGTGGAGTAGTTATCATCCCAAGATTGGTTACGCCAGCGCTCTTGAGATTTCCCATGATCCTTACGACAGCTCCGTAAGAGACGTTCTTATCAGCCCGGAGAAAAACTTCCCGGGTAGGTCTATCCTTTGTGGATTCCAGAATTAGACCGGCAAGTTGATCTTCCGTGGTCTTTTTGTCATTTACGAATATTTCCCCAGTTCCAGAGACTGATATTATGATTTCATCGTTTTGTTGAACCTTTTCGATTGGTGTTCCTTTTGCTGAAGGCAACTCTACCGACACCCCTTCTTGAAGCATCGGAGCTGTAACCATAAAAATGATTAGCAACACGAGCATTACATCCACCAAAGGCGTAACATTTATTTCCGCCATTGGGGTTCGTGATTGCCTGTTCATGCTGAAAGCCATCTGTTAACTCCATACGCTGTCTGAAAGGTTTTTATTTTCGTTTCCAGTAAACTCTCTCTATAATGTTGATAAGTTCAGATGCAAAGTTGTCCATTTCAGTAGAAATGGTGTTAATTCTACTGAGAAAGTAATTGTAAAAAACTACGGCCGGTATTGCCGCCGCCAGACCTGCCGCGGTGGCAATGAGCGCTTCTGCTATTCCGGGGGCCACGACTGCCAGAGAGGCGCTTTTCATCACACCAATACTACGAAACGATTCCATAATGCCCCATACTGTTCCGAACAAACCTATGAATGGCGCAGAGGATCCCGTTGTAGCAAGAAAATTTACGCCTCTTTCCAGTCGAGCGCGTTCAGCGGTCACTGCCTGCTGAAGCGATCTGGTAATGTTGTCCATGCCAGTTCGTTCATATTCGGGCTCACCGCCGGAATCCACTGCCGCTTTTTGCGCAGCCGACTGTATCTTAGATATACGTGTTAGTTCGGCGTACCCCGCCTTAAAAACATGCGCCAATGGACTAAAGGTAAACTGTTTGGCCTCGGCGTACAAGAGCGAAAATTTCCTGGACTCTCGGAAAGCGTCAAAAAATAATTGAGTGTGTTTCCTAGCTCTGGATAGGGCTATGGCTTTGGTCAATATTATTCCCCAACACACAATTGAGAAGGCCAGCAAAGTTAGCATGACGCCCTTAACAACCCATCCTGCCCCAGCTATGATCGCCCAAACACTGTGATCAGCTGCGCCAGCCGCTGGCAAATTAGTTGCGAAAGCCTCTATCATCTCAAAATTCCCCTTCCTATGAATCAACAAACCAATAGACTAGTTTTTTTTGTAAGTCAAGTTATACCGTAATTAAAATATATTACATGATATATCTAATGTATTAGATTATAAAAGTTTTGTATCGTTTTTAGCATAAAACTTCTTCATTGCAACTCATGCGCAATTATCTATTAATTATAGAAGGTTACATGAGAGCCTTTTTCTCAGATCACAACCTTGAGCTTAATAAATGTAATAGCGTATAGTCACTACATTCCTTTGAAAAGAATTAGTTAGAGTCAATATTTAACTTTTAAAGTTAAGACAATGAAGTCGATTATAAGTTCCTGATGATTTCTACGACCAATGGGTGGCAATAGCTAACGAATTTGTCGGTGGATGATTGGCTTCATTGCCTAGCCACATTCCTTGCTAGCCTGATTGAGCTCAGCAGACAAAGTTCTTCCTGCAACAGGGAGTATTTCTTTTGCTAGACCTAATATTAGTTTGGTAGGTTGGGGCTACTTGTTTTCAAGTAAAAATAGGGAGTTGGCGCCGTCAAATCTCATAGATTCCTTGCTGTTGATTTGACGGGCTCACATTGGAGAAGAAAAGATCTTGATTAGTTTAATATTCCGAGATCTTTCAACATGTTTCTTACAGCGACATAGGAAACGGCGCTAGAACTAATTTTCACCAATGGTTCTCCAGCCAGATCGAGATCGACCAGAGCGTCGTCGTATGGGATGACAGCTTGCGGCTTTTGTGGCAGGGCGTCAATTTCTTTTCGAGTGCTTTCGGGAAGATCTTCTATTGAACCTTTGACCCTACTCAAAACTATGTGCTGGTTATGTATCCTACCCTCCATTTCGTTAATCAACTCAATAATTCTGCCGATAGTCCTAAGTGCTCTGGGTGAAGCGTCAGAAACTATGAAAAGGTGGTCAACCTCCTCCTCGGTCCTTCTGGATAAATGCTCCATACCAGCTTCGTTGTCGATGACAACGAATACGTAATTATCTGTGAGTCGAGAAATTACATCTCGGAGTATATTATTGGCCATACAATAACAGCCAGGTCCTTCGGGTCTACCCATGGAGAGAAAGTCCAAGTTTTTTGTTTCTTCCAATGAGGCCTGTATTTGATAATCCATGAACCTGTCTCTGGTCATTCCTCCGGGAATATCCTCGCCCATCTTTCTGGCGTCCTCTCTGATACATCCCACGCTCTTCGGTTCTCTTACACCGAGGACTTCGTGCAGGTTCGAATTTGAGTCTGCATCAATGGCTAAAAGGGGCTTCTTGCCCGAATCGATCAGCGCTTTTATTATTAACGCCGTAATAGATGTTTTTCCGACCCCACCCTTACCTGCCACTGCCAACCTGATGCCCATTCGAAATCCTTTCTGAAATATTATCCAGTTTGTTCGGACTAAGCCTTACAAGGAATTTGTATATATCCCGTTGCTATCGATTCTTTTCTTAGATTACTTGCTCAGAATATATCTGAAATCTTCATTGAATCCAACTCATTCATTATTTGATACACCTTGCCGGTTTCATGCACACTCAGACCAGCACACCCGCAGGCTGGTGTCACAAGAAGCCTCTGCGTAAGGGCGGCACGGTCAATCCCGTTGCGCGTGAGAAGATCCACTCCCTTTCTAATCCTTGCAATAACTGTCTGGGAATCTTCTTCCATGACTCTAGGCGTGTTAGGAACCGCGCCCCAGGCAAGAACACCGCCCCTATCTAGAAAATCGTTTAGTTTCTGAGGATAGATACTCATGGTTTCCAAATAGTCAACAGCATCAAAATTGATTGCTCTGATGGAGGTATCTATTATGAGTCCCCAATCGGTATTTCCACAACAGTGGATTGCCGCTAGAGCGCCCCGCTGTGAAACCATGCTCACCACATCATCAAGAGCCTCTATTACATCGGAAGCCGATACACCTAAAAAAGCTGACGATCCATAAGCGCTCAGACTTGGCTCATCCAAAAATACTATTATGTGTTCGGCAAATGGCCTGAATTTCTCTATCAACCAGATTGCCTTTAGCCCCATAGCTTTGATAGCCACATCTTTGAAAAGGGGGTGATAGAATATGGGCTTACGATTCTCGTCTCCCACAGTCAGAGCGAAGCTAAGTGGTCCGGTCACCTGGACCTTGATGAACTTCATTTTCTGTCCCAAAGATGCTAGGCGTTCAAGGAGGACATGGATACCTCTTCCATATTGTTGACTGACAAAGAAATCATCGGCTGGTCCTCCCTCTATTACTTCCAGATACTTGGTGTAAAAAGCTTCCACTTCGAGTTCCGGATTCCCAGATGTGTCGAAATGATATGTTAAGGTTTCTAGGTTAACCCTGAACCTCGGGAGGTTCTCAGAAAATTGTATCCACATTTGTTCACGGGGATCGGCTCGCGAAAGCTGAGGCGCATGAGGAGCGTTTTTGAGAGATCCCAGGATTAAATCAACGGCATCAGTGGGGCTTGTATGAGGCAAGCTTCCTACGCCAGTTGTTAGAAGTCCTGGAATCCAGGCCGTCTCTTCAAATTTTAACATCCAATAGCTCCTAACTTATCGTATCTCACTAACAATGTAACACATTGTTGTTTGCCCGCTTAAAAAGGTTCCTACTAATGCTCTTCGACCATTCATAGGGCTCGAGCCTCCACCGTTTCTGGTCCAGGACGTTCGTGATCCTGCTTCAACGGCAAGACACTCAGGTAATCTGCAATTCTTACTCGGATAAAGCTCAAATCACTGTGAGTAATCTCAATGGGAGCAGCGTGTTGTAGTTCTTTTTCGGAAAGCACTAGCTCACCACTTTCGGAAGGTAAAACGATCCTAAAGGGCACATTCATGTGTTTGCTGACCCTTTCAGGAATTCCGAATCCATAATTTAAGTGTCCTCCACCAGCTATCACAACTACCACTCGATCGGACCCCAGATTCGACTGGGCAAATTCAATAATGGATTGAGCCATTACGGAGTCTCTTACAGCTTGAGCCAAAATAATTCTATCTAACTTCTTTTCCTTAAAAGATTTGTGAACCTGTAATTTCAGTCGAAGAAGCTTTTCATACTGAGGATTGATATCCTCGACATCATCTGGGACAATTTGCCTTTGCATGCTAGAAAGTCCTTCTAGGCCTTCCCTCGCCACGGTCCTTACTAACGCGTCCGAGGCATTTATTCCAAGGACTGGTATGCCAATTTCTCTGGCATAATTTAATATCTCCGAATAATCTCGAAGATTTGTCCATCCTTCAGATCCTAATTTTAGCGCTAATCCATTAATACCCTCTCTAGTATTCAGCCAGTCGTTTAAAATGCTCTGCTGATCCCTAGAAAACATTTCCATTCCGATAGAGATACTAATGCCTCTGTCACTTAACCCTTTGATGATGTCCAACTGAACCCTGTGATGCCTAGCAATTGTGTGATGTTCTCCCAAATAAACAATTTTTACCTTGGACAAATCATCGAGGACAGAATCCACAGAGATGGGTTCACCCATTACCATATCAATCATTATCGCCGGACAAATATCATGAGCAGCGCAGTTTGAACCAAGCATGATAATTATTACCAAAAAGGATATGAGAGCTTTTGATTTTAAAATCTTAGGGCCCTCTCCAGAATTCCCATTTGTCAAATGTGATTTCAAAGTCATCAAATTCTCCGGAAGGATCTTCCTCTCTAATTCTTATGTCGTCAACTCTGCTAAATGGCGAGCCTTTTTTGAACCATGTGATCATGGAATATACCACTTGAGGAGGACCTTCGATAACAGCTTCAACTGATCCGTCTGCGCGATTTCTAACCCAGCCTTTTAAACCTAATCTCCTGGCCTCAGACCTAGCATAAGCTCTGAAAGAGACCCCTTGAACCCTTCCTGATATCTCAACTCTGCGCCGAATCGTAGACAACATGAGAAGTTCTCCCAAGACAATCAAAAAAGGACTTAATAATTAAAAACCTTTTTTAAAGAACAAATCATATCAAGATCTTCAACCGGGTCCGCTCAGTTTTCTAACATGCGAATCAATTCTTGCTCGTTGACAACTCCTATTCCTAATTTTCTTGCTTTTTGCACCTTTGAACCCGGATTCTCTCCAGCGACCACGAAATCCGTCTTGGAACTGACAGTTCCCGATACGATTCCTCCAGCCTTCTCAACGAGATCTTTGGCCTCATTCCTTGGCATGCTCAAGGTCCCAGTAAAAACAAATACTTTAGCGTTGAGTTTACCCGGAGATTGATTGGCTACCTCAACCGAGGACATAGGAGTGACTCCGCACACAAAAAGTTTTTTAATCATATCCATATTGTGAGGCTCATTAAAAAAGCGCGTTACACTTTGCGCCACTTCTGGACCGATTCCCGGGATTTTGATAAATTCCTCCGGGGTTTTGGCAGCCAGTTCTTCTATAGTCCCAAATGCGCTCACCAATAGCTTGGCGACATGTTCGCCCACCAACGGAATCCCCAAACTGAACAGGAACTTCTGAATTGTGGGTTTTTTGGATTTCTCAATAGCTACTAGCAGATTAGATGCCGATTTTTCAGCCATTCGATCTAATGACAACAAATTGCCAAAGCTTAATGAATATATGTCTGCAGGACTTTTCACCAGTCCTTTGTCTACTAGTTGGTCAATAATCTTGCTTCCCAATCCGTCTATATCCATAGCGTTTCTAGATGCGAAATGTTTGAGAGTTTCCTTTATACGAGCAAGACACGAAGAATTCATGCACCTTTTTGCGGCCTGCCCCGGGAGCCTCACAGCCTGCGATTCACACACCGGACACACATTAGGGATTCTGTAAGGATGGCTATCAGGGTCGCGCAATTCCTTAATTACTTTTACAACTTCTGGAATCACATCTCCGGCGCGCTGTATTACGACCGTGTCTCCCTCCCTGATATCCTTTCTATCAATTTCATCCTGATTGTGGAGGGTTGCCCGACTCACTGTTACGCCACCTACACTGACAGGATCCATTATTGCGACAGGAGTGAGAACTCCAGTTCTCCCTACTCCAATCTCTATGGTTCGAATTGTAGTTGTAGCCTGAAGCGGCTCAAACTTGAATGCAACTGCCCATCTAGGTGAGCGGCTTTTTAGGCCAAGGGCCACTTGATCTTCAAGAGAATTTACCTTTATTACTGCTCCATCAATTTCGAAAGGCAAGCCCTGTCTAATGTTCGTTAATTCTTCAAAATAATTTAATGCGGCATAAATGTCAGGACATAGCCGAGAATGGCCGAGATTTCCTGGAACTCCTATTTTGAACAGCATTTCTAACAGCTGGCTTTGAGTAAGCGGCTGATATCCCATAAGTCTCCCGACACCGTAGGCAAGGAATTTGAGAGGACGGCGCGCGGTAACCTTTGGATCGAGCTGTCTTATAGACCCTGCAGAAGCATTTCTTGGATTGGCGAATACCGGAAGCCCTAAATCGTCTCTTTCTTTATTGAGTTCGTCAAAGTCGTGCCGATGCATGAAGATTTCACCGCGGACATCTATAACACGTATACCTGAGAACTCGCCCTCCAAAGAAAGCTGGAGAGGGATCACCTTGATAGTTTTAATGTTATGAGTGACATCCTCTCCGACCTCTCCATCACCCCTGGTAGAAGCATGAATGAGACGTCCTTCCTGATAAACAAGTTCAATGGCAACTCCATCGAGTTTTGGCTCGACAAGGTACTCAATATCCGAATTTCGTCCCAGACTTCGTTTTATTCTTTGATCAAATTCAAAAAGTTCATTCGTATCAAAAATGTTGGAAAGTGACAGCATTGGAGTGGCGTGGCGTATTTGTTCAAATTTGTCCAACGCTCTCCCGCCCACTCTTTGCGAAGGAGAATCATCTGTTACCAATTCAGGATGAAGACTCTCCAGTTCAAGTAACTTTCTAAATAGCAAGTCATATTCAGCGTCACTGATTTCCGGAGAATCGAGGTTATAATAGAGATTGTCATGTTTCCTGATTTGGTCTTTCAAATCAGTCAGCTCATCAATGACACTCTGCGGATATTGCCCCTGCAATTTGATTTCAGTCATTTTCTTGAATTTGATTACAAACTGTTTCGCGGCCATAACAAGATAAAATTAATTAAAAAAGCGGTCCAGATGAACCGCTTTCAATAATAGATTATATTTGGATTTAAAAGAAGGGCAATTCTTCGAGTGGCAAGTTAATTCTTTCTCTCAAACTTGCCTACGAATACGGATCTTATTTCGTCTCCTTTCTCTGTCTTGAAAAGCGCAGTGCCTCCAACTACCTCGACAGGAAACGAGAAGTCCCCTATAGTCTCCCACCACTTCTTGACTATGGCTCCTGCGCTTACCTTCATTTCCTTTAGTTTCTCGACATTGCCGGCGCCAACACTCAAACTCCCGATCGTCGGAAGCGTTTCATTCGTAACTACCACTCTGACCTGGTTTGTTTTCCCTCCAGGAATCCACGCATCTTCATAGTAAAAAGCGGTATTGACCTCAAAGCCTTCAAAAAGAGTTGTGAAAGTCATCTCATCAAGCATCAGGGCTTCTTTGTTAGGATTCTTGACGTTAAAAATGTATGCCAAATTCAGTATGGAACCTGCGGCAATTTCTTTACCTGGCTCCTTTTCATTTTTGAATTCAATTCTTGGTTTCACAAAAAAAGGTTGAATGCTGGCCACGTCTACTCGCTCCAATGTTACTACTGGAGCCTCTAAGGCAAAAACGGGAACTAATAGGAATGTTGAGATTACCAGGAAACTTATCGCAAAAAAACCAGTCTTCTTCATTTTTCCCTCCACCTATGAGGCAGTTTATGAGAGCCATCTCTTACGTCGCTTGTAGTGTTTCACTTCACGAAAACTCTTGCGCCCGCCAACATCTGTCAATCCCAAGTAGAAATCACGTATATCCGGGTTTTCCTTAAGTTTTTCAGAGGTGTCATCCATGACGATCCTGCCGTTTTCCATTACATAGGCATACGGGGCAACGGTCAGGGCCAATTTCACATTTTGCTCTACCAGAAGAATTGGAATTTTTTCTTCCTTGTTCAACCTCTGAATGATTTCAAATATCTCTTTGATTAACAGGGGAGCCAATCCCATTGAGGGTTCATCCAGCAACATGAGTTTTGGCTGAGCCATCATGGCTCTTCCAATAACGCACATTTGCTGCTCACCACCGCTAATAAATCCGGCCTGGACGTTTCGACGCTCCTTGAGACGCCGAAAGTAATGATAGACCATGTCCAGTCTGTCCTTCAGACCACTTGGTCTTAAGTGACCTCCTACCATAAGATTCTCTTCCACAGTGAGGTGCTCAAAAACTCTCCTACCCTCTATGATCTGAAATATTCCCCTTTTGGATATTTGTTCGGCAGGTAGCTTGTGTATCTTTTCGCCCATAAACTCAATACTACCATCAGTAACTTGCCCGTCTTCGTGATTTAACAGACCGGAAATGGCCTTGAGCGTCGTGCTTTTCCCAGCGCCATTAGCGCCTAGCAGGGCTACAATACTACCTTGAGGCACTTCAATCGACACTCCTTTAAGAACCAGGATTACTTCGTGATATCTTACCTCAATATTGTTTATCTTTAGAATGCTGTTGTTTTCAGACACGACTATCTCCCCTTCCAGGCGTCATTCTTGAGATTCTCAATGTAGCGAGCGAAAATGTGAGGAGACCAAAATCAAGGTCCCCTCACTGTTTAGCTTACCAGCCGAGCCATGTTGGCCATTCTTTTGGGAATTTTTCCTTCATGTCAACCTTGTCGAACAGCTCAATTTTCCCGTCCTTGATGGTGTAGAGAGTTGCAATTGGAGTAGGTCTATGATCCTTATCGGTAATCGTGTATGGCCCAACTCCCAAAGCGTTTTTGGTGTCAAAAGGATACCAATCCCTCAGAGATTCAAGAGCGGCTTTGATCGATGGACCATCGAGTTTGCCTTTTTTGTCGGCAATGCCTAACCCAGCAGCCGCTAATGATACTTTAAGCCATCCTTGAACGGTTCTTATGTCTCTCTTGTCCTCAGGAACCCCAGGATTGACTTTTTTGGCATACTCCCTGACTTTGTCCATCATAGGAACATCCATTTCCATAAATGCGCAAGAGGCAGCTCCAATAACGCCTTCACCAGCTTTTCCGGTAATTCTTAGTAAGTTTTTGTCGAAACCCCAGTTGTTTGTAATATGGTCAGCTTCGAATTTTAATGCGTAAGCGTCCTTGATGGCAGTAGCGACTGACATGGCAGTATTGCCGTGCCAAACCACATTTGCGCCTGTTTCTTTAGCAGCCAGCACCTGACTTTTTGCATCCAGAGCAGTCAGAGAAACATCCTGATCCTTTTCTACTTCGATCCCGAGCAATTTGGCTTGGTCTTTGATCGCTTTGATAGGAGCGCTTGAATATGGCGATGCGAACATGTAGAAACAAACTAGCTTAGGCTTGACACCTTTGTCCCTAAGAGCCTTCCATTTGTCGCTCTTTAGCCAGACCTTCTCATACCAAGAGGTCAGAGCTGCCCTAGCGTTTGTGGAATAATCAGTGCTGTAAATAAAGTTGTAGGGGGTCTTAGTAGGGTCGCAAAGATGGCCTGACAGTGAATCAGAAATCGTAACCATTTTATCCTTGTTTACTGTTGGAGACAGCGCCTCTGTGTCACCGGTTCCCCACTGTAGCAATAACTGGATCTTGTCTGAGTCACGAAATCGTTTGTAAATAGTTATGGCCTCTGGGACCCGATAGCCATAGTCAAATAGAAACAATTTTATCTTCTTGCCGTTGATTCCTCCATTGTCGTTAATATAGGTGACGCATTCTCTAACACCTAGAGCGGCATCCTTTCCGACATCAGAAGTTGCTCCAGTGAGGTCGTTTATAGAGCCTATTTTGATCTCTTCAGCCGCGAAAGCGACTGAGCAAACCAATGTTAACACCAAGCCCAGAAACAAGATCCTCTTACTCATTCTAAACCTCCTAGTTTGTAACGAACAATGTTGGGCTGCCTCATAGTCACGATAATTTCATAGCCTCCTTTCTGTGACAAAAAGACCGCCGGTTATTTCCCAGTGTAAGAAAATGGCCATAGGTTAAAGTAGTTTTTCAACTGCCAGTATCTGTAACTAAGCCCGTTGGGTTCATAAATGAGGAAGAATATGATTGCCAAACCAAATGCCGATTCCTTGAAGAAAATGATCTTGGTTGTTACCCATCCAATTTCTGGATAGCTTGTCATGACAAACTCGGATATTCCCAAAACACCCATTTCAAGTAATTTGAAAATGATTACGACGAATGCTGAACCAAAGACTATTCCTTGAATACTCCCTACACCACCGATCAAAATGATCCCAACCCATAACAGGGAATAGAACCATTCATAATGTTCCGGGCTCACGAAGAACAAAGCGCTGATCCAAAATGCTCCAGCGATTCCAGCAAAAAATCCGGCCACGAAAAATGCAATTAGCTTGTAGACCACAATATTGACGCCCATGGTTTCAGCCGCTATGTCATTGTCCCTGATGGCTATCCAGGCTCTACCTATCTTGGACCTGAGAATGTTCCCCATGGCTAATAGACACAACAAAACTAGAAAAGCGCTAAAATAGTATATTTTGACGTCATCATCTATAGTCCAAGGCCCGATCTTGATAAGACCAGGTGGTAAAGAAAAGGACTGACCTCGTCCTCCAATTTGGCTCACATACTGAGTGATGACTAAAGGCACGGTGATCCACTGAGCGGCCATAGTGGTCATGATAAGATAGAAACCTTTTACTCGTGCGGATGGCAGACCGAAAAGCACCGACCACATGGCAGCTGTAAATCCTGCGCATATTATACTGATTGGATAAACAAGACCTGAATCAACCATGAAAGTCGGCCAAGGGATGAAAAGAATCATCATGGCGCTTGTATATCCGCCAACGGCTACAAAGGCCGCATGGCCGAGGGTTATCTGACCGCAATATCCGATGAGCAACTGAACGCCCAAGGCCGCCAAGATATAGTAGTTGATGGTATAGAAAACACTTAACCACTCTGAAGCCACCAGATACGGCAAGGCAAGAACCACCACTAGCATGAAAATCATCTTGGCCTTTATAAAAGGCGTTCTCCACCATTTCTGGTCATCAAGATACGACTCAAAATACTGTCCGCAAGGAAGATAACTCATGGATTAAACCCTCTCTATCCTTTCCCAGCCCCACAGACCATAAGGTTTGAACAGCAGGAAGATTACCATGAAAATGAAAGGCGCTATCTCTTTGATGCCACCGGGGAAATAGAAGTCCAGATATCCACCTGTGAGGTTCTGGAGTATACCTATTGTGATTCCGCCAACTATTGCTCCCGGAACAGAATTTAATCCGCCAAAGACTACGACTGGCAACACGAGAAGACCTAGGCTACTAACCGAATAGTTTAGTCCGTTTATGTTTCCGAGCAGAGTTCCTCCTACTCCCGCAGCCATGAATGCAATAGCCCATGCGAGAGCATAAACGAATTTTGCGCTAACTCCTAACGACAGGGCGGCCATCTCGTCATCAGCGCATGCTTGCATGGACAATCCCCATCTGGTGTATTTGAAAAAGCATACAAAAACCACCATAAGTACCATCGCTGCTACAAAACTCCACAAATACACAGACCCCACGGTGATACCTAAAATAACTATCGGATCAATCGAAAAGATTCGGGGCAAGAATACCTGCGTGTCAGTATCCCATATGATGAAGACCATACCTTTAAAAAAGAAAGAAAGGCCCACAGTAACCATGATGACGGCCAGAATAGGTTCACCGATCATCTTTCTGAGGAATATTCTCTCGGTCAGCAGACCTAGGATCAATCCTATGATCATGGTGCCTATCAGGGCTACCACAAACGCTGTATTGACAGGCATGAAGGCTACGAATTTCTGGTAAAGACCCAAACAGACATAGCCACCAATCATTGTGAGCTCGCCCATGGCAAGGTTCAGAACACCGGAGCATTTGTAGATTAAAACCCATCCTAAAGCTACGAGGGCAAAAATTGATCCCAGCATGACACCAGTTACGACTAGTTGCAGGAAGAGGTCCATTACTTCTTTCCTCCTTCCTTAACATCCTGAATTCTTATGTCGGCCTTGATTTCAATGACTCGACCATCCTCATAGGTAATGTTCGTCTCCATGTGCAGTAGATCGGTATCTGAGTAAAGAGAATCAATGATGTCTTTGTACCTGTTCTCGACGAACGCTCTTCTAATTTTTCGAGTTCTAGTCAGCTCGTCATCATCTGCATCGAATTCTTTATAGAGGTTGGCAAATCGAGTTATTTTTGCCGCTTCAGGCACGGATCGATTGACATCACTTAATGACCTCATTACTAGGTCGTAAACTTGGGGGATCTGAGAAAGCTCCGTGTAGCTGGTATAATTTATTCCGTGATCTTCAGCCCACTTTCCGACCGTGTTGTAGTCTATGCAGACAATTGCAACCACATATGGCCTATTGTGACCAACAATCAGGGCATCCTTAATATAGGGGCTGAATTTCAACCTCGCCTCAAGAAATTGTGGAGAAAATTTTCTTTTGTCTCTGAGAATCATTATGTCTTTTGAACGGTCAAAGACCACGAGATGACCGTCCTCATCTATGAAACCAGTGTCGCCGGAATACAGCCACCCATCTTTAAGAGCCTTTTCGGTTTCCCCAGGCATCTTGTAATAACCCACGAAAACTGAAGGGCTTTTGGACAAGATTTCGTCATCGTCACCTATTTTGATTTGAGTCTCAGGGATTGGAGTGCCAACCGTGTCAAATTTGATGTCGTCATCCCTGTGGACGACCGAAATTCCCGCAATTTCGGTCTGACCATATATCTGCTTGAGGTTTACCCCTATGGCGTGAAAGAATCTGAAATGGTCTGGTCCCATAGCAGCTCCGCCCGTGTATGCATGTCGAACCCTGCTAAGCCCAAGTTGATCCCTAATTTTGGAAAAAAGGACCTTGTCGGCTATAAATCTTAATAATTTCCAGTATATGGGGGTTGATTTTTTTTCGAATTTTAATTCGGCCGTGTGATAACCGACTTTCATGCCCAAACGGTAGATCACTCTTTTTGTCCATGAAGCGTCAAGATGCTTTACCTGGACCGTTCGGGTGAATTGCTCATATAGCCTCGGGGGAGCAAACATTACATGAGGACCTATTTCACGGACATTTGCCTGAGCCACTTCAGGCTCCTCAGGAAAGTTAATTGTGTAACCAACCTGTAATCCGCATGATATGGACATCATTTGCTCGCCTATCCAGGCAAACGGCAGATATGAAACGAAATCATCAGAAGGTGTACACGGATCCACCCTCATAAGATTTTGCCCCATTGTAAGCATGTTGTAATGGGTTAAGAGTGCTCCTTTTGGCAGAGAAGTTGTTCCTGATGTGTAAAAAAGCAAACAAACGTCATCGCCCTTGCCTTTGTTGACCAGTTTCTCAAAGAGGCCCGGTTCTGAAGCCGATAGCTTTCGTCCAAGTTCCATGACTTCATCCAAGCTTATGAGCATGGGATCGTCATAATGCCTCATACCTTTGGGATCATCCCAAATGATCTTCTTCAGCTTGGGGCAGCTGTCACGTATGGCTAGAGCCTTGTCGACCTCTTCCTGTCCTTCTGCGACGTAGAATTTTGAATCTGAATGATCTACGATGTATTTAACTTCGTCCATCAGGCAATCCTGAAACAGCCACACTCCTACTCCACCTGCGCACATTGCCGCCATTTCAGTCCACAAGGCTTCGGGACGGTTGTCACCTATCATGATAACCTTGTCACCGTCTTCAAGTCCCAGAGCCACTAACCCCAAGGTTATCTCCTTGACATTGTCGAGGTATTTTTTCCATGTAACTGGACACCATATCCCGAATTCCTTCTCCCTCATGGCCACTTTTGAGTCACCATATTTCTCGCATTGCTGCACAAGGAGTTTCGGTAAGGTAAGGTCCTTAGTGATTTCAATCTCGCCTTTAAAACCTGGATCACCTGCGGCTGACATATAAATCCTCCACCTCCCCCAGATAGGCCTTAATTACTTCAGGATTTTCCTGGACTTCTTTTGGGGTACCCTCTGCAATCTTCACTCCAAAATTCAACGTCATTACCCTGTCGGACAAGTCCATGACAACACCCATGTCATGCTCAACCAGCACACAGGTAACTTTCCACCGTTTGTCTTCATTGATATCAACGATGAAACGGGCCATGTCCTCGGTCTCTTCAAGGTTTAATCCCGCTAATGGCTCATCCAACAAAATCAATTCAGGCTGCACTGCCAAAGCTCTCGCCAACTCAATGCGTTTTTGCATTCCATAAGGCAGCATTCCAGTAACTTCATTTCGGACCGATTCAATTTCCAGCAGATCAATTATTTCTTCTTCGATGAATTTTCTGGCGGAGATTTCTTCTTTTGATGTCTTACCCCAGTAAATACAAGAACTCAGAAGACCTGAATTCAAATGAAGATGTCGACCGAGCCTAATATTGTCCAATACAGTCATCCCGCCAAAAAGCTCAATCTTCTGGAATGTCCTGGAAAGCCCCATCGATGCCCTTTTGTGAGGTGACATCTTGGTGATATCTACTCCTTTGAGGAATAGCTGGCCATCCTTTGGATGATATAGCCCGTTGATGCAATTCATCATGCATGTCTTTCCCGCCCCATTGGGTCCAATTATGGAGAAAATTTCTCCCTTATGAACCTTGAAACTTACATTTGTGAGAGCTGCGACACCATGAAAAGAAAGAAAGATATTCCTTGCCTCAAGTATGACATCCGACATTCAGCATCCCCTTTGCTTAGCCTGTCATCGGAGTTGAGTCACCAAAGGCCTGGATAGACATATAAAGTCTTGGATCGGTATGGGTTGAAAATAATTGGGCGATAAAATCTCCTAACCCTCAAATTTGGCTCAGGAAATTCCTACACAGACCAACCAACCAAAGAACATCGTAAATTCTTGTCCAGACGCTTTAGATGGCTCATTCACCTCTTAATAAGTGTCATAAAACTTCCAGGAATTGCGCCCTATGGATAGAGCATTTGTCCGATTAATGTACTGTCTTAAACAACCAAAAAGTTTAAAAACCCTTCTGAGAAAGCCTCGCCATCTATTCACTTCCATTAAGAATGTGACGCGCTCCACTCAGAATGTGTACTGAGTTTCGGATAGTCATATTTGATCAGATATTTAACAATGAAGAATGGCATGAACAACTATGATGTTTAAGAAACAGTGGTTGAAAAGTCAAGCCTAAAAGTGTTATACGTTCTCCTGAGCGACGCTATTTGTTTTCTTCTCATCCTGGTTTTTGTTAAGAAAACACAATCTTTTCGGTCATGAGATTCCTTTTCGGGAACAATGAATTATTATTTTAGTAGGAAAAATATAATAGTTCTCCATTCTGAATTTACACCGTTTTCATATATATTCGAATCCGGAAATCAGTTCTTTCAAAATTAAAATATCTCATAATATAAAGTGGTTACTTTTTATAACTGACCACTAAGGCGCAATGGGCTTAGTCTCGACCAACGGTCTGCTCAGGCCGTTGAGTAAATAAAGATGTCTGGAGGGCAGAGATCATGGGTGGAGAAGAGTCTCTCTTGAGAGATCTTAGTGATGGCATCATGACTTTGACCATAAATAGACCGGATTCACTGAACTGTTTTGACATGACTTTGTTGAAACTGTTCAACTCTGTTTTGGATGAAATAGAGTTCACGAGGTCTATAAAGGTCGTTGTGATCACAGGATCTACCAAGGGGAAAAATGCGTTTAGCACTGGAGCGGACTTGAAGGAACGTGCCGGTATGTCTCCTGATCAAGTCAGGCTTTATATCCAGACTATTCGAAATCTATTCACACGCGTAGCAGAGCTACCCAAGCCTGTAATTGCTGCGGTAAATGGTTACGCGTTTGGAGGTGGATTGGAACTTGCTCTGGCGTGTGACATTAGAATTGCTGCGAAGACTGCTGTAGTGGGTCTTACGGAAACGAGCCTAGCAGTAATCCCTGGAGCCGGAGGGACTCAAAGATTACCGCGCGTGGTAGGTTTGGCCAGAGCCAAAGACATGATTTTCAGGGCTAGGAGAATAACCGGAGAGCTTGGAATTGAATACGGTCTGTTCACTGAGGTGGTTGAACCGGACAAATTGCTTGAAAGAGCTCGGGAAATTGCCAATGAGATAGCTGCCAACGGGCCGATTGCGCTAGCGCAAGCAAAATATGCTATCGACAAGGGAATTGAAGTGAGTCTTCCGGTGGGCCTAGCAATAGAATCGAATGCCTATGCCGTAACAATTCCAACGAAGGACAGGACTGAAGGTTTAACAGCGTTTCGCGAAAAGCGTAAGCCAAGATATTCAGGAGAATAAAAGGGAGGACCACTCTATGTGCGCATTTGAACTAAAGTATCCAATGAAAGTCCAAGTCAACGACATTACTGTTCGAGACGGATTCCAACATGAAGAGATATGGATTCCTACAGAGGCGAAGCTCTTTTATCTGGAAGAATTGATCCTGTGCGGCATTAAACATCTGGAAGTCACCAACCTTGGAAATCCATCAAGCATGCCTCAGTTCAAGGATGCGGATGAATTATTAAAGAGATTACGTAATTCGAAGAAGTTATCTAAGGCCGGAATAAATTGGGATGATATTACGCTAACTGCCATAACCATTCGCGAAAAAGCAGTTGACCGCGCCATAGCAGCTCGAAAAGAAGGCTGGGGTCCCGATAGAATACTGATGATGGTATCCACGGATGAAGAACATCACTTTGCAAACTCTGGCACTACTCTTCCGGTATACTGGGAAGAAGCCAAAAGATGCATCGAAAAAGCTAAAGATGTCGGAATAAAGATGAATGGAACTGTATCAACAATTTGGGGATCACCAATATCCGGTCCAACCAAATTGGAGGAAGCAGTCGAATTTGCCAAGCGTTGGCTTGAAATTGGGGCATATGACATAGAGCATGCGGATCATGATGGCAGCGCTCCTCCCAACAAGGTTTACGAGTATTTTTCCATGGTGTTGAAGGAAATGCCTGACCCAAAATTGCACATTGCACATTTTCACGTTACACGGGGATGGGGAACGGCCAACTGTCTGGCGGCGTTACAAGCCGGAATTCAGATATTTGAGGCTACAATGGGCGGATTGGGTGGTCAACCCGCTAACTTTTTAGACGGTGTTCCGGTACCTGGAACTGGGGCATATTACTATCGTGATCCCAACGTTGTAGGCCTACAATGTATAGAGGACATGGTTGTTATGATGGATGAGATGGGTATAGACACGGGAATCGATGTTGACCGGCTGTTAGACTTGGGAACGATGCTCGAAAAGACTGTGGGAAGACGTTTGAGATCAGAGGCGATTTTGAATCGCCGCATTCCAAAAGAGCCTAGAGAGGAATACAGGAGAAAGGGACTTGCTGAACTAAAAGCGAGACTAGGAGAAGCTCCGGGACAAAAGATTCCGGCTACGTGGGGTGAAAAGGCCAGCTGGAAAATGAAATAACAACAATTTCCTTTATCTTTTAACTTTATGGCAAAAGGGGAGGCTTAGACCTCACCTTTTGCTTCTAGCATCCAGAAGATGATTGGTCACTTACCGGTAGAGCCTATTTCATATTGTAAATTCATTATCACTTAGGAGGTTGGAGTATGGAACCACTTTGGACGCCGTCGCCAGAACGCGTCGAGAATTCCAATATCATGCGTTTCATTGGGTATGTGAATGAGTCCTATGCTTTGGGCATCACTAATTTTCACGAATTGTATCAATGGTCAATAGACAATCGGGAAGATTTTTGGAAGTCCGTTTGGGAATTCGGCGGGGTAATTTTTTCGAAGAATTATGACAGGATTCTGGAAGACAAACCCGAAATGCTGGGGGCCAAGTGGTTCGTTGGAGCGGAATTGAATTTCGCTGAGAACCTCCTGAGATATAGAGACAATAAGACGGCCATAGTTTTCAAGGGTGAAGGGTTGGATTCCAGACGAATAACGTATGCGGAACTTTATGATCAAGTCGCGCGTTTGGCAGACTCACTCAAGAGAGTCGGTGTTAAAGTTGGTGATCGGGTAGCGGGATACGTTCCAAATATTACGGAAACAATCATCGCAATGTTGGCCACCACAAGTCTCGGAGCCATTTGGTCTTCGTGTTCACCTGACTTTGGAGTCAAGGGAGTGATGGATCGTTTCGGTCAAATTGAACCCAAAATATTGTTTACGGCCAACGGGTATTTTTACAATGGGAAAAGCCATGATTCTCTTTCCAAAGTAGCAGATGTTGTAAAACAAACTCCGAGCATAGAAAGAGTAATTGTAATACCCTATACTCAGGAGCGTCCTGACATCAGCATTGTCCCCAACAGCATAATTTTTGGAGATTTTATTTCAAAGGACTCGGGCCTCGAGCTCCATTTTCAACAAACGCCGTTCGATCATCCGCTATACATAATGTATTCTTCCGGCACAACGGGACTGCCCAAATGTATGGTTCACGGTGTTGGAGGCACCCTATTGCAGCATCTCAAGGAACATCTGCTTCACTGTGATCTCAAACGAGAAGACAAGATCTATTATTTTACGACTTGTGGCTGGATGATGTGGAATTGGCTAGTGAGCGCGCTCGCAGTAGGCGCAACTGTTTTGTTGTATGACGGATCTCCTTTTTATCCGGACGAGGGAGCGATTTTTAAATTTGCGGAAGAAGAGAGCATGACCATATTTGGCACCAGCGCCCGATACATAGCCGGTATCGAAAAGGCTGGCTTGAAGCCAAAGGAACAATTCAACTTAACGGCTCTGAGATTAATGTGCTCAACTGGATCTCCTCTGTCAGAGGACAGTTTCAGGTATGTTTACCGTGATGTCAAAAATGACATCCAGTTGGCTTCCATATCGGGGGGGACAGACATAGTCTCATGTTTTGCGCTCGGCTGCCCGATACTGCCTGTTCATGAGGGAGAACTCCAATGCCGTGGATTAGGCATGCGAGTGTTGGCCTTTGATGGATACGGAAAAAGTATCACAAAGAGGCAGGGCGAACTCGTCTGCGCATCTTCATTTCCATGCATGCCGATATATTTTTGGAATGATCCTGACTATCAAAAATATAGGGCGGCTTATTTTTCGGTCTTCCCCAATGTATGGCATCACGGTGATTATGTAGAAATAACCGAAAACGGCGGGGTGAAGATTTATGGTAGATCCGACGCTACCCTTAATCCTTCCGGAGTGCGTATAGGAACAGCGGAGATTTATAGGCAGGTTGAATCATTGGGTGAAATAGTGGACAGCATAGTTGTAGGCCAGGATTGGGACAACGACGTTAGGGTTTTGTTGTTCGTCAAGACCGCTCCTGGTATTCAACTGGACGAAGCCCTGAAAAACAAGATAAAGAAAACAATCAGGGATAATACCACACCCCGTCACGTGCCGGCTTTAATCCTTCCTATAGAGGATATCCCTGTCACTCTTAATGGCAAAAAAGTTGAACTTGCTGTTAGGAATGTAATTGAGGGCAAGCCAGTAACTAACAAAGACGCATTGGCAAATCCTGAAGCTCTTGATCAGTTCTCCAAGATCGTCGAACTGAAAGCATGAATTAGAGAATAGCCTTTCTGTAGATAAACTTAGGCCAAGCAATACGGCGTTGAAAATTAAAAAGCCTACCTCGTAAAGAAATGGGGTAGGCTTTTTATTTTTGTCTTTGGTGGAGCTGGACGGGATCGAACCGACGACCTCTTGAATGCCATTCAAGCGCTCTCCCAACTGAGCTACAGCCCCGTAATCCGGTATTTATAAAACTTTTTTTTCTAGATTGTCAACTGTTTTATCACCCGTCTATATTAAGGGTGAAGCCCAATATTTCACTGGGGTCCGTGATTCGAAGTAGGTGAATTGGCGGCTCGCTCTTGATCTCACCTTCCTTGACACGTCTCATCACGTCTTCGAGATCCTCTACCCTGATCGGACTCTTAGCTTTCAGTTCTTCAAGCTCATTAATTCTTCTCATGGACAGGAATATGTAAAGCATATCGCCTGCATTTTTGGGGTCGTACACAAATCCATTCTTACCCAGAGGAACTGTGATTGGATCATGCCCAATTACCCTACCGGAATCTCTCATCAGAGGATCAGGATTCTGGTTGCGTTTACTCTTTTTAAGAGCGGCTGGATAGAGAATGTTGACACCCTTCGCGCCTTTTCGAAACACGTACAAATAGCCATTGACATTTGTTTCAAATCGAAGCCTATATTGATCGCCTTTCTTGAAGATAACTCCAAAATTTTCTGGATCCCCAAAATCCTTGGCGCCTTTACTCTTGACCTGAATTTTGCTGCTTACGCCGATGATAGGATTCGGAATTACTACTTTGTCTCCGGGACTCAGAACCGCAGACGATGAGAGTTTGTTGTAAGCTGATAATCCAGAGGCCATTCCGGCGCTTCCCATCATGCTCTCGGCTATGCTCTCTATGGTATCACCTTCCTTTATAGTTACGGTGATAGTTTCAGGATCATTGCCATCTTTTTTAGGACTTTGCAAAGAAGACCATGGGAACGAATTGAAATAATCGCCTTTCATGGTTAGAGGCGGTTTGACCTCTTCTATGGGAGGCAATGGTGGAGGCTCATCTTTCTTCTGAAAGTAGGCGCACCCCGATATAATTGCAACGGAAATGACTCCCATAAGAAATAAGAAGGATCGCTTCATATCATCCTCCCAAATTGACAAATTGAAATTTTTACCGTGGGGGCGCTGGCTGAACCGGAGCTGATGTGACTCCCGTCCCCGCTGTATTGCTACTCCTGTGATGCGAAACTTCACCAAACCCTCGCCACTTGTTGACCATAGCGTTTACTTGATCTTTGGCCTGCTGTGGAGCATAATCCATCGCCTTTATAGTCAAACTATCAACCACCTGAATCAAATTTGAATTCTTTACAGACGGCCATTCCGGCGCAGTTAGAATAAGGGCTTGAACGGTTACTGCAATGAAAACCAGACCGGTTGAAGCCCCCATCAGAGCGCCTAGAACCCTATCCAACCAACCTAGCCTAGTAATGTCAATTAGCGTGTCCAGCAATTTACGAATCAGCACAAATGCAGCCTGAACCATGACAAATAAAGCTAACATGGAAATTATCATAGCAATTTGAGGGTTCAGTGACGATATTTTGTAAAGGTAAACTTGGACTTCAGGATAGTACTTCCCCGCTATGACAAATCCTAAAACAAGCCCGGTTAATGCCGTCAGAGATCTCACAAAGCCTTTCCAAAGACCCAGAATCAGTGAAATCAATATCGTAGTTATTATAAATAGGTCTACCGGATTGTAGGCTTCAATAAATTGCATCAAATCCTCATCGGATGGTCAGGGCTTCTTTGAAAGACTGCTGGCCAGTCGCAATGTTTCTCTATTATGTCTAGCTTGATTTGTCAATGAAAAACAATATGTTTTGTGAAATATATCATCCATTAGTTAAATAATTAGGCGTTTCGTATTGGTTTATGGGAGCCTGACAGCAAAAAGCATGTCATCTAATGAGTCTTTTTGGTGGCCATGAATTTATTTATCCAAGCGTCATCGATTCGTTTCTGAAGGGTTAGCTCCTGAGGCCTGCATTTCTTCAAGCGTCGAAATTTTTTTGGTCAACTCAAGCTTCGTTTTTTCATCCGGCAGGTTTTTGATAGCTCGTTGATAGTCTTCAATTGCCTGTTTGTGTTGCCCTTTTGAAACAAAGATCAGCGCACGGTTTTCGTAGAAAGCCGGATTGGTTGGGTCAAGGTTTATGGCCGTGTTGTAGTCTTCCAAGGCTTTGTCCAAATCTTTGGATTCGTGAAAAACCAATCCTCGGTTATTGAAACCTATCGCATCCTTTGGGTTAAGTTCGAGCGCTTTTGCATAATCTTCCAAAGCCTTTTCTGGCTGTCTCAGCTTATACAGCGAATCAGCTCTAATTCGGAAAAGTTCTCCTTTTTGCGGTTCCTTTTCCAGAGCCACGTTAAAATCATCCAAGGCTTTTTGGTATTGTCCCATTTTGTAGTAAGTCAGGCCGCGATCTCTGATAATTTGTATATTTTCTGGATCAAGTTTTGCGGCGGTGTTCCAGAAGTTCAAAGCATTTTTCAGTTTTCCTTCCTTGTAATTCTCTAATCCTTTTGTGTAGAGTTCCTGAGAATATGTTTTCCTAAGAGAG
Organism: uncultured Desulfomonile sp.; assembly: GCA_937930835.1. GTDB lineage: Bacteria > Desulfobacterota > Desulfomonilia > Desulfomonilales > Desulfomonilaceae > CAITZA01. The sequence goes on from CALGLN010000043.1 coordinate 61,059, forward strand.
TTGATTTTTTGCTCGATCTGGGATTGGTCCGCTTTTTTCCCGTCCATCGCCGCTACTTTCATATATGCGTCCAATGCCTTTTCATAGTCCTTCTGTCCTTCATAAGCCTCACCTAGGGCGATATAGGCCCTTTTATTATTTTTATTTAGGGAAATCGCCTCCTTCAGGTTAGACACGGCGCGATCGAATTCCTTCCTCTGCTGATAAATAAGTCCTAAAGTGGTGTAGATAATTGCATGTCGTTTCTTAGCCTTGAGGCACGCTTCCAAATCAACGCGCGCTCCCTCGAGATCTCCCTTCCAATATTTGGCGACTCCTCTGTTTACCTGAGCGAAATAGTAGTCGGGCTTCAATTCCAGAGCAAGAGAGTAATCTCTGATGGCCTCATCGTAAGCCCCCTTCCTCTTATACGCTACGCCGCGATTGTTGAACGCAAGGTGATCCGTGGGATCGATTTCAAGGGCTTTAGTGAAGAGCATGATCGCGTCATCGAGTCTATCCTGCTGAAGAGCCTCCACACCGTCATTGTAGAACTGTACCGTCTCTTCTTGAGCGGAAGCAATCCCTACACAAACTAGTAGTATTAATGGAATGATAGCGAGTTTTTTTCTCATTTTTTTTATCTTCCCCATGATATGTTACTATACTCGATAGCACAGCACTCGAATAAAATTACTATATTACGGTATGATATATCTACTTTATTAAACATTTTTAATGTTCTTACAGCTATATTGCCATATTTGTTTTTTTAATTCAATAGGATAATAGATTATCGCAATATTAACTAAATTTTTCTTATTTAATGTAAAAAATATTTATGTTTTTACTTGACAGTCTATAAACGTCATGTTAAAGCCACAGCTCAATTGAGCCCCATAATGGGCTGAATTCAGATGCCTTCGGCTCTTTTTAAATCTAAAGCAATATATGAAGGATCTGACAAAAGGAGGATGAGGTATGGCGCTAAGGTTTGTTGCCGCTCTATGTGTTTTTTCCCTACTGTTTATGACAAGTCATTCATCGGTGGTAATGGCCGGAGGTCCTCCTGTTGCAGCTCCACCGGTATGCGCTCCCCCCACTTGTGTTCCACCTAGTTGCGCTCCGCCGACATGTGGTCCTGCTGGCGGTGGTCCCTTCACCCTGTGCGGGAATCTTCTGGGCATGTGTACCAATATCTGCGGAGCAGTTATCGGAATACCAGCCGCCATCATGGGTGGCCTCCTAGCCCCGGCTCCCAAACGACTGGCGCCTCGTCCAATGTGCGCTCCGCCAAGTTGTGCGCCAATGGTCTGCGCTCCGCCCATGTGCCCACCGCAGGTTTGTGCTCCGCCCGTGTGCGCTCCGCCGGTGTGCGCTCCCTCGAGAATAA
>CALGLN010000044.1 GCA_937930835.1 uncultured Desulfomonile sp.
TATACATGAGCCTTTATTCATGAGCCTCGGAGGCCTGTTTTTGTATACATAAACTGTACATGGAGTTTACATGGACCCAGACCTCCGGAACTGATTGGCTGACTCGCTGCGACATTCTCAAAGGCAAATTACGGATAACTGAAAAATAACGCACTCTTTCGTGGTCATTATTGAGTCTGACCAAACAGCCGACCGACGCGCTCCAAATTGATTCGGCAGGTTAAAAACAACTGTCTTGCGTCTTTTTTTTGCTTATTTTGTTCTTTTTTTGAGCGAAATCAGGCATAATAAGTTGACTTCGACTTCAGCTCGTCACCCAACCCCTTTAAATTATTATGCTTTATTAAGCTGGTAAAATTTCAGGGGTTTATTCATTAGCCTGTTTTGAAATGTCCCTAATTAGCACACGTGGGTTATATGATTATTTCAAAGGCTCTATAGGGGCAATCAAAGGGAGGGAGTCATACGTAATTTTCCGAGATTATCTGAAAAAAATCGTAGATATCAGCTCAGGTGGTCCCTGCTGATGTGTCGTCAAATGGCGCCGTTTTAAGTATAAAACGGCCAGTAAAAAGTTTGTAACGGAATTTCATTCAAATGTATGAAGCTATGTGGGACGCAGATACAGGCGGTGTGTTGCTTACTTCAGATCTATCGCCTGACAATATACGGATCGAAATAAGGCCTGTCTTTTATGAAGAACTTGATCTACTTGGATTGGACCAGGATTGGAGTTATCCGAAATCCGAGGAGCCATTGCTTTGGGCTACATCAGGTAGGCGCTATTTCTATAGGGGAAGGTTGGTCGCCGAAACCCGTGGAGGCGGATTCTTTGAGAAACCTCAGATCGTAACTTATGAAGAAAATCTTTCATTAACCCCGATCGACATAAGAGGCATGGTTGAGAAGAATTCACGCCTCATGGAAGGATTGGAACAAAAAGCAATCGAGTTCATCCATAACACCTACAAGAAATACTCTAGAAAAGTCGACGTTACAGCGGTAGCCTTCAGCGGCGGGAAGGACTCATTAGTCCTACTAGACCTGGTGCAAAAAGCCCTATCACCTGACCAGTTCGTAGTAGTCTTTGCCGATACCACCATGGAACTCTCACCTACCTATGAGGCAGTAGAGAAAGCCAAACTGCGCTGGCCTAAGCTAAATTTCCAAACAGCAAGGTGCCACAAAGACGCTTTAACTACTTGGAAAGAATTTGGGCCACCTAGCCGCATCCTCAGATGGTGCTGCACCGTTCACAAATCTGCTCCCACATTATTGCTTTTAAGACATTTGACCAATAAGGCTTCTTTAAAAGCACTGGTTTTTGATGGTGTGAGGTGTTCCGAAAGCACTGGTCGGTCAGGCCGTGAAAAAGTAGCACACGGTGGTAAACACAAACCACAAATAAATGCTCGACCTATTCTAAACTGGTTTGCTTCCGAAGTCTTCGCCTATATCTTCTGGCGCGGACTGGAATGGAACGCCGCTTATAGATTCGGCAATTCACGAGTTGGATGTTCGTTGTGTCCTTTTAGTTCCCAGTCAAATGATTTCATCAATACCCATGAGTATTTTTCAGAAATAAAGCCCTTCAGTGATTTGGTGCTATCAATGAACAAATTGGGCGATGAAGAAAACTCAACTCAGCACATGTATCTAAGAACTGGTCAATGGAAAAGCCGAAGCGGGGGCCACAATCTGGATCATGCGGTAACTAAAGTGATTACCAATGACGAGCCGGACCAATTAACATTTCACCTGTTGGATCCTAAGGCCAAGTGGCAGGACTGGATTGGTGTTTTGGGTCCAGTTAGTTTAGAGACCGCTAGTGTAGGTACGATCTCAATTGGTAGTCATGAGTTTAGGTTCGACCAGGTGCTCATGAATAACGCCCAAAAGGTAATAGTCACAGGCTTTCAAGGCCTTAGGCCTAGCTATAAATCTCTTTTCCGCGCACTGGCTAAAAAGACAGCCCATTGTATTGGATGCGGGGCCTGCGTTGTGGAGTGCCCTACGGGGGCCCTCAAATTAGACCAGAAAATTGGTGTTCAAAAAGACCTTTGTGTGCATTGCCACAATTGTCTGACATTCACGGAAATGGGCTGTGTATTAGCCAAGTCTTTGAAATGCAGAGAGGGTGGTGTCCGGATGAAAGGTTTGGACAGATACAATACCTTTGGAATTAGAAGTAATTGGATTGAAGGTTTTTTCCTAAACCCTGGGGATTGGTGGCACGACAACACATTGGGGAAGAAACAGTACGAAGCCATGAAAGTTTGGTTAACAGAAGCAGAGATCCTTAAAGGGGCTGAAATTACTGAGTTGGGAAGAATTCTGCAAAGATCGGGCTCTCGCAATCTTCTGACCTGGGCCATAATCTGGACTAATTTGGCATGGAACTCCAGGGTGGTGCGTTGGTACATTGAAAACATACCGTGGAACAGTTTGGTGGATAAGAAAGACCTGATTGTAAGAATAGCGAATGGCTCTCCCAAAAGAACAGAGGTAAATGCAATTGGAGCTTTGGTGGGGACCTTACGTGACACCCCGATTGGAAATCAACTGGGGATAGGCGTGGTCCATACTCGCGGAAAGGCTATTTCCCACATAGAGAAAACACCCTGGAAAGATCCTGATTGTTTGGCCGTGCTGTATTCGATTTATCGCTTTGCAGAACGGACAGACAAATACAACTTGACAGTATCCGAGATTGTTGAAAACGCCTCTTTTGGGCCGCACGCGCTATTCGGACTCGACGAGACCACTTTGACGCACTGTCTTAGGCGTCTGAGTTCTGATAATTCAGCGTTTTTGGGTGTGGAGCTTGTTAAGGGTCTCGACAATATCAATCTTAATCCAGAAAGAAAATCGGAAGATGTCCTTACCTTGGCCTTCAATTAGACAATTTCCCCCTAAAGCTTGGGTTAAACATCAAGGCTTTGGTCTACGGACTGAATGGCTTAAGCAATATTTTTCCAATAATTGCGCCGTCGACCGATGCAAAATGCTTGGGCCAAATCAAAGAATTTCCTTAGCAGTTTGGCTCAAAACATGTGGATTGAATGACTCTCAAGGCAGGCCGACATTGTTGTGTGGATTGCATGAAATCAACACGAACATGTCTTCTGAACTATGGCAAATTATGTGGATTAATGTCGTCTTGCAGTTTGCTACTGCTTGGTGGTTTGTATCAATCTTGGGAAAAGGGAGCTGGTCTTCGAGTGAATTAAAGAGACTCTTGCCCAATCATGTTTGTCATTTAGCTCCTAGGTCGGCCTCTAATGCAATCATGGAGTTGGTCGGGCTTTTTGAGCGCACCCCGATAGGTCAGGAACTAGGACAGGGTGTCGTTAGTGGCCATAATTCACGCTCAGTAAAAAGGATTGGACTTAACACACCGTCGAACGCTGCTTCAAATTACAGCGCTTTTCAACTTTTTCTAATAACAGGAAGTAACAAACTTTCCTTTTATAAACACCTCCCTTGGCCTTGGGTCGTGTTTGGATGTGACAGGGATTACGTCATCAGTCAGATAATAACCAATAAGTGCGACTGGATTGAAATAACATCAGACGAGATCGTCTGTAGAGATATAGACAAGGGGGCTTCTCATGTCATGGACTTACTCGGATTACATAGAGGTTCGCAAGGATTTCATACCGGTTTTTACGGAAGAGGCGGACAAGGCTAACCCGCATGCCTGGAAGTCGTTTATTCCACATAAGGGATTGGAGGACATCGTCCAAAATTTGTCCAAGGCCTTAGAGCGTGGCAAGGCTGAGGATAAGCGATCAGTTTGGATGAGAGGGGCTTACGGCACTGGAAAGACTTATGCATCTTTTGTCATCAAGCATTTATTGGAGGACCCCAAGGAGCAAATAGTCGACTATTTCACAGGATCTACATCCACAAAAATGCCAATGCTATGGCGACAGTTTTCATTCATACGTGATCGTGGTCCTATTTTAGTTCCGTACCTTTCATCATCGTCGCACGTCAATTCAACATTTAAATTTCTAGCAGAAATTCAAAAAGCGATAAAGTTTGCCCTAGGCCAAAGGGGAATGAGCACAGGGGTATCTGAATCTATCCAAGAAAAGCTTCTGAACAAGTTGACGGATCAAGGCGGGACATTTTCATGGCCCAACGCGTTTAACAAATATAAGGGAGACTTTCCTCAGTTTTCCCACGGGGAAGAAGTTGTTGAAGCCATACGGATAGGTGATTCGGCAATAACTGAAACCGTTATTGAAATCCTAGAAAAAGAGCATCTTGTAATAGCAACAAGCCCTCAAGAGGTCAAAAGTTGGATTCAGCAGGTAATTAAGGTAAACAGGCTAAGTGCTATTGTGTTGATGTGGGACGAATTTACAGATTTTTTTGCTAACACGGAACAAGTATCGGGTTTGCAAGAGATAGCCCACGTCACAATGTCAACGCCCTTCTACTTGTTCCTCATCACACACAAGGCGCTTGGACAATTCAAGAAAATAGATGATCAATCGCAACGTAAGATCCTTGAACGTTTTCACGACTGTTATTTCGACATGAGTGAAGTCACGGCGTATCATCTAATTGGTCATGCTTTGAGGTCTAAGTCTGACATGGCTTTGGACTGGACTCAAAAGAAAGAACCCCTATGGAAGGATATAAAGACTTTAACAAGTTGGCCCGCTCTTCGCGACAGAGGTTGGAGGCCTGAGCAGTTCCGTGACCTTATCCCCATTCATCCCTTTACCGCATACGCTTTGGCTAGAATATCCACTCAATTTACTTCTAGCCAGAGGACTTTGTTCAAATTTTTGCAAGGGGTAGAGCAAGGATCATTTTCTGAATTCTTAACAAATCATCCCAAGACCGATGATTATTGGTTCACTGCCGACAGACTATGGGATTATTTTTTCACATCAGAAGATTCAGATCTTGCTGACGCTGTACGAAGCGTCATTCATCACTTTAGTTCCTCGGTCAGCAGGTTGGAGGACCCTATCCATCTTAAGGTATTCAAGACATTAATGCTTTTCATTTCTTTGTGGCGTCAGACCGGTGATATGCTTCTCAAAGCGACTTCCACAAATCTTAGGATCGCTTTCGCTGGCGCTATAGCGCAGGAACAGATCGATCGCTCTATCGAATACTTGGCTCATAATGAATATATTAGGCAAGTAAAGCTCAATGATAACGACTCGGAATTCTTTGTATGGGAGAAAAATATTGACGACGAGAAAATTGGGATCATACGTAGGAAGCATTTCGGAGAAAACGCTTTTGAGGTTAACATACACTATGATTCTGCCGCCTGGAACGGATGGCTCGGTAAATCAATTTTCAACAGTACTACTCCAAACAGTCTTGCTGTCCACCGTCAGAAACGATCTGTCATCTCGGCCACTGAATTTCAACGCCTACGATCCAAAGCCGATCCTGCAAAACTCAAACCTTACGAATTTGGTTCAGTATTCATAATAGCCTTGGATGACGCGGACCTTCATAATGCTCATAGGACAGCTAACGAATTAGCCTCAGCTTCACAAACTTGCGCTTATTTTGTTGTCAACACCGCATTCACGGAGACACGGTGGAATGACTGGGTCGAGCAACGAGTGCACGAGATTTATTACAGTGACGAAGGGGATAACAAGAATTCCCTATTTCATGCAAATCGCGCTCAGGATTTTGAAAATCAATGGGTAAGACAATGCCAAGTGGGAACTATAACAGCCTATTTCCAAGATCTAAAATCAGAATTGAAGGACAGCCGGGGTTACGAGAATTTTCTCACAAAAATCGTGAAAAGACTGTTCCCATATGGTCCCGAAACGCTTGATAATACGGGCACGCTTTACAAAGAGAGTGGTTGGGGTAGAGCCGCGGTTGAACAAGGACTAGGATTGCAGAAAAAGGGTCAATTTTCAATTCTTCACAAGGTTTTTGAAGATTTCGAGAAACTATACCCGCACGTGGGTGAAAACGGCGGGGCCTTGATGAGGTTGGATTCTGAGCTGGATCATATGATGCAAAGCGGCAAACAGATAAATATTAGTGAGTTTTGGAATACCGCACAGTCTTCGCCGTATGGATTTATGCCCTGCAGCATTAGCGCCGCTACTGTAGGGTTTGCCTTAAAGCGTTATTCAGTGGGGCATTATTGGTCTGATGGAACAAATTGCCACTCACTTAGCGCCGACAAAATGGCTGAGCTGATAGAAGCTGTTATGAAGGGCAAAGGAAAGTTCGAAGCCTTCGAGATTAGGAAAATGTCCCTCGAGGAAGAACAGCTCTGCAAATTTCTCATACAGATATTCCACCTAGATCCTGAGAGGGCAAGCTATCCAGATGAAGCAAGAAAGACCTTGCGAAACAAAATACAACAGATTGGATACCCCCTGTGGTCTCTGGCCAATGTCGAAGAAGTAGCTAATAGCCATTCTCGCTTAAATGAAACCCTTGTCCGGCTTGAACATTTCATCTCTACGGATTTCGACAGTGGAAATAACGGCGGATCGACCCAACTTAGGGAACTGCATGAATCAATTTCGTCATGTCCCACCGCCTTAGAATCTATAGCTTCAAAGCAGCACTTTGCATCAGGGATGGAGGCCTTTCTAGAAAGCGCCAACCAGGGGCTATTGACATCCACAAAAAAGATTGAATGGAGTTTCCAAAATCTGATTGATCGTATCAAGGCATCAATGAATGAAGCTGTTTGGCTTTGGAAAAGCGAAAAGGTTGCCGAAAAACTGCCAGAAATTCACGCCGAAATAAAATTTCTTGAAGCAATGAACATGCTTTGTTCCAAGGCTAACAGATCAGCGGCAGATGCCGTCAGTTACTACATGAATCAGTGGCTTCCAAACCGCATATCGCTACCCATTGGCATTTTCATCGAGAATGCCGACGAGACTGTCCAGGAAACAATTAACGGACTTCACGAACTTATAAACGACAGTTCTAGGCGTTATAGAGGCCAAGAACGTCTTTTCGAAATGATCCTCAAACATAAGTCAGCAATCAAGAACCTGCTCGATGATCAGGATCGCGTGTTGTCCGCATGGGTGAGTAAAAATCTTGAAAAGGAGCTTTCAGTCCAGGAAGCGGTAGAGCTTCGAAAGCTTCTTTCTGGAATTTCTTATGATTCCGCAATCGTTGCCTTCAAGGAGGAAGTAGAGAAGGCGCTTAACAGCATAGAGAGAAAAAGACTCTCGCAGCAGATTCGTGAGGATTGGGAGGAGCTCACGGGAACACATTCTCCGTCAAAGTGGAGTGAAAAATACATAATTCCAATCAACTGGGTTAGGAACGGAAACGATTATGCCAAGCTGTTTCGAGTAGTAGAGGATGCCGACAAGAAAAGCACGGTAGAATTGGAAGAAGCCTTAGCATTCATGACAGATAAGCGAAATACTCTGAAATTACTGAACAATCATAGCCTTAATAGGAATTATTTCCTCAACAACGCAGCCTTCGAATATAAGGATTTGTTGTCTACTGATGGAACGCTTGAACGGTTTAGAGAGTACCTTCTTAAAGAAATGCGATATCCGATACATGAATGGCCCGCTTATCCAAACGAACTAAGGAGACTTGCAAAAAGTTGGTTTGAAGAAACCTACAAATCAGATGCTTACAATCACGTTGTGAAGAGAATCGATGAAATGCCTGAGCCAGAAGCAAAGCTTCTGTTGCGAAGTCTTGCGGAAGACCCATTAACAGGTTTCAAGATATTGAGACAGTCCAAAAAAGATAACTAATTGGGGGGCAATGTGTCTGGTTCATTCAAAAATGTCGGACAATGGTCCGAAACATTTAACAATGATTGTCAAAAACCCCATCGGTTTGTGACTCGTTTCATATTGATCCGGGGACTGGAGGTCTGGAAAGAAACGATATCATTTCTCGCAACAGAGGTTGAAAGACACATAAAGCTATCGGAGTTATGCTCAAGTGATGACTCTGCCCCGTATCTTTCCATTGAGCGAATAAAAGGGCTGCTGAATGATTATCCAGAGAAGAGAGTTCTCATCTATCCTATTTCCGAGTGTCTTCGATTTGGCTCTGGTGGAACGCAACTGCTTGCCCAACTAGCTCAACTCGAAGGCAATTCGGAGGTCCGCCTCTATGTTCCCCTTTTCGAGTTGGACGACATGTTTCATAGGGCGGTTACATCACTAGCTCGTTATGCTGCTGGCGAACTTGCGCCTTTTTGGAGACTGGACGGAAACGAGGAAGTCAAGCTTCAGGTGAGTCCACTGAAATTTTATCAGAGCGACACGGTGATGGTGGATGGATTCAAGGCTTATCTGAAGCAATGGGAGGAAGGAGGAGCGCAAAACATTATTTTACGCACATCCCTTTTGGAGTCATGTTGTCCCGTCATTGGCCGTTTTGAAGTCGCAGTCTATCACAATGCTTTCGAAATTTTGAATCACAAGCTTGAAAATCATTTGGAGGAATCCTGGGGCAATTCAATTCAATGGGAATGGCTGTTGTCAAGAATTGGCAACCACAATTCACTTGAGAAATTTGCTGCCGCCTATTTCAACGTTCTCGATTTCGAAGGACCTAAGCTTTTAATGGAATGGCATAAATGCGATGAAAATACAAAATGGTTTGTTTGGTTATGGGGAAAAGTTGTCAAGCAAGAAGATGAACTCATTTTATACCTCATACACAACTCTGAAAATTACGAAACGTTATTAGAAGATCTATACAAGGTTGTTTTTCATAAAAACCTTTCTTTGTCGGAATTAGGTTATCGCAGAGAACTACTAAGAATAGCCTCAAACACCACCCCTCCTAAGTCGTTTCTGGAAATCTTAACTAAAACACAATCACCATTAAAAAAACTATGTTATCTTACAGGATTAAATTCTGCGGAAAAACAAGACATTGTCTCTTGCGTGGCTTCTCTCCTTTTAGAAAGTACAGACCCCGCAATATGGATGCCTTACCTTGAAATCGTGTTTCCTGAACTGTCCTATTATATTCAAGGCCTAATTCATGAAGATAAATTTCTTGAATCCTATTTTTCGAGCTACTCAAAATCGAGGATCATCAATCAAGAGTCCAATGAATTAAAAGCATTGACTGAAAAGGCGGCCCGAAACAAACATTATTTTGTATTCAAAACCAGGTTAAGTTCTTTGGAAAATCATATTGAAAATAACGAAAAAATCATTTGGTTTGATGGCTTAGGGCTGGAGTGGCTGGGTTTGATAAAAGGTATAGTTTTAGAGCAAAAAGACGTTCAGATGGATTTTTGGCCTGTTCGAACCAATCTTCCGAGTATCACTGAGACGAATATGTCGACCGATGAGAAAACAAAGAAATACCGAGGCCTGGATCAATTTGCCCACAACTATGAATACTCTTTTCCAGAGTTTTTCGTAAAAGAAATTGAATATGTAAGCTCTTCTTTCAGAACAATCATTGACGAGTTGGCTCCGGGTGATTCCATCCTCATTACCTCAGATCACGGGCTTACTCCAGCCAGTTTTAATACACAAACGATCAAAGGACTTTCAGACGTAAAACCACTCCATTGGGGCCGGGACGCAGAATATCAGGCTACCATACATGAATTAGGCTTAAACGAAGACTTATTCATAAATGATGGGAATAGGATCTTCCTGGCCAATCATGGTCGTTTATTTGGAGGCGCTGGCTGTCATGGCCAGATTCATGGTGGGGCAACCCTCGAGGAAGCTTTAGTCCCAATAATACGACTCACAAAAATCGCCGGAGTCAAAGCGACTCTCATGATTCAGGCTCCTGAAATAATCGTCGAAAAAATCAAACTTGACCGTCATGGAAGTGGCGTTCTCAGATTCAGGATATTTGGAGCTCCGAAAATAGTTCACGTCCGGATTGGTATGACCAGATTAGTGGCGTCGGTTGTTGATGGGAATGTCTGGGAAGTAAAACTTGCGGGAATGAATGCCGGAAAGATGGAGGCTCATGTCGAACAAGACAACGCTTACGTCGGATCTATAAAATTTGAAACGACAAAAGGGATCAAAGAGGTCGACCTCGGCCTTTAGGGGGAATATGCTGTGACGACATATAGTGACGATGAAAATGGCGTTCAAGAACTCAAAGGAGATTCTGCCCTAGTAACGGGGGGTACTGCTAATCAAGATCCTGTTTGCTTGGAAAAGCTTCGAACAGTTTTCTCGGAACACCTTGTATACAAAAGCGCACACAAAAACAAGTCATTACAGGCGCTAGGAATTCCGTCATACTTACGTGACTGGTTGGTAAAAAGATTCTCAGACGAGAACGGGAACATTGACATAGATGAAGTCAATCAGTTCGTCAAAACACATATTCCCCGTAGAAAAGATTGGGAATCGCTGAAAAGCCGTATGGTTAATGACGCTCAAAGCATTAGACTTCTAGTCAAAATTAGGGCTGAGGTCGATGTTAAGACAGGAGAGGGCCTTTTTTCTCTTCCAGACCTAGGGTTCCCAACAAAAAAATATCAGGCGATTATTCCAAAGACCTTGGGCAAGGATAAGAGGGACGCTTTGGTCAAGTCTCCAGAGACCTGGGGAGTCATTGACTTGCAGTGGGATCGGTTGGAAATACAGGGGCAAAAGGAAGAGGGTCGTGTCTTCATATCCGAATTCAAGCCGTTTTGTCCCTATGAGGTTGAACTCGATTACTATCAAGAGGCTCGCCGAGAATTTTCTTTGGACGAATGGATTGATGTCCTCATCACAGCTATAGATTACAACCCAAGCGGTTATCTATCGAACAATGAAAAAGTCACAATGTTGACACGGCTGACCCCATTATTGGAAAAAAATTTAAACCTCGTAGAATTGGCGCCCAAAGGCACCGGAAAATCATATCTCTTTTCTCAAATTAGCAAGCATGGTTGGCTGGTTAGTGGGGGCAGTGTATCACGAGCCAGACTCTTTTATGATATCAGCAAAAGCTCCGTAGGACTTGTTGGACGTCACGATTACGTGGCTCTGGATGAGATCCAGAGTATCAGTTTTCCTGACATCGAGGAGATCAGAGGCGCTTTGAAGGGGTATCTTGAAAGCGGTGACTATGCCGTGGGCGATTATAAAGGTCGCGGTGAGGCTGGTTTAATATTACTAGGCAACATCGAACAGAGCCTAATGAATGAAAACAAGAATATGTTTAGGGAACTACCCAGAATGTTTCATGAATCTGCCCTGCTCGATCGTTTTCACGGTTTTATAAAAGGTTGGGACATCCCCAGAATGACCGAGAGCATGAAAGCCGAAGGATGGGGACTAAATGTGGAATTTTTCTCCGAAATACTCCATGCGCTCAGATCAGATCTGCGATATAGGGCCGTCGTAGACAAAATGCTTCACGTTCCCGCTGGATCTGATACTCGGGACACCGAGGCAGTAAAAAGACTGACCACAGCATACATCAAGCTATTGTTCCCCCACTGGACAAAAACCGAAGAGGTCGATTCAGCACAGTTAGAAGAGTTTTGCCTCAATCGGGCTATGAGAATGAGAGCTACTATAAGAAAACAACTAAACGTCATGGACCATGAATATCTTGATACGATGCCGGCTATTACAGTTAGCCCTTAACTGATGATCTCATGATCACTTGACTGTAGATCAACTTGCAAAGAAACGGCTTTACCCGTTCAGGAGAGTTCGTGTGGATTGAACGCATCCAAAGAAAGCTGCCTTCAATTTTGGTTTCATTGCTTTTGGAATTCACATATCATTTTCCGCCCTTGTACATGGCCTTTAT
>CALGLN010000045.1 GCA_937930835.1 uncultured Desulfomonile sp.
TCGGAGCGGCTGTTCCATGCCTGGAAGAACTGGAAGAATACCATTGTCGTAACTGCAACGGTGCGGGCTTTTTCCAGGGATTCCCCCTGATTTATGGCATTTGAGAAATTGTAGACCACACCTGCGGCTATAAGTGTTCCCACTATTACAGTGCGCTGGACCAGCACGGAAGATATAATTCCTTCCTGTGGATTTCTTGGGGGCCTGTCCACAACGTTTTTCTCGCCTGGTTCGAAGGCCAGCGCCACATCCTGCAAAGCGTTGGTGACGAGGTTGATCCAGAGCAGTTGAGCAGGGACATAAGGGATTGGCAGTCCCATCACAACCGTTCCCATGATAGACAGGATTGCCGCAACTCCAGTAGGAATAAGAAAAAAAGTTACCTTGCGGATGTTATCAAATACTATGCGACCTTCCTTGACGGCGGCAAAGATGCTGGCGAAGTTATCATCGGCCACTACCATGTCCGAAGCTTCTTTTGCTACGTCAGTGCCGGTTTTTCCCATAGCTACCCCAATGTGAGCGGCTTTCAGGGCTGGGGCGTCATTCACTCCGTCTCCAGTAACAGCAACTATGTCGCCATGTTTTATCAACTGTCTTGTTATACGAAGCTTGTGCTCAGGCGCCACCCTGGCAAAAACCGAGACATCCCTGACTATTTTGAACAGTTCGGTGTCAGACATCTTTTCGAGATCTCGGCCTGTCACAACTTTCGATCCGCTCCGCGCAATGCCTAAAGTTCGGGCGATAGCCAGCGCAGTTGTTGCATGATCCCCGGTTATCATTGCAACTCGAACGCCTGCTTTGTGGCAGTTCTCTATGGCTTCAATAGCCTCGGTTCTCGGTGGATCAATCATTCCCTGGAGTCCGGCCACTATCAGATCTGATTCAAGGTCTGAGTGATTCAGTTGTTGCAATTCAGGTGGCGCTTCCTTGTAGGCCATCGCAAGCACACGTAAACCATCTTTGGCAAAGTTTTCGGCCACTTCCATGATGGCTTTCATCCTCTCACCTTCGTCAGCCATACAAACCGTGCACATTGAAACGACCTTTTCCGGAGCGCCCTTTACAAAGATATACTTTTTCCCCGCGTGCTCATGCAGTGTAGCCATATAGCCACGCTCGGATTCGAATGGAATCATCGATAACTCAGGGTATAATTCGGACTCTTGTTTCTTGTCCAAGCCCGCCTTCATAGCAGCGACTATGAGAGCTCCCTCTGTTGGATCACCTTGAACCTTAAAAGTGTCATCGGCCTGGGCCAGGGTCGATTCATTACAAAGAAGGCCTATCCGAAGCACAGCTCTTACGCTTTCCAGCTCAGCCGGATTCATCTGACGCCACTTAGCCAGAATATCTCCGGCTGGGTCATATCCTGTCCCGGTGACTTCAAAGACATGTGTCCCATCGTAAATCTGCTTCACCGTCATCTCGTTCTTTGTCAAAGTTCCGGTTTTATCGGAACAGATGACTGTAGTGCTGCCCAATGTTTCAACTGCGGAGAGTTTTCTGATGATGGCGTTTTGCGATGCCATTCTGGATACGCTGATGGCCAGGGCTATTGTCACTACAACCGGTAAGCCTTCCGGTATAGCTGCCACCGCTACCGCTACTGCGGTCATGAACATATCTTTGAGGCTTTCCCCCATCCACATCCCCAGAGCAAACAGCGCTACCGAGGCGCCAATAACTATCATGCCAATAATATTAGCAAATCGATCAAATTTCACCTGTAATGGGGCCCGAGTTATCCCGATCTCCTGAACTCGTTGAGCTATGGACCCGAGAATGGTGCTGGAACCTGTCTCAACTACAACCCCCCTGGCTCGACCTTTGACTACTACCGTTCCCATGAAAGACACATTTTTCTGATCTCCAGGACCAAGTTTGTCTTTATCGATGGAATCGGATATTTTTTCGACGGGGAGGGATTCGCCAGTTAGGATTGATTCGTCTGTCTTGAATTCAATCGTTTTTATTAACCGCAGGTCTGCAGGGACTCGATTACCTGATTCAAGCAAGACAATATCCCCTGGTACCAAAGTTTCGCTTTCAATCTGGGTTTCTTGTCCATCCCGCATGACCCGAGCTCGGTCTACCATGATTTTTTTTAGGGCTCGAACACTCTCTTCAGCCTTGAATTCCTGAAAATAACCTATGATTGCATTTAGAATAATTATGCCGAAAATCATGGCTGTATCTTTGAATTCCTGTAGTAGCACTGTCACCACACCGGCAACGATCAGCATGTATATTAGGGGGTTTGCAAACTGGTGGAGTAATATCTTTAATCTACTGATACCCTCTCCCTCTGGAAGTCTGTTTAACCCAAAGCGCTCGAGTCGCTTTTCAGCCTCATCACGAGATAACCCGCCCTCGGGAGCCCCAAGTTTTTCAAATGTTTCACCAACCGTGAGTTTGTACCAATCCATTTGATCTCCTCCCTGGATTAGCTAAAGAACCTATGCATGTAGCCTGTTAAACTTAGTCCGATCTGCGACAATTTTTCGAAAACTTTTTCGCTTCTTGGCTTAACAGAGAAACTCAAGGAGTCAGAGACAATGTTTCAGCGACCAGACTTTTTGGATGATAAAGCAATGAACTAGAAAACCAGACTGAGCTCAATAATTTGTTCCGACGTTGACAGAAGAGTTGGCGTCAACTAGAGCCCGAATAAGGTGTTTTTAACTAAATTGAAAATCCTATCAGAGCGAAAAAATTACAAACACTAAGTAGTTTATATTATCA
The DNA here is from genome assembly GCA_937930835.1 of uncultured Desulfomonile sp. GTDB lineage: Bacteria > Desulfobacterota > Desulfomonilia > Desulfomonilales > Desulfomonilaceae > CAITZA01. Next base: position 2,749 of record CALGLN010000045.1, read on the forward strand.
AACGTGATTTGGCAATTGCATAAAGAAACTCTATAACCTTGTATGCTAGCCAAAATTTGCAAAATTTTCTGAAATAAATTGTTCACTAATAAACGTCCTGTGTTTTTCCCACTTATGGCTATTGAACAAAAAAGGCTACACCTTTTCCGATGTAGCCTGTTGATTTCATGGTGCTCGGAGCGAGAGTCGAACTCGCACACCCGTAAGGGCGGTGAATTTTGAGTTCAAGACAACACTGTTTTTAGGGTTGTTCTCAATTAACACCAATATTTAAATTACTATATAAGAATAGGCTGTTATATGTCCATCGGTGTTCTGGAATTACATTAAAAGTCAGCGTTTTTAGACACTAATAAGGACACCTATACACACCAATATTGACACCAAAAAATGCAACCATAGTAGGTTACTTTCGACTCTTCTGAGATCCGGCTGAGGCTGATGCGTATAAAGTCAGCCCTACAACCCCAGACAACAAAACACTTCTGTTCTAGCCTCCCCAAAACCACCGGCCGGCACAACAGGATAAGTGTAATTATATAATCAAAATACGCCTACAAAATCACCTTCTACGTGAGATCGCTTTTAAGGTACCTGAGAACCACGCTGCACTGTTTTCTTCTCTTGACAACACAAGGACGGCCCCGGCCTGTTGTAAGCCCCCGGCCTGGGTAGCGCAGCCACGGTCGGTTTCCTTATGAACGGTTATCTATCACAAACACTCTCTTTGAAAAGAGAGATTCTTCAAATTCATGCCACGGGCTCTGCCGCCACCATTGTTCCTGATCACTAAGCTTTCTCATGAATCCCGAAAAAGATGCAGTAAAGCGTAGGAGCCACTATCATCGTCAAGACGCAAGCGAATAAGAGCCCGAACATCAGGGCAGCGGCCATCGACGCAAAGAATGGGTCAAACAGTAGAGGAATCATTCCAAGCACTGTGGTAATGGCAACCATCAGCACCGGCCTGAACTTGGTAACAGATCCGTCCAGAATAGCCAGATAAGGCTCTTTTCCCTTTTCTATCTCGGTCTTCACCTTGTCCATGACTACTATTGAGTTCTTTATTTGCTCACCAACGAGACTGAGCATACCCAACAGGGTCATAAAGCCAAAGGGCAGTCCGGTAATGAGTAGACCGCCTGTAACCCCAATGATGCAAAGCGGGGCGGTTATCCAGATGACTGCAGTGGTTCTAAACGAATTGAACAGACAAATCACTATGAGCACCATAAGAGCCATGGCCATCGGCAAAGGCCTTGCCAGAGCGGTGCGAGCATACCGGGAATCTTCGTGCTCTCCGCCCCATTCCAGTGAATAGCCCGGAGGTAATTCAATCTGCTCAATCTTGTGGTGAACCCTGTCGAACAACTGGCTGGGAAGCCCGGACCTGGGATCAGCATGAACCGTTAATGTGGGGACTCGGTTTCGACGCATGACAACCGGATCTTCCCAGTTCATGTCAACGCCTGAGACCACCTGGTTCAACGGGATCATCCTCTGGGCCAGCGGGCTCCAGATTTGCATGCTGTGAATAGCGTTCACATCATTTCGCTCAGCCTCCGGAGGTCGGGCAATTATGGGTAAATGCCGCGTCTCTTGAGCAAAAAGTCCAGAAGCGGCTGAGCCGGGCTCGCGGTAGAAGCCAACGGTTCGTCCCTGAAATCCGGTTTCCATAGCCTTCGCAACATCAACTCTGGTTATACCATTGCGCCTGGCCTGCTGCTCCAGAAGTTTTGGTCGGATTACCAATTCAGACTCTCGCCAATCATCTCGAATTCCTTTGGCTCCGCCATCTTCTTTGAGGACACCTTTTGCCTGGGCAGCCAGTTGACGAAGAGTTGCGGAATCAGGCCCACGGAATCTCGCTTGAATCCGTCCTCCATCCCCAGGACCAAGGAGGAATTTTCGAGCTACAGAGTTGGCGTTTGGATAATTCTCATCAAGATAACGCTGAATAGATTCGAGTGCGGCATCTATATACTTTTCGTCCTTCACATCCACCAGAAACTGGACATAAGCTCTGTTTTCTCTTTCCGGACTGTATACCAGCAGGAACCTGAGCCCACCGCTTCCAACAAAGGATGTCACATGGGTCACCCCCGGCTGCGTCTTGATGTAATGTTCAACTTTCCCTGCAAACGCCTCTGTTTCGCCTATATGGAAACCGGCAGGAAGAAAAACATCCACCATGAACTGCGGTCTGGTGGCAGGCGGGAAGAAGGCTTGGTCTATTCTGCCAAATCCATATAAGGACAAGACGAACAGTATTATTGAAACTACTACTACTGTCCAGCGATGTCGTAGTGATATTATTAGTAAACGTCTGTAGGTTGAAAATATTTTTCCGGCGTACGGGTCCTTGGTTGTGCCTTTCTCAGCGCTACGAGGTTTAAAAAAGATATAGCCCAAGAATGGGGTTATGGTAATCGCGGAAATCCAGCTAAGACTCAAGGAAATCAGGATTACCCAAAACAGCGAGTTTATATATTCTCCCGTCCTGTCCTCCGACAGGCCAATTGCCGCAAAGGCAATGACCGCAATAGCCGTTGCGCCAAATAGCGGCCACTGGTTTTGAGCTACAGCTTCCCGAACCACCTGAAGCTTGTCTTCTCCTGCTTCGATACGCACTCTAACCGATTCAATTATGATTATCGCGTTGTCCGTGAGCATGCATAAGGCTATGATAAGAGCGCCAAGGGAGATTCGTTCCATCAGGAGATCGCCATTGAGGAACATCACAACGAAAGTCGCCATTATTGTAAGGAAAAGCACCACACCGAGAATCAATCCAGTAGCCCTTCCCATGGTAAAAAAAAGGACGATAAAGACGATAAAAACCGCTTTGGCCAGATTGAAGATGAAATTGTCCGTAGCCTGAGTCACTGCCTCGGGCTGGAAGTTGATCTCACCTATCTCTATCCCTATGGGCTGGTTGACCTTGAGTTCTTGCAGCTTTTGTCTGACGATCTTCCCCAGTGTCACTACATTACCGCCCTGGACCGTTGAGATGCCGAGACCTATGGCGGGATTACCGTCATATCGGAGCAGACGTCGAGGCGGATCCTGATTATCACGTCGAAGTGTTGCAATGTCCTTCAATGTGAGCTGACGGCCAGTTTCGTCTGATGATATTACAAGCTCCAGTATGTCATCGACAGATTCAAATCCGCCCTTGGGATCAATTGTGATGAACTGTTCACCCACACGCACACGGCCGCCATCGGCCGGATTATTTTTAGACTGGATGAGTCGGTAAATGTCTTCTTCGTTAATCCCGAGCCCGGCTAGTCTATTCCTTGAGATTTCGAGAAATATGACTTCCTGCTGCTCCCCAAAAAAATCCACTTTTTTTACATTTGGAACTAACAGCAATTCCCGACGGAGATATTCCACATAGCGGCGTAACTCCGGGTAAGAGTAGCCTTCACCGGTTATAGCCAGAAAAATACCGTAAACATCACCGAAGTCGTCAATGATTACCGTTTGGCCTCGAGCCGAGGGTGGCAAAAGAAGCTGAACGTCATTGATTTTTCGCCGAAGTTCATCCCAAACCTGCGGGATGGCGTCTCTGTGGAACCTGTCCTTGATAAAAGCTCTGACTACCGATCGACCGCGCCACGATTCCGACTGAACCCGGTCAAGTTGCCCCAGTTGCTGAACGGCAATTTCGATAGGATTGGTTACTTCTTTGGCAACTTCCTGTGCGCTCGCCCCTGGATAAGGAGTGATTATTAGAGCTTCCTTTATGGTGAATTCCGGGTCCTCAAGCCGCCCCATGCGCTGATAGGCCAGTAGTCCACCAATTGTTACCAGAATGATTATGAAGATGACCACCCGATCTTTGCGAACAGAGATTTCACCCATATTCATGGCTAATTCCCTCCGAGCGCATCGCCCAGGTCACGAACCTTAATCCCCTCACGAAGGAACGATACACCAGCCACAGCAATTCGATCCCCAGATTGCAATCCTTCCAGAATCTCTATTCTGCCACCGGAAGGATCACCGATTTTCACAGGTCTGCGAATTACGCCCCTGTCGGGACCGATGATCCACACCACCTGTTCTCCGCCACTATCACGAAAGACGGCCGATACAGGTACAAAGTAGCTTTTTCCAGCAGTTGGGCGTGAACGATAAAACAGGGTCACTCTTGCCGTCATCCCCGGTAAAAGATTCAAATCAGGTGGGACTTTCATTGCGAAGCGGACATTGAATGTCTGCGTCCTTGGATCTGCAATCTGAGCTACTTCCGCAATGGTGACAGGGAACTGCCTTCCCGGAACCCCGCTGAATTCGGCCACTATCCGTTCCGCCTCCGTCAGACGAATTTCTGTGGTCATGACAGCCTCGGGAACGTCTACCGCTATGTGAATCTCCTCGAGATCCTGAAACAAAACCACTGGAGTCTTCGCTCTGATACTCTGTTGACGTTCCACAAACCGTCTGGCTACCACTCCGTTGTACGGGGCAAGCAGGGTTGAATCCTCAAGTTGTATTCTGGTTTCTGCCAACCGGGCCTCAAGACCACGTATTTCCGCTTCTTTTGAGTCAATGACCTCCTGACGAGCGACCAACGATTTCTCCAATAATTGCTGAGCTGATTTTAGTTCCTCCTGGGCTACTAAAAAAGCAGTTTCAACACGCTCATAAACCCCCCGCGAGATCGAACCGGACCTCAACAAACCGGCATGGCGATTATACTCCGACTCCGCATTGGCAAGCGTGGCTTCGGCCGCTCGTAATTGAGCCTCCAACCGTTGCCGTTGCTCGCTCCTTTCACCGGCTTTCAAGGCGACCAGGTCAGATCGAGCCCGATCGAATTGGCTCTCAGCGATCCTAAACTGTGCCTGGAATTCATCTTGCCTGAGTTGAGCAATAATTTCACCTTTGCGTATTCGTAGACCTTCCGTCACCGGATATTTCACCAATAAACCAGAAACCATGAAGGCAAGCTCTGCAGTTTTTGAGGCCGCTACCTTTCCTGGAAAAGACAGCTCTCGCAATTCATCTCCCGGTGTCACCACGTAGGTTTTAACCGGGCGCACCCTGTGAGCGTCTTCTATCGGGACCTGAGAACATCCGCCCAGAGCGCAAACTGAACACAGGACAATCAGAATGATCCTTCCTGTTTGTATCCGACCAAAACTGACGATCCGCATAGCTACCACCTATGTTTCCTGAAAAAATTCACTGTTGGGCTTTGACTTATTCGGACTCTGAGAAAATTCTGCGTCTGACTGACGCCGACACTTTAAGTACGCCTGATTGACCAGGGCGTGAATCAGAGAAATTAAACCTGTTCAGTGTAATGACAACTAAATAAGCAAAAAAAGGCAGCGCCGACGCCAATGACATTAGACCCGGCTCTGCCTCAGAAAATCACATGTTTAATTAATTTTATCGACCACTTTATTTTCGACAAAAACATGAACTATCAATTCATCAGTCATTTTTTATGTTGGCGCCATAATGTATTAGTAATGACGTCTTGGCGTATTATGATTTTGCCGCGTTCAGCGCAGCCTGGAGTTTCTCCTCGTCCTCGTGGGACAATGATGTCTGGATGATGGTTCCACCTGTTCCCTGGAGTTCCTCGAGAACCTTGTCCGGCGTTGCTTTTCTGACCAGAACGAAGAGAGCGGAACTCCCATTCTTCATCGTAGAAGCAAGATTCTTCATGAACTGGTCGTTAACACCAACGTCCGCCAATGCCCCGGACACTGCTCCAGTAGTAGCGCCAACCGCTATTCCCAATAGTGGGTTCAGGAATAGCAACCCTACGAGCGCTCCCCAGAATCCTCCGGATACGGCGCCCGCCGCTGTCAAGTTATGCATTTGGTCCAGCTTCACCTTGCCTTTGTCATTCTTAATAGCAATTGCCGCATCTTCAAGGTCAATCAGATAGTCTTTTTTCATCTTCATTAACATTAATCGAACTTCCTCTGCTTTGAATTCATCATCATACCCCACGACTATCAGGTTGCTCATGTTTTCCCTCATTCCTTTTAATTAGACGTAAAAAACTTAATACTTTCTATTAGATTGGCATATAAATGGTCAAATTTCAATAATGATTTGTTTACATTTTTAAAATCGTCCAGTTACACGCAAAGAAATGGTCTAATTGATTGAGACACTTGAGCGTGACTTTTAAGTGCAAGACAAGGGTGTTGCTAAGGTTGTTCTCACTCAACACGAGTGTTTAAAAAGCCAGCTAATATCAAGATATTATATGTCCATGGGTGTTCTGGAATTACATCAACAGTCAGCGTTATTAGACACTAATAAGGACACCTAAGTTCAGACCAAACAAAAAGGTTACATCATCGTAGATGTAACCTGTTGATTTCATGGTGCTCGGAGCGAGAGTCGAACTCGCACACCCGTAAGGGCGGTGGATTTTGAGTCCACTGCGTCTACCAATTCCGCCATCCGAGCAAGATGGAGCAGTCAGTCAATCTTCAAGCGCTAAGTATACACGAATGAGAAATTCGAATCAATCCCAAAAATTTTTGTTTAAAGTGATCACTTGTATCCAGGTTGTTATCTTTGCGGCTTCAATTGGGGCATGATTTAAGATAAATAGTTGAAAAATACGGTAAAGTTAATACAATACGTAATTATAATTGACATTATAGTAAGTTATAAATAAAATCGCAATTAAGAGTTGAAAAAATGATCATCTCTATGGTCTTTTGATCTTATCAAAATGGATGAAAAACAATGAATGAGCGCCAATACGTGATTGATGAATTTACGGTCCGGGATTCCTGGCGTATTTTCAGAATAATTTCTGAATTTGTTGACGGATTTGAAACCATGACCGAAATTTATCCAGCTGTTTCGGTGTTTGGTTCAGCCTCTATCTCTGAACAGAGCCCTGTTTACAAACTCGGTAGAGAAGTGGGCAGGCTGCTGGCTGAGAGTGGTTTTACCGTCATAACGGGTGGGGGCCCTGGAGCAATGGAAGCTGCCAACCGGGGAGCTTTTGAGGCAGGCGGCAAATCTGTGGGACTCTGCATACAGCTGCCCAAGGAACAGGCGGCAAATCCGTATACAAATGTAAAAATCAATTTTAGATATTTCTTCGTCAGAAAGGTGATGTTCGTAAAATACGCCATGGCTTATGTGATCCTTCCTGGTGGTTTTGGAACCATGGATGAGTTGTTTGAGGCCATGACACTCATACAAACACATCGGATCAAACCTTTTCCGGTCATACTTTTAGGCAAGGACTATTGGAAGGATCTCATAACATGGATCAAGAAAACCATGTTGATGAAACACGGCATGATTTGTCCTGATGACATGGATCTGTTTCAGGTGATTGATGATCCTGCAGCGGCAGTTTCAGCGATAAAAAGAATTGTGATATTGTAATGTTATTGATTAAAGGTTAATCTCGGAGCGGCTCAGTTGAATTTAGAAAATGCGATAGAAGCTTTCCGGCGTCATTTAGAAACCGAAAAAATGAGGTCTTCTAATACAGTGAAAGCTTATATGAATGATCTGAATGAATTTAAGGATTATCTGGGAACATTATGTCAAAAAGGAGCTCTCCGAAACATCGGTCATGTTGACAAGAATACAATTAGAGGGTTTCTTGCCAAGAAATATGGGCGTATAGCCAAGGCGTCCGCTGGTAGAAAACTGGCGGCCATAAGGAGCTTTTTTAAGTTCCTGGTCCGGGAAGGCGTTTTGGTTTCGAATCCTGCTGCTTCAATTACATCGCCCAAGAAGGAAAAGGCCCTGCCTCGGTCTTTGAATGCGGACGAGATGGATCGTTTTTTTTCGAGGAATTCAGATGCCTTCTCCAGAGACGTGGCAATTTTTGAATTGCTTTACAGCACGGGCATACGAGTTGGAGAACTTGTGTCCATTACTCTGAATGATATTGATCTCCAAAACGGTTGGGTAAGAGTGATGGGAAAGGGGTCTAAAGAACGATATGTTCCGGTTGGCTCGAAGGCTCTGGAAGCGCTCAGAGTATACTTAAATACACGCCGAGTGATAGAAACATCCAGCAAGACGAAGAATAACAAAGGAATTCTTTTTCTCAATCTCAGAGGCGGTCCCCTGTCTGACAGGAGTGTTCGGCGAATTCTCAAGGAATTGCTTCTGAACGCCGGCATAGTCAGAGACGCATCGCCTCACTGTTTCAGGCATTCCTTTGCCACTCACCTTTTGCACTCAGGCGCCGATTTGAGAAGTATTCAGGAGTTGTTGGGGCATTCAAACTTATCAACCACCCAGCGTTATACAAAGGTAAATCTCGGCAGCCTGATGGAAGTTTATGATCGTTCTCACCCGAGAAGTGGCTTTACAAAAAAACAGGATTAGTATTATTCTAAAAAATTACATTACAATTGAACAAGAGTCGCAACACATGAAAAACCCTATAATAAGATCCACCACCATTCTTTGTGTGAGACGGGGAACTGAAGTCGTCATGGCTGGGGACGGGCAGGTGTCATTAGGTGACACCGTGGTCAAGCATTCAGCAAGGAAAGTCAGGATACTCGGTAAAGATTCCAAAATTCTTGCGGGATTTGCCGGCTCAACTGCTGATGCTCTAACTTTACTTGAAAAATTCGAACAAATGCTTGAAAAGTATTCTAATAATTTGGCTAGAGCAGCGGTGGAATTAGCGAAGGAATGGCGCACAGACCGGATGTTGCGTCGTCTGGAGGCTCTTTTAATAGTAGCTGACAAGGAAAAAACTTTGTTACTTTCAGGAACCGGAGATGTCGTTGAGCCAGATGACGGGGTAATAGCCATAGGGTCAGGGGGCAACTACGCATTGGCTGCCGCTAGAGCTCTGCTGGAACATACTGAACTCAATACGCTGGATATCGCAAAGACTGCCATGAACATTGCTGCGAGCATTTGCGTGTATACCAATGACCAACTCGTGATTGAGTCCATTTAATTTGTTAGCTCCGATAGATGTTGTGTAGAAACACGTACTTGCCAGCGGGTAAAATTTTATGTTCCTGATACCTGCTGGAATTCATGGAAACGGATAGTCATGGAGAACTTCACACCAAGAAAAATAGTAGCTGAACTTGACAAATATATAATTGGACAGCATCGCGCCAAGCGGATGGTCGCTATAGCTTTAAGAAACAGATGGCGCCGTACTCAGGTTCCTGAAGAGCTCAGAGATGAGATCGCACCGAAGAATATTATCATGATAGGTCCTACGGGAGTAGGCAAAACTGAAATAGCCCGGAGACTCGCGAGACTAGCCCAATCTCCATTCCTCAAAGTGGAAGCCTCCAAGTTTACCGAAGTGGGATACGTGGGACGAGATGTTGAGTCGATGATCAGGGATTTGCTTGAGATCGGTATAAACATGGTTCGAGAATCCGAATATGAAGCCTTGCGTCAAAAGGCAGAGGATCAGGCAGAGGAGAGGCTTCTCGACATTCTCTTGCCGGTCAGAAATCCGAGGAGGGTACGTCGTCCTCAGTTGGCCCCGAGTCCTGATACGAATGACGAAGAAGTGGACGTGGCGCAAAAGACTCGCGAGAAATTTCGTCGCATGCTTAGAAGTGGGAAACTCAGCGATCGTGAGGTTGAGATCGAGACCCAAATGTCCGCTATTCCGGTTGTGGAGGTTTTTTCTCCAGCCGGTATGGAAGAAATGGACATAAACCTGAAGGATATGTTTTCAAACATTTTTCCGGGTAAGACCAAGAGAAGAAGAGTCAAGACTACTGAGGCCATGCAGATTCTAATTCAGGAGGAGCTCAACAAGCTGGTGGATCACGACAAAGTTGTGAAAATGGCCAAGGAGAGAGTTGAGCAGACAGGAATAGTATTTATTGATGAATTGGACAAGATAGCAGGGTCTCATGGACAACATCACGGTCCTGACATATCTCGTGAGGGGGTTCAAAGGGATTTGCTACCAATAATAGAGGGAAGTTCGGTTAACACCAAGCATGGTGTGATAAGGACAGACCATATTTTATTTATAGCCGCAGGCGCTTTTCATGTTTCTAAGCCATCAGATCTCATTCCTGAAATCCAGGGTCGTTTCCCCCTGAGAGCGGAATTATCTGCTCTGACCAAAGAAGACTTCATTCGGATATTGACAGAACCAAAAAACGCTCTGGTAAAACAATATCAGGAACTTCTAAAGACTGAAGACGTTCACGTGAAATTTACGGAAGAGTCTATAGCTGAAATCGCCAATCTCGCTGAGGAAGTCAATGAACGAGCAGAAAATATCGGCGCTCGGCGTTTGCATACTATAATGGAAAAGCTGCTTGAAGAGGTATCGTTCGATGCGCCTGATATGGCCGGGGTGACGGTAGAGGTAACTCCGGAAATGGTCCGGCAGCGACTGACGGATATTGTTAAGAGCGACGATCTGAGCAGGTACATTCTTTAATTTTCATCTTAGGGCCCAGGTCGCTATACCTTAAACAATTCTGTTTTATGTGTAGCGGCCTCTTATATATCCACATGAGCTTTTAACAAAAAATCGGGATATATCCAAAAAAGCTCTTGATCAGTTTTGTTTCAGGTAGATTGAGCTAGTCTTATTCGCTTTACCATCTTTTTGAATTCACGTCCCATCATCTCTGTAACAACCGCAGGTATGCTTGAAACCAAAGAAGGAACATCCCGACCTGTAAAAAGTTGAACTCCGAACAATTTCCTTAAGATTGATAGCAACTGATCAGGTGTGTAGAACTTACGAGTTATTTCGCGACTGATTTTTTTGAGACCCTGTCTTCCCACTCCGTGTCGATAAACGATCCTGTCGTCTCCTATATAATAACGCGAATCCGCCTCAACGACTTCACGTAGAGGAGAATATTTGTCCACGCGAAGCTTCTGATATGTTATTGAATCTAGACCTAACTCTTTAGCGAACGCTGGAATATTAAGCATTTCATCATCTGTTTCGCCTACATTTCCGTAAATAAAGTATCCGTGATAATAGATCGGGAATTGCCTAAAGACTCTGAAGGCGTCTCTTACTCTTTGGGTGTCGAATCCTTTGTTTAGCTGATCCAAAATTCTGTCGGTTGGAGATTCGATGCCCAGGAGCATGACTTTGATGCCGGCCTTTACAGCTGCTTCAAGCACGTCAGGTCTTTCAAAGATCTCAATACGCGCCTGAACAAAAAAACGTTTCCTGATTCCGCGTTCTACAATGGTTTCACAGATCTTTTTTGCCCTATTTGGGTTAACGAAAAAGTTTTCATCAGCGATAAGTATTATTCCGGCCTTGATCTGTTCCAGCTCAGTCATCACCGTTTCAATTGATCTGGTTGAATAACGTCTTTTTTGAGTCCATGGATTGAGATTAAATGTGCAGAATTTACAGTTGTAAGGGCAACCCCTGGAAGTCAGTATCATGTCGAATTGCTCTCCTTTTAGGGCAAAGCCTCCCATGTTCAGACTGTATTCCTGGGATCTCAGCGCCCTATCAGGAAACCTATAGAGTTCAATTTCTCCAAGGGGGCGATTTTCATTGTGGCGAACCAGGCCATTGATTCTAAATGAAATTCCTGCTATTTCTGATAAGTTATGACCTTTGGCTATTTCAACAATCGTATCCTCACCCTCGCCTCGAACAATGATGTCCACGTTGGGGCACATTTCAAAAATTTCCTCAACACAATCAGTAGCCTGCTGCCCGCCAACAAC
>CALGLN010000046.1 GCA_937930835.1 uncultured Desulfomonile sp.
ATATGATATAAAAAACGCCCCTCGCTTGACATGGAGGGGCGTCTTCCTAACCACCACAAAACTTTAGCTAAGCCGTCTAGCTTGTCTTTATTTCGATCTGCTTCACGTCAGCCTGCGGAACCGACTTTCGAGGAACCGTGATGGTCATGACACCGTTCTTGAACACAGCGTTTATGCTGTCCTGATCGGCGTCCTCAGGAAGCGACAACACGCGTTGGAAAGAGCCGTATGATCTCTCCATCCTGTAAAAATCCTTATCTTTCTCTTCTTTTTCCTGTCTCTTTTCTCCACTGATTTTTAGGGTGTCGTTCATTATTTCCAGTCTAACATCGCCAGCTTCCACTCCAGGCAACTCAAGGGAAATAGTGTATTCCCTCTCCGTCGCCGCCAAATCCAGAGTCGGCTTCAGCCACTCAGAACGCACGGAAGGAACAAGCGATGAATCCATCATCCACGATGGGAACCTAAAGCCTTGAAAGGCCCTGTCAAATAATCGGTCTATTTCAGTGTGGAGTTGAAACAACGGATGATCATGCCTCACCGCAAGATCCTGACGCTGAACAGGAACCGTATGGGTTTGAGCTTCCTGCTCCTGTTCCTTTTTAAACCAGTTCCATGGTACGAGTTTTTTTAGGTCCATGAAAGATCCCTCCTTATTGTCTAATATGGAAGTTTCCTTATGATCCTCACCAACAACTTCAAATTTATCATCATTGAGGATTTGTCAAGCGCCTTTAACCCTCAAAATGTCTCAAAAAGTTTTTTTCGGCTTTCCTTTTGGTGATTACGCGTTAACAACCTTGGCTGGCTGCGCGCACCCACGCGTCCTGGACCTAAAAGCCATACAAAACAGCAACTTGTTCACCCTTTTCTCCCCAAGAAGGACATAACATCACTAAAAGTGACATCAAAAAATGTTGACGATTTTGTAATTTTTTGACATAATTTCATTTATACGATATAGTTTTTTAGGAGCCTATCAGGACTACAGAGGTTACCCCCCCAACCTCTCTGATGGGCTTTTGTTTTTCATTCCTCATCATCCCCCTCCCAAACAGGCGCCAAAACCAAAAGCGATTCACACATGTTTGCGGAACCAGCCCCCTCCTTCATCATCATTAATTCGATCTTTCAATCTCTGGCGGGTAAAACAAGAACTCAGACAAGGACGCCATAAGGATTCCTAACCCCCAGGATATTCAAATCCTCAAAGACATCGGCACGAATCATAAACGCTGAAAGCCTTTTACCAAAACACCAATGACTAATGCGGATTTTTGAATGTCCCTATATGACGTTTTTGTGGACTCAGTGAAGAATGTTTGCCATTACTGATCCGAATTGCTCCGTAAAGCCAACTGGCGACTCATCCGAACACTCAACGGCAAGCAAAGATATGAGCGTTTTCCAACAAAAAATGCCGGCAGTCAAACCTCAATTCAGCGACTGCGTAGTCTACCGAACTTTTTGGAATTTTACAAAGAACTTTTTGCTAAACGCAACAAAAATATCATTGCGCCCTGTAAGTCAAAATATTTGATTTTCGCTCCGTAGCGTAACCGTGTTTTCATCATACTTCACCTGAAAAACAAATTCCTTCAGATCAGTAAATTTTCCTTGAATCTCCTGTTTTTTAGGTATAAACACTTGCCATTAAGGCAACTAATATCGAAAATATTCCAGGATCAATTTCTTATCAGAGGACAGCTTTTCTAAAATCGGTCCCGCGTATTTCCCAAATGCGCCGACTCCACGCCAACCTTCGAATATGGCCACGGGTCCACTGGTAATCACGGGATTTAAACTTTGGTTTCTTGTAGTTAGCGCTGCCAGTTTCGCGCCATTAAGCCAATTCTTCTTTGGCGCACGTCTTTTTGGTCTGAAACTAGAACACGTTTTGTTATTGGGTTAAGCGCGGATTGTGAAAAAGTTAACGTGAGTCATTTTTATTAAAAATGGTAATATTCCATTGATCAAAATCACTACCAGTATCACGATTTATGACTCATTCTCAAAAGCCCTAAATCATGGAGCCTAACTAGATTGTAAAATTACCGATCCCATAAAAACCCACGTCTTTAATAGGATAACCGTATTGGAAAAATTGGATCCAGGAAAAAGTGTTCCAAAATGTTTCACGTCAAATGATCTACTTTGTGTCATATTGTAGCAGAAACGCGCCGGCGCCAGATAGCTCAAATACGCAAAGCACATTGAATACAGCGTTTCCTCGTTTGGCGCCCTTATTGCTCCGAAACCGAACGGCCAGATCGTCATGAGATGATTGCATTCCAATTATCTCTTAGTCTTAGCTACTCGATGAGGAGACAATAAATGAAAACGCGGGTCCTCTTGGTTGACGATGAGAAGCAATTTGTAGAGGTGCTTTCTCAGCGATTAATGACGAGGGAATTTGAGGTGTTGACTGCGTTTAACGGGGATGAGGCATTAGAGGTCTTAGAAAAAGCAAATGTAGATGTGGTGGTTCTCGATGTCATGATGCCCCTTCGAGACGGAGTATCGACCCTCAGGGAGATCAAACTCGCCTACCCATTGGTTGAGGTGATTATGTTGACTGGTAATAGCACGGTAGATGACGCCATAGAGGGAATGAAACTAGGCGCCTTCGACTATCTTCTGAAACCCACCGACACTTCGGATCTTGTGGAAAAGCTAAACAAGGCTAACGAGCGTAAAAAGGATCAGGAAAACAGGATTAGAAGCGCAGAGGTGGATAGGATAATCAAGACCAAAGGATACTGATGAAGATATCCATGGCCTAATTAACATTCTGATAAATTTTATGAGTTTTTCCCAGGAGATACTTTGATGGAAACGATAAAAGTCAGAGACCTGATGAGTTCGTTTGAAGGTTACCCGAGAGTTGCGCAGGACGCTTCTCTTTGGGAAGCGGTTGTGGCTTTGGATGAAGGTCGAAAGAGGCTTGACGCCAAAGGTCACCGATTTATGGCGGTTCTTGTATGCGACAGTTCAGGGAGGGTAATCGGAAAGTTAAACCGCATGGATATTTTGACTTGCCTTGAGCCGGGATATTTCACCAATGATGAGCTCAAAAAGGTGTCGCGATTCGGATTGACACCCGAATTTCTGCATTCAACCCTGGACAACTACGATCTGTGGAAATCTCCTCTCACCGACATTTGTAGGAAGAGTTACAAGAAAAAGGTGGGTGAGCTCGTGGCCAATCAGTCTTCCACAGGATTTATAGACGCCAACGCTACCCTAAGCCAAGCTGTGCACCAGTTGATAATGAGCCGTTGTCAGGCTCTTATAGTGTCCTCTCAGGGCGATTACATCGGCCTGTTAAGACTAGTTGACGTGTTTGATGAAGTAGCGACGCAAATGAAAGCCTGCCAGATCTAAAATTAAGGAATTTTTATCGTGATATACGGAGGATTTTCGCGATGAGCGCTCAAAGTATGACTGCCTCACAAGGCATAAAGATAAATTGGACAAGACTTATAGCGATGTTAACGGGCCTCGGCCTCTTTCTTCTGGTTTATTTCTCGCCACCGTGGCCCGACGCCGTCGATCCTGTCGGCAAACATTTCCCGTTAACAACCGAAGGAAAAGGAGCCGTAGCCCTCTTTTTAATGGCTGGAATATGGTGGGTTTTTGAAGTTGTGCCAATCGGCGTTACAAGCCTGCTCATCGGAGTAATGCAGGCCCTTTTCATGATTCGACCGGCAAAAGTAGCTTTCAAGGACTTTATGGACCCTTCTGTCCTGTTCATTTTCGCCTCATTAGTCATAGGCATGGTTTTTACAAAAACAGGCCTCACAAAACGCATGGCCTACAAGATGCTCAACATAATAGGCGAGAAAACAAGCGCCATATATCTGGGTATTTTCATTCTCATCACCGTCCTGACGCTGATCATGGCTCATACCGCCGTGGCGGCCACCATGTATCCGCTGCTGCTGGCTATATACAGCCTGTACGGAGAGGGCGACAAACCGACCAAATTCGGAAAAGGCCTTTTCATAGGTATGGCCTATGTATGCGGCGCCGGCAGCATAATCACACTACTGGGATCAGCTCGGTCCATAGTCGCCCTTGGCTTTTTCAAGGAAATGGTCGGTGTTGACACGCCTTTCTACGAACTTACACTTTACATGCTGCCTGTCGGAGTCTTGATGGTCATACTCCTCTGGGTCTTTTTCATGATCTTCCTGAAGCCGGAAAAGGCCGTAATACCTGGACTTAGAGAGCGTGTCCAGGAACTCAGCGCAAACTTGGGACCCATAACAAGAAAAGAGATAATGGCGCTTGCGATAATATTTGGAGCGATAGTGACCATGTCGCTTCAGGTTATGATTCCAGCTCTCCAAAAACTCGATAAGACTGCCATCATCCTCATCTCAACCATTCTGTTCTTTGTAGTCAAGATATTGGATATCGAAGATCTCGAACTGATCCCCTGGAACATCGTGCTGTTATTCTCCGGAGCGATGAGCATTGGCTTCTGCCTGTGGGAAACGGAAGCCGCCAAGTGGATGGCCGTAAACTGGCTCGCCATGTTTCAAAAATCTCACTGGCTTTTGTTCGTCCTTAGCATTGCCTTCTTCGTGATGATCATGACCAACTTCATCATGAATGTTGCTGCCATAGCTATATCGCTTCCCGTGGCGCTGGTTATAGCGGGTTACTTGGGCGTCTCGTCCTACGTTGTAATGTATGCGGCTCTTGTTACAGCAGGAATGCCCTTTATACTTCTGGTCGGAGCGGCGCCAAACGCCATTGCTTATGACTCCAAGCAGTTCACTAGTGGAGAGTTCCTGATGTACGGCATACCGGCCAGCATAATACTAATGGCTGTAGTGGCCCTGGCCATATTGGTCATCTGGCCCTTACTCGGCATGCCGATCACCGTGCCCAGGACCATGTAACCGGTCATTTACATTATGTAAAAGCACATTTACGGAGAATAACGCAATGAAACGTTTTATCATAATCGTGTCGGCTGTTTGCGCAATGTTCGCGCTGTTTGCCGGGACATCCTGGGCCGGCGCCAAGTCCCAGAATCCCAACACATTCGTTATCGAAGGCAAGGTTCTCGACGCCTCAGGCCATGCCGTTGATGACGCCAAGCTCTTGCCTTACCTAAATGGAAAAGCTTACATCCCGGATACCGGAAAAGCTCACGCGGAACACGAGTTCAGCACTTCCAAAAACGGACTTTTCCAGATCGAGTTACCGGTGACCAAAGAATTAATGGATAAGGCTTCCTGGAGTTTAAAAGTCACACGCTCGAGTTTCAGGCCTTCTGAACTTATCCCCCTAAAAAAGATACACGATGAAGGAGTGAACGAAAAAGGAACTCAGCGCTGGGTTTCCAGCATGAACGTAACCCTCGACAGAATAAGAGGAACTGCGTTCTGGATCGCTTTGGTAGTATTCATAGCAGTTTATGTCCTGATAGCATTTGAAGTCTTGCATCGAACATTGGCTGCCACTCTCGGAGCAGCAACTATTCTGATCATCACTCATACCCTGGGCACGTTCGACGACGCATTCAAACTCCTGACATGGGAACAGGCGCTTGTAACCGTAGACTGGAACGTTGTGTTCCTGCTAATGGGCATGATGATTATAGTCGGAGTGCTAAAGTTGTCCGGCGTTTTTCAATGGCTGGCTTACAAATCTTTCCAGGTGGCAAAGGGTAAAATATACCTCTTGTCTTGCGCGTTATGTATTGTCACGGCTGTAACCAGCGCATTTCTGGACAATGTAACCACCATGCTACTGCTGACACCCGTCACCATGGAAATTGCCATGGTCCTGGGTGTTTCCCCATTCGTCTTTTTGATGCCTGAAATTCTTGCCTCCAATTTCGGTGGCACAGCAACATTGATCGGCGATCCGCCCAATATAATGATCGGCTCCTATGCAGGCCTCACATTTAATGATTTCGTGTTAAATCTCACGCCGGTAGTAGTGTTGGTTATGATTGCGCAGCTCATTTACAACAAGCTCCTCTACGGCAAGGTCTATCACAAGGCCAAAGTGGATGATGTTCCTAAGCTACTGTCATTCCTGAAAGAAAAATACAAGATAACCGACAGGCGAATACTCACTGTAGGTGGCTCCGTCCTGTTGGGTGTCATTGCCCTGTTCATTCTCCACGGCAAATTCCACATGGAAGTCAGTGTCGCGGCCCTCTTCGGAGCGGGATTAATAATACTACTAACCAAGGCCGATATAGTTGAACTCCTCGAACGGGAAGTCGAATGGCCCTCATTAGTATTCTTCATAATGTTGTTCATTGTTGTCGGCGGCGCTGAGCAAACGGGAATACTTCAGGCTATAGCCGACTGGATACTCGGGGTGTGCCAGGGCAATCTGACAGTCGCAATCCTCATAATTCTATGGGTGTCCGGGATTGCTTCAGCAATTGTCGATAACATTCCTTACACCGCCACCATGCTACCTATTGTGGCTTTCCTCAACACCACCATACCTGGAGCAGAATCAGGAGTCTTGTGGTGGGCGCTCGCTCTGGGAGCCTGTTTCGGCGGGAACGGCACAATTATTGGCGCGTCAGCCAATGTTGTCACAACCGGAATAGCCGAAAAAGCAGGACATAAGATATCTTTCGGTTCTTTTTGCGTCCAGGCCGCTCCTATTACTTTAATCAGCCTGGTGATCTCATCGGTATTCCTGCTGATAAGATATTAGGCGGTTTTTTTGACGATATTAGCTTTAGCTGAGGTTGCTGCCTCAGCCGAAAAACAAAAGCAGTCACGTGATGCCTTCATCTCCTAAGACGAAGGCATTATGATGACTCAAAACCAAGACACAGACATCACGTCGAGGAGAGAAAATATGACGACATCAAGAGTTCTCTTGGTCGATGACGAGGCCCCGTTTATAGATACTTTGTCCAAACGTCTGGTAAAGCGTGGACTGACAGTTTCAACTGCTAACAGTGGGCAGGAGGCTTTGCAAAAACTCGGTTCAGGAGAGGCTATCGACGTAATAGTGCTTGACGTCAAGATGCCCGGAATGGATGGCATCGAAACACTCAAAGCAATCAAGAACACCAATCCGCTGATTGAAGTCATAATGCTCACAGGGCACGCCACCGTCGGTTCGGCCATCGACGGAATGAAGCTCGGAGCCTTGGATTATCTTATGAAGCCGTGTGACCTGGATCTACTTATGGCCAAGGTTCAGGAAGCCACAATGAAAAAACTAAAACATGAGGAACGCATAAACGAGGCTCGAGCCCTTCAAATAGCTCTTCGTAGGGGTGACTGAGCTGAGGATTCAAGATCGCCCCTTCTAGACAGCCCGACAAAGCTCCTTTTGAATCTCAGGAAACAATTTGCCTGAGCTTAAAGGAGCTTTGGGGCATTTTTAGGGACGTCTAATGATGGCTTTGTAAATTCGAACAAGCCGGCATTTGCTAAAAACGGCTCACTCATCATGGGTTACGAATTCCAGGATCCCTGGCGCTAACAAATTGAAATAGGATATGTTTCTAATTTCGTTTAGATCTCTTAATTGAGGTGTCGATGTTTCCGCTAATTAAAAGTTGTGTTCAGAAAGGAACACGAATCCTTGGCTATGTCGCCATGGTATTAATTTTCCCGATGATGTTCTTAACATCGGCTGACGCCATTCGACGCGACATCTGGTCAAAACCCATTCCGGGATCATTCGAGATGTCCAGCTACGTATTAGCTATATTCATACTGCTTGGCATTGCTTATGCTCACCAGATGAAGGATCACGTTCGAGTGACAATTTTTATCGATCGTCTTCCAGTCAAGCTGAATATTGCCATAAGCATTTTTACCACGTCTCTGAGCCTGTTTATCATAGGAGTGATGGCATACCAGGGCTGGGTCCTGACCGAAGAGACCGTGGCCGTTTCGGACATGTTGCGCATCCCTCAATGGCCGTTTCGGCTACTTGTTTTTGTGGGTGGCGCATTCCTGTTTTTGGAGCTGCTCATTGATCTTGCGGACTACATTGCGAGGTTGTTAAAATGAATATTGATCCCGTTATCGTAGGCGCAGTAGGATCAGCGGCTGTTTTTGCCCTCATTTTTCTTGGAATGCACATTGCCTTTGCCATGATGTTTGTCGGATGCGTTGGCTTAACCATCCTGACATCTTTCGAAGCCGCAATACCGGTTACTGCCAGCACTATGTGGGAGGTTGCCTCCTTCTACCCCTATACCGTCATCCCTCTTTTCATAGTTATGGGCTCCCTTGCCGGTAGCTCCGGAATGACCACCGAGCTTTATTCTTCCTTTGATAAATGGACCCGACGCGTTCCCGGCGGTTTGGCAGTCGCCACCATAGGGGCTTGCGGCGCCTTTGCCGCCGTCTCAGGTTCATCAGTAGCTACCGCCGCTACTATGGCCACTGTGGCGCTCCCCGAAATGGACCGCTTCAAGTACGACCCCAAATTATCCACCGGAAGCGTAGCGGCAGGCGGAACCCTGGGATTTCTCATACCGCCAAGTATCGGATTCGTCGTCTATGGAATGCTTACAGAGCAATCAATCGGCAAGCTATTAATATCCGGAATATTCCCCGGTCTGCTGCTTGCTTCAGCCTACATAATGGTGGTTATCCTTTGGGTAAGAAAATATCCCCAAGCCGCGCCGGTAAATCCCGAACCCGTTAGCTGGAAGGACAAAATCACCGCGATAAAAGGCGTAAAAGAGCCTTTATTCCTGTTTCTTTTTGTAATTGGTGGAATCTATTCCGGTTTTTTTACCCCTGATGAAGCTGGAGCAGTCGGCGCTACATTGCTCGTCATCGTCGCCATACTGAAAAGAAAGCTCACCTGGATAGGACTCTCAAAAGCAATGGGAGAATCTCTCCGAATTTCAGCCATGGTCTTGATGCTGGTGGCCGGCGCTAACGTCTTCAGCTATTTTATGGCGCTCTCCACAATTCCGGTCAAGACCGCCAGTTGGGTCATAAGCCTCAACGTCTCCCCTTATTTGGTTCACACGCTTATATTGTTCATTTACTTGATACTCGGCTGCTTCATCGACGCCATATCCATGATGGTGCTAACCCTGCCGGTTGTCTTCCCGATTATACTTGCGCTCAATTTTGATCCTATATGGTTCGGGGTTATCGCAGTCTTGATGATGGAAGCCGGCCTGATAACTCCACCGATGGGGCTAAACCTTTTCACCGTGGCAGGATCCGCCAAAGGCGTCAGTCTCGAAACTGTAATCAAGGGAGCCGCTCCTTTCCTCGTCGCAATAATGGCGGTCGCAGTGATCCTGACTATTTTCCCGGACATCGCCCTGTATCTGCCAAATATGATGAGGAAGTGAACATGAAAAGCTACTTTTTTTAAAAAAGATGTAGCCATACAAAGCCCAAATTAAATAATATGCTTTTAAGAAGCATTTTGTTTAAGCTCCCAAAAGGGATCATTCAAAGACAGGAGAACAAGATGAAGGCAAAAAAGACGATCTTATGGTCATTGAACATTTTTCTGGTTTCATTCTCCTTATTGATGTTCAACTTCCCGTCCGCAGACGCAAAAACGGTTGAGCTTAATTATTCGATCTTCTTTCCCGCAACTCATGGACACACTTTACTGGCGACTGAGTGGGCGAAAGAAATCGAAAAAAAGACAAACGGTGAAGTCAAAATAAACATTTTCCCTGGCGCCACACTGACCCCTGCCGACCAGACATACGACGGCGTAGTGAAAGGAATAGCCGATATAGGAATGTCGGTCCTAAGCTATACCAAAGGGAAATTCCCCCTATGCGAGGTAATCGATTTACCGCTCGGTTACAAAAACGGCTTACAGGCGACGAGATTGACCAACGCTTTTTACAAGAAGTTCCAGCCCGCCGAGCTATCTGCCGTCAAAATAATGTACCTCCATGCTCACGGACCCGGTATCTTCCATACAAAAAAACCTGTTAAAAACATGGAAGAACTGAAGGGCATGAAAATAAGATGCTCAGGCACCAGCGCTCGTGTAGTCTCAGCCCTCGGCGCGACCCCCGTCGCCATGCCGCAAAATGAAACCTATGACGCATTACAGAAAGGCGTAGTCGATGGGGTAGTCTCGCCTATCGAAACACTAAAAGGATGGAAATTCGCTGAAGTAATAAAATCCTCCACGGAGAATTTTGGATCAGCATATACCTTAGGCTTTTTCGTGGCCATGAACAAAAAGAAATGGGACTCTCTGCCAAAAGAGACTCAGCAAATTATTGAACAAATAAATGCTGAATGGATAGATAAGACTGGGAAGGCGTGGGATGATTTTGATAAAATAGGAAAAGAATTCTCAATCGCCCAGGGAAATGAGGTTATCACTCTTTCCAATGAAGAGGATCAAAAATGGGCTCAGGCCGTAAAGCCCGTCCTAAAGGATTTTGTTGATGCCGCAAAACAAAAGGGCCTTTCCGGAGAGGAAGCCCTGACGTTCTGCCTGGAATGGCTCAAGAACAACCCTTGATCCATTTTTAGCCTCTTAGGCGCCTCAAGAAAGCTCCATTGAGGTAGCTTCGACAATAGGTGTCCCAAAATGAGACTTGTAGTATTACTGTCAAAAGTTTTGTCCAGATTCATGTACGTCGTGGCCGGTCTGGCTTTAACGACAATCATGTTCCTGACCGTTGCTGATGTTTTTTTGAGGTCATTTAAGAGCCCTATTCTGGGAACCTACGAATTGGTCGGCCTGCTTGGAGCAGTCGTAATAGGTTTTGCCATTCCTCAGACATCTCGCCTGGATGGGCACGTGCTCATGGATTTCCTGCCCAGTTCTTTAGAAGGAGGAGCAAGGCGTCTTCTGAGGATCCTGACCCGATCAATCGGCATAGCCATATTCCTCATTGTAGGACTTAATCTGTGGAGTATGGGTGTCGACTTCAGACTATCCGGAGAGGTAACTCCAACATTGCAGTTGCCTCTTTATCCGGTCGCCTGGGGTTTGTCTATCTGTTGTTACATTCAGTGCCTGGTCTTGCTGGCGGAAATCCTCACAACCTGGAAACCTGAAACATGAGCGTAGCCACTATTAGCTTGTTGGTAATAATCCTGTTGTTCGGCCTATTTTTCATTGGCCTGGAAATAGGCTTTGCAATGGCTTTGGCCGGTTTCATAGGATTTGCGGTGACTGTAAACTTTGACGCAGCCTTGAGCCTCGTCGCCAAGGATGTCTTCAGCGTTTTCTCGTCTTACGGCTTTACGGTCATACCGATGTTTGTTCTAATGGGTCAACTCGGAGCAAGTGGTGGCGTCGCGCGAAGTCTCTACGATTCGGCGTACAAGTTCCTTGGGCACGTGCCCGGAGGACTCGCTGTAGGAACAGTTATAGCCGCAACAGCATTTAAGGCTATATGCGGCTCTTCACCCGCCACCGCCGCGACCTTCGCCACAATTGCAGTTCCGGAAATGGATCGCTACGGCTACGACAGAAGCCTCTCCTGTGGAACCGTAGCAACCGTTGGAACACTGGGCATACTCATACCGCCAAGTGTGGTGCTAATCGTCTATGGGATACTCACTGAAACCTCTATAGGCAAACTCTTCCTGGCCGGCATCATTCCTGGACTGATGATTGCCTTATCATTCGCTTTGACATTGATCGGGTGGAGTATCATAAATCCTAAACTCGGCCCAAAAGGTGAACGTTTCACATGGAAGGAAAGATTCAGTTCCCTGCCTCCCATGTTGTCTGTCGGACTGGTATTTCTGATAGTCGTCGGGGGACTCATGATAGGCTTCTTTACCCCGACCGAGGCCGGTAGTATCGGAGCAATGGCTGTCCTTATCCTTACTCTGTTCAAGAAGGATATGGATTTCAAGAAGTTCGTCACCTCCATCAAGGAGACGCTGCGTATCGCATGTATGGTCATCATGTTGATAGCAGGCGCTACAATCCTCGGACACTTCTTTGCCGTAACACGAATGCCCTTTTTGATAGCTTCATGGATGGAAAGCCTTCAATTGGATCGCAACATAATCATGTTGATCATTGTGGCCGTATACCTAATTGGAGGCTCATTCATCGAAGATCTCGCTTTTCTTATTCTCGCCACACCTATTTTTTTGCCTGTGGTGCTAAAACTCGGGTATGATCCGATATGGTTCGGCGTAATAGTCAGCGTGATAACAATGATCGGGATAATTTTACCCCCGGTAGCCATTAACGCTTTTGTCGTTTCAGGCGTTACCAAAGAACCTGTGAGCGTAGTCTATCGAGGCGTTTATCCATTCCTGGGTGGTTTGGTGATATGCCTGTTTATTCTTTTGCTATTCCCTGAAATCTCGCTTTGGCTACCGAATAAGCTGATGAAATGACACTCAAAGACCTGTCTCCCGGTCTTGGTTTTCCCGATAAACTGGGGGACAATGGACTTGCGAAAGAAAATTTCTTGTTGCTCAAATAGATCATGTTTCTGGATGATACTCAACAATCAGAATATTTCGATTATCTTTATTTCATCAAATGAGTGGGTGACTCCTCAAAAATGATTAATATATTGGCGTTTCTGGCGTTGTTTTTCCTTAACAAAACATGAAACCTTCAACCGGCTATATTTCAAAGCTCTGTAAAAAGATTCACACGATTTTCATTGAGCCACTCCTCAACTCCAAGAACAGCCCTCATTTTGACGCATTGGGAGTTTCTCTGGGGTTAGTCATAGGTTTTCTTATACCTGTAGGAGGACAACTCGCCTGTCTCGGATTAATAAGACTTTTTCTATCCTTCAACATAATAGTGGCCGGAGCGTTCACTCTGGTTAGCAACCCACTCAACATGATCCCCCTGTACTATGGTTATTACCTGATTGGCTGCCTCGTAATAGGCAAACCTGATAATGGGCTTGAATTTAGTTCGTTCGAAAAGATCATGAACCCCATAATGAACGCCGACTATTTTTGGGAATCTCTCACTGCATTTCTAAGCCTTAGCCAAGCCTTCCT
>CALGLN010000047.1 GCA_937930835.1 uncultured Desulfomonile sp.
TTGTGCGAATGAGGCATGCTCGATCCTCCCGTTATGAGTAAGCTCAGTTGCGTAGCAACTGAAATTAATAAAGCATACCAATAAGATATTGTCAATAATTAAAGTAATACATTAAAAATGTGCAATCGACCCTGTTTGAGGTTTGTATTTATTTGAAATAACCCGTGTTTTCTTGGGCAAGAAGAAGGGCGTGATTTGAAAAGGTGAAAAAATTTAAGTTAGGCAAGTCAATTGGTTGAAGTTTTGAGAATAACCTTTGTATTTTATTACATTAATCATATGAAAACTTTTTTCGGCTTCTGATGGTTTTCTTATAGGACGCGCCGGCGTTCCTACCACGACAGTGTTTGATTCCACAATGGTTCCGGGACTTACCACGGCGCCTGCTCCAACTATGGCTCCGCTCTCTACTTTGGCCCCATCAAGCACTAACGCGCCTATACCTATGAGCGCGTTGTCTTCAATTGTGCATCCATGAAGCACAGCCCGATGGCCTACGACTACGTTGTCGCCAATAATGAGAGGATACTTATCACTAGTTACATGCAGAGTGCAGTGGTCCTGAATATTGGTCTGCTTTCCAATCCTGATGAAATTAACATCGCCTCTGGCAACTGTGTAGAACCACAAGTTGGCGTAATCCTGTATTTCTATATCACCCAACAGAACGACTCCGGGCGCAAGGAAAACTCCCTGTCCTAACTTTGGGGTTATCCCCTTATATCGATAAATTAACGGCTTGGAATTGCTATTAGTCATTTGCTCGCGTTCCATGAGATTTCTGCCTGAAGGTTACCAAATTTAATAGGCCTGTCCCAATATTGATTCGAACAAATCATTTGGCACAAATCTGCGTCTTTGAGGATTGAAGTTGCTATCAAGGCTCTTTATTTCTTCAAATGAGAGAGTTCTAGGGAAGCCCTTATAATAGTTGAAATTAATTTTTAGTACTTGGGCTGATTTAGGTTCTATTTGATCCAGGTCTTCTATTATTATTCCCGGAAAACTTTCAAGATTTCTGGACAAATTTGACACAGTTTCTATCTGCCAATCAACAATTCTGGCCTCTCCAATTGCTCCAACTCCGTTAACGTAAAATAGAATTGGTAAACCCCTTCTAAGTTTCCTATGACCAGACAGGATAGAATAAGTAGAATTATTTAAGCTAAATTCACAATCAATTATTTCATTGTCTTCCGAGAACATGTCCTCCTGTTCTGGGTGTTGTGTCGGGATGTGCAGAATAGAACAGGCGCGTCTTTTCTCTAGCGTTACCAGAGCTGGAGATTCTTCCGGCGAGGTCAGGCGAAATGGATAGAACATGGCCTCTATTTCATAAGGTTCTATTTTCTTTGCAGGCGGATAGACAATGATGTCATTCTCTGAGAATGACATTCGATGCCATCTCCCGATTATAAATGGTCTTTGATAGACCGGCGCAATTCTGAACACAAATCCATTGGCTTCTGGCATAGTTTCATACCCTAACGAAACGAGCTTTTCCTGTAGAAACTCCAGGGCTTTCGAATAGGGCGCTGTTCGATAACAAAACATTTTCGTCATGGTCACAGTCCGATTTTTGTCAGAACCGTCACTCGAGAAACTTTCAAAAATGAACCCGATTTTTTTTAAGGTGATGGTAAAATTTTCAGCAAGGATAAGCGGTACTTTTGTAGTTACCTTTTTTATTCCCCGTTTGGACCAATCAACGATATGACATTCCACAAACCTTTCGAAAGCCTCATTTGAACAACTCACTTCTGAAAAATTCAGCGCCAAAATGGAGACCTCTTTGTTGTCTCTCAGGATCCACAAGCTAGAGGCTACTATTTCACCTAAACTTTCCAATACATTAGAGTGATAAATCTGGTAGTCGTCCCGATTGTCGAGTGCATTCGCGACGCTTTGGGCGATGGTTGGGTCTAGCTCAAACCATGGTTCAAACAAATGAATAAGGGCGCCTACGTCACTTTTTCTAGTTGGTCTCATGAACATCGCTTTGTCTCTCTTTGTTATTAAGTTCACAAAGATGTAAAACGTTTAAATGGATTTGAGAAAAGTATTGATTACATAATAGTATTAAAACCCTAAACTAAGATCAACTAGCAAGCTCTACGTCAAGTTTTCCCCCCACAAATCAACTTGACTCAGTGGTGAGCAGATGAAACGCAAAATTGGTCTATAATTCGGAGGAGATGTGACACAATTTCAAAAGCCTGTATTGGTTGTCGGATCCAAGGGAATGCTAGGAACCGATCTGTGCGCAGTCTTGGAAAGGTCAAGAAGGCTTTGCAAGGGTCTTGATCTGCCAGAAATAGACATTACTGACAGCCCTTCCACTAGCAAAATCATCCAAGAAATTAAACCCTGTGTAGTAATCAACACTGCGGCAATGACAGATGTCGATGGATGTGAGTCCAATAGGGAAAAGGCCCATGAGGTGAACGCGCTCGGCGCTCTGAATGTGGCTAGAGCAGCCAGAGAAAGTGAAGCCTATTTAATTCATATCAGCACGGATTACGTCTTTGATGGCTCTAAAGACAGTCCTTACAAAGAGGAAGACCCAGTCAATCCATTGGGAATATACGGGAAGACCAAGGCGGAAGGCGAAAAACTGATGCTATCGCTTTCTTACAAAAACATTTTGATCGTGAGGACTCAGTGGCTTTACGGGCTGAATGGGAAAAACTTTGTTGAGTCAATTTTGAGAGCATGTTCTGAACGTAATGTTCTAAAAGTGGTGGATGATCAACACGGCAGGCCAACATTCACAGAAGACTTGGCGGACGCGCTCTTAAGACTCATAGATCTCAAACCCACGGGGATCCTGAATGTCGCCAATTCCGGATCGACAAGTTGGCATGGTTTCGCTACGGCCATAGTTGAAATAGAAGGGCTCAAGAACATAAGCGTCGAAAAAATGGCCACAACTGAATTGGGAAGACCTGCCCCAAGACCTCTCTATTCCCTTCTGAGTTTAGAAAAGTTTCAGTCCGTGACAGGCAGTCTACTTCGTGATTGGAAATCCTCTTTGTCTGAGTATTTGACTAAAAGGAAGTGTATCAAAGGTTGAAAGCGTGAATTTTAATTGGTAAAAAATCTAAATTATGGGTGATTGGGTAAAATCTCAATTGGTACTTTATTGCAAAAGGAAAACTTAAACATGGGAATGACCATAAGTCAGAAGATACTGGCCGAACACAGCGGATTGGATAATGTCAAGCCGGGAGAACTTGTCCAGGCTAACATCGATATAGCTTTAGCTAATGACATAACTCTGCCACTGGCTCTCAAACCGTTTAAAGAGGCTGGTGGAAAGCGTGTTTTTGATAAAGAGAAAGTGGTAGTGGTTCTGGACCATTTCAACCCAGCAAAGGACATAGACTCAGCTACTATGCTAGCAAAGTCTCGGGCTTTTGCTAGGGAGATGGAGCTGGTAAATTTTTTTGATGTGGGCGACATGGGCATTGAGCATGCTTTACTCCCTGAGAAAGGTTTGGTAGGGCCTGGTGATCTTATCATAGGCGCCGACAGTCACACTTGCACCTATGGAGCTTTAGCCGCTTTTGCTACAGGCGTTGGAAGCACCGACTTTGCCGCTGCCGCTTTGACGGGGAAATGCTGGTTTAAAATCCCGGAGACTATTAACTTTGTGCTCAACGGCGAATTACAACCCTGGGTTTCTGGAAAAGACATAATCCTATATATTATTGGCAAGATAGGCGTTGACGGAGCTCTCTACAAAAGTATGGAATTCTCAGGCGCCGCGATTACATCCCTTACCATGGCGGACCGACTGACAATTGCCAATATGGCCATAGAGGCTGGCGCAAAAAATGGTATATTTCCTTATGACAATATTACTTACGACTACTGCAATGACAGGTTTCAAAGACCAATGAAGATTTTTGAAACAGACCCCGATGCCGATTTTTGCGATGTGATGGAACTCAATCTCTCCTGTTTGCAGCCTGTGGTTGCAATGCCTTTTTTGCCGGAGAATGTTAAACCGGTTTCGGAAGTCAAGGATGTGAAAATTGATCAGGTTGTAATTGGTTCTTGCACTAATGGTCGTATAGAAGACCTCCGAATTGCTGCTAAGATTCTTAAAGGTAACAAGGTGTCAAAGTCTGTGAGACTGATTGTCTTTCCAGCCACACCCCAAATCATGCTCCAAGCCATATCGGAAGGACTGGTTCAGGACATCATGCAAGCCGGAGGCGCCGTTTCCACTCCCACGTGCGGTCCCTGTCTGGGCGGTCATATGGGAATTTTAGCCAAGGGAGAGCGCGCAATTTCTACAACAAACAGAAATTTTGTCGGAAGGATGGGGCATCCAGAAAGTGAAGTAGTCCTGTCTTCACCAGCGGTTGCGGCAGCTAGCGCTATAACAGGATACATAACTGACCCAAATGACATCAGAGCTATCTAGTTAGTCTTATTGTGATTTTGTCGGGTATGGGCGGATCTTGGAAATTTCAGAGTATCGATGGACTAATAAAGCGCATTTTTTCTATTGAACCTGAAGAAGCAAAAATGTATTATAGAACAATCAACCGGACTAAAAAATTTTTCATGATCAAAAAAATTTTTGGTAGGATTGAATTCGTGTTGGACTCGCTATCAGGGCCTTTTAAGAAAAATTTTCTTGACTTATTGGGATTGATCTGATAGCTAAAATATCAAACAGTTTTTATGTGTCTATAATTCCAAATGTGGTTCCACGGTTCGAGTTCGGTGGGGCCTAATAAAAGGAGGATTTGGGTATGGTTAAGAAAATGATCGTTCTTTTAGGCGCGGTAGCTATGATTATAACCGCGGTGGCCGTTGCCGGAGCTCAAGTATCTGGTATGCCTGTTTGCGCTAACACCGGTGATATGATCATGATCCCGATGAAAGTAAAAACAAGCTACACCAAAAACACAGCAGGTCTGGCTGGCGGTGACAGCACTTTGATGCTGGGTGGTTGTGAGCAATATACAGCCGGTTTTCGTCCCTGGGGTGTTTGGAAGGGCACAACCGTAACTGAAAAAGTTCAGGTTATCCCTCCGAAGGCCGTTGCTCCCGCTTACGGTGGACCAGTGGCTTGGGGCGCTCCTCCAGTGCTTCCGCCTAATTCAAAGCTGATCAGCAATGTCGAAAAATACGAAGTTAAGTCCCCCGGTTGCAATCCTTGTGTAACACCTGGGCTAGCTTACGAAATGGTCAAAAAACAGCAGGTAAAATAAGGCTTGTTCATACAGTTAAAAAGGCCGGGTTTAACCCGGTCTTTTTTTGTTCTGAATTAAATTTGACTTAACTTGCTTATTCGGCAGGCCCCAGCCTGGAATCCTAGATATTCTTTAATTGTCTCCGGAAATTTAAAAAATAGTTATCTGGACTGGTGGATGTTGTTTATGGAGTCACTTTCATGGCCTCCCTAAACTTCACTATTGCCAATCATGGCGCCCACGCGTAATCTAATTGGGATCAGAAACACTTTGCAATATGAGGTTCAACTTGTCCGAGAAACAATATACGCTCATTCTGGATTATGGATCACAATACACCCAGCTCATAGCACGTAGAGTTCGAGAGGCGGGAGTATACTCAGAAATTCATCCTTTTAACAAAGCCACGGAGGCAATAAAAAAAGCCTTTCCATCAGCCATCATTCTCTCTGGTGGGCCCGCAAGTGTCTATGATCAGGAAGCTCCAAAGCTGGATCCTAAAATATTGAATCTGCAAATACCGATATTAGGCATCTGTTATGGACTTCAAGCGATCGCTTATTGTTTGGGTGGTACTGTACAGCCGGCATCCGAACGTGAATACGGCAGAGCAAATCTGACTGAGATATCAGTAAAATCGGAACTCTTGAGCGGACTTCCTAGAGGCGCTCAGGTCTGGATGAGTCACGGTGACAAGGTCATAAACCTTCCAGATGGTTTTGTGGGCACAGCAAGAACGGGCGATACCGATTTCGCGGTCATAGAGAACAGCCAGAAAAGGATCTTTGGTGTACAGTTTCATCCGGAAGTGGCCCATACACCTCAGGGAAAGACCGTGATCGACAACTTCCTCTTCCAAATTTGTAAACTTGAACCTACCTGGTCGATGAGTTCGTTTATTGAATCGACCGTAGAAGAGATTCGAGAACAGGTCGGGGATTCTCATGTTGTGGCAGCATTATCCGGAGGAGTCGATTCGTCCGTAATGGTGGCTTTGCTCCACAGGGCTATCGGGGATCAGCTGCACCCTATATTCGTGAACAACGGTCTGTTGAGGAAGAACGAAGCCGAAGAGGTGAGGAATGCTTTTGAGTATAGTCTTGGCATAGAGGTCGATTATGTGGATGCTTCTCAACGCTTTCTGGACAAGCTTCAGGGAGTTACCGACCCTGAAGAGAAGAGGAAGATCATAGGGACTGAATTCATTAGAGTGTTCGAAGAAGAGGCAGCGCGTTTTAAGGATGTAAAATTCCTAGCCCAAGGGACTCTGTATCCTGATGTCATCGAAAGTGTTTCCTTCAGGGGCGGACCGTCGTCTACGATAAAAAGCCATCACAATGTTGGTGGTTTACCGGAACGGATGCATTTAGATCTTATTGAGCCACTTCGGGAATTATTTAAGGATGAGGTCAGGGAACTCGGATTGGCGCTTGGCCTATCGGATAAAATGATATGGAGGCATCCATTCCCGGGGCCAGGGCTAGCCGTCAGAATACTTGGAGAAGTCACTGATCAGCGTGTAAAGCTTTTGCAGGAAGCAGACGCCATAGCTATCTCAGAGATCCAAAATGCTGGCCTATATCGCGATATCTGGCAAGCTTTTGTAGTTTTGTTACCGGTTAAGTCGGTCGGTGTAATGGGAGATGAACGTACTTATGAACATGTGGCTGCGCTACGTGCGGTAGAGTCAACAGATGGAATGACAGCTGATTGGTTCAGAATTCCTCATGAAGTGTTAGCCCTGATATCTAATCGAATAATTAACGAGGTTAGGGGGATAAATCGAATGGTTTATGACATTTCGTCAAAACCCCCTAGCACGATTGAGTGGGAATAGTTTCGTGATGTAATTCGTTCAGAAAAGTTCTGGGAATTACGTTTCTGGTGTGGTTTCAGACCCAAGGGCAGCTTTTCGATGACGATGAATCGGAGCTTAGTCTTTTAATGTAATTATCTAGGAGGCTCATCTTGTCAGGGGGCAGATTTTCGATCAGTCTTTTTATCTGGTCATACTTCGGATCATCCTTGAGCGTTTTGTAGGGAGTCGATGAAGACTGAAACCTGTCTGCCTCAAGCGATGGCATTTTGCTTCTCCTGACTTTCATTTGATGATTAACCGTGATGTCGACTTGGCTATTAATTCAAAGTTTACCGCTTGTCAACACAAAACTGGCTTATTCACCGATGTGTAACCAGCCGAAATAACTAGCTCACTTGCGCCAACATGCGGTTTATCCAATCAAAAAAAATCCTGATTATCGAGTTGTTCGCTGCGTGTATCTCGACAAACCTCATGTCAACAATTGGCTTTCCTTTGATCAGCGCCAAATCTTGGACAGCTGATAAAAATTCCCCATAAACGGCCTCGAATAAGGATCTTTTCCTTGTTAGGGTCTTTCAAATGCTAGCCAGGGAATTTTCAACGCGCCAACGCGCCTGATGGCCGGCGACTCTCAATTCTCAAAATCCGGCCTTAACCTGTTGGAGTCAGGAGACTATTATCCACCATGTTGGGTTAGGTCTGGAGTGACATAGTGATAGCAAGCTGATATATATACTTGAAATTTCTAATTAGTTTTTTGGGTTTTTGGAAGTAATATGTAATGTGAATTTCCACCCATGTTAGTAGAAAAATAAGACCGTCTCCGGGAAAGTATCAAGGGGGGGGAATCATGATACAAATAGAAGACGGCCTCACAATCTCAGACTAGCGTCCGATAGGAAAAAAGTCAATTAGTGTACATAAAAAAATAGTAAGTATATTCTCTTTGAATTCCAGTGCTATGAAATCCATGAAAAATCTCTTGCCATCTTTGTAGGAATAAGTCCTGGTCTGCGATTACTCCTGTCTCTTCAGGGAAGTTGAGAAAATAGTGTGTTTGTAGTAGTGTTTACAAGTGAATTTGACTACTTGAGCCTTGGAAGTGATTTTCTGATGGTTCGGGATTTTATTTGATCTCAAGAGAGGGGAATTAGTCGGAGTAATGATGTCCAAAAAATATTCCATAGCAGTTATCGGTGGGGACGGAACCGGTCCAGAGGTAATAAAGGAAGGTATTAAGGTCTTAGAGACAACATCTAGGAAGTTCGCTTTTGATTTAGATTTTCATCATTATGACATAGGTGGAGAGAGATATCTCAAGACGGGAGAAATACTACCAGATTCAGTCATAGAAGAGTTTAGGGGTCATGATGCAATATACCTAGGCGCAATTGGCCATCCATCAGTACCCCCTGGAGTGCTCGAGAAGGGTATACTGCTTCGCATGCGGTTTGAACTGGACCAGTATGTTAATTTGAGGCCGGTAAAACTCTATCCTAATGTAGAGACTCCTCTCAAAAATAAGGCTCCAGAGGACATTGATTTCGTAGTTGTCAGAGAGAATACGGAAGGTTTTTATGTTGGATCAGGTGGTTTTTTCAAGAAAGACACCCCGGATGAAGTTGCAATTCAGGAATCGATAAATACTCGCAAGGGAGTGGAACGGCTTTTACGCTATTCGTTCGATCTGGCCAGAAATAGAGGCGGGAGGAAAAAACTTACCCTGTGCGGAAAGACTAACGTCTTGACTTATGCGTGGGATCTTTGGATGAGAACCTTCAAGGAATTGTCGTCAGAGTATCCTGACGTAGAGACGGATTATGCCCATGTAGACGCAATTTGCATGTGGTTTGTCAAAAATCCGGAGTGGTTTGATGTCATAGCCACAGACAACATGTTCGGTGATATCATCACAGACTTGGGGGCTATGATTCAGGGAGGTATGGGCATAGCAGCAGGTGGAAACATTAATCCGGCTGGTGTGTCGATGTTCGAGCCGATTGGGGGATCAGCCCCAAAATACACGGGCAAAAATGTCATCAACCCCTTAGCTTGTATTTTAGCCGGCGCCCTGATGTTGGAGACTCTTGGAGAAAAGCCGGCGTCAGAAGCGATAGAAAGATCAGTCTCAGAAACTTTGTCCAAAGATATTAATAGACTTGAAGCTGGACAAATGGGGCACTCTACAACGGAAGTGGGGGATTTGGTCTGTGCCAAAATAGGCTAAACCCTTGGAACGAAGAAATTATAAACGGACTATTTCGTGGCGCTTATTAATCATTTGATCAGTTAAGTA
Organism: uncultured Desulfomonile sp.; assembly: GCA_937930835.1. GTDB lineage: Bacteria > Desulfobacterota > Desulfomonilia > Desulfomonilales > Desulfomonilaceae > CAITZA01. The sequence continues at coordinate 9,329 of CALGLN010000047.1, forward strand.
ATAGAGAGATCGGGATGATACGCCAAATTTTGGCTAAAGATGGAGAATTCTCAGAAACCTAAACTCAGACTGCTTCCATTTGGGGGGCTGGGCGAAATCGGCCTCAACATGATGGTGGTTTCGTGGGGGAGAGATGCGTTCATAATTGATTGTGGTCTCATGTTTCCTGATGACTCTATGCCAGGGGTGGATTTCGTAATACCCGATCTCGATTGGGTGTTAGAATTCGACTGGAATATTCTAGGTATTGTAATAACTCACGCGCATGAAGATCATATTGGAGCGTTGCCTTTTGTTTTGAAAAAAGCGCCGGCTCCAATTTTCTCCACTGCCCTAACTATGGGTTTTATAGAGCATAAACTGCAAGAATATGAACTTTTAGAAAATTCCGAAAGAAATGTCATTTCTCCAAAGCAACCAATATCTATTGGGCCATTTAAAATAGAATGCTTGCGAATGTGCCATTCTGTTCCTGACGCCATCGGTCTTGCCATAGAGACACCTGAGGGCGTGATAATCCATTCGGGTGACTTTAAGCTGGACCCTACTCCAATTGACGGAAGACTGTGCGATCTGGAAAAAATAGGCTACTTCGGAAACCAGGGAGTGCTTGTCCTATTGTCGGATAGCACGAATGTAGAAAATCGGAAAGAAACTCGTTCTGAAAGCATAATAAAACCAGCCTTTGAAGAAATCTTCAAAACATCACCGGGCAGAATCCTTATAGCAACCTTCTCCTCAAACATACACAGGATACAGCAGGCGCTATCACTGGCTAAAGTTTTCAGGAGAAAAGTCGCTCTGGTTGGCCGGTCAATGGTTTCTAACGTGAAAATTTCTTCAGAGCTGGGATATCTCGACATACCTTCGGACACTTTAGTTGACATGAAAGACATCGATGACATTGCTGAAGACAAACTGGCAATACTATCAACCGGATCTCAGGGCGAACCCATGTCTGCCCTGGCGCTTATGGCAAGCTCACGGCACAAGTATCTAAAGGTCAAAGAGGGTGACACGATAATCTTTTCTTCCAGATTCATTCCTGGAAATGAGAAAGCAATAAACCAGCTAATTAACGGATTTTGCAGGCTTGGAGCCAACGTCATGTATGAGAAGATTGCAGACGTTCATGTCTCAGGTCACGCCAGTGAGAATGAGTTAAGATCGCTACTCAGGCTTGCGAAACCACGCTACTTCATTCCTGTTCATGGCGAATATCGGCATCTTCAGAGGCATGCGCGCATAGCTGTCGAGGAGGGTGTAGATGAGGAAAATGTCATGGTCGCCCAGAACGGTGACTTAATACGAATTTCCAGAGATGGAATTGAACTTGAAACTGTATTTGACATCGGTCGTGTGTTTGTACATGGAAAAGGAGTTGGAGACATTGGTCATGATGTTCTGAAGGAACGCAGGACCTTGTCCGAAGTAGGGATTGTAATTGCCACCATAGTTGTTTCTGAAAAAACGGGCGCGATGGTTAAAGAACCTCAGCTCCATTCTAGAGGTGTCACTTTTCAAGATGTGGAAACGGAATTATTAGAAGGGGCTAGAAACGCTGTAATAGAGCGCCTGAAGGAACTGGCTCCGAAAACAATGCCAGACTGGGAAATAGCGCGAGAAGAAGTTCGGCTCGCCGTAAGAAGACACGTCAACAGGACGCTGGGTCGAAAACCTTTGGTGCAGACTGTTATTGTCACAGTTTAAGGATAGCCCATATTCGGACCTATTGCTTGACGCATCCTGGAACTTCGACCAGCAACACATATTCGGGCATACGCGCAGACAAGACATCATCCGCTTGGGTTTGAAACCAAATTAGATTTTTTATGGGAAAAGGTTTAAGCGTCAAAAAATAGATGTTTTTTCTTGCAATTTAATTAGAAATTACTTATTCAAAATATAGAGAGGCCTTTAAGACTTAGATCTTGGCCTAGACAAAAGTTTATCATGCGATGTGTGATAGCGGTAGGATATCGGTTAACCAGGATTTTTCTTGACAAGCGGCTTGTTCGCGTGCTACGTTGCGATAAATCTATGGTATAACAACTCTTGTATTGGAGTATGCTTCTATTTAAGGAGGGTTTAGGATGAAGAAGTCGTTGGTTCTATTGGTCGTTTTAGTTGGTTCACTAGCGCTTGTTGGCTCAGTGTTTGCCTCGGATTGGGGCTGCTACACTACACCGACAGTTAAGCCCGCTCCCTGTGTTGACAAAGTTCTCTGCAAAGGCAAAGCCGCTGGCAAGGAGAAACTCTGTGGTCCTTGCGCTCCTGTTATCGCTTGGTCCGGTAAGTGGATGACAGTTGAAAAGTGCCCTGATAAGAAAGCCCCCAAAAAGGCTGCTCCCAAGGCCAAGAAGGTGAAAAAATAAATAACTGCTCTATTCTCTACGATTAATTAAGTAGTTTTTTCGAGAGAGTGCGCAACTGGTAATTATAGGTCGGAAAGCCCTTCCGTTAAGAAGGGCTTTTCGCTTTTCAAGGCATCTTCGTTTAATTTCCCACCACTTGGTTTCTCAAGTTTCCCAAAGCCTTTAGATGCTGCTTTTCTTCGTCGGCTATTTTGTTCAAGGTAGTTTCGGAGTCAGCGTCGTTTATTCTCGATGCAAAGCGTAGGTAAAGATCTAAGGCCTGAGTTTCGAGCATCATGGCCAAATCCAGGATGTCGGACTCTGCTTCAAGGAACTTCTCATTCTGTTGCAGGAAAAGGTTCGTATCAAAACCGCCCTCCATTATGGTATTGGATGATCTGGTCTCGAGTGTTTGCCTTGACTCTGATTCAGGTTCGAGTTTCTGATATAGGTCTACGAGGAAGTCTTTATGTTTTTCCTCTATGGACGCTAAAGAAGCCAATAAGTCGATAACTTTTGTATCTGACACTTTTCCTTGCGCCAATCTGTAAAAATTCCCCAGGTTTTGTTCCATGGAATAGGCCAGCGCTACTACCTCCACAGGTGTCTCATCTCCCTTTATCAGGTCCATTTTCAATTCCTGAGGACCTTGTGCAAGCTCTCCATTCCAGGCTTTAATTCCTCCCGAGAGATTGAAAACTTTTTGAAAATCTTTTCCCGCAAGCATTTGAGCGGCTACTCTACTTCTACCACCAATTGCGCAGTATACTATGATGGGCTTGTCACGATCCAGATCGGTATAAAGATCAGTAAGTTGAGGCAATGGAACCAGTTTGGCTCCAGCTATATGGCTCTCTTCATATTCTTTAGGCTGCCTCACATCCAGAAGAGTATATGAGCCCTCAGAATTTTTGTTCATGAAATCCTTAGCCTGCTCCGGGGTCAATGATTCTACAGGAGTAAAAAGTTTCTTTATTGTTTCAAACATGGCTGCCTCCTCCCAAACTATTTGTTTATACTGATTAAACTGGTTGTAAACGTTAGAAAAAAAACGTATTGGCTTTCCAGTAAGAGAATTACTCGTTTATCGATCGTTTCTTTAATGGTCCTACACCGAGAAGATAGGTAAGCCTGGAATGTTCATTGAGGCCGAGCAGTTTCCGGGCCTCCGCATCGTAAAAGGCCCCAATTCCGCAACATCCTAGTTTTAACGAAGTTGTCGTCAAATATAGCCTTTGTCCTAGCCTCCCTGCCGTAAGCAAGGCGCGTCTGTAGCCTCGCGGGCCAAAGCGCCTCTCTATATCAGTCATATTCACCAACATCAGAAAATGTGCGGCACAGTTTGAAAGCCAACCCTGATCGAGGCAGATGTGGGTCATTTCGTCCATGATAGAGTCTTGTCTGGCGAGGAATAACGAATGAGAATCTGGATTGTAGATGTAGAAGCCTTTAGGCGCCTTCTGAACATTAGAAGCTATAAACCCTATCTGTACACCCTCAGAAGACGCGCCGGTGATTGCCTCGGATGCTCCCAAAACTCTGAGCATATAGCCGATTTCGTTTAAGGACAGTTCCTTTTTGACAAAATTTCTTAGAGAACGGCGCGCAAAGACGGCATCCGGATATTTCAAGCTTTCTTCAGGGATTTCCAGAGAATCGACACTGCCCACAAATCTTAGTTCCAGCCCCAAATCTCCAATTCTATCGGTATTGAAATCTGGTTCTGTTCTATTGCTCCGGGTAAGTTGGTGAATCTCTTCAATAACACTGTACGTGATCTCTCTTTCCGACACCTTGCTGAATGAAGACAGATCAACGACGGGTTTATTACTGGAGGATGTTTCTGTCTGATCAACCTCATTGCATGAACCGACACAAACTGCGACGAGGCACACCTCACGTTTAGGATCTATGCCTAGGAATCCGTTAGTTTTGTCGTCATCAAAATCTGTAACGATGCTGTATTCTAATTCTTTGTATTTCAAAGCTAGCGTCAGATTTTCTAGTAAATGCCCGGTGTCCAGCAAGTGGTATCTGTACGCTCTATCTCTGTATTTCCAAGAACTTCTGAAAAATATTGAGGTAAGAAAGAAGACAAGCGAAGGGCGAATTGTGTTTTCAAGGTTGAGTATGTCTCTTATACGCGAAATTGATGCGCCATCAACCAACTTTTCTAAACCGTTAGCCGCCAAATTGTGGTGAAAAAGACCAGGATCCAGGCCCTCTACACCAAGCGCACACACATAAGACTCAAACGGATACAATGCCCCTGCCGAAGCTACACTTCGGTAATAAAAATATGATCCCCCATGTTTGGCCTTAGCCGTAATAGCGTGTGTCAGGGTCAGAATATCGCTCAGCAATGAATAGTAAATTGATGTGGAGTCTTTTCTACCGGTTGGTTCAGTCAAACATAACTTAGCGATAGATACCTTTTTAGGGTTGTCTCCGGGAACCAATGGAATGGGCTCAATACCAGAATACTGTTTGAAAACAGTTGGTTGATTAGGCCAATCCATGTAGTGACCCTGCATGTTGTAACGGTCATAGCTTGTGTGATTGTGATAATCCAGAGCAGATTTAAACATCAATCAAACCCCCAAGACTTCCAAAGCGATTCCCATGGAATCAGCCTCCCCAGGGCATCTGGGAATATTCCTCGGATAATCTATCACGGTATTCCTTGAAAAATTTCTCATGCTCTTTTTCCCATGCCGACAGCATAGATAGAGCTTTAGAAGCTTGACCGGCAGTTTTTTCAGCCATTCGGGCATAGAACTCTGACAAATCCTTTTCAATAAGATAGGCCGTGTTGAATATGGTCACATCAGGTATCATTGATCCATGAACACATTGTTCCAGAAATTCCTGCTTGCTACGCTCGTCGAAGTAATTGGTAGGGCTAATAGTGTCTATCATCTTGTTTTCGATATTAATTTCAGATCCGGATTTTAAATCTTGGATTATGCCCGTGATGAAGTCGATGTGACGTTGTTCTTCGCTAATCAATTTCTTGAATGCAGTGACCGCTGATCCTATGCCCATACGCTCGAGTGACGATTGGAAAAAGCTCATTCCCGTTTTTTCCTGATTGAGAGCATATTCAAAAATCTTGACCAAATTGGTGTTTGTTTCCATGATTCCCTCTCTTGGATAAACTTTGAAGGTCTCTACGACAGTCGACCAAATGTCTCTAAGAATTTGAACTTACTTCACCGTTTTGGGAAGCATTGTGTCTTTATTGATACAATATAAGTAATAGATTTAATTAAACCAGAAAAAATCAAAAAGAATTTAAAAATGTGGATGATTGAAGCGACAACATCTTGAAAATATGGAACGTTTATTAAACAGCGAGATAGCGGGTCTGGATTTCGGTATTCCTTAACAATTCTTCTCTTGATCCTTCGTAACGTAGAGATCCTTTGTCTATTACATAGCCTCTATCTGATATTGAGAGAGCAAAGTGAGCGTTTTGCTCAGTCATCAATATCGGTGTTTCGGATTTGAGGCCTACGATGATCTTGCCAAGCTCCTCCACTATGACTGGAGCTAATCCTTCACATGGTTCATCGAGCATCAATAGAAGCGGATTTCCCGCTAAGGCCCTTGCAATAGCCAACATTTGTTGTTCTCCCCCCGATAGGGCTCCTCCTTTACGTTTCCTGAGATGGAACAACATCGGAAAAACGTCAAAAATTCTTTGTTTGTTCCAAGGACGTCTTCCGAGCCGTTCTGGTAACTGGGCAACCTCAATATTTTCCTCAACAGTTAATCCTGGAAAAATTCTACGATCCTCCGGAACGAATGCAAGGCCGGCGCGAGTATTGTAATAAACAGGTCGATTAGTTATGTCACGTTCCTGGAAATAAACCTTTCCTGAGGACGGGGGATTCAGACCCGCAATGCCTCTCATAGTGGTGGTTTTTCCAGCTCCATTTCGACCGAGCAAACAGACTATTTCGGAAGGATTGACCTGAAGGCTCATCCCCTGCAAAACGTGGCTATCTCCGTAGAACACGTGTATGTCAGACACCTTTAGCATCAAGGCTTCCCCCTAAATAGGCTTCTCTTACGGCTTGATTCGACCTGATTTCATCAGGTGTTCCTTCTGCCAAAGGTGTTCCCTGGTTCAAAACAAAAATTCTCTCAGCTATGGAAAATACGACCTTCATGTCATGCTCGGTAATGAAGAATGTAGCTCCGGACTTTGCGGCAAGCTCCTTTATAAGATTTATTATCCTGTCTGTTTCTTCTGGATTCATGCCCGCGGTTGGTTCATCGAGCAAAATCAACTTCGGCTTTCTCGCTAGCACGATAGCAATCTCGATTAATCGTTTGTCACCATAGGCTAATGTCGACGCCACCTTATTCGAAAATGGCGCCAAACCCACCATATCAAGTATCTTCTCTGCCTGTTCCTTGAAGTCGGAACGCCGCTTCAATGACCGAAGCATAGAAAAACTCTTGCCATTATGAATAATTACCGGAGTGAGCACGTTTTCTAGAACAGTTAGGTCCGGGAAGATGTTCGTAATCTGAAAAGACCTGAGAAGTCCCATGCCCACAAGCTTGTGTGTAGCTGTTCCTGAAACATCCTCACCACAGAAATAAACATGACCACTTGACGGCTTATACCGACCTGAAACCACGTTGTAAAAAGTAGTCTTGCCTGCTCCATTGGGCCCAATCAAAGCTGTAAGGCGACCATTTGGAACCGTTAATGAAACCCCCTTTAAGGCTTGGAATTTCCCAAAGTTCTTATGAAGGTTCTTTATTTCAAGCAACGGAGTTTCAGTCACTGTTCCTGCCTCCGTTCAATTTTGAAAAGAAGGTCGCCAGAGTTCCAAGCACACCCTGCGGAAACGCCAACACCAAGATTACCAGAATAGCTCCAAGAAAAATCATCCAGTTAGTCGTATAGGATGTGATGAAATGTTCAAGCACAAAAAAGACCGCGGTTCCCACAGCAGGCCCAAGGAACACACTTGACCCTCCAAGTATGGTCATCAAGACAGCCTTTCCTGAAAAAGACCAATGCAACATTTCAGGCGAAGCTATTCGATTGAACAAGGCAAATAAGACGCCGGCCATGCCGGCCAAGGAACCTGCTATCGTGAATGCCACTAGTCTCACAGTCCTGACATTCTGACCAACAAATGAAACTCGTTGTGAATTCTCCCGAGTGGCAGTAAGAAGCAAGCCAAAAGGTGATTTTACAATTTGCCTTAAAAAAATTATTCCCAGCGAAACGACAGTTAGGGAGACCCAGTAGAAAAATTTCGGGTTGAACAGTTCAATCTTATGCCCAAAGATACTCAAAACTGGCATGGAGGCAATTGTGAGGCCATCGCTTCCTCCAGTAACGGAAAGCCAATTGTGGGCAAGAGTGAAAAGCATCATTCCAAAACCAAGAGTAAGTATTGCAAAATATATTTCATCCAGTCGGACACAGAACCAACCGATGACGAGCGCGAACAGCATCGCTCCTACAATCCCTACAGGAAGGCAAACCCAGAATGAGCTCGACAAATGCGTCAGCGTCAGAGCTGAAACATAGGCCCCAACCCCGAAAAAGCCAGCCTGGCCGAATGAAAGTAGTCCGGTATACCCAAACAAAAGGTTAAAACTCATTGCGAAGAGGCTCATGATGATAATCTCGGTAAGTATTATCACCCAATGAGTGGTCACGAAAAACGGCGCTAGAGCCATAAGAATAAGGACCAAAAACCCTACGAAGAAATTTTTAGAAAACAATCCTACCAAATCAGGACTCCTCTCCAAAAATGCCTCGAGGTCGGGTGAGAAGGACTATGGCCAGAAGGATGTAAGGAAGCGCCATTTGAAAATTCGGCGCCATTGTTGCGCCGAATGATCCAAGAAGCCCGAGAATAAGAGCGCCGACAAAAGCTCCTGGAAAACTGCCCATGCCTCCAATTACCACAACGATAAAACTTTCTATGATTATGTGTTCGCCAATGGCCGGACCAACGCTTTGATGTGGGGCCGCCAACGCGCCGCCAAGTCCCGCCAACCATGCTCCAAACGCAAAAACGGCAGTAAAGAGAATTGGAGCCCTTACCCCGATTATCTCAGCCATCTCCCGATCCATGGCGGCGGCCCTGATGATCTTTCCATACCTGGAATAACTGAAAAACGCCCACAGTATGATTCCTATGGCAGGACCCATGGCAATCAGAAATAGCCTATATACAGGGTATGTTTGATCAAAGATTGGAAAAACACCCGATAGAACATCCGGAGGGTTTACCAAATGATGAGCAGGTCCCCAAATTAGTCGAACTCCATCATCGAGGAACAACATCACACCGAATGTAAGCAACAATTGAAAACTTACGTCTCGTCCGTAAACAGGTCTGAGAAGGAATCTTTCGATTATTATGGCCAAGATAGCCACTATGATGGGGGCAAAGATAAGACCCAACCAGAAAGATGAAATCCAACGGGTAAGTTGCATACTGATATATGCGCCCAGCATGAAAAGGGAGCCATGGGCGAAATTCAATACGCCCATGACACCGAACACTGTTGTCAGCCCCATGGAAATCAGGAATAATAACATTCCCCAGGACAGACCATTAAGCACATTGATCAGAAAGCCTTCCAAGCAAAAGCCTCCGACAGGACAAAATACTTCGGCATGACCTCACGATGCCCATAAATATTAAGTGTCTAACAAAAACATGATTCTTTTTATTCCATTTTACAGCCTGTTTCAGCAACCGGAGGAGTAATTTCCGCTCCAGTGAAGTTTTTTACAGGCTTGAGAACACGTATCGGATACGCGGGATCGGCTGCGGTTTTACCCCAGATTCCGTCTGTTATGGCTTGATGGTCCTCAGGACGAATCGTGACCTTACCAACTGGCAGAGTGATTGAAAGCCCCGTAAGAGCATCGACCACTTTCTCTTTGTCAGATGATTTTGCCTTGGAAGCTGCGGCTGCAAAAGCCTTTATTGCAGCATAGGCCCCGTGAGCATTGTATGATGGATATGTGTCATACTTTGCCTTATAGGCGTCCACGAAGGACTTGTTCTCGGGAGAATCGTTTCCCGCAAACCAGTAGCGTGTTCCAACCCATATGCCTTCAGGCATTTTGTCTTTTAACGCATACAGCACCTCGGTCGCAGCGCCAAGGGTTAGCAACACCTCGCGCTTGCCATCAAAGAAACCCATGTCCGAGGCCTGCCGGACGAAGTCTATAAGGTTTCCACCCCAGAGCGATACCAGCACTCCATCTGCTTTGGAATTCATTACCTTGGTGATGTAAGCTGAAAAATCCGTGGTCTTCATCGGAGCGAACGCAACCTCTGATACAGGAAGGAAACCCATCTCGGGCTTTTTCTCCTTCAAGTATTTTTCGAAATATTCCCAGGATTGATGTCCGAAAGAGTAATCCGGACCGATAGTGGTCCAGGTCTTGGCTTTCATGTCAGCCGCAATTGCTGCGGCCATTTTCATGTTCTGATTTTCATTCAAAGATATACGGAAAGTATAACGATTACAGTTTTTCCCTGTAACGTCAGGAGTTGCGGCATGAGTTATTATTAAAGGTGTCTTTAATTCTTTCATTATTGGGGCGACTGCTGAAGCTACCCCACTGGAATCCAAACCGATGACAGCATCTACTCCATTCTCGTATACGAGCTTGCGTATAACCCTGATTCCAACATCAGGCTTCCCAGCCGAGTCTTCAAAAAAAGCCTCAATTTTTTTTCCGTTTATTCCACCGGCTTTATTTATTTCTTCGATAGCTAGCTCTGCGCCCTGCTTTGCAAACTGACCGTAAGTGGCAAACGGTCCGGACATGATGTAAACAAATCCAAGTTTTACTGGGCCATCAGCGGCCATGACCGCAGAAGCCCCGATCGAAAAAGCTAAAAATGCCAAAGTCACCAAAATGGACCACACTTTTTTCATCTTTTTCCGCCTCCTCTTTCTTGTGATTTGTCTTTTTCGTGGACATTATCCAAGCCAAAAATCCAAACATCTTCAAATGGATCTCATTTTCTAACAGTGTATCCGAATTTTAATTCTTTGCGCGACCCTCGGCGAAAGGATCAAACAACGTGACGTCTTTCATTGCTTCGAATGGACAAACCAGACCGCACATCCCACAGGCCACACACTTCTTTACGTCAAAAACTACCTTTTTGTCCGGTTCCTGAACGGACAAGGCTCCTGTAGGGCACAGTCCGACACAGGCTCCGCAATGAACACAATTCTCTTCTTCTCGCCACACCTTGTCTGACAGGAGTTCTACTACGACTTGGTGTTCCTCCAGAAACTTGACGCCTTTCTCTATGGTCTCATCTGAGCCGCGCAATTCCAGGAGTATCCGGCCCTCGCGTCGTGGCAGGATTTTGGCTTCCAATATGTTGAAAACCAAATCGAAGTCTCTGGCTAGTCTGTAGATAACAGGTTTATACATTATGTTTGATTTGAAGATCAAGAGCACGTTCTTGGAAGCCATTTCCGAACCCCTTCTCAGTTTATTTTAATAGCAAACAATAATTATTCTATTGAAACTAACTCGACTTTTCCCAGCGCTGCCATCTTGTCGCCTAAAATGGCAAGGCACCCAATTACGCCATCAAGTGACATGGCCCATTTGCAGGCGGAGCTAATGTCCCTGTGAGTTCTAATTTTGTTTCCCAGAGCCGTAGCGGCTGCGTCTGCAAGTATTGGATCGTGTGACACAATTGTCGCCGCGTCCGCCTTTCCAAAACTCTTCGAAGGTCCAACTGTTCCAGAGGAAGTGCCTATTCCGAGCGGAACTGGGGTAGGTCCGACCTTGAGCCCTACCTTATTGCTGAATGGCGATGATCCCGCATAAACACCGACAACAATGCTTCTATTTACGGATATGAAGAGATCTCCTCCATTTTCAACGATGACCTCTGAGGAAAATTCCAATAACCCTCTCCCCACATAATCGGCTACCGCGCCGGCCACTGAAGCCATGGGACCAACTCCAGCTTTTTGACCGGCTTTAATCATCCGTGTTGTCACCACCGACTCGTCAGGTTCAACATCAATGGGAACCAGGCTTGTCATGAACTCAGGTCGAGCCTCTATCGACCTTTTGATCATAGATCTGCACTGGTGAATTAATTTTTGAGTCTCTTCAGAGAGTTCCGAAAAAGCCTTTACATACAAATCAGACGTTTCGACAGTTACCCGAAATGACTTGAGATCTTGTTGCGGATCAAAAGTTCGATAACTACGAGGTTCTTCTATTATAACCGAAGGTCTCATGAGAGACTTGGGAACCCCTTGAAATCTATGGATGGCAAAGTCTCTACCGGCTTGCCTAAAAGGAATTTCCCCGAAGCAATCCATTCTTTGAGAGTGTTGGCTATTTCGAGCGCGGCGGAGTAGCTAGAGAGAGAAGCTGTGGCAATCTTCTTTCCGGCAAAAGTTATTTCTCCCGTTCTTAGCTCGCCATACGTCACATAACCTAGCACCGAGCCTCCATCCAAAGGATATTCCAGGCCGTAATCAACTATTGGGGCAAAGATTTCATCGTCGCTAACGGCTGTGAACATTGCCATTTCTTCATTGAGAATGGGAATGGGAACACCGATTCCTACACTTAGCGAACAGCCATAACCAGTAATTGAAGCTCCACGTAGAAATCGATGGGACATTTGTTTGAGATCTCCCTGAACTGCAATGGTGCCTGAACCACCCATAACCACCCCGTTATCAGACCTTTTAGCATGTGGTGTGTGTTGTGTCCCAGGGCCAATAACATAGCCAATCCCTCCTCCAAGAAAGATTCGGGAACCTAATCCGATGGTCCTGTAAAAAGGATCATTCAATAAGGGGCTTAATTGGCCAGAGGTTGAATAATTTGCGTTCATACAGTCCGGTCTGAGAATTCCCATGTAGGTATAGATGGTTTTCTTTGAGTTGTTGATAGCGCAATTATAGTTTTGGTAAGCGTTTCTGGGGCTCAACAAGGTAGCGTTCAGAAAATCACCCAGGCGCATTATCTTTTCTACTTCCCTATTAGGGTAGCAGTCTGTACCGTAGGCATAGGCCTTGAGCGTAACAGGTCTCCCGGCCACTAGATCTTCAATGACATGTCCCCCGCCATATCTGAATCGTCCAGGGAAGACCTTGTTCAACGGGTCATCCTCTCTCGTCTGTGTCGCTCCAATATAACAGTCAACTGCCGCCAAACCCGCGTAAGCCTCTACATCATTCAGATAAACCTTGCTGGCCTTGATGCGCGGTTTAGTATGACCAAAATTCAGCATTGCGCCGGAAGAGCACATTATGCCGAAAGTTCCCGTAGTAACCACATCCACTTTTCTAGCCGCCTCAACAGGACCGTGCTCACGAGTAATGCCAATCATTTCCTCAGCGGTTACAACAACGACATTCCCCGTTTTTATCTTCTCATTTATCTCTTCAAAAGTTTTGTTAACTTTGAATTCCGGCATCATGTCCTCCAGGCGTTGACAAATGATTTGCAAAACAACTTTTTAATCTAAACTTTTTGAAGCTGCATTACAACATACTTTGAAATATCGCATCGGTTGATTATTATTAGGAAGCGAAAGAACCCCATCGACGTAAAGGAGGAGGAAATGCTGGCCGAAAAGATCCACTTGGAAAATATCGAAAAAGCGGTTGAAGTCATAGACGCTGTTGGAGCAAATAATAGCCCTATGATGGCTGCCAGAGCCATCCATGTTAATCTATTGATTCGTAAAGTCTCCGGATCTCAGGCCAAGTTTGTCAAAACGGTCTACAATGATATAGGGGCTGAGGTTGCAATCAGTAGTGACGCATACTTTGAGAAAGAAGGATGTGTAACGGACATGCTGGTGATGGGAACAATTTACCAGCATCGCGAAGTCAAAAGAATCCTGGATGGCAATCCAGAAATCAAGCCGATAATAGACGCAATTTCATTAGTGGTTGAAAAGGCCGTTTGATAGGTTCAAAAAAAGCTCGTTAGTTTGTAAAAGCCACAACGAGAGATGACTTATTTCGTTAATCAAAAAAAACTATTTAGGTCCCTTGGCCGAGCGTTTGTCACGATCTGAAGCCAGTTTGATTATTAGCCTGTTCTCCTTGACCTCTATGCTCTTGTTTGCCTCGACGGAAACCTTATTAGGGGAGAGCGTCAAGCCGTGCTCTGTATTGTAAATCTCCAATACCCTGTCTCTACCCATAATTTCTCGCATTTGAAGATCAATTTCAGTTAGCTCATCTTCGGAATTAAACCTGTAAATCGCAAATCGGAATAAATTATCCCCACGGATTACTTCTGTTATGTCCTCTCCAAGTTCCTCGAAAGAATAATGTGAAGGGGATTTTGACAAAAGTTCAACAATCTGGGAACGCTTCATGCCAAGTTTAATATCTTTATAGCCCTCCGGCATCTTGGCAAGAAGGAAGCTTGGACAACTGAGAGAAAAAACTAGCAATACCAGTATAAGCAGGCCCACTCGGCGACAACCCAGATCCATTTTACAGCCTCCAAATGTAAACCGTGAGTCTTAATTATACTTAATTCTTATAATTAGTAAAAGCGTTTCATGTTTAAGCGATTAATTTTTTGAACATATTTTTTATAAAAGTGTATCCGGAAATTGTTTGAGTCAAATCAACGTCGACCTAACTTGATAATGTGAAAATTTAACTAAAAAATACAACACGCTGTGATCACACGATCATCCAGTCGTGGCAATAACAATAATTATATATCAGACCCGGGGCGCGCAGGCGCCATATATCTGTCCATAGGCGCAGGACCAGGAGCGCCTCTCGGGGCAGGACGAGGGACAGGGGGTGGCTGGATTTGGGCTCGATCGCCTTCCTGATGCTGTTTTCCCATAGCCTTGTTGACGATCTGCTTGATCAGATTGATCGGAATGGCGAACCCTATCCCCATGTATCCACCGCTTCTTGATAGAATGGCGGTATTCATTCCGACCACCTGTCCATCTATGTTAACAAGTGGGCCACCTGAGTTACCTGGGTTTATCGCAGCGTCAGTCTGAATAAAGTCTTCATAATCAAGGATTCCCATGTCTGACCTGCCCTTCGCGCTCACTATTCCAGCCGTTATGGTTTGAGTAAGCCCGAACGGATTTCCGATAGCCAATACCCAGTCTCCGACCTCCAGGGTGGATGAATTACCAAGTGTAGCAACCGGAAATTTGCCGCCGTCAATCTTGATTATGGCTATGTCCGTTTTGGGGTCGTTCCAGATAGGCTTTGCCTTATACTTTTTCTTCCCATCCAATGTTACCACAATTTCATTAGCCCCTTTGATTACATGCCGATTTGTTAAGATATAACCACGACTATCAAAAATAAAACCTGATCCCATGCCTGTTTGCCTTTGTCTCGGACCGGCTCCTTGACCACCCATGCCAGGCTGCCCGAAAAATCTGCGGAAAAAATCATCCCCAAAAAATTCCCTGAAAGGATGATTTTCTAAAAAGGGATCTAAATCTTCCCTGGGATTGCGGGCCTGCATAATTGCGATGGCGGACACATTTACCACAGCGGGCTTTACATTCTTTGCCACCGACCGAAAGGACTCCTGCAAGTCCTTGGGACTCTTGTTGTGAGGACTGTTTTGGGCATTGAGATTTGCTGAAGGGAAAAATATCATCAGCGCCACCAAAGCAGCCATGCTTAACATCCAGGCGCTTGACCAGGTTTCTCGATGATTGTCACTTTTACTGAATTTAACCAGGGAAGAAATTGCAGACATCTAAACCTCATTTTTAGAAAATTACTCGTTAAAGCAGCCTTCACATACATCATCAATCCCGATGCATGCAATAGTTCAAACGGGCAGTATTTTTTGTGGATATGTAGCTGTCGCTAGAAATCGAAGGCGCCCTGCGCGATACTGTCCAACAGTAATTATTTCATTGGAGCAAAAATTGTTACGTATACTTTTTCTCATCATTTTTATTGTGACCTTCAACCTTTCGAATGGTTTCTGTGTTGAGCAATCTTTTGAAGATGTGGTTCCGAACAGAACATTGTCATTTCCAAAAGACCACGGCAAACATCCCGAAACACAAACAGAGTGGTGGTATTTCACTGGAAATCTTGATTCAAAGGACCGGCAATGGGGCTTTCAGTTAACGTTTTTTCGCAGAAGCATGTTCAAAGACAGAGCTTTTTCTGAGTCAGCCTGGGGGGTGAGAGACCTCTATCCTGCTCATTTTGCGATAACGGATGTAACGGGTTCACGATTTTTTCATTCGGAAATGATTTCACGGGAGGGACCGGGTCTTGCCCATGCAAAAGATGATGATCTCGACATCAAGGTGAAGAACTGGAAAGCTTACCGCGATGGTCAAAACATTAAACTATACGCGCTCGAAGGAGCCTACAGTATTGAAATTACTCTCAAACCCCTAAAGCCAATAGTCCTGCATGGATCAAACGGTTTTAGCCAAAAAGGAAAAGATCCGAAACAAGCCTCTTATTATTACTCCTTTACTCGAATGGAGGCATCAGGGAACATAACATTCGAAGGGCAGACATATAATGTTAGTGGTTTAGTCTGGATGGACCATGAATTTGGATCATCAATATTGTCTGGTGATCAAATAGGCTGGGACTGGTTCAGCATACAGCTGGACGACAAGACCGAACTCATGGTTTTTAGTCTCAGGAATAGAAAGGGACTTTTTGAAAAGCCGTTTGGAACCTTGGTGACGGAAGAGGGCAAGCCCGTCGAATTATCTGAAAAGGGGATAAAGATTATTCCGACAGGCACATGGAAAAGCCCTAAAACAGGAACCACCTATCCGTCAGGTTGGAAGATTATCGTCGAAGGCGAGTCTATAGAATTGTCGGTTTCCCCGTTATTGCAGGATCAGGAGCTTTCTACCAGCTCAAGCACTCAGGTTATCTACTGGGAAGGCGCTATAAGTGTCAAAGGAACTGTCAGAGGGAAACAAGTTTCAGGAAGGGGTTATGTGGAACTTGTGGGATATGCTCATTCCATGGGCGGACGTTTGTAACTGCGGAAAGATCCCAATTATTTTAACAAGATAAAAATCTCGTAAAATACTCTTGACAGGTCAAATCACAGTGATGTAATTTCGCGTGTTGGAGGTGAGGGACATGGAAGTATTATTCCTTGTATCTGTAGGCACAGCCATTTTGTGGCTCGCATTTGGTAACAAGAAGGACCTGTCGGGAATGTAGAGAAAGTCAATATATTCATCCGCATATATAGCCGGAAAAGCAATGCGCAAGCGTTAAGCTTTCCGGCTTTTGTATGACAGGCGACTTTCAAATTAATTTTTACTCCTATAAAACTACCTGAAGCTGATCATTGACTTATATCCTCATCCGAATGTAAGCTCCTGTAAATTCGAAATATCGGGCAGTATTGTGAGCATACTAATCGTAGGCGCAGGGGAGATGGGCTATCATTTGGCTCGTCGTCTATCCTTTGAGAAACAGGATGTTGTCATAATCGACCAGAATCCTGAGAGGGTGAATTTCATCTCTGATAACCTTGATGTTCAGGCTCTTTTGGGACGTGGATCGTCGCCTGCCGCGCTCCATGAGGCCAATATCCAGAGCGCACAAATGCTTGTAGCTGTAACGGATTCTGATGAAGTCAATCTTGTGGCATGCATGATGGCTGGGCTTATGAATCCGTTCCTGAAGAAGATCGCTCGCCTCAGAAGTATCGAAGACTATGAGCGCCCCGAAGTGGCGGCTGGGAAAAATTTCGGTATAGACCTTGTTATCAGTCCTGAGCGTGAAGCAGTTTCCAGACTTTTGCAGGTTCTTCAGATTCCTGCGGCTACGGATGTGATGGATTTCGCAGAGGGTCGCATAAAGCTTTTTGGGTTCCATCTGACAGCGGATTCGCCACTGCTCGGGCAATCACTGATGGGGCTGAGATCAGAATTTTCAGACAAGCATTTCCTTATTCCGGCAATTTTCAGGGGTTCTGAAATAATCATTCCGGGTGGGAAGGATGTCCTGAACCCGTATGACATTGTCTACTTGCTGGCTGCCAAGGAGTCTATCCCTTCCCTGATGAAAATGTTCGGTTTGAAATCATCGGCGCCAAAGAGTTTCATGATACTGG
Organism: uncultured Desulfomonile sp.; assembly: GCA_937930835.1. Classification (GTDB taxonomy): domain Bacteria; phylum Desulfobacterota; class Desulfomonilia; order Desulfomonilales; family Desulfomonilaceae; genus CAITZA01. The sequence continues at coordinate 26,804 of CALGLN010000047.1, forward strand.
GCGCTACGCGAGTTGGCGTACAGGCAGCCCTCGGTCTGGAAAAAGCGGGAGCTTCCAGAATCAGGCTTATTGAATCAGATCCGGTTAAATGTGAGGAGGTAGCGGGATTACTGGATCACACACTGGTCTTGAGATCCGACTCGGTGGACGAAGAATTCCTCAGGAGCGAGGGAATTGAGGATACGAACTTTTTCCTGGCGATGACGGAGGACGACAATCACAATGCTTTGACAGCCCTGCTCGCCAAACGGATGGGAGTTCAACGGGTAGGGGTTCTTACCAATAAGTTTGAGTATCAAAAGATGCTTTCAGCCATTGGTATAGACGTTGTGATAAATCCCCGGCTGGCGGGAGCGTCCAGGATCCTTCAGTTCTTAAGGAGAGGCAAGGTAATCTCCGTATCGATGCTTCCGGGGGAGGGTGTTGAGGCCATCGAATTCGAGGCCATGGAAATGTCACAATTGGTGGGCAGGCCATTGAGGAAAATACGGTTCCCTTACGGCGCAATCCTCGGAGCTGTTCAAAGAGGCGCGGAATTTCTGATACCCAATGGCGATACGATCATTGAGCCCAAGGATAGGATCGTAGTTTTTGCTCGAAGAGAAGCTATACCCAAGATCGAGAAACTCGTCACCGTACCGGTTGAGTATTTCTAATGGCATTCAGACGAATAAGCGCCGCTATCGCTGCTCTGATCGGTTTCACAGCCTTAAGCATGGCCACGGCTATTCCCGTGTCCCTGATCTACAACGATGGAGCTCTGATTCACATATCGGCTATTGTTGGAGCGCTGCTTCTAATCGCGATCCCGGGGTTCTTCATCCTAAGAGACGAACGCGCTGAGTATTCGATTAAAGATGGGTTCATCATAGTTAGTTTTAGCTGGATAATTGTAAGTGTTATTGGAGCTTTACCTTACTGGGTCACAGGAACTCTTCCCACTTTTGTAGACGCGATCTTTGAATCCATGTCCGGTTTTACAACCACAGGGGCGAGTGTTTGTGAGGATGTAGAGAAGTTACCGCATTCAATACTTTTCTGGCGTAGTCTCACTCACTGGCTCGGGGGGATGGGTATCATAGTTCTCTCAGTCGCGATCTTGCCATTGTTAGGTGTTGGCGGCATGGCCATGTTCAAGGCGGAAGTGCCATCTCCGGTAATGGATAAGCTCAAGCCCACGGTCACAGAAACTGCGAAGACACTATGGAAAGTATACATTATCCTGACGTTGATAGAGATAGCGCTTCTCTGTGTCGCGGGAATGAATGTTTTTGATTCAATCTGCCATACTTTCGGCACGCTTGCCACCGGGGGGTTTTCCACCAAAAACCTCTCCGTGGCGTATTATGATAACTATTCGATATATATTATAATTACGGTATTCATGCTTCTGGCCGGGCTGAACTTCACACTTCATTATCACGCTTTGAACCTTAAACCCTCAGCCTACTTGCGCTCGTCTGAATGTCTTGTTTACATTGGTATTTTCGCAGCCGTATCCGCGTTCATCGCATTCAATGTTTTTGAAACTCATCATGGAACAGTTACAGAGTCGGTTATTCAGTCTGCGTTTCAAACAGCGTCCATAATGACTACGACGGGTTTTGCCTCAACGGATTGGGAACAATGGCCGTGGGCGTGTCAGTGGATCTTATTTTGCCTCATGTTCATGGGGGGGTGCGCTGGTAGCACAGGGGGTGGCATCAAATGTATGCGTCTAATAATAGTGGCCAAACACATATTGCGCGAACTAAGGCTCCTGATTCATCCCCGTGCTGTAATAGCGATCAAGATGGACGGAAAAGTGGTAGGCGCGCCGATAATCAATAGCATCATGGCATTTGTGACGCTTTTTGTCGGCGTGTGGTCGGTTTCAACCCTTCTGCTGGTAATCATGAATATCGACGTAATAACAGCAATTGGAGCCACGGCTGCTGCTCTTTCCAATATTGGCCCGGGGCTGCATCTCGTGGGAGCGATGGATAACTATGGCTGGATGTCGCCGGGTTGCAAAATACTTCTCACGTTTGACATGCTCGTAGGCAGGCTGGAGCTGTACACCGTCCTGATACTGTTCATGGGAGATTTCTGGCGTCGATGATATTCCAAGCGGACAACGCCAAGCGGAATAGTTAAAGGGACAAAGCCTCTTCGTCGGTTTCTCCGGTCCTCACCCGAATCGCATTCTCCACTTTTTGAACCACAAGCAGACCGTCTTCATATTTGCCCGAATTACCGTGAAGACATATTGCCTCTATCACTCGATGCTCAAGCTCATCAGGAACCACCACTTTTACAACAATCTTGGGGGTGAGCTGTAATTCGTTCTGAAGCAGTTCCGGCCTGGCCCGGCGGTAAGTTTTTGGAGAAGCTTCTTGCAGTACTTCGACGACGGTCATGCCGCCTACACCTGCTTCTTCAAGGGCGTCACGAACATCATCGAGCTTGTAAGGTTTTAGTATGGCTTCAATTGAAACCATTGTATCCGAAATCCTCGTTTAATAAGACTCAATTGCTCGAGAATACAACAAAACGGCAAAAATATAAATTACGTAATTTGCGCTACCCGGCAGACCAACAAATCCTGCCCTCATCAAACAAACAGAATTAGTATTACAGATAACGACAGTATGGACAAAAATGTTGAAACCACGATTGTTAGAGTGGCGAGGTCAACATCGCTGTTGAGCTGAGATGACAGTATATAATTTTGGGGTGAAGTAGGGAGGGCGAAATATATCATGGCGACCTGTAAACCGGTGTTAGAAACTCCAAAATACTTAATACAGAGGTACCCAATTACGGGCATCATTACGAGTTTTACGATTGAAGCCAGGAAAGCTTTCCAGAGGTGTTTTCGGTTGCCTGAAAAGGTTAATGTCCCTCCGATAGAAACCAAAGCCAGCGGTAAGGTAATGGAAGACATCAAAGCCAGGGTATTATCGACGAATACGGGAAATGGGATAGCCAGTCTAGCGTAAATTATCCCGGCAAGACACGCGATGATCAGGGGGTTTGACACCACGGATTTCAATACCATAGACGTCTTGGAGCGCTTGGAGCTTATTTCGCCCGAAAACCATGTCATGCTGGAGACAACCAATACATTTATGAATGGTATGATAAAGCCGATCAGCACACCGAAGGTTCGTCCACCCTCATCCCCCAGAGCGGTAAAAGTAAGCGCCAGACCAATATAAGAGCTAAACCTGTAACAACCCTGAGTGAAAGAGCCGACATCGTAATCGGACATCCTGAATAGCCTCGTCAAAAGGAGGCTAATCAGAAAGATGATGAACACGGTGACAAAGACGGCCAGGATCAAGCCGGATTCAATACCCGCGCCATTTGTTGGCTTGCCGATTTTCCAAAATAGCAACGCAGGGAAGAAGATATAATAGATTAGCCTATCCGTGGAACTTATGAAAGAATCGCCAATCCATTTTCGTCGCTTGAGAAAGATTCCCAGGCCTATTATGGCGAATATGGGTAACAGATTATTAAGAATCAGCAACACGAACAGGTCCTTAGCCGGGTTTGGAAGACCTGGCCGATAATTTCCAAAAGATGGCCGGTCCTGGGCATGTATTTCAGACTACCGGACTATAACTCCATACCCAACATTTCGCGGAAAGCCTCCAATCGAAGCCGTAACTGACCAATGGAAAAGCTACGAGCGGATGTCTCGAGGACCAGGTTTGGGATGGATTCCTTGTTCAATGCGTTCACAAAATCCGGTGTGTCAAAAGCTGCCGCCTCGCAGAATTTGGGATTCAGTATAATTACGCCACTAGCTTTGGAATCCTTGACCCTTTGCACGAAGTCGTTAACCAGCCCTGTCGGTTCAACATGGTAACCGGTATATGGTATGGTCGCCAAACTTCGGTCCGCAAGCATTTCAAACGGGTCGCCATTGGCCTCAATTTCTACCATTACCGATCTGCGTCCGGCGGCAGTCTCGTCCTCGGCAAGGCTAATGCCAAGCTGATCCATGATTTCAGCCAGTTGGGGAGGATCCCACACCTTTCCTTTGATGTAGACGGGTTCCAATGATGGGTTTGTCACATCAGGTGAATCCCACGGCAGCGCGGCCATCCATTCTATATGCTTCGAGCGATCCGACCGCATTGCGGAATTGAAAAGTGACCTGAGCCTGGAAACATTCCATACCTCCGGAGATGATTGGTGCTTCTCGAAGGCCTTCCTGAGTAAAGACCGGCTCTTTTCGTAAAGCTTTATGCTGTCGATAAGTCTGGCTGGATCCTGCTCATTTCCTGACAAATCGCAAGCCCATTTGTAGAGTCTCTGATATTCGTTGATAAGATATTCACGCGCTCCGCCAAACTGGAGTCGTTTGGGAATACGAAGCAGCTCTGATGGTTTTCCGGGGAAAAGCTGTTTCCACAAGTGGCTAAGATTCCTGGTGGAATCGCAAACATAAGGTATGACCAGGGCATCCATCTTATCCAGTTTTCCCGAAAGCCCCAGGTCAAGCGTTCCCATAACATGCGAACAGGTATACGCGGGAATATGAGCAGCCGAAAGAGAAATAGGGCTGGAAGCCCCTTCGATCGCTATTGGAAAAGCTCCCGCCGCATGAATGATCTCTTCGGGAACATCAGGGAGTAAATGGCCAATCACCAAACCTCCCTTGGGCATATTGAACTTTTCAGCCTCTTGCCATTGGTTATTTTCGATATTCTCAAATGGTTTCCATGCTTCAACGGATTCCATTATTTCCTCCTGATTGAATCGTGAAAAAGCTCGCCTGAGCGATCTAACTCAAAGTTATCTTATAGTATAAAAACAAACAACATTTTTG